>DATJWK010000149.1:0-39852 GCA_035501395.1 Puia sp.
CGAATTCCCGGGTTTTCATGTCGTGGAAGGTCCGATCCAGTCCACCGGGATGAGCGTCATCAACGGGAACATGTCCCAGTACAAAGGCCTCTCGTATGTTTTACAGCCGACACGGACGGGTAAGTTCACGATCGCGGGGGCTACGGCGGTCGTTGACGGGAAAAAAATGCGGTCCAACAACATTGCGGTCACGGTCCATCCCGGCGGCTCCGGCGCTTCCGGCGCTTCACCATCCAACCCGGCACCGTTTGGCGGATTTCCCGGGATGCAACCATTCGGCCCGGATCCTTTTGGTCCTTCGGCCGTTCCCGAAGCGTCGGATCGCGAGGAATTGTTAAAGCCGGGAGAGAATGTAAAGGAAAAGATCCGCAAGAACCTCTTTGTTCGGGTACAAGTGGACCGCAATACCTGTTTTGTCGGCGAACCGATCGTCGCCACCTACAAACTATATTCCCGGCTCAATGCGGAATCCCGCGTGACCAGGCGTCCTTCCCTGAATGGATTCAGCGTATATGACATGATCGATCCCGGCGCGGATGCCGTGTCGACGGAAAAGGTGAATGGAAAGGATTTTACGGTGCATACGATCCGGAAGACGCAGTTGATCCCGTTGCAGTCCGGCAGCATCGATCTGGATCCGGTGGAAGTGGAAAATACCGTTCATTTTATAAAGGCGGCTGCGGGACGCCAGGAGGCGCACCGCAGCGGCGACCGGCTGAAAGATCTGCTGGATCAGTTGTCGGGTGAAAGCAACCTGGGTCCCGTGGTCGACGAGAATGTGACGCTGGATACAAAACCGCTGACCATTACGGTCAAGCCCTTGCCGGAAGAGAACAAGCCGGCCGATTACAACGGTGCGGTCGGCAATTTTTCCATCGAGGCTTCGCTGTCGCGTCCCGTCGTGGCTGCACAGGATGAGGCGACATTGCACGTGGTGGTCAAGGGAAAGGGTAATTTGCCGGTGATCACCGCGCCGCCGGTGGATTGGCCGGCGGGCATCGATGCGTTCGATCCGACGGCGAAGGAAGAGGTGAATAAGACGGTGGTGCCGATGAGCGGATCCAAGTCATTCGATTATATTTTCACGGCCCGCGATTCGGGCCATTATGTGATCCCGGCAGTCAATATCTCCTTTTTCGATCCGTCATCCCAGACGTACAAGTCCGCGAATAGCGGACCGATGGACCTGCAGGTGACGCCGCCGGTCAAACGATCGCGACCTGCGGTACCGCAGCCGGCAACGGCGCAACCGGGGGGCATCACGGGACTTTGGAAAGATCTGCTGGAAATCACGCTCGGGATCCTGACCTGCCTGGCCGCGCTCTTCGTTTGGCGGCGGGTAAAGAAGAAGCCGGCGCCGGCGGCGCCGGCGGTAAAGCCGGAACCGGTTGCCGACCTGGCGCCGAAGATGCCGTCCACGGCATATGTTCCGACGGCGCCCGCGCCCGATCCATTGTCGGAGGCCAGGCAATACTTCGAAAATGGCGACTACAAGGCTTTTTATCGCGAAGTCAACCGCGCCGTATGGAAAGCCATCGGCAGGAAACTGGACCTTCCGTCCAGCGAGCTGAACAAACTGAATATTATCCGGCAGCTGGAGCTCCGGGGCTGGGATGCGACGTCGGTATTGGCGCTGGATGACCTGCTGAATGAATGTGAGCTGAACCTGTATACTCCGGCGTATGACACCTACAACATGCAGCAACTGTTGCGGCAGGCCGAATGGGTGCTGGACCGGTTGGCATAGGCTGCCGGCGGGTGGGCGGCGCCGCGCGCGTCCACGCGCGCGGCGCCCTGGCTACTCCGTATATTTATAGCCGACGCCGCGGACGGAGTGGAAATATTTCGGATGGCGGCTGTCTTCCTCAAAGTATTTTCGGAAGTTCAGGACAAAGTTGTCGATCGTGCGCGTGGTCGGATAAACATTATATCCCCATACGGCCTGCAGGATCTTTTCCCGCGTTACCACCTCGTTCCGGTTTTCGATGAGCAGCTTTAGCAGCATGGCTTCCTTCTTACTGAGCTGGATGCGCTCGCCGTCTTTGGTCGTGGCCTCCTGCGCTTTGAAATCGATCCGGTTTTTTCCAAATGAATATTGTTCGCCAAAGGAATCCTTGTCCTGCATTTTTTTGCTTTTTTCGATCAGCTTTTGAATGCGGAGCAGCAACTCTTCGAGATTGAAGGGTTTTGTCAGATAGTCATCGGCGCCTTTGCGAAGACCCAGGACCCGGTCTGCGCTGGCGTTCTTTGCGCTGAGGATGAGGATCGGCACGTCGTTGTTCTGGACGCGGATGGTCTCGGTAACCCCGATGCCGTCCATGCCGGGCAGCATAACGTCGAGGATGATCAGGTCGAAATATTCCGATTGGACGGCCCGCAGGGCACTCGTCCCGTCGTAGGCCGAGGTGATCTCATACCCTTCCAGCTCGAGATTGAGTTTGAGGGCCTCATGAAGGTTTTCTTCATCTTCCACCAGCAGGATCGAAATTTTTGCGCTCATTGGCGGGTTCTCGTTAAAATATTACCATAAAAATACTTCCGGTCGGGGAATTGTCGACCACCTTTATCGTTGCCTTATGGTCGGAAGCAATATTCCGGCACAGATACAGGCCGAGGCCTGTTCCTTTTGATTGGCGCGTGGTTTCCTGGCCGCTGCGATAGAACTTCCCGAAGATCTTCTTTTTTTCTTCGTCCGGGATCCCGGGGCCGTTGTCTTTAACAGCCAGAATGGTATGCGGACCTTCCGTTGACAGGGCGAGGGTAACGGCGCCGTCTTTCGGCGAATATTTAAGGGCGTTTTCCAGCAGGTTGTTTACGAGGAGGTGCAGCAAAAAGGGGTCGCCGGTAATGGAGCAACCGGGCTGGATTTGGGTGATCCATTCGCGCTCCGGAAAACGGTGGCGATAGTCGCGGATGGACTGTTCGGCCAATTCGGAAAAATCCAATACTTCCTTGGTGCGGGCATACCCGCCGCCTTCGAGTTGCGAAGCGACGAGGATATTGTTGGTGAGCGTGTCGAGGCGGTTGGTTTCCTGGATGGTGGCCTGGATTATCCGTTGTTGTTTGTCTTCGTCGAGCCGGTATTTACGGAGTGTCTCGAGGTTCAGCTTGGTGACGGCGATCGGCGTTTTCAGCTCGTGGGTTACCGCCATCATGAAGTTCTGTTGCTGTTGCTGGAACCGGATCTGCCGGCGTACTTCGCGGTAGACGAAGAGGGCGCCAAGCAGGATCAGGAACAGGAAAGTGCAGCCTTCACCGATATAGGCCGTCGTCTGCAGCTTCTGGTCCGCCAGGATGGCTGCCAGCCGGGCGGCGAAATGCGGGTCATCGGCTTGCAGATGCAGCAGTTTGTAGCTGGTCAGCCGCCGGTTCTTTGTCTCCAGATCGATAAACCACCAGACGAGGAGGGCGATGATATAGACCAGCAGGAACCAGTAGACGGCGGTCGCCAGAGCCAGACGGTTCTTTTTCAGCATGAGGCTTCCCTTTTTCGATTTCTAATTTCCCGGAACCTTTTCGATGCGAACGCCGATATTCAGAACATGTTTGAGGGGGTCTTTCCGCATGATCTGTTCCAGGGTGTAGGTGTAGGTACCGGGATGGCTGAACTTCCACCCATGTTGGATCTCGATGCGGTGCTCATAGATGTCATCCATGCCGCTGCCGGTCCAACCCTTTTGATTGTCTGCCAGCGAAAGATCGTAGCGTTGACTGGTGGTCGCCGTGTCACCGGGACGCAGCGACGTGCCACGAAGCCAGATATTATTATAGTTGTAGGCATCCGTATGCCGGAGTACGATGTAGACATTGTACCGGTTGGCGGTGTCTCGCCGGCTGATATTGAAGTGGAAGGTCGGGTGATAGCTGCCCGGCCATTCCTGGCCCGGCAGCGCAATATCCTGTTCAAAAACATCCCCCGGTATGGAGCATGAGGTCCAGAAAAGACCGGCGGCGATCACAAGGAAAGGGAGGCACTTTTTCAAGGAATCGAAATTTATATAAAGGTAGCTCATTATAATACATTCAGAACCTGCTCTTTTGCCTTTTCCAATTCGTCCTTCATCAATACGACGCATTGCTGGATCGTGGAATCGTAGGCTTTTGATCCGGTGGTGTTGATCTCGCGGCCGATCTCCTGGAGGATGAAGGAGAGCTTTTTTCCTTTACTTTCTTCCTGCTCCTGCATGACGGCGCGGAAGTAATCGCAATGGTTCTTCAATCGCACCTGTTCTTCGCTGATATCGATCTTTTCGATGTAGTAGATCAGTTCCTGTTCCAGCCGGTTGGCATCGTAGTTGTCCTTTCCGACCTGGTCTTCCAGCAGTTTCTTTAGTCCTTCGCGGATCCTGACCTGCCGCAGCGGCTCGAGACGGCTTACTTCTTCCTGGTAGCGAAGGATATTGTCGATGCGAAGCAGGAGGTCTCCTTCGAGGGATTCCCCTTCGTTAAGGCGGTGTGCATTCAGGTCGTCGATGGCTGCGAGGATGATCTTTTCGAACTCCTTCCATTCGTTATCGGTCAATGTATCGCCGGTGGGCGTGATGACTTCGGGGAGCTTTAACAAGGTGCTGAGGATGTTGGAGGGATCGAGCTTTAATTCCTCGGAAAGGCCGGCGAGGGAATAATAATATGCTTTGGCCAGGTCGGTATTGATCGTGACGGGTTTGGCATTGCCGGTTTGTTTGAGGCTGATCGTGCAGTCCAGCGAGCCGCGGCCCAATTTTTCGGACAGGATCTTACGGATGGAGAATTCAAAGGGTTTCATAAATCCGGGTAGTTTTAACTGCAGTTCGAATTGCTTGCCGTTCAGCGATTTGACATCCACCAGGAATGTTTTATCGCCGACTGCCTGTTCAGCGCGACCAAAACCGGTCATCGATTTGAGCATAATGATTCTTTTTTTGTGCGGGAAATAAGCCGCTCGTTTTATTCTGATTGTTTATTCCGGAAAGGTAATGTCTTCCTTCCGGATTTCCCGCATTTCACCGGGCCGCATGCCGTCGATGCCGAGGTTGAGGATCCGGTAGCGGATCAATCGCAATGTCGGGTAACCCACCGCGGCCGTCATCTTGCGGACCTGCCGGTTCTTTCCTTCCGTCAACGTCAGGCTGACCCAACTGGTCGGTATCCGCGCGCGATAACGGATGGGCGGGTTTCGTTCGGGTACCGCGGGATCGGTAAGTATCCGGGCGGCGGCGGGTCGAGTCGTGTAGGGTTGGTGATCGATGGTGATGGTAACGCCCGCTTCGAGTTGCCGGAGGGCATCATCGCCGATCGTTCCTTCCACCTGCACCCAATATTCACGTTCGTGGCCAAAGACCGGGTCGAGGAGGCGGTGGGTCAACCGCCGGTCGTTTGTCAGGATGATCAACCCCTCGCTGTCAAAATCCAGCCTGCCGACGGGATAGATATCGGCCGCTACCGGGGCGATGTCTTTTAACGTTGCCTTACCCTCCTCGGGGGAGAATTGAGAGAGTACGTGAAAGGGTTTGTACAGGATGTAGTAATGATGCACGTTTCAGCGATTTGATGCGATAGCGGATAAAAAGAAAAGCCCGGTGAAAACACCGGGCTTCAATATATGGATGGGTTAGTAAGTACCGGGAAATAAATTTCCCTACACAATATTAAAAATAATTTTCTCTATCTAAAAAAATTTTCCCATAAATTTTATGCACATTTTTTTTTGGCCTGTGGAAAAGGACAACGATCGGAGGCCTCTTCGGGGCTAACTTCGCGAAAATTCTTTGCTATGCAATTTCCTTCTCCCGTATCAGTGCAGTGGTTAGCCGGGTTTTTGGGAGCTGAGCTGATCGGCAATAAAGATGGACAAGCGACAGGTATCAACGAGATCCATAAAGTCGAAAAAGGCGACCTGGTGTTCGTCGATCATCCGAAATATTATGAAACCTGCATCCGGTCGGAAGCGAGTTTCATCATCATCAATAAAGCGGTGGAAATCCCGTCCGGTAAGGCTTTACTGGTTGTCGAACAACCCTTCGATGCTTATCTGAAGATCGTTCGTCATTTCCGGCCGTTCGAACCCGCAACCGGTGCGATCAGCCCATCCGCCCTTATCGGGGAAGGCACGTATGTCTATCCCGGTGCATTCATCGGACATCATGTGACCATTGGCAGAAACTGTATGATCCATCCCCATGTCACCATCCTGGATCATTGTGTCATCGGCGATCACGTGATCATTCAGGCGGGCACGGTGATCGGTTCGGATGCATTTTATTATAACGGCAAAAAGGACCGGGAGGTCTGGTACCGGAAGATGGAAAGCTGCGGCCGGGTGGTTGTCGGCGATTATGTCGAGATCGGAGCCGGCTGCACCATCGACAGAGGGGTGACGCATGATACGGTCATCGGGGCCGGGAGCAAGCTGGACAACCAGATCCATATCGGCCACGACACGGTAACCGGGAAAAACTGCCTGTTTGCCGCACAGGTCGGCATCGCCGGTGCGGTAGAGATCGGAAACGGTGTCATTCTCTGGGGTCAGGTGGGCGTCAGTAAGACCCTCACCATCGGCGACAACGCCGTCGTCCTGGCGCAAAGCGGTGTGCCTTCATCCCTGGCGGCCAATAAAACATATTTTGGTTACCCGGCCGAAGAAGCCGCATTAAAGAAAAGGGAACTGGTCTGGATCAAACGGATCCCCGAGCTGTGGGCGAAGGTGATGGGTTAGGTCATGGGTTTGGCAAATAGTCCAGCGGCAGGAGCTCCGCCACCCTTTTCCATGCCCAGTATCCCATATTGATGACATCCGACTGTTCATAGAAGTAGCCGTTCTCTTCGATGACAAAACCGTTGAGGATGTCGATGGCGGATATCTCGACGGCCGTATTCAGGGGGAACTTATGCTCCTGGAGATATTTCTTATCCGGCAACTGGTTCTTATAGCTGACCCGCAGGCGTCCCGTGAAGCCGATTTCCACGTCTCCGCTGTCGACGGAATAGAATTTAGGGTCATAGGGGTTTGCGATCCGTTTCATTTTATTGTTGTCGTTGCTGTCCGCGGTCTCCAGTACGAACCCCTCGTCGTCGAGGGTGCTGTCGTACCAACTACGGATAAAATGAAGTCTCGATCCGGCATATGAATACAGCCGGTTTTGTTTCCATCCATCCTGTTGCTCCGGTGTACCCTGCATTTCTTCGAACAGGGGATAGCCGGTGTAGGTGCCGATGTTGGTGTTGTATTCATAGACAAAGGAATCCAGCTGGTACCGGATCTTATAGCCCAGGGCGTTGTTGGAGATGAGGAGGTCCGACGTTGCCTTTATCCGTAGCTTGTTCCGCTTCTTATAAAAATAGAATTTCAGCGCGTCCTTGTTTTCCAGCACGCAGCGGGTTGCGTTGGGGGAGGTGCCGATAAAATTGTCCAGGAAGAATTGGCCGTATTTATCCCAGCCGTCCGCCACTTCCGCGCTGCCGGTGACGATGGCTTGTTCGAGGGCCTTATCCTCGGGTTTTAGCATGACCCGAAGGGTATCGGTCTCCCGGTGGTCTTTCCCGATCCGGATCGACTCCGTCTGATAGCCGGTGAACGAGACGATGAGGTCATAGCCGCCATTGGCTACCCGAAGGTGGAAAGCGCCGTCGCTTTTCGACAGCGTCCCGATGGTCGTATTCTGGCAGAAAACGGAAGCCCCGGCAAGGGGCTGTCCCGCGGTATCGACAACTTTTCCGTCAATAGCGAATGTCTTTTGCTGGGAAAAGGCGGGCAGCGAAATGAAGAACAAAAGGGAAGCAAGGAAAAAGGGCCGAAGCTGGTTCATGGATATCGTTTTGCGATGTCAAGATAGCCAAGAAGCGCCAAATTTCGAAATTGCGCCCTGTTTTTAATACCGGTCACGACCGGGCCAGCCGCAGGTAGTGCTGGCACGCCGTACGGATGGACTCTTCCAACGGAGTAAAACGAAAGTCGGGTAGCAGGCGAAGAATTTTTCCGTTATTGAAGAAGGTCTTGCTTGCCGCGACCCGTGCGCTTTCGCGCGTAAGCAAGGCGGAGCGACCGGTAAAAAGCGACTTGACCTTTTCCATCCGCCATGCGAGACCGGCGAGGACGGGAGTTGCTTCGCGGGTAGGCGGCTTCTTTCCGAATTCCTTCGCCATGGTTTCGAAGAGCTGACGCCAGGACCAATTATCGGCATTCAAAATAAAGCGTTCGCCGTTGATGTCGGTCTGCAACAGCCGGACGATCGCCCTGGCGGTGTCCGCTACGTCCACGAATCCGTTTATCCCTTCGGTATACCAGGGGAATTCGTTGTACACGCTGCGGAAGATCGCGCAGCTGGTGTTGTTCCAGTCCCCATAACCCAATATCGTGCTCGGATTGACGATCACCCCGGGGAGGCCTTCGCCGATACCGCGCCAGACCTCCATTTCGCCGTGGAATTTACTGATCGCATAGTTGGTATTGTAGCGGCTGTTCTCCCAGCTTTTTTCTTCCGTCACCACTTCGTTACCGCCGGTTCGGCCAAGGGCTGCCACGGAGCTGACGTAGAGAAAGCGCCGGATGTTCAATTCCAGGGCGGTGTTGACCACATTTGCGGTCCCTTCGATATTGATGCTCCAAAGTTCGCGGCGCTCTTTTTTGGCGAATGAGATCTTTGCGGCGGCATGGATGACGGCATCCATCCCCGTCATGGCGTCTTCGAGTCCCAGCGTATCCCGCACGTCACAACGGATCCACTGCACGTTATCGCGGATTTCCGGCGGAAGGAAAAATGGAAGGGTGCCCTGGCGGTGAATGGCGCGCACGGTATACCCACGTTCCACCAGCTCCCGGAGGATGTATGCACCGAGAAAACCGGTGCCGCCGGTAACAAGGACCTTTTCTGATGGATCTTGGTTAATCATACCGGTAATATCCTTTACCCGTCTTTCTGCCCAGCTGCCCTTCCGCCACCTTTTGCCGCTGGATGGGCGACGGCTTTAGTCTTTCCGGCCGGCCCATCGCTTCGTAGACGGATTCGCTGACGGCATAGTTGATATCGTTACCGATCAGGTCCATCAGCCGGAAGGGGCCCATTTTGAAACCGGTGGCTTCCAGCAGGCCGTCGATGGTTGCGATGTCGCTTTGCCCCGTTTCCAGCAGGCGAAGGGCTTCCAGGTAATATGGCCTTGCGACATGGTTGACGATAAATCCGGGCGAATCGGTGCACAGAACGGGCGTCTTACCCAGGCTGCGCGCCAGCTGCACGATGGTATCGATGGTGGCTGCGGTAGCATATTTCGTGCGGATGACTTCGACAAGATTCATGACCGGCGCCGGGTTGAAAAAATGCATCCCGGCAAAGCGGTCCGGACCGGGGATCTTTTCCGCCAGGGCATCGAGCGACAGCGACGAGGTATTGGAGGCGAGGATGGTATCTTTCCGGTTCACCGCGGCAAGCTCGATGAAAAGCCCCAGCTTGATATCCGGTTTTTCTACGATCGCTTCGATAACGATGTCCGCCACGCAGCGGCGGATGTCGCTGGTGAATGTCAGGCGGCCGAGAGCGGCCTGATGATCCGCGGCCGTTATCTTTTTCTTTTCTGCCAGTACCGACCAGTTCTTTTCCATGGCGGTCTTCGCTTTGGCGATCATCCCGGGGTCCAGGTCATACAGGATCGTCGCGTAGCCCGCCATTGCCGCTACCTGGGCGATCCCGCTGCCCATCGTTCCTGATCCGCAAACGCCGATTGTCTTTACCATAAAAGGATTTTAGACCGCCCCCGTGAATTGCCGCAAAAAGCGAACGTCATTCTGGGAATAGAGGCGAAGGTCATTGACCCGGTATTTGAGCTGGCAGATGCGTTCGATACCCATGCCGAAGGCGAACCCGGTATATTTTCCGCTGTCGATATTAAAGTTATCCAGCATTTTTGGATGGACCATCCCGCTGCCGAGGATCTCGACCCAACCCGTGCGCTTGCAAACGCTGCAACCGCTGCCGCCGCAGATCAGGCAACTGATGTCCATTTCCGCGCTGGGTTCGGTGAACGGGAAATAAGAAGGGCGGAAGCGGACCCGGACGTCCTTGCCAAACATCTCCTGGACAAAGAAGTACAGGGTTTGTTTAAGGTCCGCAAAGGAGACATGCTCGTCCACGTAAAGTCCTTCTGTCTGATGGAAGAAGCAGTGCGCCCGGGCGCTGATCGTTTCGTTGCGGTATACCCTGCCGGGGCAGATGATGCGGATGGGCGGTCGTTGTTGCTCCATCGTGCGCGCCTGGACGCTACTGGTATGGGTGCGGAGGAGCCAGTCGGGATGTTGATGGATGTAGAAGGTATCCTGCATGTCCCGGGCCGGATGGTCTTCGGGCAGATTGAGCGCGGTAAAATTG
This sequence comes from Puia sp., assembly GCA_035501395.1. Taxonomy (GTDB): domain Bacteria; phylum Bacteroidota; class Bacteroidia; order Chitinophagales; family Chitinophagaceae; genus Puia. The sequence goes on from DATJWK010000149.1 coordinate 10,338, forward strand.
TGCCAGTCGTCCTCGATCTCCGGCCCTTCCGCGACGGAAAAACCCAGTCGGCCAAAAATATGAACGATCTGATCGCGGACGATGGTAATGGGGTGATGCGTACCCAGCGGGATGGGATCGCCGGGCAGGCTGAGGTCGATGGAGACCGCCTGTTGAGCCACGGCGGCGAGGCCGTTCTTCCAGTCTTCGTATTTCGCTTCGGCGAGCTGTTTGAATTCATTCAGGATCAAGCCCAGTTCTTTTCGCTGGTCGCCGGGCACATTCTTCATTTCGGCGAACAGGTTCTTTACGACGCCTTTTGTACCCAGGAATCGGATGCGATAGGTCTCGAGCGCCTCTGCACCGTCGGGAACGATGGCGGCGATCTCCCGTTTGTACTGCTCTATCTGCTCTAACACGGAACTCATGGGGCAAAGATAGATGAAGTCGGGTAGAAAAGGAGGGTGATTTTCGTTCCCCGATTTTGTGGTAAGTTTGTCTTCAAACGCGCAAATGATGTCGCCCAACCTGCATATCAGCGATTTCCTGGACCCGATCAATCTGGCCGAATTATCGCAGGACCAGGGATACAAAGACGGGCAGATCGGCAAACGGATCGATGTGTATGAAGAGACTTTTCCCGATCTCTACGAGGCTGACCTGGTGCTGGTGGGATGTGAAGAGGAAAGGGGGATGGGGCGGGATCGCCGGGAAGGCGGAGCGCCGGATGCGATCCGGGAACAATTCTATCAGCTATATGGCTGGCATGCGGATCTGAAGCTCGCCGACGCGGGAAATATCCGGTCCGGCGCATCGCTCGCCGATACGGATGCGGCGCTGAAGACGGTCCTGCGGGAGCTGACGGCGATCGGCAAGACCGTGATCATCCTTGGCGGGTCGCATGACCTCACCCTCTCGCAATATTATACATACGCCGACAAACGCCACATCGTCGAGGCAACGGGAGTCGACGCGTTGATCGATCTGGACATCCATTCGCTGAACCGGGCCGACAATTTTCTCATGGAGATGCTCACCGGCGAGCCCAACTATATTCAGCACTACAATCATATCGGGTTTCAAAGCTACTATGTCCATCCGCACATGCTGGAGACGATGGATAAGCTCCGGTTCGACTGTTACCGGCTTGGCAGCGTCAAGGACAGGATCGAAGAGATGGAACCGGTGATCCGGAACTCGCATTTGTTCAGCTTCGATATTTCGGCGATCGCGCATGCCTATGCGCCGGCCAACCAGCTGTCGCCGAACGGCTTCAGCGGCGAAGAAGCCTGTATGCTGATGCGATATGCCGGCCTGAGCCCCACGATCAATACGATCGGCATCTATGGATATATCCCCGCCAGGGACACCGGGCAGCTGACGGCGCGCCAGATCAGTCATATGTTGTGGTACCTGATCGATGGAAAAAGCAAGGGGCGCCGCGAGGCGGCTTTGTCGCAGCGCGAATTTTTTATCGAATACCGGACGGCATTCGCGGAGGTCGAAACGACGTTTCTTCAAAGCAAGAAGACCCAGCGCTGGTGGATGCAGCTCCCCGACAGCAAATATATCGCCTGCTCTTACCAGGATTATCTGCTCGCCAGCAGCAACGAGATCCCCGAACGCTGGCTCCGGGCGCAGGAGCGCGGGTAATCGGGGCCCGGCGGATTGGCGGAGGAAGCCGGCGGCCGGCGCATATGCGCGGGTAAGCGGCGGGCCGGTCATATTTCCTATATTGTGGTCATGAAACAATCTTACCTGGCGCTCCTTCTGGGCGCTTCCATCTGCTGGCAGGCGTGTACGCCGGGCAGACATCTCGGACCGGCGGAGGGCCGTGACGGGCTCGGGGCGTTTGTGCAGGACAGCCTGCTCAGCCGGCCGGAGCTGAAGGCCGGGCAGGTCGGGATCTGCGTCTTTGACCCCGCGAAGGCGACGTATGTCTACAACTACCAGGGGGACAAATACTTCGTTCCTGCGAGCAATACAAAACTCTTCAGCCTGTACGCCGGACTGAAATACCTGGGAGATTCGTTGGTTGGTATGCGTTATCGGATCACGGATACGGCGCTGCTGGTGATCCCATCCGGCGATCCGACTTTTTTACATCCCGGCTATCCATCCCAACCGGTGATCGATCTTATGCGAGCGACCGGACGGAAGATCTGGCTGGCGGATGATAACTGGCAGGACTACCCGATGGGCCGCGGCTGGGCCTGGGATGACTACAATGACGACTATGCCGCGGAGCGAAGCTCCTTTCCGATCTACCAGAATATGATCCGCTGGGTGCAGGACCGCCCGAAGGGAAGCAGCAATGACCCGTTCGGCGGTTCGCCGTCGGTATATTCCGTCCCGGATGTGGACTGGCCGGTCCGGTTCAACCCCGACACCGCGCAACAGCGCTTTTTCGTCCGCCGGGATCTAAACCGGAATGTTTTTGAGGTCATGGAGGGGAAGGAAGAACATAAGGAACAGTATACTCCCTTTATCACGGACGGGTTAGCATCGGCCGCGTTGCTCCTGCACGACACCGCCGGAAAACCGGTGGGCGTGCGCCACTTCGGTAACCTGCATCCGGAAGCCTGGACGGTCCTCCATTCAAGGCCGGTCGATTCGATGTTCCGGCCGATGATGTATTACAGCGACAACTTCTTTGCGGAACAGACCCTGCTGATGGCAGGCAATGAGCTCTTCGGAAGCATGAACGATTCGCACATGATCGATTATCTCCTGAAGGTCGTGCTGGATTCCCTTCCGCAGCAGCCAAACTGGGTAGATGGTTCCGGGCTCAGCCGGAATGACCTCTTCACCCCGCAGGACTTTGTCTGGTTGTTAAACCGGATGCAACATGAATTCGGACTGGCGCGGCTGGAACGGCTGCTGCCCACCGGCGGGACCGGCACGCTTTCCGCCTATTACCGGCAGGACAGCACCTTTATATATGCAAAGACGGGTAGTCTTTCGGGGGTAGCCGCGCTCAGCGGGTACCTGTTCACCAGATCGGGCCGGCTGCTGCTTTTTTCGGTGCTGGTCAACAACTATACGGGTAGTGGGACGACGGTGCGCCGCCAGATCGAGAAGCTCATCCATCGCATCCGGGATAGTGATTGAGCAGGTTGTCACCGGCCAAATAGTTTTTCAACGTAATCTTTTTGGAATTCGATAAAGGTGGGATCGCCGCCCGGGGTAATATTATGCTGCCGGCAGGCGAAGAGGTCTGCGACCAGGGCGCGCATTCCCTGTTCGTCGAGCGGGGTACCCGCCTTGACGGCCTTTTGCCTGGCCATGGTGCGAATGAGCTTTTCCCGGCGCGAGAAGCGGATCTCGCTCGAAAAATGTTTGTATTGCTCGAGCAGGTCTTCCAGCGAGGACCGTTCGTCTCCCTGACCCAGGTCGGCAGGACTGCCCTGGATGATAAAACTATCCTTTCCAAACGGCTCGATGGTATAGCCCAGCGGCTGCAGATCGGGGAGCAGCTCCGTCAGGAGGATCGCATCGGGTGCGGACAAACTAAGGGTGGCGGGGAAGAGGCTCTTTTGACTTGGGATCGGTTGTCCGGCCGCCGCTGCGATCAGGCGTTCGTAGAGGACACGCTCGTGCGCCGCCTGCTGGTGGATCAGGATAAAGCTTCGGGTCGTCGGGGTGACGATATAGGTATTGAGTAGCTGCTGAAGGGCTGCACCTTCCAGCGGCCGGATGCGGGCTTTGCCGCCATGGGGTATGGTACCGGATGCGGGGTCGCGGTCGGATGCAAGATCGCGGTCGGATGCGGGGTCGCGGTCGGATACGAGGTCGCGGTCGGATACGAGGTCGCGGTTGATGCCGCTGGCAACGGGCGCCGCAGCCGGGGATCCCTGGATGGAATCGGCCCAGTGGCGTAATTCGCTTTTTGTATCGGGCTCGATGATGTGCGCCTGATGTTTTTGTGTGAAGGTCCTGTACAGCGAAGAGGAGGCGACCGCGGCCTTTTTTTCTTCGGTGACGGGGTTGTTGATCGCATCGAGCCGTTGGATCGCGGGGTCGAGGTCGAAGTCGAGCGTGGGCGTGATGCTGAACTGGGCCAGGGCATGCTTGACGGCTGCCTGGACAAAGGCATATACGATCTTTTCGTCCTCGAATTTGATCTCCTGTTTTGTCGGGTGTACGTTGACATCCACCTGCGCCGGGTCGAGGTCGATGAACAAAACATAGAGCGGATAGCTATCGGCGGGGATCATCTCGTTGTAAGCGCCCATGACGGCATGGTTGAGGTAGGCGCTCCGGATAAACCGGTTGTTGACGAAGAGGTATTGATCGCCGCGGGTTTTTTTTGCCGTATCGGGCTTGCCGACAAAACCATAGATATTCAGATAGTCGGTATTCTCCTGCACGGACACCAGCCTGGAAGCGAACGATGCCCCGAGGATCTGGACGATCCGTTGTTTCAGGCTTCCTTTTTCCAGATGCATCAGCTCCTGGCCGTTGGAGGTGAGGGAGAAAAAGATCGACGGGAACGCCAGGGTCACGCGGATGAATTCTTCCACGATGTGGCGCATTTCCGCGGGATTGCTTTTGAGAAAATTGCGGCGGGCCGGAACGCTGAAGAAGAGGTTCTTCATGCTGATGGTCGTGCCGCAGGGGGTGGCTGCCGGCTCCTGGCGGATGATCCGGCTGTTCTCTATCCGCACGCTGGTGCCGGTGGGATCGTCCGGACGTCTTGTTCGCAATTCGACCTGTGCGACGGCTGCGATGGAGGCCAGGGCTTCGCCGCGAAAACCCATCGTACGGATATGAAAGAGGTCCTCGATGTTTTTTATTTTGGACGTCGCATGCCGTTCGAACGCGAGCCGCGCGTCCGCTTCGCTCATCCCCATCCCGTTATCGATCACCTGGATCAGGGATTTACCGGCGTCCTGTACGAACAGGCGGATATCCGAAGCGCCCGAATCCACCGCGTTCTCCAGCAATTCCTTTACTGCGCTTGCCGGACGCTGGATCACTTCGCCGGCTGCTATCTGATTGGCAATGTTGTCCGGCAATAAATGAATGATGTCTGGCAATTCTGGCTTATTTTGTGTGCAATTTACGCCGAAATGAGAAAACCCGTCTTGTTGGGCCTGCTACTTACCCTTGTTGTCCTCCGAAGCCACGCCCAACATTCTGTTGCTCCTTCCGCCGATGCCTGGGTGGACAGTGTTTTCCGAACGCTGACACCGGACGAAAAGATCGCCCAACTGATGGTCATCCGGTTGTCCGGGATAGATCCGGCAACGCACCGCGCGATCTTCTATGATTCGATAGCCGAAGAAGCGGTCCGGAAATACAATGTCGGCGGCATTTGTACTTTCCAGGGCGACCCGGTGGCCCAGGCGGAGCGGATCAACCGGTTACAGGGTATCGCCAGGACACCCGTTTTATTTTGTATCGATGCGGAGAACGGGCTTGGAATGCGTATGGACAGCGTGCTTGGGTTACCGCGCCAGATGATGCTCGGCGCTATTTCGGATTCCGCGCTGATCTACCGGTACGGGCTGCTGGTCGGCAACCAGTGCAAGCGTATAGGCATCCAGGTGGATTTCGCTCCCGTCGTCGATATCAACAATAACCCGGACAACCCGGTGATCAACGACCGCTCTTTCGGCGAAGACCGCGAAAGGGTGGCTCGATTCGGGATTGAATATATGAAGGGGTTGCAGGCTGCGGGGGTCATGGCCTGCGCAAAGCATTTCCCGGGTCATGGGGATGTGGCCGTCGACTCGCACCTCGATCTTCCGGTCATCAACAAAGACCGCCGTCAGCTCGATTCGCTCGAACTATATCCGTTCCGTCAGCTCATCAGGGCCGGGGTTCCTGCCATCATGATCGCACATCTCTATATCCCGGCGATCGATAAGACGCCGAACAGGGCAACTTCGCTCTCCTATGCCACCGTGACGAAGCTGCTCCGCAAGCAGCTTCATTTCGACGGGATCAGTTTTACCGATGCGCTGGAGATGAAGGGGGTGGCAAAGTATTTCCCTAACGGCGACGCGTCGGTGCAGTCGTTGATTGCGGGCAATGACATGCTTTGTCTCCCGGGCGATGTACCGCTCAGTATAGCCAGGATCAATATGGCGATAAAGGAAAAGCAGCTGCGCTGGAAGGATATCAATGCGCGGGTCAAAAAGATATTATACGCCAAATATCGGTACGGGCTGGCTGAATGGAAACCGGTCGATCTGAATCACCTCACGGCGGATCTGAATGCGGGTGTCCATTCTTTGCGCAGGGAGATCGCCGGGGATGCGCTGACGGTGCTTCGGAATGACGACTCGGCGGTTTTTCCGTTGCTTGCCGCGACGGTAGGGTCACCCGCGCTCGTGGCCATGCACCCCATCAAAAAGAAGCGGATCGCTTATATCGGGATGGGGCTGACCGAAGAGAATTCCTTTAGCCGCCGGATGCGGGAAGACTATAACGCCGACGTGTATTTGTTCGATTACCATCTTGACAGCGCGAAGGCCGCCGCAGCGTTGGAGCTGGTGAGCAACCGGTATGATGCGCTGGTCGTGGGGCTTCATAATTACGGGCGGTACCCCGCCCGGAATTTCCTGATCAGCGCGCCGGCGGTGTGGCTGCTGCGATCGCTCCAGGAGCGGGAGCGGTGCGTGACGATGGTTTTCGGCAATCCCTATGCGATCCGGAACAGTTGCGAGGCGCGGGTATCGGTCGCGTGTTATGAAGACGACTCCACAACCCAGCAGGTGGCGGCGGACCTGCTCAACGGGAAGTTCACTGCCCGCGGGCATTTGCCCGTGACGGTATGTGATCTGTACCGGGCGGGCGCGGGGATTACCGGTCCGTATCGCGCGCTGCCGGCGGCGGATCCGGTAACATTGGGTATGGACCCGGCGGTCCTGCACCGGATCGACGATATTTGCAATGAAGCCATTTCGAAAGGAGCTGCGCCGGGGATGGTGGTATTGGTGGCGCGGGACGGGAAGATCGCTTATGAAAAGGCATATGGCTATATGGCCTATGACCGGAAGGAGCCCGTGTATACCGAGACGCTGTACGATATGGCGTCCTGCACAAAAATTTGCGCCACCACCATGGCGGTGATGAAACTATACGATGAAGGCCGGTTGGACCTGCAAAAGACGCTGGGGGACTATTTACCCTGGGTCCGCGGTTCGGACAAGGCTCCGCTGACGATCTCCGACATTTTGTTGCATCAAGCGGGGCTGATCCCCGATGTCGTTTTTTATAAGGAAGTGGTCGATACCAGCAAGGATCAGAATCCGATGGCGGGGGTCTTTACCCGGCAGCCGGATAGTTCGCACGGGGTGCGGGTGGCAGAGAACCTTTACCTGCGAAATGACTGGAGGGATACGATGGATCTACGGGTCGTGCAAAGCGTTTTAGGCCCGAGGAAATATGTATACAGCGACAACGATTTTATTTATATGGGAGAGGTTGTCGAAGCGATCACGGGGATGACGCTGGACAAATACGTAAAGAAGACGTTTTACGACCCGCTGGGGATGACGTCGACGGGGTTTCGGCCGCGGGAGCGTTTTCCTTTGGGTCGCATAGCGCCGACCGCCGACGAGCCGGCGTTTCGTCACCAGTTGCTGCGTGGGGACGTTCACGATCCGGGGGCTGCCATGTTCGGCGGGGTCGCGGGTCATGCCGGTTTGTTCAGCGATGCCTATGACCTGGCGATCCTGGAGCAAATGCTGCTGGATGGCGGGACGTTGAAGGGCCGGACCTTTTTGAAGAAGTCGACGATCGACAATTTTACGGCTTATCATAGCGATATCAGCCGCCGGGGGCTGGGGTTCGACAAACCGGAAAAGAACAATACGCAGCTGAAACAGCCTTATCCCTGCCTGTCGGCTTCCCCGGAAACCTTTGGACATACGGGGTTTACGGGGACCTGTGTATGGGTCGATCCGAAATATAACCTCATCTTTATTTTCCTTTCGAACCGGGTAAATCCGATCGATAACAATCCCCGGTTATCGGCGCTGAATATCCGTGGCCGGATCCAGGAGACGGTGTACCAGGCGATGGGTATCGATGAAGGCGCGAGCACCAAAGGCCCCGAGCCGCCGGCAAAGAAGCGCAAACACCGGAAGCGGCATGTGGCTTAGGGGTGGGCTGCGGGCGCTTTTCCAACATGTTTCGCGTAGTATTTACAGGCGGGCTTAAGCCCGCATTCGGCGCATTTCGGCGTCCGGGCGACGCAGATATATCTTCCGTGCAGTATCAACCAATGATGAGCGATGTGAACCTGTTCGCGGGGGATAAACTGCACGAGTTGCCGCTCGGCTGCAAGCGGGGTTTTGGCGTTTACGGTGAGCCCGATCCGGGCGGCGACCCGGAAAACATGGGTATCTACTGCCATATTGGGCTGGTTGTCAACCACCGACGTGATTACATTGGCGGTTTTTCGGCCGACGCCCGGCAACCGGACCAGCTCATCTATCGTAAGGGGGACTTCGCCGTTGAAAGTTTCAACCAGCATTTTTGCCATCCCGATCAGGTGTTTGGTCTTGTTGTTTGGATAGGAAATACTGCGAATCAGGGGGAATAGTTCGTCAACCGTGGCTTTCGAAAGCGACAGGGCGTCCGGATAACGCTCAAATATCGCGGGGGTCGTCATATTGACGCGCTTGTCCGTGCATTGTGCCGACAAGATAACCGCTACCAAAAGCTGGAAGGGGCTATCATACAATAATTCTGTTGCTGCGTCAGGGTTGTGCCGGCTGAAGTAATGCAGCACGAACTGGTAGCGCTGTTTTCTGGTCATCGCTTAAACGACCACAAATGTACAGAAGATCAGGGATGCGAGATGGATTCGTGTTCCTGTATGGCTGTTTTCCGGGCGTAGTTCAGAACTCGTGCAATGACCTCGGCCCGAGGGGTAACAACTATTTTGTCCAGGCTATCGACGGAAGCGCCCAAAACCTGGAGCTTCTCCCGCAACATCCAATCCTCCTTTAGCGCAGCCTCTATCGCCAAAGTGAGCTCTGGGGAAGACTCTTTATACAAATACCGTAAAAGATCCTCCGGTGTAAAGAGTGTCATAGGCAAAACCATTTAATGTCCTAAATAATCCGAAGCAGTAAAAGTGAAACGTCCATTATGAAAACGGGATTCGGGAGCCCTTATTGTCCCCGGCAGGAATAATTGTTCCGGGGATAAATGCGGGCAACCAACCGGTGTTCTAACAGGGCAAAATCGTTGTAAAGAGTTGGTAATCAACGAGAAATTTGGATACTATCCTCCCGGATGCGGAACAGGTCTTCATTATCTTTTTTCATCAGGAACCGTTCGCGGGCGTATCGTTCGAGGACCGCGGGATTTGTTTTCAACCGGTCCAGTTCCCGCCTGGTCGCCGAGATCTGCTGCTCATAGTATTTTTTGCTTTCCTCCAGTCGGATCAATTCGTGCCTCTCCCGGAAGTGGCTGGTAATCAAGTCCCGAGAGTCAAAGAAAAGCATCCAGACGACAAAACCGGTCCCCGTCAGCACGTATCTGTTCTTCAGGAACGGAGGGATATGTGACAGGATTTTCATCTACTATGGGAAGCTACGACTTATTTCTTGAATTTGATCCGGCCTTTCGGATAAATCGCGCAATCGCTAAGCTCCTCTTCGATCCGGAGCAGTTGATTGTATTTGGCCGTACGATCGGTCCGGGAAAGGCTTCCGGTCTTTATCTGGCCGCAGTTGAGCGCGACGGCAAGGTCCGCGATCGTGGTGTCTTCGGTCTCGCCGCTCCGATGGCTCATAACCGTGGTATAGGCGTGACTTTGAGCTAATTGCACGGCGTTGATCGTTTCGGTGATCGTCCCGATCTGGTTTACCTTGATCAGGATGCTGTTGGCCACGCCTTTGTCGATCCCCTTTTGCAGGAGTTTGGTGTTGGTGACAAAGAGGTCGTCGCCTACCAGTTGTACCCGGGTGCTGAGGGCGTCCGTCAGTTTTTTCCAACCGTCCCAGTCCTCCTCGGCCATTCCGTCCTCGATGGAAATGATGGGGTATTTATTGACCCAGCTGGTCCAGTATGCGACCATTTCGTCACTGGTCAGCTCTTTGCCGGTGCTTTTGTAGAATTTGTATTTGCCGTCTTTGAACATTTCGCTGCTGGCGGCGTCAAGGGCGATGCCGATCTGGCTGCCGGTCTTATAGCCGGCTGCTTCGATCGCCTGCAGCAGGGTTTCGATGGCTTCTTCGTTGCTTTGGATATCCGGCGCAAAACCCCCTTCGTCACCGACATTGGTACTGTAGCCTTTTTTCTTCAGTACAGCCTTCAACTGGTGGAAGATCTCGACGCCCCAGCGCAAGCCTTCGCTAAACGATTCGGCGCCGACGGGAACGATCATAAATTCCTGGTAATCTATTTTGTTGTCCGCGTGGACGCCGCCGTTCAGGATATTCATCAGGGGCATGGGCAATACGGTGGCGTTGACCCCACCCAGGTACCGGTAGAGGGGCAATTTGCTTTCCTGTGCCGCAGCCTTTGCCGCCGCCATGCTGACGGCGAGCAACGCGTTGGCGCCGAGTTTACCCTTATTTTCGGTGCCGTCCATATCGATCAACCGGGCATCCAGTGAGGCCTGTTCGTTGACCGGAAATCCGATGAGCTGGTCAGCGATGATGTCGTTCACATTTGCCACCGCCTTCAGCACGCCTTTGCCGCCGAATATTTTCTTGTCTCCATCGCGTAATTCAACGGCTTCATGGATCCCGGTGGAAGCGCCGCTTGGCACGGAGGCGCGGCCGCGGAAGTTGTTTTCGGTCACTACGTCTACTTCAACGGTTGGATTTCCCCGGCTGTCCAGGATTTGTCTTGCATGGATGTCGGCAATGTAGCTCATGATTTATTTTTTGTTTTTTTGATCCGTGTCAGTTGATTGTCAATTGCCGGAAAATGTCTTCCAGACTTTGATTTCCGCTTTGCAAAGAAACAATGTTCCAATTGTTCTGCAAAGCCAGCTCCATCAATTGTTTCTTCACTTCATCCGGAGCGGCGGTTTGAAGCACCCAATGTCCGTCGGGCATTCGGGCAACGGCGCTGACCTGTGCCAGCTGTTCGAGCGCGGTCGGTTCGGGGGAATCGCGAAAGACGACCTTTATCGCATTCGATCCGGTGTTTTGTGCCCGAAGTTGGCTGAGGGGACTGTCGGCCACCAATTTCCCCCTGTTTATTATGATGACGCGGTCGCACAGCGCCTCCACCTCCTGCAGGATATGCGATGAGAACAGAATGGTCTTGTCTTTCCCCAGGCGGCGGATCACATCGCGGATCTCAATGATCTGGTTCGGGTCCAGGCCGCTGGTTGGCTCATCGAGGATCAGTACTTCGGGTTCGTGGAGCAGCGCGGCGGCAAGGCCGACGCGCTGCTTGTAGCCTTTTGAGAGCTGACCGAGCTTTTTATTGCTCTCGACGGTCAGACCCACGAGCGTGATGACGGCTTCCATACGCTGCCGTTTGTCGGGGGTATGGTGGATGTCGGCAATAAAGTCGAGATATTCCCGCACATACATGTCGGGATAAAGTGGATTGGCTTCGGGCAGATAGCCGATCTTTTTTTTCGTTTCCAGCGGACGGTCGCGGACGGAAATACCGCAAACATAGGCCTCGCCGGAATCCTGTCCAAGATAGCCGGTCAGGATCTTCATCGTCGTGCTCTTGCCGGCCCCGTTCGGACCAAGGAAGCCGACGATCTCCCCCTTGCCGACGCTAAATGAAATGGTGTCAACCGCTTTCTGTTCGCCATAGACCTTTACCAGGTCCTTTACTTCAATCGACATGCGCGAATTTACGGTGGGAATTCTGATAAAATGGCTTAAAATTGTGGCATTAAGACAATTAAACTAACGATCATGACCCCTCCTCCTGTTGTCGCCGCAAGCAAGGACGGCATTGCCAATCCTGCACCGCTGGGCCTTTGCGCCTTCGGCATGACGACGGTATTGTTGAATTTGCACAATGCCGGTCTTTTTGAAATGAATTCCATGATCCTGGCCATGGGGATATTTTATGGCGGCATCGCCCAGATCATTGCCGGCATCATTGAAGCCAAGAAGAGCAATACGTTTGGCCTGACGGCTTTTACGTCCTATGGTCTGTTCTGGCTTTCGCTTGTCGCGCTCATCGTGATGCCGAAATGGGGATGGACTTCGGCTCCGGCGGAGAATGGGATGATCGCTTACCTGATCATGTGGGGGTTGTTCACGTTGCTGCTTTTCTTCGGAACGTTGAAACTGAACCGGGCCTTGCAGTTTGTATTTGCCACGCTGACGGTGCTCTTCTTTTTGCTGGCGCTGGGTGATTACACCGGGAATGCGGGGATCAAGAAATTTACCGGCATAGAAGGGGTGATATGCGGGGCGTCTGCAATTTATACCGGCGTGGCGGGTTTGTTGAATGAGATGTATGGAAAAGTCGTTCTGCCTGTCGGGACGGTGTCATAAAAAAATAGGTATGAATTATCCTTATCAGATCAAGTCGGCGGAAGAATATCGTTCGATGTATGAAGCCAGCGTCAGGGACCCGGAAGGATTCTGGGCCGGGATTGCGGGACATTTCCAGTGGCGCAGGAAATGGAACAAGGTGTTGGAATGGAATTTTACGGAGCCGCAGGTTCGATGGTTCGAAGGCGCAAAACTGAATATTACGGAGAATTGCCTTGACCGGCATTTGGCGGAACGGGGCGACCAGCCGGCGATCATCTGGGAACCAAACGACCCGAAGGAGCCCAATCGTGTCCTCACCTATAAGGAGCTTCATTTCAAGGTTTGCCAGTTTGCCAACGTGCTAAAGAATAACGGGCTCAAAAAGGGGGACCGCGTTTGCATTTATATGCCGATGGTACCGGAGCTTGCAATTGCGGTGCTTGCCTGTGCCCGCATCGGGGTTATTCATTCGGTGGTTTTTGGCGGCTTCTCGGCCCAAAGCATTGCGGACCGCATCCAGGATGCCAGTTGCAGCGTAGTCATCACTTCGGATGGCGCTTTCAGGGGCAATAAGGACATTCCGCTCAAGTCGGTGATCGACGACGCGCTGGTGAATTGTCCGACCATCCGGCGGGTGATCGTGCTTTTGCGGACCCGCATTCCGGTCAGCATGATCCGGGGGCGTGATGTGTGGTGGGAGGAAGAGATCCGGGAAGTGGAGAAGCAGGGCAATCCGGATTGCCCGGCGGAAGAAATGGATGCGGAGGACATGTTGTTCATTCTGTATACATCCGGATCGACGGGAAAACCAAAAGGGGTCGTTCACACCTGCGGGGGCTACATGGTTTTTACAAACTACACGTTTGTCAATGTGTTCCAGTACCGGCCGGGAGACATCTATTTCTGCACGGCGGATATCGGGTGGATCACGGGGCACAGTTATATTGTCTATGGGCCGCTGAGCGCCGGTGCGACCACGGTGATGTTCGAGGGCATTCCGACCTGGCCCGACGCCGGCCGGTTGTGGGACATTGTCGACAAGTTGAAAGTCAACATCATCTATACCGCGCCGACGGCCATCCGCAGTTTGATGGGGTTCGGGTTGGATTTTGTGAAGGATAAGGGTCTGAGTAGCTTGCGCGTGCTCGGGACGGTCGGCGAGCCGATCAACGAAGAGGCATGGCATTGGTATGACGAACATATCGGGAAAAAACGGTGTCCGATCGTGGATACCTGGTGGCAGACCGAGACCGGTGGTATTATGATTTCCAACCTGGCGGGTATCACGCCGGGAAAACCTGCGCATGCCACCTTGCCGCTGCCGGGCGTACAGCCGATCCTTGTCGACGAGAAGGGCGAGGAACTGCGTGGTAATGGGGTGAGCGGCAATCTTTGTATCCGATTCCCCTGGCCGTCGATCATCCGGACCACCTATGGCGATCATGCGCGTTGTCGTCAGGCCTATTTTGCCACGTACAAAGGTCTGTATTTTACGGGCGACGGGGCGTTACGGGATGAGCAGGGTAATTACCGGATCACCGGCCGGGTAGATGATGTGTTGAATGTGAGCGGGCACCGGATCGGAACGGCGGAAGTGGAAAATGCGATCAATATGCATACCGGCGTCGTGGAGAGCGCGGTGGTCGGTTATCCCCATGAGATAAAAGGGCAGGGCATATATGCGTATGTCATCTTCAGCGGCAACAAGTCCGACGAGAACCTGATCAGGAAAGATATCAGTCAAACGGTCGCCCGCGTGATCGGTCCGATCGCAAAGCCGGACAAGATCCAACTGGTGAACGGGTTGCCTAAAACGCGCAGCGGCAAGATCATGCGCCGCATCTTGCGAAAGATCGCGGAAGGGGAAACCCAGAATCTCGGGGACACGACCACCCTGCTGGATCCGGCGGTGGTAGAAGAGATCAAAGGAGGAAGGCTTTAGACCCTCCTGCGCCAAGGCTTCGGCGGGCAAGTCAGTGTTGGATGATCACTTTGGCGCCGACGGGCACGATCCGGTATACTTCATCCATGTCTTCGTTCTTAAGCGAAACACAGCCGTTGGTCCACATCTGGTAGGCGTCCACGGCGTGTTCGTCGTGCGGCCAGGTGCCATGGATAGCGATCCCGTTGCCGATCTTCGCATCTTTTGGGATCACGCCCTGCGCCTTTCGTTCGTTGAATTTGCCGATATCGGCCGGGGTCGGATAGTCGAGGTCCATGATCTTGTTCCATTTTTCGTGCGGTCGTTTGGAAACGATGTGGTAGGTCCCTTCGGGTGTTTTCCGGTCGCCCATGGTCATTTTGTCGTCCAGCGATTTGCTTCCGAATACGGCGGGATAGGTCGCATACCAGCCCTTCTGGTCGAACAGCTGAAGCTCATAATTGGATTTGACAACAAGGATATAGATTTCTCCTTCGGGCGAAGGTTGAAAAAAACGCCGGCTGGCGGATCGATGGTGAGCATCCCGGAAGGAAAAAAGGGTAAGGGCCATCAGGCTGCCGAGGATCAGTTTTCGCGTCGTCATAGTAGGCGATTTGACCCTTCAAAACGGCCGGCGTTCAGTGAATATTTCCCGAGGGGATCATTTTAACTTTTTTCCCGCGCGAGGGGGGGCCGCTACCACGCGCCCAGCCGGATGCCCACGGTATAGGGGATCTGATTCAAGCCATTGGTAAACATAGACTTGACGGCGTAGGACCCGTAAAATTTCACCCAGCCCAGCTCCAACTCCGCGACATAGGACAATTTCCAGGTTTCGAGGTCGAAATCGTTAAAGGTCTTTTGCTTGCCGAATTCATGGCTTTTGAATTTCTGCCGGGATGAATACCGATAGCCGATGCTTGCTCCGACACTGAAACCATAGGGGTTGTTGCGCCGGTGCGGGGTGAAATTGAAGTTAAGCATGAGCGGAATGGTGACGTAGTCCACCGCGAGTTTGTCTTTTGTGAAGTTGATGGTGTCCATGATCACCGTCGTAGGGTTGATCTTATAGCGGATATTCTCTTCGTACCGATAGTTGTTCAGCTCGATCCCGAGACCCCATTTCAGATTGACCACGTTTTTGATCAGGCTGAAGCGCTGCATGAAGAGCCAGATATTGACGTCCACGGATTTTCCGTTGTTCAGTTTGAACCAATCCTTTGTTGAGTTGGGGGCAAATTTTTGCGCGGCCGCCGATGTGTAATCGGTCTTGTCGTTGAAGTAGGCGATGCCGAGATCGAGGATACACCAGTCGGTGCTCACCTTGGGGGGCCGGCCGGTCCAGTTGTGGTGTCTGCGGACGCGTACATATTCGGGATTATCCCAGTCGGGTTTGCCGTTGCGAACGATAACCAGATTTCCTACGTGTAGGGTGTCGTTAGGGCGGGTCGTGGTGTCGGTGGCTCTGCCGGTCGTGTCGACCTGGGCCATTCCGGAAAGGGTCAGGCAAAGTCCTGCCGCCAGTAAAAATAACCGGTTCATAATTTTTTCCTTTTTTTCTTAATCAAGTGATACCTGGAAGGCTCCAACCAATACCTGCCGGTTGCCGTCGCCGTCGCGTTCCGCCGTCTTGCCCAGGGTCCGCTTCAGTTTCCGAAAAATGCCGCGCAATGCCGTTCTGCCGGGAGCAGCCGATTCGTCGGTTGCAAAATTGTTGTCATGCTGATCGCCGGCTTCCTCCTGCAAAGCCTGCGTGGCAAATGACGACTGCGCTGCCGGGATACCCGTTTGCACGGCAAAATGAACATCGGCTGCGAGATCCTTCGCCCGGGGCATCGAGCCGATCGCGTCGGTGGTGATCTTGCCCGCGTCGGCCGTCACTTTTACCGGATCGACCCTGCTCCGCGTCGCGGCGGGCGAAGCGTCCTGATCATCGACTGCTGCCACGTCCCGCGCTTGCCATGGCTCCCGGTCCCGTGCCTGCGGCGGCTCCCGTCTTTGAATGATCTGTTTTGCCGGCCGGTCCTTCCGTGTTTGCGTTGTTGGCTGGCCTTCTACAGGGTGTAACGCGACAACCGCCTTCTGAGTTACAGCTGGAAATATTTTATGTGCAGGCGCGGGTGAGTCATTGGATGCGATGGCGTGCGGCTCGAGCCGGCCGGCCGGATGTTTGGCGGGCAACAGCAAGAGCAGGGCGATCGTCCCCGCAACAGCAGCGGCTATCCCTGTACGTAACCACGGCATCGGGATGACCCTTCTGTTTGTCTCCGGTTTGTACAGCAGGTCTTTTTCCGGGAAGACGACCGCGGGATCGGGATGACTGACCGTCTGGCGAAGCACGGCCAATTCGATCGCAACGTGCCGCTGCTCCCGAAGGACCGATTCGATGCGGGCGCATTCTTCCGCATTCAGTTCGCCGTCGATATAGGAAAGCAGGGTGCCGGTATAGGCCGATCCCTCGATCTCCGGTTTGAGAAGGGCGTTCCGGTCGGGGTAGATAAGATGAGAATCCGGAGATACCCTGCATTGCAGCAGCGCTTCCCATTCGTCGCGAAGGTCGGGATGTTCGGCAACAAAACGCTCCACCGCATGTCGTTCCGCCTCCGACAATTCGTTGTCCGTATACAGCAAAAAGAACTCTTCGTAATTATCTCTCGTGATCATAGGCTTTAAATTAGGTTTTCCAGGCTGACCAGGTAATTTTTCAGCTGGATCCGGGCACGATGCAGGTATACTTTCACCTGGCTTTCGGTCAGTCCGGTGATCTGGCCGATCTCCAAATAGGAGTATCCTTCATAGTCTTTCAGCAGCACCAGCGATCGCTGGGTTTCATTCAGCCTCGCCAGCGCCGTCTCGAGCGTTTTTTTCAAGGGGCTCACCGGCCGGTCGCTCACGATCGTCTCTTCGCGGAAAACCGATTTAAGTTCGACCCGCTTTTCCTTACGCAGGTGGTCGATCATCTGGTGATAAGCGATCGTAAACAGATAGGATTTGCTTTTCACCGCATCGACGCTGCCGCGGTTCTTCCAAAGTTTTTCAAACGCCGACTGGACAACGTCTTTTGCATCGTCTTCCCGCCGCAGATTTTTCAGGATAAAGCGATAGACGTTATCCGCGTATAACGTTACACAGTCATTATATTCTCTATCAGTCATAGGCCGAATGGTGTCCCCGCGGACTTGTTGTAAATATGTACAACATACGTACGCCGTAACGGGGTCAAAAGTTACAACATGGGAGGAAAAAGAAGGAAATTTGCAGATTAATGCTTGCTAATCAATAAATTGTGGGTAAGGGATTCCCAGAGAACGAACGGGCTTTGGCATTTGCTGTCGCATTTGCCCTCGTTGGCCGCCGCGGGATCGTCCTGGCGGGAGGCGCGGGAATGCGTATAGGAGAGAGCGATCAACCCGAAGAGGATGATCAGGGTGCCCATGAACAGTCGGAAGACAAGGTTGCGTTTCATGTGACTTTTAAACTAAGACGAAGGTAGATAATAATTTGTTACGGGTTGTCAAAAAATTGCCCTCCTTGTCTAACGGATAATATTTCAGCTACTTACATTTGCGCTGAACTGGGCCCGGGCCGGTTCGCTCTTTTGGAAAATTAAAATCTGGAAATCATGAACGCATCGTTTGTCAAACGTATCGCTGCCGAGTTAGCGGAGATCAAGGCTTCGGGCTTGTTCAAAACCGAGCGCATCATCGCCAGTCCGCAGGGGGCGGAGATCACGGTGGGCGGAGCGAAAGTGCTGAACTTTTGCGCCAACAATTACCTAGGGTTATCCAGTCATCCGGCGGTGATCGCCGCGGCGCATGCCGCCATCGAGTCGCGCGGTTACGGGATGAGCAGCGTGCGTTTTATTTGTGGCACGCAGGATATTCACAAGGAATTGGAGCGTAAAATCGCCGCTTTCCTCGGAACGGAGGATACCATCCTGTATGCCGCGGCCTTCGATGCGAACGGCGGCGTATTCGAGCCGTTGTTCGGCGAGCAGGACGCCATTATTTCGGACGAGTTGAATCATGCGTCCATCATCGACGGGGTTCGGCTTTGCAAGGCGCAGCGTTTTCGGTACAAGCACAATACGATGTCAGACCTGGAAGCGCAGCTGCAGGCGGCAAAAGGCGCCCGAAGCAGGATCATCGTGACGGACGGTTCGTTCAGCATGGACGGGACGATCGCGCAACTGGACAAGATCTGCGACCTGGCCGACCGATACGACGCGATCGTGATGATCGATGAATCGCATTCATCCGGCTTTCTCGGCAAGACAGGGCGCGGCACGCATGAACATTGCGGTGTTATGGGGCGCATCGATATTATCACCGGAACGCTCGGGAAGGCGCTGGGCGGCGCCAGCGGCGGCTTTACCAGTGGAAGAAAAGAGATCATCGAGATGTTAAGGCAGCGGAGCCGGCCGTATCTCTTCTCCAACAGTCTGGCGCCGTCGATCACGGGCGCCAGTATCGCCGTGCTGGACATGCTGAGCGAGACCACGGCGTTGAGGGACAAACTGGAATACAACACGAAATATTTCCGAGAGAAAATGGCGGCTGCGGGATTCGATATCCGGCCCGGCCAACACCCGATCGTTCCGATCATGTTATACGATGCGGTAGTCGCACAACAGTTCGCCGCAAAGTTGCTGGATGAAGGCATCTATGTGATCGGGTTCTTTTACCCGGTCGTTGCGAAGGGGCAGGCGAGGATACGGGTCCAGCTAAGCGCCGCGCACGAGCAGACGCACCTCGACCGGGCGATCGCCGCATTTTCAAAGATCGGTAAGGAGCTTGGCGTTTTGAAGAAATGATCTACGTCATCGCCACCATGCTGACTTCAATATTTACATTTTTCGGCAGCGACTTTACGGCATAGGTTTCGCGCGCGGGGTAGTCGCCGGTGAAATACCGGCCATAGATCTCATTGACGGTCGCAAACAGTGTCATATCGCTCAGCAGGATCGTTGTCTTTACCACGTGACCGAAGCCTGCTCCGGCCGCGGACAGGATGGCCCCGAGGTTTTGCATGACCTGGTGGGTCTCTGCGCCGATATCTGTTGCGTCAATGGTACCTGTTCCCGGGTTAATGGCGATCTGGCCGGAGATAAAAAGAAGCGGGCCGGCCTGGACGGCCTGGCTGTATGGCCCGATGGGGGCAGGGGCATTCGATGTGTGAACGATCTTTTTTTCCATACGGCAAAGATGAGGGATTTCGGCCGGAGGCCGATATATTTGCGGATGATGACAGTCATCGTGCTTAGTGAACGTGATGTTCCGCGACTCTTTCCAAACGCGGATTGCGTAATCGTCCGAACGATCGCAGATCTGGAGGCGCATCGCGGCGCGGCGTTGTATGTCGATCTCGATTTCAGACCGGAGGAGGCCCGGCTTGCCGCGCTCCGCAGGATGTTGCCGGCAGCCGTGATGGTGAATGAGGTGGTGCATACCACCGCGGAGATCGGGCGGCATTTTATCCGGATAAATGGCTGGCCTGGAATGGCGGAGCGTGCGATGCATGAAGTGGCGGCAGGTGATGTGTCGGTGGCGACGCGGGTCGGGGAGCTGTATGACCGGCTCGGCAGCGCATACCGGCTAGCGCCGGATATTCCCGGGATGATCACCGCACGCATCCTGGCGGCATTGATCAATGAGGCCTGGTATACCTGGCAGGATGGGGTGAGCAGCAAGGAAGAGATCGATACGGCCATGAAGCTAGGCACCAATTATCCGATGGGACCGTTCGAGTGGGGAGAACATATCGGGCTCCGGCGGATCGTCGGATTGTTGGATGCGCTCAGCAAAACCGATCCCCGGTATGTTCCGGCGGAGAGCCTGAAAAAAGCAAGCGACGGCATTAAAATATGATTAAAAAGAATGATAGGACACTCCGGGTCGTTTTGATCAAAAACGGGAACGCATGGCGGTCATTCTGAATATCGACACATCGATGGCAACGGCAGGTGTCTGTTTGTCGAAGGAGGGAACCGTAATGGCGCTGGCAGAAAGCCAGGATCAGAAGAATCATTCGGCGTGGCTTCATCCGGCAATCGCGCAGCTGTTGGCGGAAACCGGTCTTACGCCGCGCGACCTGCAGGCGGTTGCGGTAACGGCGGGACCGGGCTCATACACCGGGTTACGCGTGGGAATGGCCGCTGCCAAAGGGTTTTGCTATGCGCTCGGCATTCCGCTGATCGCGGAGAATACGCTGAGTATGATGGCATTTGCGGCAACAGAACAATTACCGTCAGCCGACCTGCTATGTCCCATGATCGACGCAAGACGCATGGAAGTGTTCACCGCCGTATATGAAAAGGACGGCCGTATATTGTTGCAGCCAACGGCCCTTGTCATCGATGAAGAATCATTTTCTGAATTTTTGTCTACCCGCCGGGTGTCGTTTTTTGGCGAAGGAAGTTATAAGTGTAAACCGCTAATTACTGCCCCCGGTGCCGCTTTTGAAAACTCGTCCTATGATGTAGGATATCTGGGTAAATTGTCTTTTTTACGATATTTGCAGCGAAAATTCACCGGTGTTGTTTACAGTGAGCCCGTTTATATAAAGGAATTCCACACTCATACCAAAAAATGACTATATTATCATATAAACCGATTTCAGTCATTATATTACGTGAGTTGATCCTACATTTGCCAAACGGTCTCGTATCTTCTTGAAACCTTAAAATGGAAATCGCTCATGAGCTTAACGATGAACAATAATAGCTATTGGATGGTGGTGAATGCAGAAGGCGCCGATGGCGCCCCTGTAAAGGTCGACTTTTTGAATCTGAAGAAAGGGGCACTGATCTTAAGAGCGCTCAATCACAAATTGCGTCAGCAGATCATCCGTTTGCTGGATGAAAACAAGAAGCTGACCGTAACAGAAATCTATGTTCACCTCCGATTAGAGCAATCAGTTGCTTCTCAGCATCTTGCCATATTGCGGCGAGCCGGTATCGTCAAAACCCAGCGCGATGGGAAATTCATCTACTACATTATCAATCACGACCGGCTCGGTGAGATCATGAAATGCGTCGACGAATTGATCGATTAGTCACCGGTTTGCACCCCGTTCAGGAATTGACTAACTTTGCATCGCCGCTTTCGGGCGGCCTTAAAAGCATTGTTATGTTCATCAAGCAACTATATACCGGGTGTTTAAGTGAGGCTGCGTATTATATCGAAAGCGGCGACGAGGCGGCGATCATCGATCCACTGCGGGATATCGACGTATACCTGGATCTTGCCCGGGAGCGGAGGACATCCATAAAGTATATTTTCGAGACACATTTTCACGCCGATTTTGTCAGCGGCCATCTTGATCTGGCAAAGGCAACCGGTGCTCCGATCGTCTACGGTCCTCGTACAGAGACGAATTTTCCTATTCATAAGGCGGTTGACGGTGAAGTCTTTCATCTTGGCGGGTGTACGATCGAAGTATTGCATACGCCCGGTCACACGATCGAGTCCTCCTGTTATCTCGTCCGGATGCCCGACAGCGACGCCCCGGCCCTCTTCACGGGCGACACGTTGTTCGTGGGGGACGTAGGCCGGCCCGACCTGAGCAGCGGAAACTTATCGCGGGAAGAGCTGGCGGGAATGCTGTATGATTCTTTACAGGCCCGAATTCTGCCGTTGCCCGAGCAGACGATCATTTATCCGGCCCATGGGCCGGGCAGCAGTTGCGGAAAAAACCTCGGGCCCAGTACATACAGTACCCTGAGGGAGGAGAAGGAAACCAACTATGCGTTGCGGGCAAGTTCGAGAGAGGAATTCATTCGTGCGGTGACGGACGGGCTGGATGCTCCGCCTTCTTATTTTTCGATCAATGCCCGAATCAATAAGGAAGGATACAACAGCCTGGAGGAAGTCCTGGAAAGCGGTCTGCAGGCGTTGGACCTGGCCGGATTCAAGAAGTGGATCAGCGAGGAGGAGGCTGTCCTCCTGGATACGCGATCCTCCGAAGTGTTTGTAGCGGGGTTCATACCCGGTTCGATCAGCATCGGATTGGATGGTCGATTTGCGGAATGGGCCGGGAGTTTGTTACCATTTGACAAACCGATCGTGTTGATCACCGCTCCGGGGGAAGAGAAGGAAAGTGTCATCCGTCTCGCCCGGGTCGGATTCGACAAGGTGAAGGGTTTCCTGCAAGGGGGCTATCCGGCCTGGCAGCAAGCGGGAGAACCGATCGATATGGTGATCGACGTCCTGCCGGACGAACTGGCGATGGATATCCCATTCGATGAAAACCTCCTGGTGATCGATGTCAGGCGGGAGACGGAATTCGCAGACGGCCACGTAAAGGACGCGATCAATATCCCGCTGCAGGACCTTGCCGATCCGGGCAGCATGGCCAACCTGGACGAGCGGTTCAATCTCTACGTCTACTGCGGAGGCGGTTATCGCAGTGTGATTGCGGCGTCGCTGTTAAAACGCCAGGGGATACACAATCTTCGCAACGTAACGGGGGGCTGGCAGCTGATCCGCGACCAAAAAGGCATCGAGCTCGTCAAAGACAACAGCGTGCTGAACTAGCGTGCGGCCAGCCGGCTCACCGGACGCGGCTTCCCTGGTGCTTCCTTTTCCTGCCATAGAACCGTCGTCGTGATCGGATCGATATTGACGATCCCGCTTTTCACCGCGAACATCGCCAGACCGACCCGTGTCCGAACGTTCAATTTTTCAAACAGCGCGTCTCTGTAACCGTCGATCGTGCGCGGGCTCAGATACATCCGGTCGGCGATCTCCTTGTAGGTCCACTCCGTACAAACCAGCCGCATGAACTCCAACTCCCGTTCATTCAGCACCAGCAGCGGACGACAAGGATGTCCCGCATAGAACCCTTTGTGGATAACGGATTCCAGTGCCAGCCTCCATTCTTCCGGAACGGAATCTTTGAGGATATAGCCTTTGGCGCCGTTGCGAAGCATCCGGACGATCGCGCTTTCCGCATCGTACATCGAAAGCGCCAGGATCCTGATCTCCGGGTGGTGAAGTCTGAGCCAACTGGCGGTCTCGCAGCCGTCCATTTCCGGCATGCTGATATCGAGCAAGACGAGGTCTGGGCGACGCGCATGCTGCAGTTGCCGGATCAGGTCCAATCCTCCGCAGGCTTCAAAGAGAACATCATACTGACGAAAGCTACGGATCATGCCGGCCAATCCGCTGCGGAGTAAAGCGTGATCATCGACCAGTGCGATTCCGGGTTTACAATTTGTCATCCGGTTGGGGGTTTAGGTTTAATTGGTTCTGGCTGCTAATCAGAAAACCTAACCCTGTTCGCGGGACGGAATGAGAGAAGGGAAGATGCTGGGACGGAATGATGGATGGGACGATCGGGGACGGAATGATGGATGGGACGATCGGGGACGGAATGAGGGTATTCTGGGTGATGCTTAGTAAATGTATTATAAATTCCCGAAAAGCAAAACGGTATCGGCGGGATTAACTTTTCGGCTTATCGATCCAATAGGGAGCATAGGTTTCGTTCCAGGCAAATTTCCACCGTTTGTGGCTCCACAGCCAGGACGCGGGTTGTTCCCGGATCGCTGCCTCGAGCAGATCCCGGTAGCGGAGGGTCAGTTCGCCATCCGGCAGCCGGGCGGGTTGATCGGCAATGGTAGTGAGTTCAGCCCGGTAGCAGCCACGGCCGCTTTTGTAGACGCGCGCGAAAACGGCCGGGGTATCTCCAGTCCGGGAACCGCCTTCCGCGCCGCGGATGAAAGCGGTAGGGCGGCCAAAAAAGTTCAGCCAGTACGTATTTTCGGGGCCGCTTGGCGACTGGTCCGCGACGAGCGCCAGGGCATAAACATCGTTGCGGTAAGGGAACATCGCCCGCTGCATCCGGGTGGCGGGCAACAGGACGGTGCCCGTACGGCCCCGGAGACGCCGAAGCAACCGCTCGATCGTCGCGCTGGTGGCCGGCATGTAGACGACGATAAATTTGAACCGGGTAAGCCGGGGCATCGCGAGGTTGGCAACCTCCCAGCCGAACAGGTGGCCCAGAAAGAGCTGGATCTTCCGTCCCTGCGCAGCAAAGCCCTCCATGACCTCCGGATTGTCGATCACGAAGTGCTTGTCCAGCCACTTATCGTCTGCCGAAAGCAATTTGACCATTTCGAAAAAACTGTCGGTAAAATTCCGGTAGAATTGCCGGGCGATCCGACGTCGCTGCCGAAGGGTCTTTTCCGGAAAAACGGTCAGCAGGTTGTCCATGACCACTCTCCGCCGGTACCGGATCACGGAGTAAAGGAAGAAAGCGATCATGTCTGAAAACCGGTACAGGAGCCATGTCGGCAGAAGCGAAATCCCGTACAACAGACCATACACGAGGTAATACATAGGAATCAATTCACCCAATTCTTCGTCTCCTGCTCGATATGATGCAGGTCGATCTTTACATGATATTTGTTTCGAAGGTGACGGGCCAGCGCGTCGGCCGCATAGACGCTCCTATGCTGGCCGCCGGTACAGCCAAAGCTGATGCAGAGGCTCGAAAACCCCCTTTTTATATAATCTTCCACGGAGATATCGACGAGATTGTATGCTCCATTGAGGAATTCCGGCATCCTTGTCTGTTGTTCGAGAAAGTCCCGCACCGGTTTGTCCCGTCCCGTCTGGGTCTTGAACGCTTCAATCCGGCCCGGGTTGAGGATCCCGCGGCAGTCGAAAACAAAGCCGCCGCCGTTACCGCTTTCATCCGCCGGGATCGTTTTTCGGTAGGAAAAGCTACGGATGTGGACGACGAGGGGGGTATTGCTATCGGCTTGTACGGGTTCGAAACGACCGATGACGTCATCGTGGACGACCAGGGCCAGCAGGCGGTCGAATTCGGGCAGGGCGATCCCGGTCTGACGGTGATCAACGAACCATTTCAAATTTCTTAAGGCGAGCGGGATACTGATCAGGAAATGCGCTTTCCGTTCGAAAAGACCGCGGAAGCCATATGCCCCAAGGACCTGGAGCAGCCGGATCAGGACATAGCCATTGTATTGTGCAACGAATGATTCGCGGTCGATCTTTTTTCCCAGCAATCGATCCACGCAATCCATATAGTGACCCAGCAGGGCATCCTTCCATTCATCCGATAATTCGGCTTTAGCCTGCCAGAGAAGGGAGGCGACGTCATATTGCAGCGCGCCTTTCATCCCGCCCTGAAAATCGATAAAATGGACCTGGCCGTCCTTCAGCAGGATATTCCGGCTTTGAAAGTCGCGGAAAAGAAAATATTTATGGTCGGCCCGGGTGAGATAGCCGCTCAACCCCTCGAAGTCGTCGATCAGGCGCTCCTTGTCATAGGGGATTTGCAAGGTATCCAGAAAATAATATTTGAAATAGAGCAGGTCGCTGAGAATGGCCTGCTTCCCGAATTCCCGCGAAGTGATGGTCTGGTCGTAGTCCAATCCTTCGTCGCCGAGGATCTGCAACCGGGCCAGCTCTTGCAGGCTTTGCCTGAAGAGGGAAAGCACCGCATCATTGTGTCCTTGTTTTTCCAATTCCGCCAGCAGGGAAAGGTCCCCGAAATCTTCCTGGAAATAGATCGTGCACGCATCATTCACAAAATAGATCTCCGGCACGGGACTGCCCTTTTCCCGGAAATGCCGGCTGAAATAAATAAAGGTCCGGTTCTCGCGGATATTTTCGTTGTAGGTCGCGATATAGGTACGCTCATCTGTCCGGATGCGAAAATAGATGCGATTGCTGCCGGATTGGGGGATAAGGTCCAGCCCGGTTATCGGGTATCGGCTATAGGTCAAAAAAAGCTCCCTGATCTCTTCGATGATGTTTTGCATACAGATTTGGCTGCCGCCGCGGCGCTCCGCTGCGAGCCGGTAAAGGTAAGAAGAATTAAGGAGCGTTTTTGACCCGGTTGCTTTCGTCTTCGGTGCCGGTCAGGTGCTGGCGGGCCGCCTTGACCTGGTTGTTGCCGAACCGGTAAATAAATGTCAATTTCAACAGCCGGGTTTCCGATGTCCCCGCACTGTAGAGGTACTGGCCCGAAAAGTTGCTGTTCACGGCCCAATGAAAGGTATTGAAGATATCGCTGACGGAGGCTTTTGCCGTTGCCCGGCCATTCCAGAAAAGCTTTTGCACACCGCCTTCCACGTTCCACCAGGTATGGCTGCGAAGCGTACCCTCCCAGAGATTTGGCGACGCGTAGAATTGGGAGACACTGGCGGACCATCCCCGGCCAAGCTGGAAATTGTGTTGTGAAACAATCGTTGTATTGAAGACATGCAGATCGATCATCTGTCCTGGGCCGAAGTTGGCTTTGTGCACGGCATAGAATCCGTTGACGTTTATAAAGGCACTGTACCATTTATATTGAAAGGAGTAGCTGACATTGAGGCCCATGGTCTCCTGCGTGGTCAGATTGACCTGGGCGGTCACCGTTTTAGAGCGGTCGATCGTATCCGGAACACTGGTAAACATATCGCCGATATGGCTATAGCTCAGGGTGGCCGAAAGGGCGTATCTATAAGACCAGGTGAGGCTCAGGTTGTCGGCGTATTGCGGCCTCAGCTGCGTGTTGCCTTTTGAAAAGGTATAATCGTCGATCTTAAAGACAAATGGATTAAGGTCCTGGTAGCCCGGCCGGTCGATCCGGCGAGTATAGCTGAAGCTCCACTCCTTCCAGACCAGGGACGCACTCGGGAAGAGATCCGTATAGTGGCGGGGATAGGCAGAATCGTAGAAGGTATAGTCTGTCACCCCCTGCTGCCAGCCGGTCGAGCTGCCCTTACCGTTTGTGTTTTCCACCCGCAGCCCTGCCTGCAGGTTCAACCCTTTCTTAAAGGACCGGTTGTAGGTGAGATAGGCAGCGTTTATATTTTCCCGGTAGTTGAATTTGTCGCTGCTCAGGGAATCGAGTACTTTCCCCGAAGGGATGAGGTCATATTCGAGAAAGTTGTTGTCGCTGGTGACATAGGAGAACTTGGTTCCAACGGAAAGCTGACCGCTTAGCCAATTCAGGGTATAGTCGGCCTTAAAGCTATATATGTCGATATTTGTCGGTGAGAGGATATTGTAGCTATTGCTGTAAAGAAAGTGACGACCGGAGGAATCGAAATAATTATTTGGTTGCAACTGGTCGCTCCGCAGCCGGTACAGCGCGTAGTCCGCATTTAATTCCAGTTCCCGGCCGTTGGCGCCGGCGTACCGGTAGTTGAGGTCGAAGTTATAGTTATCCTGGAGCTTGCTGGTGCGGTTATCCGCCACCAGGAGCCGGTCGGTGGCGTTGGTTGGACGATAAATGATCGGCGTATTGCTGTTGGTTCGGATGCTGTCGGTGCGGAAGGAACTTCCGATCAGCACTCCGAGCGTACTTTTTTTTGTTATGAAGCAGTCCAAACCCAGGTGCATTGTCTGGCTGACCTGGCTTTGCGTCAGGACGGTCTGTTGAAGAAAAAGGGTGTCGGGAAGTGTCCGGTCATATACGCTCTTCATCAGGGTCGTGGCGTTATGGTACGTGTAGTCGCCAAAGAAGTTGAGGTGTCTGTCGCGGTGGTTGAAGCTGACACCGGCGTTGTATTTACTGTAGGTGCCCAGGTTGTATCCCGCGGAGGCGGTAAAATTCGTGCCGAGCGACCTGTCCTTTTTCAGCCGGATATTGATGATCCCCGCGCTCCCCTCGGCTTCATAGCGTGATGACGGGTTTGGGATGATCTCTATGGATTCGATAGATGACGACTGCAAGGTCCCCAGGTATTGTGCGAGGTTATTTCCGGAAAGATAGGTAGGCCGGCCGTCGATATAGACCCTGACTCCGGCCTTTCCGCCGAGGCTAATGGAATTATTGTTGTCGATGGTTACTCCGGGTGATTTACGGAGCAAGCTGAAAGCGTCTTCGCCGATAGCGTTGATATTTCCTTCCACATTCATAATGATCCGGTCCCGCTGCACCTGCAACAGCGGTTTGATCGCCGTTACGCGGGCCTCCGTTAACAAGCCTTTGAATCGGGCGGTAATGGGGGCGACGCGGATGCTGCCGCCTCTTATATCAAAAACGGCTGAAGCGGCGGGAAAATAGCCGACGGCAGCGATGCTGATAAAATAGTGACCGGCAGGGACGAGGGATATTTCGTATTGGCCGTTGAGATCGGAAGTGGTGTATTTGGCGTCGGCGGAATCGCTTGCTTTTTTCAGTACGACCGTAGCGAATGGGATTGGCTTACCCGAACTGTCTATCACATTTCCGCTTATTTCCTGCGCTTGAATCCCTCCATAGGAAAAGAAAACCAATAGGAATAGCGCAGTTATTCTCATGTCACGGTCTTGAGTCGCACAAAACTAATTTACAAAAGTTATGGCGTGAAAATTTGTTTATTATAATTTGCCGGTATTTTCATTTAGTACATGGATTATGTCCGGGAATATAAGCGTTTTATCAATAGCCATTATTTAAATGGGGCGATACGTATTACTGCAGGTATAACGCTGCCGGCCATCCTGCTCGGCTATCTCCATAATTTGTCTACGGGGATCGTCGTTTCGATCGGGGCGATGTGTGTCGCCAATACGGATAATCCCGGTCCGATCCACCATCGACGTAATGGGATGATTGCCTGTATATTAATTATTTTTTTTGTTTCGCTTATCACCGGTTGGGCGAATGATTCGCCTGGCTGGACGGGTCTGATCGTGCTACTCTTCTGTTTTATATTCTCCCTGATGAGCATCTATGGCAACCGGGCCGCTTCGATCGGGGTCAATGCCCTGCTGGTCATGGTATTGAATATCGATCATCCGCTGCACGGATGGAACGTTCTATACAACGCATTATTCGTATTGGCCGGCGGCGTTTGGTATATGATATTGTCGCTGCTGCTGTATAGTTTCCGGCCGTATAAGCTCGTGCAACAGGCATTGGGTGACTGCGTTCAGGCGACAGCGGGATATTTACGCATCAAGGCGTCGTTTTATTCCCGGCATGTGGACTACGACAGGAGTTACCGGCAGCTGTTGGAAAGCCAGGTCAGTATCCAGGAGAAGCAGGACCTCACCCGGGAGCTCATTTTCAAAAGCAGGAAGATCGTCAAGGAGTCGACGCATACGGGCAGGATACTCATGATGATCTTTTTGGACAGCATCGACCTGTTCGAGCGCATCATGACGTCGCAGCAGGACTATCGGTTGCTCCACCGGTTGTTTGACAACGGGCAGCTGCTGGAAGAATGCCGAAAACTCAT
>DATJWK010000150.1:0-26125 GCA_035501395.1 Puia sp.
GATAATATCTGAATACCGTCAGCCATGCGTTTCTTTTTTTCCGTTTGACGATGAACCGGGCCCATTTCTCATAGGTCGGGATCGCGATCGATTCCAGCCGCAGCAGGGAATAACGGGTGTTGACGGCCTTCCGGCGGACCAATTCATCCTGCAGACCGGACCAGTCGTCCTTCATCAAATGCGGTACAATGACATTTCCAAATACCGATGTATGTTCAATGTCCGCCGCCGATACGCCCGGATAGGGAAAGATATTCAAATACCGGTCCTTTTTTCCACCCTGCAGCCAGTGGAGTACCGTCACAAAACTGATATGGTTGGGATGCCGGTCGATCAGTGCGATGTTGCCCACAAGCCGGGCGCCAGCCGAATGGAGCAGTTTTTTCAACTCCAGGAAGGTATTCAGCCACATATTCCTGGCGCCGGTAATGGTCACGACGGGCGTGTCGTTTAACAGCCCCCGGACGACCGGATCATGAAGCAACGTATTCACGGGAATGCTGGGGTAAAGGAACCACGCCTGGTAACCCAGGATGACCAGGTCATAGCGGGTTTCTTTGAGGGTGAACGGCATCAGTTTGCCGGTAACGCCGAGCACGCAGTCAGGCATCACGGAGTAAAAACGATCGGTCGTCCAGGGGAAAGGGTAATCCGGCGCCGGTTCGATCCGGACATGTTCCACGCAGGCCCCGGCTTCGGCCAGCGGTGCAGTCAACCTGTCGACAATCGCCGCCAGTTGCCCGGATTGCGAATAGTAGATGGCCAAAACTTTTTTACCCATTCAGCTCCCTTTCGTGTAACAGTTTTGAATTCGGACAGTAGTTTAGAATCGCTTTTTGCAGCGCCGGCGGTAAGGTTGGAAAGGATTGGATGATCATCCGGCTGTCTTTCTCCCGGTCTTTGTCGTAATGGACGATCCGGGGTGCGTGCTCCTGGATCATCAGCCGGAGAAAATGATATTCGACGTTACTGCTGTCTTTTGCCAGGGCGCCCTCCAGGCTGATATATCCCGATTTGAAGATATTGAGTTTCTCCCTGGGATAGGTCAGCAAACCCGCTTTTCTCATTAACAGCGCCCCGGTGTAGGCCTCCTTTTCCCGGATGGAGGAGGCGGCCACGATGGTCAGCTCCTTGTCGATCGCTTCCAGCTTACCGGAAGCCAAGGCTGCATAGAGCCCCGGTTTGTCAACGGTCTGGAACGGGGGCCTGGCCCGGAGGGTTGATCCGGACAGCGTAACCAAAAGAGCGACTAGGGCGACCTGTTTCATTGCCGGAAGGTATTGGGGCAAATATAAATAATTAACTTTCATTATTTTTGTGGGTTACCAATGAGCAAACAATTTAACGGTCAGTGGGCGATCATCCTGGGGGGTTCAAGCGGCTTTGGTCATGCTACGGTTGAAAAGCTGGCGGCGCATGGCATGAATCTCGCCGTTCTGTACCGCGAAACAAGCGCCGCCGATCGATTGTTGAAGGAGAAGTTGGCGCGGCTGGCTGAGGAGGCGGGCATTCGGATCGATGCCTACAATATGAATGCGCTGGAGCCGGCCTCGCGGGAGCGCTTTATGGAGCAATTCAGCGTCCGCGCGGAGCGCAAACATACCGTAAGGCTGTTGCTGCATTCCATCGCAAGAGGCAATCTCAAGCCGCTGACCGATGCGCCGGAAGCTGAAATCCTGAGCGTGGAGGACATCCGGTTCACCACCTATGCCATGTCCACCAGTCTGCTCGACTGGGCAAGACTCCTGCTGAAAGAAGGACATTTCCAGGCAGATGCCCGGATTATCGGCCTGACAAGCGAAGGGGCTCATAAATATTGGGATGGTTATGCGGCCGTTTCGATCGCAAAAGCCACCCTCGAGAGCCTCGTGACCTATATGGCCGTTGAGTTTGGGAAACATGGACTGAAGACCAATCTTATACAAGCCGGGATCTCCGCGACGCCCTCCTTGCGGAAGATCCCCGACAGCGATCGGCTACTCCAGTTGGCCACGGGTAGGAATCCCCTGGGCAGAACGACGAAACCGGAGGACGTGGCGGGCGTAATTTATTTGCTTTGCCTGGACGAAGCGTCGTGGATAAATGGCTCCATAATTCCGGTGGATGGCGGCGAGCATTGCCGGTAGATAGCGGCACAACAAAAATAACATGGATTACCAATATATTCTCGATCGCCTCCCGTATAAGTCTTCTTTTCGTTTTGTCGACGAGATCTCTTTTCTCCATCCGGACAAAGTGATCGGGCATTATACCCTGAGGCCGGATGCCTTTTTTTATCACGATCATTTCCCCGGGAACCCGGTTACCCCGGGAGCCATTCTGACCGAGATCATGGCGCAGATCGGGTTGGTTGTGCTGGGTATTTTTCTTGTGACGGCCGAACCGGCAAAGGCCACGGCGGTCCACCAGCCCGCAAGCCCGGTTCCTATTTTTCCATTGCTGACCTCGGCGGACGTTTCCTTTCTCAAGATGGTCTTGCCGGGACAAACCGTTACCGTAATTTCAGAGAAGGTCTATTTCCGTTTTGACAAGCTGAAATGCAAGGTCGTCATGCAGAATGCAGAAGGAGAGCAAATTGCGAAGGGTATTTTTGCCGGGATGATCAAACAACTAACTAAATGAAAAACAGGATATAATGAGTCGGCGGGTCGTCATTACAGGAATGGGTGTGGTATCTCCGAACGGTGTTGGCATCCCTGCATTTTTAGACGCAATCCGTCACGGCGTCTCGGGCATCCGGTATGACCCGGTTTTGAGGGACCTGCATTTCAATTGCCAGGTGGTGGGCACGCCTGCCTTCGAATGGGACCGGCTGAAGGGATATGTGTCGGAGATCACGTTTCATGGCCTGCAGGGTCATGCGCTTGGATACGGGATCATGGCGGCGCTGGATGCGTGGACGGACGCGGGAAATACAATCGGGGGGAATGATACGCACTGGGATACCGGGTGCGTGTTCGGCAGCAGCGTATCGGAATGCGAAGTGGTCAAAAAAATCTACACCCGCGTAGACGCCGGGGAAGCCAAGAAACTGGGTTCCAGAGTGATCGAGCAAATGATGAATAGCAGCATAACTGCCTATATCTCAGGAAGGTTGGGACTTGGAAACCGGATCATCGCCACGTCTGCCGCCTGTGCCACCGGGACGCAAGCCATTTTGATGGGGTATGAATATATCCGGCAGGGAGCGGCCCGGCGGATGGTAGTGGGGAGCAGTGAACATGTGGACCCTTATATTTTCGGCGCATTTGATTCCATGCGTATTCTTTCCCGGAAGTTCAATGCGACTCCGGAAAAAGCGTCCCGGCCGATGAGCCAGACAGCGGCAGGATTTGTTCCGGGATCGGGCGCCGGCGCGTTGATCCTGGAAGATCTGGACTATGCGCTGAGCCGTGGTGCCAGGATCTATGCGGAATTGCTTGGCGGAGCGTGCAACTCAGGCGGTCAGCGCAGCGGCGGGTCCATGACGGCCCCGGCGTCGCCGGGGGTGATCCGGTGTATTCGGGATGCCGTCGACGACGCAAAAATCGACCCGCAGGCGATCGATCTGATCAGCGGCCATTTGACGGCGACTGCTGCCGATACCATGGAAATTCAGAACTGGTGCTTGGCACTTGATAGAAATGGTCGTAATTTCCCGCCGGTCAATTCGTTGAAATCAATGATCGGACATTCGTTGAGTGCGGCAGGATCGATCGAATCGGTAGCGGCAGTTTTGCAGATCGTACATCAATTCATCCACCCTAATGTCAACCTTGACGATCCCAATCCCGAGATCCTTCGCCAGATCGACCCTGATTGCTTACCGGTTGAGATGATCGAAAAAGAGATCGGGACGGTAGCAAAAGCAAATTTTGGCTTTGGAGACGTCAACGCGTGTTTAATTTTTTCAAAATTCAAATAAAAAATGGAGAGACGAGCAATTCTGGAGGAACTTAAGAAGGTTCTGTACCCCTACACCGAAAACAAAGAGCTGCTGGAGAATATCGATGAGCATACCAGTCTTGTCAAGGATTTGAAGATCAATTCAGCTAACCTGGTCGACATCATTATTGACGCAGAAGCAAAATATAATATTGAAATAGATTTCGATTCGGCCGAGAAGATCGTTACCGTGGGTGATTGTATCAATGCGATCGCGGAAAAGATCTCCTAATCGATCGGTGGATGAGCACAGGCAACGATATCGTGGCATTGGCTTTGACGGATGCGGACCGCACAGGTCAATATCGCTTCTATTCCCGGGTTCTGTCGCCCGTAGAACTCCGGCACCAGGGTGTGACAGGGCTTCCCCTTCCTTTTTTTGTTTGGTTATGCTGGTCTGTAAAAGAATCCGTTTACAAATATGCCAGCAGATCGGACCGCCGGTTGGTCTTTGCCCCGTTGAAGATCCCGATTGACCGGCTGTTCCGCCATGACGGGTATTATAAAGGGGTGGTCAGCTACGGCGGGGCGGTCCTGTATTCCCGATCTTTTCTTAGTGACGAAACGATCCTGACGGTGGTCAGCGAAGAAGAGAATTTTATGCATACCCGGTGGGGGCTTCATTCCATCGACAGTTCCGACTACCCGATCCAGTCTGCCACCGCCCGGATATTTGCCCTGCAATCTTTGTCGGCGGTCTTCCCCGGCGCCGCGCTCCGCATCGTCAAGGCTCCGGATGGTCCGCCGGAGCTATGGGACGGCGATCGGCTCCTGGATATTCCCGTATCGCTTGCGCATCACGACCGGTATGTTGCCTGGTCCTACCGTCTGCCTTCAAAAAGCTCCACATAAAGAAAATCCGCGGCGAACCGGGCTGCTTCCAACCACCGTTTTTGGGTTGGTCGACTGGCGATCACCGGATTGAACCGCCGTTGCAATTCATGGGAATATTCATCATATGTTTTTAACCGGTTGGGGATGCCAAGGGAATCTGCGACACGATGGATGGCTGCACTACCGAACAGGGGAAATCCTCTGTGGTCATAGGGGACGATATTATCCAGACGCCCATGGACGCTGACGATCGGCACGCGCGCGTTCCTGAGCCAGTCGGGATCGAAGATGCCACCCCAGAAATTTACGACAGCGGCAACGCCACCGGGGTCGATCGCATGTGAAGCCCCGGCACTGTCCGGCCTGCCCAATAATTTCAACAGGTCCGCGTCGCTGCTGTATGCGGTCTGAAGCGCCATCATCCCGCCGGCCGAATTGCCCGCGAGGATAATATGACCCGTATCAATGCGGAATCGCGCGGCATGGGCCTTAAAATATGCAATCGCCAGCCTTGTATCCTGAACGGCGAGGTGGCAGTTTCTGACCAGGTCGGTAAAGTCAAAACGAAAGTCCTTTTTGCCGAGCCGATAGTCGATGGCGGCGCACACATATCCCCTTTTTGCGAAATACGTACTCCAAAGCCGGATGCTCCGCAAACTTTTCGACCCGAATTTGAAGCCCCCGCCGTGCATCCAGATGACAAGCGGCCGCGAAGCGGCCGTATCCCCGATCGCTTCGTACCAATCGAACCGATGTGCGGATATTTTAGCGTTCGGGGAATAGGACAGATTCTTTCCAACGGAAATGTCCGGAAATACTTCGTCTTTATACCGGTTCGGTGAATTCATTTGGGAATAACTCGACGATGCGCCCAGCAGGAAGGCGCCAGTCAATATTTGTTTGAACATAAGGATCAAATCACTTTACCCGGGTTCCGCCGGATGAATTCCTCCCAGCTGCCCGGCTTGTCGCGTCTTCCGCTTGCAACCGTCTTTCTCCGGACCTCTGACGCGATCAGTTTTGCCGTCTGGTTTTGAAAATGATGGCAGACCGCTACCGCCAGCGCATCGCTTGCATCATACCGGCCGGGCTCCCCTTCCAGCTGCAGGATGCGCTGGAGCATTTTCCACACTTGTTGCTTTTCCGAGTTACCGTTTCCCGTTATGGACAGCTTGACTTTTTTTGGCGAGTATTCCGTCACCGGGATCCCGGCATGCATGGCGGTAGCGATGGCTACGCCCTGCGCTCTTCCCAGCTTAAGCATGCTTTGGACGTTCTTGCCGAAGAATGGCGCCTCGATAGCAAAATCCTGCGGAGTAAATCGCCCGATAAGCTCCTGGACTTTTTGATGGATCAGTTTCAGTCGTTCGTAATTGTCCTGTCTGGCCGGCAACCGAACGGCTCCCATTTCGATCAGGCTTAGGCGGTTCCCCTTGTATTCGATCAATCCGTATCCCATGACGACCGTACCGGGATCGATACCAAGAATTATTTTGGACGGCGTTTGCACCAGGAAGATTATTTTTGAAGCCGATCGATCGGACGTTGAACAAAAATATCAAAATAATAGCCAACTATATACTTGGCCCCCTTGTCTTTTTGGTGCTGACCTGGTTCATCTGGCAGCAGATCACCCGTCAAGCCGATTGGCGAACTTCTCTCGACCAGGTTGTTCTCGCGATCAATGGCCCCGCTCGATGGAGGCTTTGGCTCGTTTTTTTGCTGATGCCGGTCAATTGGGGCATAGAAGCCCGGAAGTGGCAACTGCTGATGCGACCCGACGGCGGCATCCGCTTCAAAGACGCATTCAGGGCCATATTCACCGGCGCGACCATGGCGTCGTTTACACCAAACCGCATGGGCGAATATTTAGGTCGTATCCTGTACGTGAAGGAAGGCCGCAGGGTTGCCGCGATTTCCCTTACGATGGTCGGCAGCCTGGCCCAACTGCTGGTAACGCTGGTTGCAGGTACGATCGGGTTGGTCTGGTTGTGGCCACGGTTGCACCGTGAGTCCATGCACGCCCATCCCGGGATGGAATGGGGTCTTCCCGTTACATTAGCCATAGCGGGGCTAATGTTGCCCGGGCTCGGCATCCTTTACTTCCGGTTTCCCCGCCTGGTCCGGAAACTGGCCAGTTTCCGCTGGATCAGGAGATTAGGCGTATTCACAACGATTTTGGAAAATTTTGACCGGAACATCCTGATGTGGATTTTGTTGTTATCTTTTGTTCGATATATTGTGTTTATTATTCAATATAGCCTGGTTTTTCCCGTTTTTGATGTATCGCTGGGATTTGGCCAGGTCTGTGGAGGCTTGAGCGTCGTTTTTCTGATCATGGCTGTCGTCCCGACGTTTACATTTCTGACAGAGCTGGGATTGAGGTGGGGGGCGAGCATCCAGGTGCTGGAATTGTTCAGTCCCAATCGTGTCGGGATCTTCGCTACTTCGTTCACGATCTGGCTCATCAACCTGGTCATACCGGCAATGATCGGAAGTTTGTTAATCGTAAGCATCAAATTATTCAAAAGTAGATGAGAGTATTATTTACGGTCTTCATCCTATTGTTGACGGATCTTTCTCAGGCCGCCCCCTATGCAGATTCCCTCCGCAAGCCGCACCGCGGCGGCGACTCATCCTGCTTCTGCCGACTCCAGGACTCGACCAGTCAGCCGGACCAGACTTTCTGCTCCAGCATCCGCAATACCGCCTTCCAGGCCGGAGAGGTGCTCACGTATCGGGTATACTATGCCGTGGCCGGCGCCTATATTGCCGCCGGCGAAGCGAGCTTTTCGACCTTCCTTGAAAAATTCGATCATAAGGATGTCTATCATGTCATAGGTGACGGGAAGACCTTTCCTTTCGAGGACAAATTCTTTCGCGTACGGGACCGGTACGAATCCTATATCGATACGGGCACCCTGCAGCCCTACAAATTCATTCGTGATGTGGATGAGGGCGGCTACAAGACAAAGGAAAATGTCACATTTATAAAAGCCGCCAACACCGCCATCACGAACACGGGTGTCTACAAGGTTCCCGATTGTATCCAGGATGTGTTGAGCGCGATCTTCTATGCCCGGAATATCGACTTCAGCCATCACAAGGTTGGCGACAAGATCCCCTTCGATATGTTTCTGGACCGGCAGGTTTATCATCTCTATATCCGCTACCTTGGAAAAGAGACCATCCGGACGAAATACGCGAAATTCCGGACGATCAAATTCAAACCCCTGTTGGTAAAGGGGACAATGTTCGAAGGTGGGGAGAAGATGACCGTCTGGGTAACGGACGACCCCAATCATATCGCCGTACGGATCGAAAGCCCGATCACGGTTGGAAAGGTGTCAGTGGATATGAGTTATTACCGAAACCTGCGCTATCCGCTGACTGCGTTGGTGGATCTGTGATGTTTACGACGGAGACGAGGCCGCGCGGCCTTTCAGACGCTATTGTTCCGGATAAGATGTTGAACCGAACCTATAGCACCCTTTTCATTCTTTTAGCGGCAGGCATCTTGCTAACCCTGTTGTATTGCCCCCCTGTCGATATCCCGCTCGACGATAAAGAAGTGTTCCGATATGGCGGATGGGCCATTTCCCGGGGCGACGTCCCATACCGCGACTTCTTTGACCACAAGCCGCCGATCATCTACTTCCTGTATTTCCTGGGTGTGCCGCTGGGCAGCTGGGGCCTTTGGTTTATCGATCTGGCGCTGGCCCTGACGGCGACCACTATTTTCTTTCAAACCTGCGTGCGGTACAAGCTACCCTTTCCCTGGCTATTGCCGCTTCTTTTCAACCTGATGCTGCGGGATTTCCTGATCTGCGGCGGGATCGGGATGACCAGGGAATATACGACCATCTTCCAGCTGATCTTCTTTTGCGTACTGATCGGAAAATCGCGATATCGGGACTTCCTCGCCGGACTGCTCGGCGGTTTGATCCTGTTTACGCAGCAGGACCAGGTATTTTTTCTTGCCCCGTTCCTGCTCTTCTCGTGGATGGCTACCGGGCCACGCTCGATCCCAGGGCGGTTCCTGCGGTTGGCCGGCGGTTTTGGCGCCGTCGTCGCCACCGTGTTCCTGTATTTTGGAATTACCCGGTCGATCGGTTATTTGTGGGAAGATGCTTTTCAATTCAATCTTTCCTGGTATACGACGCAAGGTGACTCGCCGGGCGACCATTTCCGGACGATCAAGCGGGCGCTCGATGAGGGCAACTATGAGGTCCCGTTCATGATCGCGATTGCGCTCGGCGTCGGGGCGTTGTTTTTCCGAAGAAGAAGAAGAGGGATCGTCACGGCGGGGCTCACGGGCCTCCTGCTGTCGTTCAGCGGCGAAATGCTGGGCGCCCGACAGCCCGAAGCAGACTTCTCCTACTATTTTGTCGCGTTGGCCGCCAGCGTGCCCATCCTGCTTTTCACGGTGTTTGCTTTTGCGGAGGACCCGATCGTCAGCAACGCCAAAACCCAACTGGTATTCGCATTCCTGCTGTGCTGCAGCCTGACCTATACGGCTTTGCAACATGCGACCCACCTGGTACCATTGAGCAGGCGACCCTTTATGCAGCAGCCCGCCCTTGTCTGGCTGCGCGGGCACCGGCCGGCCGATTACCAATTGTACACCGTCGGCAATACCGGGTTCGTTTATGCGTACAATGAATTCAGGATCTTGTCGCCGTCGAGGTGGATCTATCAACGCTTCTGGAAGTGGTACGACCGGTGGGATGCAAACGGATCGACCCTTCGATCCATCGGCGACGATCTGTTGCGGCACCGTACCCGCTACATCTGGATGGATGCCGTGGAAGTGGCGCGGTTCCGCAATCCGGCAACCTATGCCTGGTGGATGAGTTTTCTGAAAGCGCACTATCAGCCGATTCCCGGATTCGACGATCCGCGATCCATGCTGTGGGAGTGGAAGGGGAATTGAACGTCAGAGCTCCGCGAGCCGGAACGTTTTGCCGCTTCGGATGCCCTTTTCCGTTGACTCCAGGAGACAACATTCGTGGCGGGGGTCATGCTCGAAGAACAGAACATACCCACCCGCCACGGCCTCTTCCAGAAAGGTTTTCTTTTCGGCCAGTGTCGTCAGGGGAAACATATCATAGGCCATGATCCACGGCATCGGAATATGGTGGATCGAAGGCAGTAGGTCCGCCATGAATACGAGCGTCCGTCCTTTATAAGTGAGTTGCGGCAGCATCATGGCATCCGTGTGACCGTATACCAGTCGAAGGGTCAACCCGGGAAGGATGGCCTGGGGCCCGTCCGGCGCTTCGCTACCCCCCGCAACATCGACGAAGCGCAGCTGTCCGCTGGATTGGATCGGCAGGATGTTCTCCTTCAAAAAAGATGCTTTTTCGCGGTCATTGGGTTCGATGGCCCATTTCCAATGTCTGCTGTTCGACCAATACGTCGCGTTGGGGAAGGCGGGAATCAGCCGGTCTCCTTCACGGACGATGCTCCCGCCGCAGTGATCGAAATGCAAATGGGTCAGCAACACATCGGTAATGTCCTCCCGGTGAAAGCCGTGCGACGCCAGCGATTTGTCCAGGCTGTCGTCACCGTGGAGATGGTAATGGCTGAAGAACCGCGCGTCCTGCTTGTTCCCGATCCCGGTATCTACCAGGACAAGCTTGTCTCCCGCCTCGATCAGCAGGCAGCGCAAGGCCCAGCTGCACAGGTTGTTGTCATCGGCGGGATTGACCTTATTCCAAAGGGACTTTGGAACGACGCCGAACATGGCGCCCCCATCCAGTTTGAAGAAGCCGGTTTGAATGCTATATACTTGCATGGACAGCGACGGTTTTGTTTTGTTTGATGCGTGCGCTATAGAGACAGGCCCAGCCGATCACAAAGAATATCGTCAGGGAGATCACCGAATTCTTCATACTGAGCTGCTGGGTGATCAGGCCAAAACTACCCATGCCGATCACGATGGCGATCTTTTCCGTCAGGTCATAATAGCTGAAATAAGAGGCGGTATCGGTTGTCTCCGGCATCAGTTTGGAGTAAGTCGACCGGCTAAGGGATTGGATGCCACCCATAACCAGCCCCACCATCAGGGCCAGCACGTAGAAAGAATATTCGATCGGCTCCTGTCGTGGCGACAGGTCGAGTTTCCAACGGGAGAGCTCTCCTTCGACGGTCGCGTCCTGCACATCGAAATCGCCCGCGCTCATTTTTGTCCTGCGCCCCTCCAGGTCCTCCTTCTGCCGCTCCAGCTGCGCGATCCGGTCATGGAAGACGCTCAGCTTTTCCGCCCTGCCGGCGGTAAGGTAGGCCGAGACGCAGACAAAGATCCAGATGACGACGACGCCCATCAGCACGCGGAGATTGCCGTATCTGGCGGACAGCCTGCTCATCCAGGTGGCGCCGATGATAGCCACCAGCTGGATCAATACGATGGTCACGATCAGCTTGATCTCGTCTAGGTGCAAGAGCTTGGAACCAAAGAGCGTGGCGGCCAACATAACGGTTTGCACGCCCATGCTGTAAAAGAAAAAGCCCCGGAGAAAGCGTTTGAGGACCGACATCTTCCGGATCTCCCGATAGACCTTTCGCACTTCGGAAAACGCGGCCTGGAAGATCGTTCCGACCCTCGCGGCATTGCCCCGGCTTTTTGGAAGCACGGCAAACGTTATCTGGGCGAATCCGGCCCACCAGATCCCCACCAGCAAAAAGGTCAGGCGAAGCGAAATGGGAGCCTGATGGAAGGCCATTACCAGTCCGAATCCGATGACCTGCAGGATCACGCTGCCGATATAGCCATAGGAAAACCCCTTTGCGCTTACCGCATCCTGATCTTCGGGCGCTGCGATTTCCGGCAGGTAGGCATTATAAAAGACGAGGCTGCCTACGAAGCCCATGCTCGCGAGGATAAAACAACCGATCCCCCAGCCCAGATTCGAACCGTCAAAGAAGTATAACAGGCTGCAGCCCGCGGCCCCCATATAGCAAAAGAACCGCATGAAATTCTTTTTATTCCCCCGATTGTCGGCAATGGACGTCAGGACGGGATAGAAAAGCGAGATGAGCAGGTAGGCCGCGGCCAGCGAAAAACTATACAGTGCGCTATTGTCGAAGGTCCGGCCGAGGAAGGGGATATTGGTACTTTTGAAATGCTGTTCCGTGGAGGTCAGAAAATAGATCGGAAAAAAAGTCGTGGTGATTACGAGGTTATAAACAGAATTCGCCCAGTCATACATGGCCCAACCATTGATCACTTTTTTGGGCGCCGTGACGATCATGACAGGATCCCCCTCCACAATAAGATCAGCATGGCGAGACCAACGACGATCCGGTAATATCCCCAGATCCTGAAACCGTGCTTTTTTAGGAAACCGATAAAATACCGGATGACCACGATGGCTACCAGGAAGGTCACCACACCGCTTATAGCCAGCAAAGAGGCGTTGTCTTTTGTTAGGACGTCGGGATGCTCCTTATGCACATCCCACCAGGTCTTGACCGATGCGGCCAGCATGGTTGGAACGGCCAGAAAGAACGAGAATTCGGCGGCTGCTTTCCGGGTCAACCCCTGGGTCAGTCCGCCGATGATGGTGGCGCCGGAGCGGCTGAATCCCGGCAATACGATGGAAAGGACCTGGAAACAGCCGATCCTGAACGCAGCTGCATTGGAGACATTCCGTTCGCTATCGATCCGGGGATGTCTGAACCACCTGTCCACAAACAGAAAGATGACGCCGCCGCCGACCATTACCCAGGCAATAAAATGCAGATCGGTCAGTGCATTGTCGATCCGCTTCTTCAGCAGCAAACCGAAGACGATCGCCGGAATAACTGCAACGACCAGCTTGATATAAAAGCTGAGGCGGGAAAAGTCGAAGAACTTTTTACGATAGACCACCACCACGGCCAGGATCGCAAAGAGCTGAATGACGATCTCAAACATATCCGAAAAAGGAGTCGAGCTGACGCCGATGATCGGGTTGGCGAATTTCAGGTGAGCGGTGGAGCTTATAGGCAGGAACTCCGTCAGTCCTTCCACGATGGAGAGGATGATGGCCTGGATGATAGTCATATTTGGTTACGCTTGAGTGGTCGGCTTGTCCTTCCTGAAGATTGCAAAGATCTCGATCACGAACCCCGCGAGGATCAGGATCGGGGCGATGGTGATCCGGCGCACACTATAAACCTGGTGCGGATCGAATACATTCGGATCCTTACTTTTCCCACCGGCCATCAGGATCAATCCCAGGGCGACCAACGCGATGCCGATCAGCATCCAGCGATAATTGTCTTTGCCGAACAGGGGGGCGTTGGAATAGCTTTTGACCGCGGCAGCCTTGGGCCTGGAGCCGGCGGTGACCGTTTTAGGCCCGGAGGTGGTTGGCCTGGAAGCCGGGTTGGCCGCTTTGGAACCAGGGGTAACCGTTTCTTTTTTTGTCGTTGCCATGGAGGATCTGAGTGATTATTGGGGATGCAATATACGGTAATCCCCGTACAGGCCAAAATACCCGCCTGTGGGGCGGGATGGAGGCCGGACGAAAGCCTAATACAAGTCGTCGAGCTTCATTTTCAGGTACTTCACCACACTACGGTGTGTGCTGATAAAGGAGATGCCGATTCCGAGGACGAAGATGGTTACAAACATCACCGATAACAGGGTATAATCCCGCAGTGCCTGCATCGGCGGCAGCCATTGCTCCGCGATAACGATGACCCCGATGATCCCGCCAATGGCGATCAGCCCGCTGATAGCCCCATTAACCAGCGCCCGGATATCCATCGGCTTGGCAATAAACCAGCGAGTGGCGCCGACCATCTGCATGGTCTTGATGATAAAACGGTTGCTGAACATGGCCAGCCGGATCGTATTATCAATGAGGATAATCACCAGTACCGAAATGATGACCGTCACTCCGAGTAAAATGAAGCTGATCTTCCGGATCC
The DNA here is from genome assembly GCA_035501395.1 of Puia sp. Taxonomy (GTDB): domain Bacteria; phylum Bacteroidota; class Bacteroidia; order Chitinophagales; family Chitinophagaceae; genus Puia. Next base: position 13,678 of record DATJWK010000150.1, read on the forward strand.
GCTCGTCGAGGTTGGATACAAGGGCCTTATTATACTGGACGTCACTGACGGCAATGTTCTGGCTGAGCTCTTTCGTGATCTTCGTCAGTGAATCCGGGTTGGCGAATTCGCTGCGTACCTTGAAATTGACGCTTGCCGGCAGGGGGTTTTTGTCCAGCACCGAAGAAAAATCGGCGTTGCCGTCGGAAACGAACCGTTTCTTCGCACCTTCCGTCGAGATAAATTCATATGATTTTACATAGGGCTGAGCCGCGACAAACTGTACCAGGTTGGCGCTGTCCTTTGACGTCGCTGTGGCCAGCAGATAGACCTGCACTTCCAGGTTCTCCCGAAAATTTTGACCTAGTTTGTTGGCATTGATTACGATCCACCCCAGCATCCCGAGCAGGAACAGCACCAGGGAGACACCCAGAACCGCCATAAAATAGGAAGGAGTGGACCGCTTGGAGTAACCTTTTCCGAACTGCGCCATGTTTTAGTTTTATTTGTGCGGATGCGATTTACCAGGATATCCGGCAAAAATAGCGGTTTTGACGGGTTCGTGTCTCGCTTTCGAGGCTGCCACGGTCAATTTTTCCGTATTTTTGATGCCCTGACAATGTTGGGTTAACACCCAATAAACGATTGTTTGTCCGCATTATTTCGGGACCTGACCAGCTTTTAACTTTTTTCCAACAAGGTTTATGGAATACAACTTCGGCGATATTGAAAAGAAATGGCAGCGGCAATGGATAGCGGACCGGACTTACCAGGTGACGAACGATCCGTCCAAACCAAAGTTCTACGTACTCGATATGTTCCCTTATCCCAGCGGCGCGGGTCTCCACGTCGGCCATCCGTTGGGCTATATCGCCAGCGATATCTATGCTCGTTATAAACGGCTGAAAGGATTTAACGTATTGCATCCGATGGGATACGACGCCTTTGGACTTCCCGCCGAGCAGTATGCCATTGACCATGGAATACATCCTGCCGTCTCCACGGATGACAATATCGCCAATTTCCGGAAGCAGCTTGATAATATCGGCTTTTCCTTCGATTGGAGCCGGTCATTCCGGACCTCGGATCCCGATTATTATAAATGGACCCAGTGGATCTTCCTCCGGTTGTTCGACAGCTGGTACGACCGCAAACTGGCAAAGGCCCGCCCGATCGCCGAGCTGGAGGAAATCTTTTCCAACACGGGAAATCACGCCCACCCCAGCCCCGGCGAGCCGGCGGCCCGCTTTGATGCGGCTGCCTGGAATCACTACGATGAGCGCAGGCGGCAGGAAATTTTAATGAGTTACCGCCTGGCATACTGCGGTTATGGAGAGGTCAACTGGTGCGAAGCGCTCGGCACGGTACTCGCCAACGACGAAGTGGTCGGAGGCGTAAGTGAGCGTGGCGGTTTCCCCGTCATAAAGAAGAAACTGCGTCAATGGTATTTGCGGATTACCGACTATGCCGACCGCCTGCTCGACGGACTGGAGAAGGTGGATTTCAGCGACGCCATGAAAGAGATGCAGACCAATTGGATCGGCAAGAGTTTTGGGGCCGAGATCGATTTTGAGATCTTCCGGTCAACCGAAAAACTCCGGGTCTACACCACCCGCCCCGATACGATCTTTGGAGTCGATTTTATGGTTGTCGCCCCGGAGCATGAACTGTTGGGAAAGATCGTTACCCCGGAACAGCGCGCGACCGTCGACGAATACCTGGAGTATGTCGGAAGCCGAAGCGAGCGGGAACGGATGGCGGAAAAGAAGATCACCGGCTGCTTTACCGGCGCTTTTGCTATCCACCCCTTCAGCGGGCTGCACATCCCGATCTGGACTTCGGAGTATGTGCTGGCGGGGTATGGGACCGGCGCTATTATGGCCGTGCCTTGCGGAGACGAACGGGACTTCCGGTTTGCGCAGTTTTTTCAGCTCTCCATCACGAATATTATCGGCGACGCTTTTAATGGCCTCGATGCCAACCCGACCAAGGATGCTATCCTGGAGAACAGCGACTTTCTCGACGGTCTTGTGATGAAGGATGCCATTCTGATCGCCATCCGCAAAATAGAAGAGAAAGGGATCGGTGTGCGAAAGACAAATTACCGGATGCGGGATGCGGCTTTCAGCCGTCAGCGTTACTGGGGCGAACCATTTCCTATCGTTTGGCGACAGGACAAGGATGGGGAAGCCCGTATTGCCACCCCGCTCGCTGACGGGGATCTCCCGCTGGAATTACCGTATATCGATCATTATGGTCCCGGCCCCGAAGGGGAGGGTCCGCTGGCGAATATACCTGCCTGGACCAGCCGTCACCTGGAGACCAATACCATGCCCGGCTACGCCGGCAGCAGCTGGTATTTTCTGCGGTATATGGACCCGCATAACGCGGACGTCTTTTGCAGCCGCGCGGCTTCCGACTACTGGGGACAGGTCGACCTGTACATCGGCGGGGCCGAACATGCGGTCGGTCACCTGCTCTATAGCCGCATGTGGACCAAGTTCCTGTATGACCGCGGCTGGATCGGATTCGATGAGCCCTTTAAACGGCTGATCAACCAGGGCATGATACAGGGCAGCAGCCGGTTTGTCTACCGGTTGGAAACGAAGGGCAAGCCGGCGGAGGCGGCGAAGGGAAGAGAGCCCGGTTCCGATGTCCCGATTTTTGTTTCTGCGGGGATAGCCGCCATGCACGGAACTGCCGAATTCCATGAACTGATAACGCGTGAATTGCAGAACATTTTTGACGATCCGTCGATTGAATTGGAATCCGTTACGCTGTCACCGCTGCATGTCGACGTAAATATTGTGGACGGACTTGAACTGGATATGGAAGCCTTCAGACGATGGCGCGCTGAATATTCAAACGCGCAATTCATTCCCGAGGATGGCAAATATATCTGCGGCGCGGAGGTGGAGAAAATGTCAAAGCGGTTATACAACACCGTTAATCCGAACGACCTGGTAAAGAAATATGGCGCCGACACCTACCGGATGTATGAGATGTTCCTTGGCCCGGTGGAGCAAAGTAAACCATGGGATACGAAAGGAATCGAGGGAGTTTTCCGCTTCCTCAGAAAGTTCTGGCGCCTCTTTTATGACGAGAGCAAAGGGAAGGTTTGGACCGCGGAGAAAGCCACGGAAGCCGAATGGAAGTGTATCTACCGGACGATCAAACGGACCGAAGACGCGACGGAGCGTTTCTCCTTCAATACCGGGGTCAGCGCCCTGATGATCGGCGTGAACGAGCTCATTGACCTAAACTGCCATAAGAAGGAGGTCCTGGAAAAGCTGGTTGTCGTACTGGCCCCATACGCTCCTCATGTGGCCGAGGAGCTTTGGCAGCTGATGGGCAATGCAGGGTCTGTGCTGGATGCGGCCTATCCGGCGGTCGAACAACGATACCTCGTGGAATCGGCAAAAAACTACCCCATAGCGATAAATGGCAAGACAAGGACCGAGCTTAATATCGCGTTGGATGCCACTCAGGAACAGGTAGAGGAGATTGTGCTGGCCGATGAGACCGTTCGGAAATGGCTCGACGGAAACTCGCCAAAAAAAATCGTCTACGTCAAAAACAGGATGATCAACGTGGTTGTATAGCTACCGTATGACCGAATCGACCCTGTCGGCGGCGTTGAACAGGCATAGTGCCCGTTTTCATCCGGTGGTCCCCTTCGACCCGGTACAGGACAGTCTCTGCGCGTTCGATTTTACGGCGAACAATAAGGAGCTCAGGTCAGCCGACATAGCGGATACGGAGCGCCTTGCGCAGTATATCGATCGTAATATTCGTCTGCACGGGGCCCGATACGGGTTCGGCGGTTACGGGGAGCACCGCACGCTGTATGCCCGCAGCAAGCATTTCGCCTCGGGCGGGGAACCGCGGCGACTGCACCTCGGACTGGATATATGGGGACCTGCCGGGACAAAAGTTATGGCGCCGCTTGACGGCATCGTACATAGTTTTGCGTTCAACAATAATGACAGCGATTATGGTGCTACGCTGATCCTCACGCACCAGGTAGACGGGATCGGGTTTAATACCTTGTATGGTCATCTCAGTCTCCGTTCCCTGAGGAATCTTTACGAAGGGGCCTCGATCCGGCGAGGCGATGTGATCGCCGAATTCGGAATGCGCTTTGAGAATGGAAACTGGCCTCCGCACCTGCACATCCAGCTGATTGCCGATATGCAGGGATGGAAGGGCGACTATCCCGGCGTTTGCCGATTTTCCGAACGCCAGGTCTATCTGAACAACTGCCCTGACCCGGATCTGATCCTTCGGCTTGGCCGGTATGTGAAATGATCCGGTACCTGGAATGAAACGGAATGTGAGAGGATCGGTACAAAAATTGCCTATCTTTAAAATCCGCATACATCTTCATGACAAAATACGATGCTATCCTGGTCGGCTCCGGACAGGCAGCGACACCACTCGCCAGAAAGCTGGCCGCCGCCGGCTGGAAGACGGCATTGATCGAACGGCAATGGGTAGGCGGTACCTGCGTCAATGTCGGCTGTACACCTACCAAAACCCTGATCGCTTCCGGGAGAGTGGCGTACCTCACCAAAAGAAGCGCTGACTTCGGCATCCGGACAAGCGGCTTTGATGTCGATGTACAGACCTTCCTCCGGCGAAAAAATTCGGTCGTCCTTTCCGCGCGCGAAGGCAGCACCAAAAGTCTTCTCAGTACGCCAAACCTGGAACTGATCTTCGGAACGGCATCCTTCACCGGTCAAAAGGAGCTGACCGTCACAAAAGAGGACGGATCAAAAGAGACGATGACCGCGGAGCATATCATTCTGAATGCGGGCGCCGTGCCGTTCCTGCCTCCTATCCCCGGACTTTACGACATTCCCTATCTGACCTCCGCTTCCATTCTTGACCTGGCCGAGATCCCGGGCCATCTTGCGATCATCGGAGGGGGTTATATTGCGCTGGAATTTGGGCAACTTTACCGGCGGCTCGGCAGCCAGGTGACGATCATCGAGGGCGGCAGCAAATTTCTACCCCGGGAAGATGAGGACATATCCGCCGAGATCCGGAAGATACTCGAGGAGGACGGTATTCAAATCCTGATGGACACCCGGGTGGCCCGGATAGCGCAGGGCGATGCCGTCAGGCTGGAATTGCAGTCGGCCGATCCGACGCAGGTTATCACCGCTTCCCATGTACTGGTGGCCGCCGGGCGAAGACCGGACACCGCCGGTCTCCAGGTAGCCGCAACGGGGATAACCCTGGATGCGCATGGTTTTATTCCGGTCAATGGCCGTCTCGAGACAACCGTTCCGGGGATTTTCGCGCTGGGAGATGTAAACGGAGGCCCGCAATTTACCCATGTGTCCTGGAACGATCACCTAATCGTATATAAGAACCTGATCGAAAATGCAAACCTGAGTACTGTACATCGCGAAGCCGTTTATTGCCTGTTCACCGACCCCGAACTGGGCCGGGTAGGGTTGACCGAAAGAGAGGCACGGGCAAAAGGGCTGAATGTCAAAGTCGCCTCCATGCCCGCCAGTTATGTCGCCAGGGCCAGAGAAAATGGCGAAACGCGTGGACTGCTCAAAGTGATCGTGAATGCCGACGACCGGAAGATCCTCGGCGCCGCCATGCTGATCTCCGGCGGCGGAGAACTTATGAGTATCGTCCAGATGGCGATGACAGGCGGCGTTACCTGCGATATTGTCCGCGACGGAATGTACGCGCATCCGACCTACGCCGAGTCGTTGAACAATCTTTTCGCCAAATTGTAAAGAGCCTTACGGCTGACCGCCGCCACAACCTGCAGCATGATCGTCGTTAAAAATATCACCAAAACCTTTGGCACGCACAAGGCTGTCGACCATATTTCCTTTTCCGTAAAAGAAGGGGAAAACGCCGTTTTCCTGGGGACCAGCGGTTGTGGCAAGACCACCCTTCTTAAAATGATCAATCGCCTCCTCGAGCCCGATTCCGGGGAGATATCCATCGCCGGCCGCCGGATCGCCGACCAACGGCCGGAAGAGCTTCGCCGAAAGATCGGCTATGTCTTTCAGAACAACGGGCTGTTCCCGCATTACACCATCGGGGAGAATATCGGCATCACGCCACGGCTGTTGGGCTGGGACAAAGCGAAGATTGCCGGCCGCGCGGCGCAATTGATGGAAAAACTTCACCTGCCGCCACAGCAATATTATGATGCCTACCCGCATGAACTAAGCGGCGGTCAGCAACAACGCGTCGGCATCGCCCGCGCGCTGGCAGCCTATCCCCCCGTCCTGCTGATGGACGAACCCTTTGGCGCGCTTGATCCGATTACGCGTGCCAGTGTCAGAAAAGACTTTGCGGAACTGGATGAACTGCGATCCACCACCATTGTTCTCGTCACCCACGATGTGCAGGAAGCGTTCGAACTGGCTGACCGGATATTCCTTATGGACAAGGGCATCATCGTACAGCAGGGCACTCCGGATCAGTTGCTGTTCGAACCCACCGGCGCATATGCCCGTGATTTTTTTGAAGAACAGCGATTCCAGCTCGAGGCCGCACGGATTGGCGCAAGTGACTACCCGGCCCTTATTCGCGCATTCGATCACTTCAGGAAAACTCAGCATTGATGGATCAATCCGAAAGCCTCTGGCAATTCATGCAGCAGCAATCCGGTAAATTACTGCAACAGACGGTGCAGCATATCGGGTTGACCTTTATATCGTTGCTGATCGCAGTAGCCATCGGATTGCCCCTGGGTATCTATATTACGCGTCACCGGCGTGCGGCCGGCATGGTGCTGGGAATAGCCGGGGTCCTTCAAACCATTCCCAGTATCGCATTGCTGGGATTTATGATACCCTTACTGGGGATCGGCCCGCTACCGGCGATCACCGCCCTTTTTCTGTACGCGTTGCTGCCGGTTATCCGGAATACCTATACCGGTATCGACGGGGTGGATCCGGGTGTCCGGGAAGCAGCGGTCGCGATGGGCATGACGGCTTCCCAACGGCTTTTCCGGGTCGATCTGGTCCTTGCATTCCCGGTGATCATGGCCGGCATCCGGACGGCGACCGTGATCAATGTAGGCGTCGGAACGCTGGCGGCCTATATCGCGGCCGGCGGATTGGGAGAATTTATTTTCGGCGGGATCGCCCTTAACAATACCAACATGATCCTGGCCGGCGCCATTCCCGCCGCGTTGCTGGCGATCGTACTGGATTTCCTGCTCTCCCTGCTGCAGCGGACCGGCACCAAAGGCCGGATGGCCGCTGTCCGCGCCTTGCCGCTGGTCATCCTGCTACTGTCTTCCCTGTACGTCCTGCCCCTGGGCGGTAACAGCAGGCTGCTTGCCGGTTTCACTCCCGAGTTTATGGGCAGAAAGGACGGCGACATCGGGCTCCGCACGATATACGGGCTAAAGATCCGAACCGTGGTGATCAGCGACGCCGTCATGTACAAAGCGATCTATAACCGAAAGTTGGATGTTATCAGCGGTTACAGCACCGATGGACGATTGAAGGCCTATGACCTCGTGGTTCTGGACGACAACAAAAAAATATTTCCGCCATATTACGCGGCACCGGTGGTCCGCCGGGAGGTCCTGCAGCGATACCCTGAACTTGCGCCCGCACTTAACAAACTGGCCGGCCAGATCACCGATTCGGTGATGACCGCGTTGAACTACCAGGTCGAATACCTGCATCAGTCACCGGCGAAATGCGCGCACGATTTTTTGGTGGCACGCGGACTATTCCGCAGTCCCCGCAACGGGAATAAGGGCGTGGTGCGGCTGGGTTCGAAGATCTTTCCGGAGCAATATATCCTCACGGACATGTATGCCGAGTTGATCCGGGGTTACACCGATCTCCAGGCGGACAGCAAGACGGGACTGGGCGGGACGAAGATCTGCTTTGAAGCGCTGATCAACCGGCAGATCGACCTGTACCCCGAATATACCGGCACCGCCCTGCTCGCCATATTGCATCCCCCGGCCGGTGAGGCGGAACGACTCGCCGCGAACCGGGACAGCGTATACGAGTACGTGCAAACGCAGTTTTCCAATCTCTATGATCTCCAATGGCTGGATCCTATCGGCTTTAACAATGCGTATGCCCTGATGATGCGGCGGTCGCAGGCCAGCCAACTGGGCATCCACACGATTTCCGACCTGGCCGGCTACCTTAAAAAAGATAAATTATGAACCTGCTTGAACAATACCGGGCGGTCCGGGCCGCCAGCGAAGCCATCTGCCGTCCCTTACAAAAAGAAGACTATGTCGTGCAGCCTATCGTGGATGTCAGCCCGCCCAAATGGCACCTCGGTCATATCACGTGGTTCTGGGAGGCGTTTGTGCTGCTCCCGCACCAACCCGGCTACCGGCCGTTCAACCCGGATTACAACTATGTATTCAACAGCTACTATGAGACGATCGGCGCGCGGGTCGTCCGGACGGACAGGGGAAACCTCAGCAGGCCATCGGTCGATGAGGTCTACGACTACCGTCGATATGTAGACGAAAAAATGGCCGCTTTGATCGGCGGCGGGCCCGACCCTGCGCTGGAGCAGCTCATCGTTCTCGGCCTCAATCACGAGCAGCAGCACCAGGAACTGCTGTATACCGATATCAAATATATTCTCGGCCACAACCCGCTCTTTCCGGCCTGGTCGGAGCGGGACATCGACGAGCGCGGCGCGCCGGCCCGCCGGGACCCTTCAAAATGGGGGGGGCCCGGTTACCTGACGATCCCGGCGGGCATATATGAGATCGGGTACAAGGGGGACGGTTTCTGTTTCGATAATGAATTGAGCCGCCATAAGGTATGGCTGGATGAATTCCGGATCGCCGCCGGCCTCGTCACCAATCGCGAATACCTCGAATTTATGGAAGCGGGGGGCTACAAAAATTTTAGCTACTGGCACGCGGAAGGCTGGGATTGGGTTAAGAACCACGGGACCGGTGCACCGTTGTACTGGCATTACATCGACGCGAACTGGCACCACTATACGATGGCCGGTCTCCGTCCGCTCGACCCGGACCAACCCCTCTGTCACATCAATTATTATGAAGCAGCCGCCTATGCCGCCTGGAAGGGGTGTCGTTTACCCACGGAATGGGAATGGGAGGCCGCATCGGGCCGGTTTGACTGGGGAAAACGATGGGAATGGACGGAGAGCGCCTATCTTCCTTACCCGGGATTTAAGAAAGCCGAGGGTGCCATTGGAGAATATAACGGAAAATTTATGGTAAGCCAGATGGTGTTGAGAGGCGCTTCTGTCGCGACTCCTGCCGGTCACAGCCGGACGACATACCGCAATTTTTTCCATCCGCCCCTGAGGTGGCAGTTCACTGGCATACGGCTTGCAGTCTAATCTGGCCGCCCGTCGAAATCGATCGAACCTTACATCCCGTAACTTGTTAAAATAGGTCTATGTTGTCAGCCACTCCCGTCAAACTCAACGGCCGCAAGGCTTCTACTTTTTATCACGAGGTTATCAGCGGCCTTCGGGCGGAGAACAAGTACCTGTCTTCGAAATACTTCTACGACGAGGCGGGAGACAAGCTCTTCCAGCAGATCATGGCCAGTCCCGAGTACTATCCAACCCGGTGCGAGATGGAAATCCTTCAGCACCAATCACAAAGCATGGTGCGTCTCTTTCGGGAATTTGATCGCTCGTTCGATCTTATAGAGCTGGGTCCGGGGGACGCCACAAAATCGTGGTATTTGCTAAAGGAGCTGCAAAAGGAGAAAGTGCCTTTTACGTATTATCCCATCGATATCTCCGCTAATGTGATCCAGTGGCTGGAGGACCGTCTCCCGGTGAGCCTTCCCGGGATCCGGCTTCAGGGACTGAACGGCGAGTATATGGACAGGATGGAACATGTGAGCACCTTTTCCTCCCAGCGGAAGATTGTACTCTTTATGGGCGCCAATATCGGCAATATGACCATGCCTCAGGCTACCTTTTTTTGCCGTCAGTTACATGACCGGATGCATCCCGGCGATCTTTTGCTGATCGGATTTGATCTGAAGAAGCATCCAAAGACCATTCTCGACGCGTACAACGATCGCCAGGGGATTACCCGTGCCTTCAATCTGAATTTGCTCACCAGGATAAACCGCGAATTGGGGGCGGACTTCCAACCGGATCAATTTGAGCACTATCCGGTCTATGATCCCGGTAGCGGCGCCTGCAAGAGTTATCTGATCAGCCTTGCGGCACAGGAGGTGCATATCGGCGACAATACAATAGTCTTCCGCGAGAACGAACCCATGTTTATGGAGATCTCGCAAAAATATACGTTGGCGGAAATGGCCCATATGGCCGCTCAATCCGGATTCAGGCCCGTCCACACCTTCTTTGACTCGAAGAAATGGTTTGCCGACGTGCTTTGGCAGCGTCAGCCCTGAGTCTTCAGCAGTTTGAACGCGTGGTTCCACTCATTGCGAAGAAAACCGGGGATACACCACAGCAGGCAAAGCGGCTCGATTGCTCTTGCCGCTTCCGCAGTGCCCATGTCTTCCACCTCCCAGCCAAACCGCAGCAGGATGTCCGTAACGGTATCTTTTGCTTTTGGATCGTTGCCGCAAATGAACATCGTGGGAATGCCGCCGGGGAAAGCCGGTTTGTACATAAAGTTCGCGCCGACGCTGTTGAAGGCTTTTACAAAGCGGGCTGCCGGCACCAGCCGCTGCAATCTCTCCAGTTGTGAATCCTCCAGCGATGTGTAGAAGTGCAGCACCCCGCCCGATGGCGGCTCTTTGGAGATCGGGTTGGTGGCATCGATCACCACTTTTGCATGGAAATTTTCCGACCCTGCCAGCCTGATGGCGTCCTCCGCCGCCGCTCCGGCCACGGCAAGGACGAGGATCTCCCCAAATTCTGCCGCAGCGGCAAGTAACCCCGTTTGAGCGCCCGGATGCGCAGCCTGCCATTCGACCACTTCTTTTTTTGAGGGATGGCGCGTACCCAGGAAGACAGAATGTCCCTCAGCCAGAAATGCGTGGCCAAGAGCCTGGCCTACTTCCGCCGAGCCGAGAATACCGATTTTCATATTTCAAGGTTTTGATGTAGTGGCTGCAAGCGCTGCCAGCTCCCGCTGGATCGTAACCGTCCTGTCTCCGTTGTACCAGCGCTGTAATTCTTCTTTGATCACCTCATAAGGAAGCCCTTCAGAACGCATGCCATAAAACGATTCCTGCAGCGCGGTCGGGCGCGGGCCCCAGGTGAAGAGCACGGCTCCCGTTGCCGTATCCACGGCAATCAGCTTAGGGATGCTCCGGGCGATCCCGTTGGTGAGGTATCGATCCATCAGCTCCGGGTTCTCGTCCCTCAGCAAAAGTCGCATGCGGATATTCGGGTTAAGGTCTGCCAACGCTTTCATGACGGGCAGGCTATGCGCCGCATCGCCGCACCATCCCTCCGTAAGAACGAGCCAGGTTTGCGGGTGGTTGACGCCTGCCATTCGCTCTTTTACCTCGGGCAGCAGTTGCATCGTCTTTTCAACGCGGTGCATCCGCTGGAGGTTGAGCTCCGAATAATGCGTTAAGGCTTCGGACTGTTGGGGGCCTGTCGACATCCCTTTCGCAAGCAGGTCTTCCACCAGCTTTTTGTATGTTTCATAGGTGATGGATCTTTCAAGGTAGGAGAGCTCCACTTTTTTATCTGTTCCGGGCATAGATATATGATGAATGATGTTGTCGAATGTCAAGGTCGTCATTTTTTGTTGGAAGCGTGGAGTTTATCCGTTGCCCGGTTCAGCGATCGGGCGAGGATTGCCGGCGTCCAATTTCCCAGCGCTTCGGTGCATTTTGCGCGAAAGTTATTTTCACATTTTGAAAGGACGGCCAGAAGCGTCAACGCTTTTTCGGTAGCCTCGAGATAACACAAGTGATGATAGGTAATCCGTTGGATCAGGCCTTTTGCTTCCAGCTGATCTGCCAGCCGGGTGACAGAGCTGGCGTTTACCCTGAAATCCGCGCAGATAATCGTCGGAAACGCATCCGGGTTATCAATGACGTGGAGTAGTAAAATACCCTGGCTTGGCGTCAGGCCGGAGGGCCTCCAGCATTGAACTGCAAGTTTCTCTATTTCGCGCTGAAATGCGCCGCCGGCGAAGTACAGCGAATTGGCGAAAGTACTCTCGGTGGCCCGTTCCTTCCTCACTGGATCCATAGTAATGTTATTGCCCGGTTTTCGGGGGGTACGTCGTTGACTGGTTTTTGGGGGGTACGTCGTTGACTGGGTCTCGGCGGGTATTTTATTGCCCGGTTTTCGGGGGGTACGTCGTTGACTGGTTTTTGGGGGGTACGTCGATCCGCCGGCTCTTGGGGAAAGTCATTGCCTGGCACCCCGGAGATGTCATTTCCCGGTCCCCGGCCTATAGGTAAATCTAAAATTTCGAATTTGCATAGACAAATCAATTGCGCGTGAGGCGGCATTTGTTTGAGTTTCAGGATCATGCGGAATGCTTACGAGTGGATTTGCATCGGCA
>DATJWK010000151.1:0-13093 GCA_035501395.1 Puia sp.
ATTTGGAATTTGGCGTTGCCGGCGGAACGTCATTTGCGTGGTGGGTGAAAGCGAACAGTCATCCCGAATCCCGTTTCTATGGATTCGACACGTTCGAAGGCCTGCCGGAGGACTGGCATTTTTTCAAGAAGGGGGCGTTTAGTTTTGATATCCCGTTTATGGAGGATCCGAGGGGTACGTTTATCAAGGGGTTGTTTCAAAACACCGTATATCAATTTATGGGTGATTGGGGCCGGGGGACGAATCATGCGGCCTTTACGCGGGTGGTGCACCTCGACGCCGACCTATATTCTTCCACGCTGTTCGCGCTTACTAACGTGGCCCCATACCTCCGGGAGGGTGACATTCTTTTGTTCGATGAATTCAATATTCCCAATCACGAATTTTCGGCATGGACCGATTTTGTCCGCAGCTATTACATCCAGTATAACGTGGTGGGGGCCGTCAACAATTTTTACCAGGTGGCGATGCAACTGACGAAAACGCCTTCCGCGGGCATCTGACCGATCAGCGGAACAAATAATTCAGCGAAACGCCCGCGTAAAAATTCTTCGCCGGCGCCGCGTTATAGAACCGGTTTGCCGCCGCGTTGAAATCGTCCCCAAGACTGTACTTCACGTCGGCGGCGTTGTCCACCCCGGCATATACATCTCCTTTCCACCGGGCGAGTACTTTTCGAAAACCGATGCGGCCGGCCAGCAGGTTGTAGGAGCCGGCAAAAAATGTATTGGCGTCGTTGAGCGCGATCCGGTCCGTGTAGGTGTAGGTGCCATTGGCATAAAGACCGAAATGCAGGGAAAGGTCCATGCCAAGGATGATCGTTTGCGGTGGAACGCTTGGCAGGCGATGGCCGGAAAAATTACCGGTGTCTTGTGTAAAGCTCGAATAGTGGAAGTCGTGCCAGGCATCGCTGACGAAAAGGCGGAGACTATTGCAGAAGGCCTTGGGCAGGTCGATCACGCGCCAGGAGACAAATGTTTCGATCCCGTGCTGATTCGTTCCGCCCGCATTTACGGAATAGGCCACGCCGTTGGTATCGATCCGCTGAACGATGGCGTTATTGATATGGAAGATAAAGCCATCGATATCGACGAACAATCTGCCGCCCCAAAAACTACCCCGGCCCCCCAACTCGAAGTCGGTGCCATTTTCAGGCTGCAGCGGCGGACCCACAATGCCGTTACTTTTTTGAAGTTCCTGGACGGTGGGTGTCGAGAAGCCGCGGCTGGCGCTGGCATAAACGGATACATCGGGAAGGATCTTTTTCAGCAGCGCGAGCCGGGGCGCCAGCTTGTTCGAAAACCGGATCTTATTGGTAACCGCGGGCGTAGGTGTAGTGGCCGTGATGTTCAGGGCGTTGACGTTCAGGCTAGCCCCGCCGGTTATCGTCCAGCCGCCGGGCAGCTTCAGGTCAGCTTGCGCGAAGGTCATGTACGTCCAGGTGTTGAGTTTGTCGTCCGTTTGAAGTGCGGCGGGATCTCCGGCGCTGTTGGCATAATCCCGGGTTTCGAAAAACCCTTTCTGGGCTTCTGCTCCCCCGTTGATCTGCAGGGCGGAGGCACCCCAATCCGTTTTATATTGAACGACCGTGCGACCCCCGAAATGCGGCTCCTGCCGGTTCTCGTATACCCGGATTCCCGGGTTGGTAAAGTCGGTATAGGCCCCGTAGACGGCCGTCGTATTCTGCCAGTGACTGCCCAGCCGCCAGGTGCTGCTGATGCCGGCGGTAAAATTCTTTTGAAAGATCGCGGCCTTTGCCTGTACCGCGCCCGGTGAAGCACCTGCCGGTGGTCTTGCTTCGCGTGGGTTTTGGTTGTATTGGGTTTCTGTCAGTCCGCCGGGCGTCTGGTAATACAGGTCGCTATACAGGACATAGGCATGGATGGATTGAATATCGCTTGGTCTGAGCATTGTCTCCCAGCTCCCGATATCCCGCCGCATCCGCGTCTGTTGCCGGTAGCCGTTGCTCGTTTGGTGATCGTAGGAAAGGATCGTACGATGATCGGCGTCGCCAAGGCGAAGGTTCATATTGCTCCCGCTGGTCGCATAGCTGCCACCGGTATAGTCGACGGTGAGCCCCTTCTCCCAAACGGCCGGCATGCTACCGATCAGGACGGCACCGCCGATCCCCGCGCCGTAAAGACTGCCCGCGGTTCCTTTGATCACTTCCAGCGACTGGAAATTGTAAAACCCCAATTCGTTGAGATAGGTATTACCTCCGGGGTCGGTCAGGGGGATCTCGTTGTAATAGATCTTGATATCGCGGACCCCAAACGGCGATCGGATCGAGCTGCCCCGGATATTGAGGCGATAACTGCCGGGGGAGCGTTCTTCCATCCGCACGCCGGGGGTCAGGTTCATGGCGGGCAATATACTTGTGGGCGCAAAACGATCCAGTGACGCTTTGCCGATCACGGCAACCGGAGCGCCGACGTCGATCAGCTTTCTGTTCTGTTCATAGGCTTTAACCACTACTTCATGCAAAGGCCGGGTGTCGGAGGAATCGGCGAGAAATGCCGGCGGAGCGTTTTGCTGCGCGGACGTGACCGTCCAGGACAGCAGGCAGGCAGTCAGCAGCCAGTTGATCTTCTTCATTCGGAAGGGGATGGTTTTTTCTCCGACGGATCAAAGATAGAGTAGATTTATCATTATCTTCATCTACTACCTGACGCATGAGCAAAAAACAACTGAATCTGTTCGACCTCGTCATGATCGTGGTATCGCTGGTCATCGGCATGGGAATTTTTCGAACGCCCACGGTGGTGGCGGAGCGGACCGGCACCCCGGTCCTTTTCTTTCTGGCGTGGCTGATCGGGGGCGGCATTGCGTTTTGCGGCGGTCTCACGTATGCGGAGATCGGCTCAAGATATCCCGTTACGGGCGGCTACTACAAGATCTTTTCCTATGGGTATCATCCTTCGCTCGCGTTTGCCATCAACTGCATCATCCTTGTATCCAATGCCAGTTCCATTGCCGCGGTCGGCGTCATCGGCGCGGAATACATCGGTTATTTTTTTTATGGCAATCAGCCGACGCCCGAGTTTTTCAAGCAAATCGTCACGACCGGTGCCGTGACTGTCTTCTATATCATCAATTTGCTCGGGTTGCGGATGAGCAGCCGGGTACAGAATGTTCTCACGATCTTCAAGATCCTGCTCATTTTGCTGCTTCTTACTTCGCTGTTCGGTCAACATCCCGTAGCTGTCCATCAGCAATCGGCCATGGCGGCGGGAGAAAGCGCGCCGGGAGGGTGGCTGAAGGCGCTTGCTTTTGGCATGATCGCGGTTTCCTTTACCTATGGCGGTTATCAGCAAACCATCAATTTCGGCGGCGAGGTCCGAAATCCGGGCAGGATCATCCCGCGTGGGATCGCCATGGGTGTTGTCGTCATCATCCTGCTTTACCTTTCGATCAATTTTGTGTATGTCCGGGTGATCGGCTTCGAGCAGCTCAAATCGGCGGATTCGATCGCGGCCACGTTGATGGATCATCTATTCGGCTCCGGCGGCGACCGCATCCTGCGCATCCTGATGTTCCTGTCGGTGCTCGCCTATGTCAACGTTTCGGTGATGAGCAATCCCCGGGTGATGTATGCCATGAGTGAGGAGGGTATCCTTCCCGCGGTCTTTAAGAAAAGGACGGCGAAGCATGACGTGGTTATCTGGTCGCTGACCGCCTATTCGGCGGCGATCATTCTGACTCTCGTCTTCAACAGCCAGGTAGAGAAGATCCTCGACTATACCATTTTTCTGGACAGCATCGGCTTCGCCACTTCCGCTTCCACTATTTTTATCCTGCGGCGCCGGAAGGTGCGGGAGGACCAGGATATTTACCGGATAAAATGGTATCCCTTCGTGCCGCTCATCCTGATACTAGCCTATATCGGCGTGGCAACCAGTATCGTCTGGAATGCTCCGATTGCCGCCCTGTATGGCGGCGGAGTGTTCGCTTTCTTTTTTGTGCTTTATTTTCTGTTGCGCGCCCGGAAAGGACGGGTTGTACCTAAATCGTGATTATGGATATCTCCTATATAATAAACGAACTCGGAGAGGACAGGGAAAACTATTTTAATGCCGTGGCCCCGCCCATTATGCAAACCAGCAATTTCCGGGTGGAAAAGGTAGATCAGCTCAAAGCCCTGTTCGAAGACGAATACAGCGGCTATCTATATAGCCGCGGCCTAAATCCGACGGTGGAGATCCTCCGCCAAAAGCTCGCCGCGCTTGACGGGGCGGAAGATTGCCTGGTGTTCAACAGCGGCGCCGCGGCCATCTTTGCGGCCGTGCTTGCCAACGTCAAAGCCGGGGATCATATCGTATCGGTCAGCAGACCGTACACCTGGGCGCAACGGATGTTCGACGTCATCCTTCCCCGGTTCGGCGTATCCACTACCTATGTCGATGGGACGCGGATCGAGCATTTTGAGCGGGCCATCCTCCCGGCGACGAGCCTGATCTACCTGGAATCGCCGAATTCCTGGGATTACCAATTGCAGGATCTGACGGCGGTGGCCGATCTGGCCCGGGCGGAGGGAATTTTGACGGTCGTCGACAATAGTTATTGTACGCCGTTATATCAGCAACCGATCGCCATGGGGATCGATATCAGTATGCAGACGGCCACCAAATATATCGGCGGCCACAGCGACACGGTCGGGGGTGTCCTCACGGGAAGCCGTGAGCATATGAAAAAGATCTTCGACAGCGAGTATCTGAACATCGGCAGCGGTATCCAGCCATTCAATGCCTGGCTGCTGATCCGTGGTCTCCGGACCCTTCCGGCCCGGCTCGAGCGCATTTCCCGGACGACCCGGCAGGTGGCGGAATGGCTAAAAGGCCATCCGATGGTGGAGCGAATACTTTTTCCGCTGGACGAGACTTTCCCCCAATATGCGCTCGCTTGCCGGCAGATGCGCGGCGCTTGCGGGCTGCTCAGCTTTGTCATGAAGTCGGGAAGCCGCGCCGGGATCGTCCGGTTCTGTGAATCTCTCCGGCACGTATTCATGGCGGTCAGTTGGGGTGGTCATGAATCCCTGATCCTTCCAAAATGTGCCGGGCTGACGGAGGAGGAATTCGATGCGGCCAACCCGGAACACCGGATGCTACGGTTGTATACCGGCCTGGAAGATGCCGCTTATATAATAGATGATCTGGGACAAGCATTCACGGCGGCTGGGTGAAAAATTATTATAAATTTGTCGCATGAGAAAGCTGGTTTTCCTGTTCACCCCCATCTTGTTGCTAACCTATACCGGCCGCGCCCAGGACAAATGGGATCTGAAACGATGCGTCGAATATGCCGTAGCCAATAATATTTCGGTGAAGCAGGCCGATGTGCAGGCCAGGATCGCAAAGCTGACCCTGGATCAGAGCCGGCTGGCTCAAATCCCAAATCTGACAGCGGGTGTTTCAGCCGGCATCAACTCAGGCCGTTTCCAGAACCCTGCGACTTTTGTGCTCGAGACCCAGACGACCTTTCAAAGCGGTCTATCCCTGCAGAGCAGCATAACGGTATTTAACGGGTTCTATCTCCAGCGGATGATCGATGCAAACCGGTATTCCTGGCAGGCTATGCTGGCCAACAGCGAGAAGCTAAAGAACGATATCTCGCTCAATGTCGCGAACGCCTACCTGCAGGTGCTTCTTGATGGTCAGACAACCGAGCTGGCCCGGCTGCAATTAAAGCTTTCGCAGGACCAGCTCCAGCTCACCCGTAAGCAGGTGCTGGCCGGGACCCTGCCCGAGCTGAATGCCGCCGAGCTCGAGTCGCAGGTGGCCCAGGATAGCTCGAGTTATATTACTGCCAGGAGCAACACGATCCAGGCGGTACTCAATTTAAAGGCGTATATGGCCCTTGACGCCTCCGCTCCTTTTGAGGTCGATACGCCGCCGGTGGATCAGATCCCGATCGAGCAGCTGGCGGATCTGCAACCGGATGCGGTCTACGCGCTCGCGCTGACGCACCAGCCCCTGCAAAAAATGGACGCGCTGCAGGTCCAATCGGCCAATGAAACGGTGCTGGCTACGAAGGGCGCCATGTTCCCCGTTGTCAGTCTGTATGGCAGTCTCAGTTCCTACTACTTGAATACGCCCGGCCAGGCACCGGTTCAGTATGGCACGGTTGTCGATACCGTCGGCCATGTTGTCGGCAGTGGTTCACCGGTGGTATCCAACCCGGTGCCAATCTATAAGTATGTGGAAACCAAAGCGCCGGGCTATTTCACGCAGATCAATAATAACTTCGCGCAGTCGATAGGAGTTAACGTGAGCATTCCTATTCTGAATGGCGGCATCCTGCGTACGAATTATGCCAAGTCCAAGCTCAATCTGCGTAACCAGGAGCTACAGCGGGATCAGGATAACCTGACGTTAAAAAACAATATCTACCAGGCCTACACCCTTGCCGTCGCGGCGTTGCAGAAATTCGAGTCTTATAAGATCACCGTTGCGGCCACGGCCAAAAGTTATGATTACGCGCAAAAAAGATATGGTGTCGGCATGAGCAATACGATCGATTTGCTGACAAACCAGAACAATTATTTCAATGCCAAGGTCAACCTCCTGCTTTCCCAGTACGATTATGTTTTTAAGATGAAAGTGCTGGAATACTATAAAGGGATGGGGATCAGATTATAAATGCATAACCTATACGTCACATGAATAAGTTGTTTCTTCGGATAATCATAGTCGTTGTCGTTATCATCGTTTTACTGGTGGTGGCCTCGAAGTCCGGCTGGATCGGGAAGCCGGACGGGACAAAAGTCACCTCCGAAAAGGTCACCAAGCGCGATATTACCGAGATCGTCACCGCCAGCGGCAAGATATACCCCGAAAAGGAGGTAAAGATCAGCCCGGATATTTCCGGTGAAGTCGTGGAGCTTGGAGTGGCGCAGGAGGGCGACAGCGTGCACAAAGGGCAGGAACTGGCCAAGATATACGCCGATATTTATACGACGCAGCGGGACCAGGCGGCGGCGCAGATGAACCAGCAGGAGGCGATGGTTTCCAATATCAGGGAGACGCTGCCGGGGTTGAAAGCCACGATGGATGCGGATAAGCGGGCGCTCGACCGGGAACAGCAGCTCCTCGACGAAAAGGTCGTGTCGCGGTCCGAGTATGAGACGGCCCAGGCGGCTTATCTGACGGCGCAAGCCAACTACCAGGCCGCGCTGCAAAGCGTAAATGGAAATATCGCGGGCGTGGCAAGCGCAAAGGCAAACCTCAACATCGCCGCGAAAAACCTAAGCCGCACCACGGTGGTGTCGCCGATCGACGGCGTCGTCTCGCTTCTCAGCATCAAAAAGGGCGAACGGGTGGTGGGGAACTCCATGATGGCCGGCACGGAAATGATGCGCGTCGCCGATATGAGCAAGATCGAAGCGATCGTGGATGTCGGCGAGAACGATATTCCAAAGGTGCAGTTGGGGGATACCGCTCTTGTCGAGGTAGATGCGTACAATAACCGGAAATTCCGCGGCATCGTTACACAGATCGCCAGCAGCGTAACGACTACGACCGGTTCCACGACGACGGTGTCCACCAATGACGTTACCAACTATAAAGTGCATATCCGGCTTTCCCCGGATTCCTATAAGGATCTCATCGACCGGCGGAACGTCCGGCATTTCCCGTTCAGGCCCGGGATGAGCGCCAGCGCGGATATCCAGACCCGAACCGATAAGGATGTGCTGTCCATACCGATCAATTCCGTCGCCACCCGGGAAAAGAACACGGACAATGCGGTCGTCGGCAGTACCGAATCGGCGGACAATTCCGACAACGGCAACAACGATAACAACGATTCCAAAAGCGAAACGCGGTCCGCCACCGGCGACCTGGATGAGGTCGCATTCATCGTGATGAAGGGCGATACGGTGAAGAAGGTCAAAGTGCAGACGGGTATCCAGGACATCAACTATATCGAAATAAAGGATGGGCTGAAGGAGGGCGACGAGGTGGTGACCGGCCCATACAGCGTAGTCAGCAAAACCCTGAAAAACGGGGTCCGGATCAAGGTCGTGCCAAAGGACAAACTGTTCGAAGGGAATAAGAATTGATCTAATTTTTCGCAAAATCGATCTCCCATGCGATTTGGAGTGATAGGCAGCGGCAGCTGGGCGACGGCACTTGCCAAGATCCTTACCGACAACCGGCATCCGATCCGTTGGTGGATACGAAACGAGATGGTCATCCGGCATTTGACAAGCCGGCATCATAATCCTCAATATCTTTCTTCCATCTATTTCGACACTTCGCTGCTATCTCCCAGCGGGGATGTTTCCGAGGTCATTGCGGGCTCCGATTGTCTCGTCATCGCCGTCCCCTCCGCTTATATCGCCTCCGCGCTGGAAAGCGTGGACAGAACAGCCCTTCGCGGAAAAAAGGTGCTGTCTGCGGTCAAAGGCATCCTGCCGGATGAGAATCTGTTGCTGAATGAATGGCTGGACCGGGAATTTGGCAGCCTGGCGGCGGACTATTTTACGGTAATGGGCCCCTGCCATGCGGAAGAGGTAGCCGCGGAAAAGCTGTCTTATCTGACTTTTTCGGGCAATGATGAAGAGGCCACGCGGGAGATCGCTGCTTTTTTCGCCACGGAATATCTGAATACGGCGGTCAACCGGGATGTTTACGGGGTGCAGTTTGCGGCCGTCCTCAAAAATATTTATGCGCTGGGGGCGGGGATCGCGCATGGCCTCGAGTATGGCGATAACTTTCTCAGCGTGTTGATTGCCAATTGTGCCGATGAGATGGCCGGATTTCTCCGGAAACTGGGTATCCATCATATCGAGGTCGGCGTTCATAGCGCGCAGGAAGGTCTGTCGCACCGGAAAAACGCCAACTATGCCGCGTCCGTCTATTTGGGCGACCTGTTGGTAACCTGTTATTCGCTGTATAGCCGGAACCGGACCTTTGGAAACATGATCGGGAAGGGGTATTCGGTACGAGCGGCAAAACTGGAATTGAACATGATCGCGGAAGGCTACAATGCCAGCAAATGTATTTATTTGAAAAACAAAGAGATAGGGGCTGAAATGCCCATCGCGGAGATGATCTACCGGATTTTATGGGAAAATGTTAATGTACGGGTAGGAATGAAACATATTGAGGCGTATCTTGTCTAATATATAGAGTAAATCGCTAATTATGCCTCTCTCTTTCCAAGGATTCGGACCAATGGCCATCATCGCGATGGTGCTCATCCTCTCGGCGGCGCAGGCGATCAATTATCTGCGGGCCAGGCACCGGCATCACTAGACCCTGTTTTCTTCTATTTTCAAGGCTTTTGGATATCAAAGTACCGGTCGATGTACCGGATACAGGTGCTGTCGTTCTTTTTGTTAGAAATGGCCAGGCCGACGCGGTATTCCCCCGGCGGCAGTGCCGCCGTCGAAACGATGGAGACGAATCCGGAACTGTCCAGGTCTTTACGCGACAACAGATCCGGGGGGAAGCCCTGCGTAGCATAGCTCCGGGTAGGCAGCTGATAGGTGCCGGCCGCGGACTTCGCCAGCACCCGGACGGTGTTATCGCTATTGTCGTGTCGTTCGCGGATAGCCCAGCCCGCCAGCCGGATCAGGCCGGCATGGTTGCGGAAGTATTCCAGGCCATAGCGGATGGAATCGCCGCGAATGGAATCGCCGCGAATGGAATCGCCGCACAGAATGAACGTGGATGGAAGCACCGGCTTGAGCGGCATATTGCCATTCGTCAGGCGCTGGAGTTCCAGGCTGTCTTGCAGCAGCCTCGCTTTGGATTTCTCCCCGTAGGCATACCAGGTATTGATCATGGTTATTTCGGGCCGGTACCCGCGCTCGGCCGGTTCGAGGCGAACCGAGTCAACGTCTTCGTTAAGCTGTCCGTCCGACAACAAAAACAACTGGAATTCAGCCGTCGAATTGACGTATTTATTCAGGACCATACCGGCTTCGAGTATCGGGTTTAGCGCCTTGACGTACCGAACTTCGCCGTCTTTGAGCGTATAGGCCATTGTGAGGGCAGGAGGCTGGTAGATAAGGCTTCGAAATTTTCCCCGCCAGTTATATCGGACAATGAAGCGGGTGAACAGCATTCCCGGGCCCTTTCCGACCGGGATATTTTTTCCCATCTCCGTCCGCAGGGTATCTTCCTTTTCTTTTGTCATGGTGCGCAGGGTGTCTTTCCGGAGCAAAAGCTGGTCCTGCACCATGCCTTCCGGTTGGTAATGGGCCAGCAACGCCAGCTTTATCCTGCCTTCATCCATCCATTCAAAACGATCGTTGGTGCCGTCCAGCGTAAAGAAGACGTAGTCGGGCGCCAGGGACGACATATACCGGTCGTAGTTCAGGTCGTCGAGGTATTTGTCGTAAGCGACATAGGATTGGGCTACGGGCCGGGGGGCATACCGGATCCCGTTGGAATAGAGCAGTGCGATCTCGATGGGTATGATGTCCGCCGGGTGATCGCCCACGGCTGTTTTATAGGCATTGGGAAGGGAGGTCAGGCTGTCCATCCTGGCCTTTGTCCGGTCATAATCCCGCAGGCCCTTAATGTATGAGCCCAGGTTACCGACCCTGGTCGCAATCAGTTTGAAATTCACCAGGCTTCGCATTTCGCCCGGGAATGCGCTATCCGGTAATACCATCAGCGATAAGGCATCGATGGCGAGCATGGTCCAGCAGAAGGCGACCACCACTTTTTTTCCCAGGTCCGGAGAGGTAAAGACATAGAGGAAGAGGACGAGCGGCCCCGCCATTTCGAAGAACTGAAAGACATGGGCATCGGCCCTCACGAACCCATTCTTATACCAGATGAACATTCCTGCGGCGACGAGCAAATAGGTTACCGCGGTATCCAGCTGCGACCGCCATCGCTTGCCGGTGGCCGCTTTGTAAAGGACGAAACCATAACACGCGAACCAGACGAGGAGGAACAGGCCTGCGCACAAGGGGGCCGTCTTTGCCAGCTTTCCGTACAACGGCATGTACATGGCATTTTCATAATCCTGGAGGAGATGTACCGTGGCTTTGATATAAGCCGGAAGATCGGTACGCAACAGCCATGCGCTCAGGAACAGAGCGGCTATGAAGGATGCCAACAGGACGGCGTATGGCTTCCAGGCCAGTTTTTTTACCACCAGGGCATAATGAACCACCAACCCGAAGAGGCCGATGTTGATCAACCCGGAATTCACTTTTATATAAAAACTAAGGAGCGCGAGTACGGCTGCGTGGACGAGGTATATCCGCTTATCCGGCTGGGCGATATAGCCGATCAGGAATAACAATAACAGGAATTGGTACCAGGTTTCCATTTCCCACCGGATGCCGATGAGGACGCAGCAGAAAAGAAAAAAGATGGGACCAGGGCGAAAGTGTTGCCGGATAAAGCCGCTGAAGGCTATAAACAGCACAGACAGATAATAGATGTCCGAAAGCAGATAAACGTATTTATTCAGTACGACGGGGTAGCGGAGGCGGAGGACAGCCAGGGGGCCATAGGTGTAAATGAAGTCTTCGCCCCATTTCAAATGGTATTTGGTAGCGAGATGCATGGCGACCTCCCAGGAGCCGTCGACGCCGCTCACGGGCAGCGTATAGAAAAAGGCAGGGAAAAGAAGGAAGACGAAAAATCCGGCGAGAAAATAGATTAAAATGGTTTTTCGTTTAGGAGACAGGGGTCCTTTATTGACCATTATTGCTTAGGTTTGAGCCTAAAAATAGGAAAAATTCGTAATTTTCCCGGCGGAAGCGCCAGCTCAAAATCCTATCAATCCTATACATGCATATAAAAAAAAATATTCTTATAACCGGAGGCGCCGGATTTGTCGGTTCTTCCATCGCCATATATATCAAGAAAAAGTACCCCCAATATACCGTAACCTGCCTGGACAATCTCAAACGACGCGGGTCGGAGCTGAACCTTCCGCGGCTTGCCGCCCTTGATATCCGGTTCGTCCATGGGGATATTCGCAACCGGGAGGACCTATATCTATTCGAGGCCGGGCTGACGACGATCATCGAAGCTTCGGCCGAGCCTTCGGTACTGGCCGGGATCGGCAGTGCGCCGGATTACCTGGTCAATACGAACCTGATGGGTACGATCAATTGTCTGTACCTCGCGGCAAAAGTGAAGGCGGACCTGATCTTTATTTCCACGAGCAGGGTATACCCGATAGCAAAAATCGAAGAGATACAATTTTCCGAGAACGATACGCGTTTCATAGTTTCACATCAGCAGCAGATAAAGGGCGTCAGTGAAAAGGGTATAGCCGAGGACTTCCCGATCGAAGGTTCCCGGAGTTTGTACGGCGCCACCAAATTGTGTTCGGAGTTCCTGGTCCAGGAATTCCATAGTTTTTATGGTGTCCGGACGGTCATCAACCGGTGCGGGGTGATCACCGGGCCCTGGCAGATGGGAAAGGCGGATCAGGGTGTGGTCGTCCTCTGGGTGGCGAGACATTTCTGGAAGCAGGATCTGGCCTACTTCGGATACGGCGGGAAGGGAAAGCAGGTCAGGGACATCCTGCACGTCGATGACCTCTGCCGGCTCATCGATTACCAGATGCAGCATCCCGACGAGATGAATGGCCGGTTGTTCAATGTCGGCGGCGGGGTGGAGATCAGTGTTTCTCTCAAGGAGCTAACGGCCATTTGCGAGCGGGTGACGGGGAACCAGGTTGCCGTCCGGGAGGTGAAGGAAGACCGGGCTGCGGATATCCGGCTCTATCTGACGGACAATTCCGCCGTCACCGCGGCAACGGATTGGAAGCCCACGCTCTCCGTTACGCAGATGGTGACCGACATTTATCACTGGATAAAAGATAACGAAGCATTACTAAAACCAATCCTGGCAGGATAACCAAGACACTCCATGAACATAGCCATCGTTACCGGCTCAGCCGGACTTATCGGCAGCGAAGCAGTGAAATTTTTTTCAGGAAGGTTCGACGTGGTCGTCGGGATAGACAATAATTTAAGGCAATATTTCTTTGGCAAGGAGGGAAGCAGCGATTGGAACAGGAACCGGCTGCAGAAGAGCTTCGACAATTACCGGCATTATGATGCCGACATCAGAGATGCCGGGGCGGTGGAAGCCATTTTTGCCGAATACCGTAC
>DATJWK010000152.1:0-18883 GCA_035501395.1 Puia sp.
CCTCCGCATAGGCATTGTAACCGACCTTGATCTGGGCGGTCGCACCCGGCGCAATAGGCTCACGGCTCCATTCGGGAGTGGTGCAGCCACAGGAGGCATGGACATTGTCCAGCCGGAGTGGTTCGGTCCCGGTATTGACGATGTCAAACGTATAGATCGCCGGCCGTCCCTGGGGGATCTTGCCGAAGTTATGCATGTTCTCTTTCAGTTCCAGCATATCGGCGGATCTGGGCAGCGCGGTGCCGTTGGCAGAAAGAGGAGCGGTCGTAGCCGGGGTGGGGTTGGTGCCGGCTTGTGCGGATGCCCCGGTTTGTGCGGAAGCAACGCCGATCGTGCCTGCAGACAGGACGGAGGCAAAAACCGCGGACAAAATTGCTATCTTTTTCATAGTTTGGCTTGCGTTTAAACCGGGCACCGCCCGGGTTTAAGTCTATAAAATTAATCACTTATGGGCAGGTTTTCCAATTTATTTTGGGGATTTTTTGAGGGTTCCGGTTTCGGGGGAATTCGGGCGGATAGTACTAATTTTGCCGGACTACGTTAACGGTTTATATAATTAATATCATCTCATGGAAAATGCAGCTCCCGGGGAGGTCCTCGATCCGGAAAAATTATCGTTTGACAGGTTCCGGGAAGAAGTCCTGAAAGACTATCGCCATGCGTGCGAAAGCCGGGAGGCCAGTCTGCTGGGACGTAAGGAGGTATTGACCGGTAAAGCGAAGTTTGGGATTTTCGGCGATGGGAAAGAGGTGCCCCAGGTGGCGATGGCTAAATTCTTCCGGCCGGGGGACTTTTACGCTGGGTATTACCGGGATCAGACATTTGCGTTTGCCACGGGCGCGGCGACGATCGAGGAGTTCTTTTCACAATTATATGCCGACCCGGACACCAGTCACGATCCGCATAGCGCCGGACGCCAGATGAACTCGCATTTCGCCACCGCCTTTATCGATACCGATGGCCGGACCCTGGATCTGGTGAACCGAAAAAACCTGACTTCCGGTCTTGCACCCACCGCGGCCCAGATGCCGAAGGCGCTGGGGCTGGCTTTCGCGTCAAAAGTGTTCAGGGAAGTCGGGGTCCTGCAACCGTTTACCGAACTTTCCAACCATGGCAATGAGGTCTGTTTTTGCACGATCGGCGACGCTGCGACCAGCGAGGGACATTTCTGGGAGGCCCTGAACGCCGCCGGGGTTTTGCAGGTGCCGCTCGCCATCTTTGTCTGGGATGACGGTTACGGTATTTCGGTGCCGCGCAAATATCAAACGACAAAGGGGTCCATATCGGACGTGCTGGCGGGTTTTCAAAAGAAGGAAGGGACAAACGGTATAGACATCTACCGGGTGAAAGCCTGGGACTACGCGGGCATGTGCGAAGTCTTCGAGGCCGGGATCCGGTCGGTGCGGCAGACACATACGCCCTGCCTTTTTCATGTGGAGGAGGTGACACAGCCGCAGGGGCATTCGACCTCCGGAAGCCACGAACGATATAAGTCGCCGGAACGGCTGGAATGGGAGCGGGAATGGGACGGTATAAAGAAAATGAAAGAATGGATCGTCGAAAATGCGCTCGCCAGCGAGGAGGACCTCAATGAGGTCGAAACCGCAGCCAAGGATTTTGTACGTGACAGCCGGAACCTGGCCTGGGAGAAATACCAGGACCCGATCCGGAAGCAGGTGAGCCGCTCGGTTACACTTATCCGGGAGATGGCGCATCGGCATCCCGATTCGGCGGAGCTGCTGCAGCAACTTGCCAACACCCTGGCGTCAAACCGGGAACCGGGTCGGAAGGAAGTGTTGCAAACGCTGCATCAGGGGATCGCGGTTGCGGCAACAGAAGGAGGCGGGGAGGCGGCCACCTATTATCGGGAACTGCTGATAGAAAATGCAAGGCTTTACAATTCGCATCTCTACCATGAAGGCGAGCGGAGCATTCTGCGTGTCCCTTCGGTGGAAGCCATTTACGCGGAAGACGCGCCGCTGCTGAATGGTTATGAAGTGCTGAACAGATATTTCGACCGGCTCTTTGCGGAGAATCCGCTGGTTCTGGCTTTTGGTGAGGACCTGGGACAGATCGGCGATGTCAACCAGGGATTCGCCGGGTTGCAGGTCAAGCATGGGGCGGACCGGATCTTCGATACCGGCATCCGCGAGCTGACGATCATGGGGCAGGGTATCGGTCTCGCCTTCCGCGGCTTGCGACCGATCGCGGAGATCCAGTACATCGACTATCTGTTGTATGGTCTGCAGCCGTTGAGCGATGATCTGGCCTGTTTGCAATACCGGACCGCGGGCCGGCAGACTGCTCCGATGATCGTACGGACGAGGGGTCACCGGCTGGAGGGCATCTGGCACAGCGGCTCGCCGATGGCGCTGATCCTTTCCTCCCTGCGCGGGCTTCATGTCTGCGTCCCGCGCAATATGGTGCAGGCGATTGGAATGTACAACACCCTGTTGGAAGGAGTTGACCCCGCGATCATGATCGAATGCCTGAACGGATACCGATTGAAGGAAAAACTGCCGGAAAACCTGCTGGAGTTCAAAGTCCCGCTGGGGATACCGGAAGTCGTCAGAGAAGGGGAAGACATCACCATCGTGTCATACGGGTCGACCCTTCGGATCGTTCAGGAGGCGGCACAGACGCTGGAAGGGTTTGGGGTGAGCTGCGAAGTCGTGGATGTGCAGACCTTACTGCCCTTTGACGTGCATCACGGCATCCTCGCATCGTTGAAAAAGACCAGCCGGCTCCTTATCGTAGACGAAGACGTACCCGGCGGAGCCGCGGGATATATATTCAATAAAGTGATGGAAGAACAAGGCGGATACCGATGGCTGGACGTGGCGCCACGGACGATCACGGCGCAAGCCCACCGGCCGGCGTACTCGACGGACGGGGACTATTTCAGTAAACCGAATGCGGAGCAAATCATTGATGTGGTGCGCCAGATGATCGCGGAATAGACGCCCCGCGTCCTTCTACTTCAGATTGTAAAAGACTTTTTGGACGTCTTCGTCCTGTTCGAGCTTGTCGACGAGCTTGAGGACGTCCTGGGCCTGTTCTTCCGGCAGCTCGACGGTGCTGGTGGGGATCCACTCGATCTCGGAGCTGATCGGGGTAATACCTTTTTCTTCCAGCGCCTTTTGCATATTCCCGAAATCAGGAAAGTTGACCCGGAGCACGATTACGGGTTCGCCGTGTTCGCCGGTGCCTTCGCCCATCTCTTCAAGCCCATGGTCGATGAGCTCGAGTTCCATATCGTCGACGTTGATGCCTTCGGGTTTCAACTTGAATACGCCCATTTTCCTGAACTGGAAGCTGACGCTGCCGCTATTGCCGAGGTTGCCATGACCTTTTGTAAAGTGCGATTTGAGGTTGGCGACGGTCCGCACATGGTTATCGGTAGCTGTCTCCACGAGAACGGCGACGCCGTGGGGGGCATAGCCTTCGTAGAGGATCTCGTCGTAGTTGGTCATTTCCTTACCCTGCGCCCGTTTGATCGCCGCTTCGACCCGGTCCTTCGGCATGTTGACGCTCTTGGCATTCTGCATACAGCGACGAAGCGCCGGGTTCGTGGCCGGGTCCGGGCCGCCGGCCTTGACGGCAATGGCGATTTCCTTTCCGATCCGGGAGAATTGCTTGGCCATCCTGTCCCAGCGGGCAAACATCGTGGACTTCCTGACTTCGAATATGCGACCCATAGAAAAATCTTCAATTTTAGTGCGGGTGCAAAGGTACGTTTCTCCGGGTAAATGTTACGCTTTTAGCTTGCTTTTGTTCCTGCTGTAGCCGAAGTAAATAAAAAGACCGATGATCATCCAAATCACTGCGCTGGCCAGGGTGCGGCCCCAAAGGCTCATGATCATGGCGGAGCAAACCAGGATGCCAAGAATGGGCACCAGGGGCACGAGCGGTGTCTTGAAAGGACGGTGCAAACCCGGATCCTTGCGCCGTAGAACAATAACGCCGGCGCAGACAAGCACGAAGGCCAGAAGCGTACCAATGGAGGTCAGGTCACCGGCAACGCTCTCGGGCAGAAATCCGGCGAATAAGCCAACGAACACAAAGAGGATCATGTTGCTTTTGTAAGGGGTCCGGAATTTCGGATGGACGTCCGAAAAGACCTTTGGCAGGAGGCCGTCGCAGGACATGGTATAAAATACGCGGCTCTGGCCCATCAGCATGACGAGGATGACGGAGCTGAAGCCCATGAGGATCGCGATGGTAACAAGCGTGGATAGCCAGCCATAACCCGGCATATAGGTCTGGATCGCGTATGCGACGGAGGCTTCCTTGCCGGCCTTTACGAAATCGGTGAAGGGAGCGACGCCGGTGAGGACAAACGAAAACAAAATATATAGAATCGTGCAGATAGCGAGTGATCCGAGGATGCCGATCGGCATATCCTTTTTCGGATTTTTTGCTTCCTGCGCGGCGGTCGAGACCGCATCGAACCCGATAAAGGCAAAGAAGACAACTGCGGCGCCGCGCAGCACTCCACCCCAGCCGTGGTTGAGGAAGGGGAGGTAGGAGTATTCCGTACCATCGGGTTCGATGGCGGGTTTGGCGTCGGCGGGAATCAGGTAGGGGTGGTGATTGACACCTTTGATGAACTGCCAGCCGATGGCGATGAAAACGAGCACAATGGCTACCTTGATAAACACGATAATCCCGTTGACAACGGCAGATTCCTGGGTCCCTTTGATCAGGAGCAGGCTGAGGAGAGCCAGTATGAAAAGGGCGGGAAGGTTGATGATGCCATGGTGCATGACCCCGCCGGAATCAAGGAAGGACTGCATCGGGGAATGGCACCATTCAAAAGGTATCTTAAAATGAAAAAGAATGTTTAGCAGGTTATTCAGGTATTCGCTCCAGGAGATGGAGACGGTGGCGGCGCCGAGGGCATATTCGAGGATAAGCGCCCAACCGATGATCCAGGCGATGAGTTCGCCCATGGTAGCGTAGGCGTAAGTGTAGGCGCTCCCGGCGATGGGGATGATGGAGGCAAATTCTGCGTAGCAAAGTCCCGCGAAGCAGCAGCCGATAGCGGCTATTATGAAGGAAATCGTAACGGCGGGGCCGGCATGCTCGCCTGCCGCGGCAGCTGTCCTTACGAACAAGCCGGCGCCGATGATCGCGCCGATGCCGAGGGCGATGAGGCTCCAGACTCCGAGCGACCGTTTAAGCCCTTTCTCAGAATCGGCCGCCTGGGCCAACAGCGAAGCCAATGACTTTTTCCGGAATAAACTCATAATAAGCTCGTTTTGATTATTGGTCGTCGATAAGACTAAGGTCGAAAATAGGGAATTTTAGCATTAAAGTTTTGTCAAATCAATAAAATTCGATTGTTTGCAGGCTCTATTGACGGGCCGCCGGGCCGTAGACCAGGGATTTATGCCAAAAATCAGCCTTACGGGATGGATCTTGATCGCCATGGTGACCGGGGTGTTGCTGGGGCTGGTCATACATTATAACGGCAATCCTTCCACCATCGACGGGTTCGCGGCGGTCTTCGGAGTCGTCACCGATTCTTTTCTCCGGCTGATCAAAATGATCATTGCGCCGCTGGTCTTTTCGACGTTGGTAACCGGGATCGCAAAATTGGGGGACATAAAGGCCGTAGGCCGCATCGGCGGTAAAACATTACTTTGGTTCGTTGGCGCGTCCTTTCTTTCGCTGCTGCTCGGACTGTTGATCATGAACAATCTGAATCTCGGGTCCGAGCTGAACCTGCCCATGCCCGCCGCGGGAGCGCCCACCGGCATCGATGCCAGCAGCATCAGTTTCAAGGGTTTTGTTACACACATCTTCCCGCGCAGCATCTTTGAGGCGATGGCGGGCAACGAGATCCTCCAGATTGTCGTATTCTCGGTGTTTTTTGGCATTGCTACGGCATCCATCGGCGAACAGGGGAAGATCGTCATAAAGGCGTTGGACGCGGTCGCCCACGTCATTCTGCGTGTTACCGGCTATGTCATGTACCTCGCGCCGATTGCAGCGCTGGCCGCAATCGCCTCGATCATCGCCATCAAAGGCCCCGAACTACTGGTCACCTATGGTAAGTTCATCCTGAGTTTTTATCTCTCTATCCTTGGTCTCTGGATCGTCTTGCTGCTGATCGCATCCCTCTTTATCGGTCGCCGGGTGATCGACCTGGCGATGAATATAAAGGATATGATCCTGCTGGCATTCAGCACGGCCTCTTCGGAAGCTGCCTTTCCGCGGCTGATCGTGGAGCTGGAAAATTTCGGCTGTTCGCCCCGCATCGTCAGTTTTGTCCTTCCACTAGGATACTCCTTTAATTTGGATGGCAGCATGCTCTATATGACCTTTGCATCCCTGTTTATCGCGCAGGCCTATGGGGTGCCGCTAACGCTGGGTCAGCAATTTTCCATGCTGCTTGTCCTGATGCTGACGAGCAAAGGCATCGCCGGGGTCCCCCGGGCAGCCCTGGTCGTGATAGCGGGGACCCTGTCGCTATACAATATACCGCAGCAAGGCTTGTTACTTTTACTGGGTATCGATCAGATCCTCGATATGGGTCGAAGCGCCACCAACGTGCTGGGCAACAGTATCGCGTCGGCCGTTGTCAGCAAATGGGAAGGAGAACTGGAGGGGGCTCCGGTAAATATAAAATGAGAAACACTGTATGCTTGAACTCTTAACGATCACGTGGCGCGACCTGCTTACCCCTCAATTTTATATCAATAATGGGGGCTTATGGGTATTGTTATTTATCGTTTTTGCGGAGACCGGATTGATGGTGGGCTTCTTTTTGCCCGGTGACAGCTTGCTGTTTGTTGCGGGCATATTCAGCACGAAACTGATCGCAAGCATGATGGATAAGGGGATGGGGAGCGCGTTCCTGGATCTGGTGGCTCTTTGGGTTATGATCTCCATTTGCGGTATCCTGGGAAATCTGGTGGGATATTGGTTCGGCCAAAAGAGCGGTCCCTATTTGTACCACCGGGAAGATAACTTGCTTTTCAAAAAGAAATACCTGTTCCGCGCCAGGGAATTTTTTGAGAAGCATGGTGGTGAGGCGATCGTATTCGCACGATTCCTTCCTATTATTCGCACGTTTACTCCCATCATTGCGGGCATCGTGGCGATGGATAAAAAGAAGTTCATCCTCTACAATATCGTGGGGTGCGCGGCCTGGGTGTTCACCATGCTTTTTGCGGGGCATTATCTGCAAGAATTTTTTTTGGCAAGATACCATTTCGATCTGAAAGACCATCTTGAAGTGATCGTGATCGCGATCGTGGTGGTGACGACGGCACCGGTGTTATTTAAGTTGTTTTTTGGCCGGCGGAATTCGGCGCCCGCTGAAGACCCCTACAAAAAATCCTAGTTCGGCATGGAGAAAAAAATACATCCTCTTTTCAATCTGGCGGTGATCGTCGGGGCATTGGGCTATTTCGTCGACGTGTATGACCTTTTACTTTTTAGCATTATCCGGATCCCGTCGCTGAAGGGACTGGGATTGAGTGCGGATGAGATCAAAGTAAAGGGAGGCGAGATCCTGACGATTCAAATGTACGGGCTGTTGATCGGCGGCATCATCTGGGGCATATTGGGAGATAAACTGGGAAGGCTGCGGGTGTTGTTCGCGTCGATCATCCTGTATTCATTGGGTAGCATTGCCAACGGCATGGTGCACTCCGTGGGTCAATATGAGCTGGCGCGGTTTGTTACCGGCCTGGGCCTTGCCGGCGAGCTGGGGGCCGGGATCACGCTGGTGAGCGAATTGATGCCGAAAGAGAGGCGGGGGATTGCAACCTCCTGGGTGGCCGGCATCGGATTGAGCGGGGCGGTCTTCGCCTACTACATAAAGCAATGGTTCGGCGGCGGCGAGGATGGCTGGCGGATCTGTTACTATATCGGCGGGGGATTGGGGTTCCTGTTGTTGCTGCTGCGGGTCGGCGTTCTGGAGTCGGGGATGTATAAGAGTATGGCCGGGACGGATGTCAGCCGCGGAAATATTTTTATGTTGTTTACGAGCGGGCAGCGGTTCAGGAAATATATCACCGCGATCCTGATCGCACTACCCAATTGGTATGTGATCGGCGTGTTGATCACCTTCTGTAACGATTTTGGGAAGGATATGAAAGTAAGCGGCCCGATCGATCCCGGATTGGGTATTATGGTGGCCTATGCAGCAATCTCGGTAGGCGATGTGATGATCGGATTTATCAGTCAGTGGTTCCGAAGCCGCAAGAAGGCGCTGTGGCTATTCCATATTATTACGCTGATCGGAGTGATCGCCTACTTCAATCTGCAGGGCGCTACCCCGACCACCTTATATTGGGTCTGCGTGGTGCTGGGACTGGGGACTGGCTTTTGGGCCATGTTCGTAACGATGGCCGCCGAGCAGTTCGGGACAAATATCCGGGCCACCGTGGCAACGACGGTGCCGAATATGGCCCGGGGATCGCTTGCGGTGGTCGTCTACCCGATTTTCAACGCATTGGTTCCGTCGGTGGGACATTTCAAAGCAGGATGGGTGACAGGGATCATCGTGATTGCGATCGCCTTTGTGTCGCTGGCGATCACCCCGGAGACATTTGGAAAAGATCTCAACTATATCGAGCCGAAATAGATGAAGTTTCTAATCATACGGTTCAGTTCCATCGGGGACATTGTGCTGACAACGCCGGTGGTCCGCTGTCTGAAGAAGCAGCTGGTCACGGCGGAGGTGCATTATCTGACGAAGGCGGCATTCAAGCCTGTTCTCGAGGCAAATCCATACATCGACAAGATCCACACCCCCGGGCCCGGCAACGATCTCGCACCGGTGATCCGTTCTCTTCAGGCCGAAGACTACGACTATGTGATCGATCTGCATCACAATTTGCGGACCTGGAAAGTCAAGCGCGCGCTTCGCAAAAAAGCATTCTCCTTTAACAAGCTGAATATTGAAAAATGGTGGTTTACCAATTTCAAATGGAACCGGTTGCCGCCGGTACATATCGTGGACCGGTATATGGAAACGGTGGCGGGTTTCGGGATCAAGAATGACGGGGCGGGGTTGGACTATTTCATTCCGCCAAAGGATGAGCTGAAGCCCGGGGACATTCCGACGGCGCATCAGGCCGGATATGTCGGACTGGTGATCGGAGCGGCGCTGCCGACAAAAAAGCTGCCGTTTCACAAGCTGAAAGAAGTCTGCGAGCGGGCGCGGCACCCGGTGATCCTGTTGGGCGGGCCGGAGGACGCGGAGGAAGGAGAGCGGCTGGCGGCGATCGATCCGATAAAGATCTACAATGCATGCGGGAAGTTCAATATCAACGAATCGGCCGGATTGGTGCGGCAGGCAAAGCTAATCGTAACCCATGATACGGGCCTGATGCACATAGCGGCGGCATTCAGGCGGCCGGTATTGTCGGTTTGGGGAAATACCGTACCGGAATTCGGCATGTATCCTTATTATGGAGACAATTATTTAGCACATTTTCCAGGGACTGGCCGCGAATTTTTCGGGAAGCTCCCGTTTGCGATGATGGAGGTGAAAGGCCTGAACTGCAGGCCCTGTTCGAAGATCGGGTATCAAAAATGCCCGAAGGGTCACTTCAAGTGTATGGAACAGCAGCCGATGGACGTGGTAGTGCGGGAGATCGAGTGGCGTTGAGGGAGATCGACGGCCGGACCGGTTTGAAGGCGGCGCGCGAACGTTAACGGCAGCAGTGAAGATTTTTCGATATTTTTAAGAAAAAAGCATGTGAGCAGCAGTCATCTGCGTCATGAAAAAAATTGTCTGAACTGCGGATTCACCGTGGAAGAACGATTTTTTTCGCGATGCGGCCAGGAGAATATCGAGCCAAAGGAGAGTTTTGTGCATCTGGTCGGCCATTTCTTCGCCGATATTACGCATTTTGATTCCAAATTTTTTATAACCGTGAAGGACCTGGTGTGGAAGCCGGGCTTCCTGACAAAGGAATATGCAGAAGGCCGGCGGATGCGCTATCTGAACCCGATCCGGATGTATGTATTCATTTCCGCGATCTTTTTCCTGGTTATCTATTGGGGGAACGAAGGGGGTAATTCGACCGGGGGCGGAGGGGACGCGGTGGCGAATGGGAAAGACCTGGCGACGCCAAAGATCCCGGCGCAAGTGGCGAAGCCGGGCGAGGAATCGCTGTCGATGCGTTTGTCCGGGTCTACCGCCGTCTTTGACCTCGAAGAGAACAAATACCAAACGGTACGGGAGTTCGATTCGATCCAGGCGAAGCTGCCGGACAGCAGCCGAGAGGACTGGGCGATGCGGTGGCTTCTGCGGAACAACCTGCGGCTCAAACAAAAGCATGGCGGGCGAAGCAAACTGCACCTGGAAACGAATGTGCAGCATACGATCCCAAAGCTGATGTTCATATTGCTGCCGTGGTTCGCCTTGTTGGTGGGGATGCTGTATAGCCGGAAGAAATATTACTACTCTCAGCATGCGATCTTCTCGGTCCATTTCCATTCTTTCTTTTTCCTCATTACGATGGTGGCGGTGCTGGCGGGAGATCGTTTTGAATCGCTGTGGGCGGTCTTCGGCTTTCCGCTGTTGGTGCTTGCGATCGCCTTTATTTACCTGGTGGCGGCGTTACGCCGGATGTTCGGGCAGCCGGTATGGCTGTCATTCCTCAAAGCCGGTCTCATTACGGTCCTGTATACCCTTTCCATTATTGTCGCGTTCATGACAGTGCTGGTGCTGACCTTTTTAAGGTCATAACCGGCCCGCGGCGGCATTTCGGCGGTAAAAGAAAAAACCCCGGAGCAGCCGGGGTTCACTATGGGGGTGGAATGATCTATAATGTCTTCAGCACGTCGTTCATACTGCGGACCGCCTGGGCGCTCTTATTAAAAAGGTTTTGCTCTTCGGCATTAAGCCCGAAGTCAAGGATCTTTTCCCAGCCATGACGGCCGATGGTCACGGGGACTCCAAGACAGATGTCCTTTTGGCCGTATTCTCCTTCCAGCGAAACGCAACAGGTGAAGAGCTTTTTCTCGTCGCGAACGATGCTTTTGACGAGGGCGGCCCCCGCCGCGCCGGGAGCATACCAGGCGGAAGTACCGATCAGTTTGGTCAGGGTAGCGCCGCCAACCATGGTGTCGGCCACAACCTGTTGTTGCTGTTCGGCGCTCAAAAATTTCGTCACCGGCACGCTGTTCCAGGTAGCGAAACGGATCAACGGGATCATCGTCGTATCGCCGTGACCGCCGATCACCACCGCGTTGAGGTCGCCGGCGCTGCACTGGAGCCGCTGGCTGAGCTGGTATTTGAAGCGGGCGCTATCGAGCGTGCCGCCCATCCCGATGATCCGTTGTTTGGGTAGGCCGGACGTAGTAAGCGCCAGGTAGGTCATCGTGTCCATCGGGTTACTGATAATAATGATAACGGCATTTGGCGAGTGATGCAGGATATTTTGCACAACTCCCTTTACGATGCCGGCATTGGTGCCGATCAGTTCTTCGCGGGTCATCCCCGGTTTCCGGGGCAGACCGGAAGTGATCACCACAACATCGCTTCCGGTTGTCCGGCTGTAATCGTTGGTGGTTCCGGTAATCCGGGTGTCGAAGCCCAGCAGTGCGGCGGTCTGCATCATATCCTGGGCTTTTCCCTCTGCCAATCCTTCTTTGATGTCCAGCAGCACCAGGTCCTCGCAAAGTGCCGCGCGGGCGATATTATCGGCACAGGTAGCACCCACGGCGCCTGCGCCTACAACCGTAACTTTCATCTATGAAATTTTTATTGGAGTGATAAAATGCTATTTGCGCGCAAAGGTAATGACTTCCGGCGTTTGACGGTGACTCTAGGGTTTGGACGCAAATGCCTGGAGCAGGACATCCGTCTTCTGCGTCCCCTCGAACGTGGTGATGAGGTTACCCTTCTTGTCATAAAGGGCCAGGTAGGGCAGGTTTTTGATCCGGTAGAAAGGCGGCAGGAAGAATTTCTCGTCACGGCCGATCTTGATATTCGGGTGTTCGTAAATCTTATAGTGCTGGTCGAACTCTTTCATGGTCTCGAAGGGCATATAGGTCGCCATGACGATCTCGATGTCCTTGAAATCCTTGAAATCGGCGAGAATGGCCTCCGTCTGGTGCTTGCAATGCTCACACTCGGGGCTAAAAAACATAATAATCGTCTTGTGATTCTTGTGGAGGTCGTCCTTGGTGAAATAGGTCGCGCTGTCCAGTTTTAGGATCCTGAACGGAGGAATGGTCGGGAATCGCATAAACGGGGCGCTGGCATTTGCGGTGTCGGTGGCGGGCTGGTTGGGGAGCTGCTGGGCGGATACGATATGACAAAAGGCAAAGGCGAGAATTGCCAGGGAGACTTGTTTCATTTAAAAAGAGTTTGATGCGATCAATTCTGCTGTAAAAATAAACCATAAACGAAAAAAGGCGCTTTTTATTTGTTTTTTACGAGAATTTCGTAGCTTTACGAAAATTTCGTAATTACATGGAATTAGAAAAATTAAGTCACCAGGAAGAAGAGGCGATGCAAGCAGTTTGGAAAGTAAGGGAAGGAGTCATCAAACAATTCCTCGGGCACATGCCTCCGGGAACCCCCTACACAACCCTCGCCTCCACGATCAAAAATCTGGAAAAGAAAGGGTACCTGACCGGTCGGATGGTAGGGAACGCCTATATCTACCGGCCCTCGGTCACCGAGGACGAATACAAAAAGAAGTTTATGAACGGCTTCGTCCGCGACTATTTTGCCAATTCCTACAAAGAGCTGGTGAACTTTTTTGTCGCCGACAAAAAGTTATCCGCGCGTGAACTAAAAGAGATCATCCAGCTGATCGAGAAATCCGGTTCTTAATTATGCAAAATTGAATGACCATGCATCTAACTATTGCAGACCTGCCCATTGTACCTTTGTTCCTTTTCAAACTGTCGGTCAGCCTGGCGGTGGTGTGGATCTTTTACCAGCTGGCACTCCGGCGGCTGACCTTTCACTCCCTCAATCGTTGGTATCTGCTGGGCTATACGCTCTTTTCCTTTATCATTCCGTTCATAAACATCGGGCCGATGCTGCCGGCAGGACCGGCCGGTGATCCGGTCATGCTGCAATTCATTCCCGCGATCGGCGGCGTTGTGCACGAGGCCGGCCGGGTCGCTTCGTCGTCGCCTGCTGCGGGTCTGTCGGGATGGGCCATTGGCATGTGGGTCCTGGCAACCGGCGCCATGGCGATGATGGTCAGACTGGCGGTACAATGGATATCGCTTGTCCGCCTTCGGCGGAAGGCGCGACTGATCGGCGGAACGGACATTAAAGTATATCACGTGGACCGGCCGATCAGACCCTTCTCCTTTGGAAATGCAATCTACATCAATCAGTCGATGCACACCGAGAAGGAGTGGGCGGATATCATCCTGCATGAGTATGTGCATATCCGGCAGCGGCATACTATTGACATCCTCATTGCGGAGCTGATTTGCATCTTCAACTGGTATAACCCGTTTGCCTGGTTGATCCGGTACTCGATCCGGCAGAACCTGGAGTTCCTTGCGGATCAGGAAGTATTGAATAAGGGAGTGGACCGGAAAGGGTATCAATATCATTTGCTGAAGGTTGCAGGGGAGCCTGACTACCGGCTTGCGAACAATTTCAATTTTTCTTCGCTCCGGAAGCGGATCGTTATGATGAACCGGATGCGGAGCACACGGATACAACTATTGAAACTCCTGTTCTTATTGCCCCTTGCGGCAGTTCTGTTGGTGGCATTCAGGGACCAGGGTTCCAAACTCTTCCGGTCTCATGGTCCGGTGTATGTGAATGCGGCGGGGATTGCGATCACGTCCGGCGACAGGAAGCCGTTGCAGGGGGTATTGGTCCGGGATCGCACGACGGGTTTGGAGACGACGACAGATGGGAATGGATATTATAAAATGCAAATCCCGGCATCGGGCAACCCGGTCAATATCCATCTCGACTATATAAAGCCGGGATATGATACCGATTTCCGCATCCGGAGCATTCCGAAACCGGAAGCCACGATCGGGATATTGGACGTGGCCATCATGCATCGGCTTGACAGAATGGGGCCGACGGCCAACCCGGTCTTTATTGCCCCTTCGATTGTGAAGGCTCCGGTTGATCCTGAATATGCCGATGCGGAAAAGGAGCTGCGCCGTGCATTGGATGAAAGCGATAATCTGAACCGATATTTGACGCTGCAGAAAGCTCACCCTGAGATCGGTCTGTTCTACACAACGGAAGACCGGCGAAAAGAGATCGTCATATATCTGGATGGGACAGTCGAACGATATGGGTATCCGGGAACGCCCGGTCTGGCCGAATTGTACAAGAAATATGGCGAAATACCGCAATTTATGGCGACGGACCACCCGACAGGTCATTCGGTCAACGCCGGCTACCTGGCCCGATGGGCCGCCATCAGCGAAAAGGCGGAGAAGGAATTTCGGCCCGCAGGCGACCGTGCGCGGGCGGTCCTCTTTCCGGGTGATAGCCGCGTGATCGTGCTCCCGGTTTCCGGGAAGCCTCGCTATTATGATATGGACAACGACGATCCGCGCGAGAGGCCAGAATTTGAGCGGCTATATGGCAAGCTCCCGGATTGCGTACCGGATGCGGGTAACAAGTCGCACGCGAGGGACCTGAAGGCAAGGGATACGGTGCCGGCGGGGCGAAAGGATACGACGAAATTTGTCGCGCCGCCGGCGGTGCACGTGCATCGGGATTCGATGGACGTCGCGGCGAAGTACCTGGGAGACGGGCCGTTGTTTTTTGTCAATGGAAAATTGGCGCCCGCGGACACCTTGAAATCCCTGAACGCAAACCTGATCAAAGACATCCATGTATACAAGAATTCCTCCTGGGCGGTCAATTATGGAGAAAAAGCGAAAAACGGAGTGGTGTCCATCCATATGAAAGATTGGAAAGCGCCCCTGGTGCTGATGGACGGCCGGCAAGTGGAATATGATTCCGTATTGCAGATCGATCCGGGCAAGATCGAGTCGCTCAATATATTGAAACCGGAAGCGGGGCAGGCCACCTACGGCGAAAAAGGGAAGAACGGAGTCATGCTGATCACTTTAAAGGCAAAACCATCCGGAACCGGAAATTGAGGATTTTACTGTAATTTTGGCCCCTCCTTCCCGAAACAGGCTATCGCTATATTTTTTAGCGGCCGTTCGGGATGGGGGGTTTTTCTATTACCTTTAATAATCCTTAACAGCTATTATGGCAAATACTGCGGACATCAGTCGCGGCATGATCATCAAATTGGACGGAAGTCTTTATACCGTAGTGGAATTCGGCGAAAACAAGACGGCAAGGGCAGCTGCCAAGGTTTGGGCAAAGCTTAAGGGGGTCGACAACACCCGTTCCATCGAAAAGACCTGGAACAGCGGCGACACGATCTACCCGGTGCGTGTGGAACGAAAGGCGTATCAATTTCTTTATAAGGACGATACCGGCTATAATTTCATGGACAATGAGACTTTCGAGCAGATCGCCTTACAGGAACACCTGATCGATGCGCCGCAATTCCTGAAGGAAGCACAGGAGGTGTCCGTCCTTATCAATACCGACACCGACCAGCCGATGAGCGTGGAATTGCCGGACAAGATCGTAGTCCAGGTTACGTATTCGGAGCCGGGTGTCAAAGGAGATACGGCGACGCGTACGCTAAAACCAGCCAAAGTGGAGACCGGAGCGACGGTAAATGTTCCGCTTTTCGTCAATGAAGGTGAGTTGATCCGGATCAACACCAAGACCGGAGAATATGTGGAACGGGTGAAATAGTCGGTGTTTTTAGGTATGAAACCGGGCGGAGCCCAGTTTGCTTTTGACTTATTTAGCTTTAATCCCTATTTTAGCCGCCCAAATAGTAAATTCATCCAATATGGATTTTAAACAGATTCAGGAGTTGATCAAAATGATCAACAAATCGAATATAGGCGAAGTAAGCATTGAAGAGAAAGGATTCAAGTTGACGATCAAGCAAAAAGAAGAACCCGTTCAGCAAATAATTACCGCCCCTATGTCGGCGCAGCCCGTCGCTGCGTTGGCGCCGGCGCCCGTTGCGGCGGCTCCCGCGCCTGTTGCGGCTGCCACACCGGAAAAACCCGCCCGGCCGGCTGAACCCGCCGCCAGTAATGCGGTTACGATAAAGAGCCCGATGATCGGAACGTTCTATCGCAGCCCGTCGCCCGACAAGCCCTCGTTTGTAAATGTAGGTGATGAGGTGGAACCGGGCAAAGTGGTCTGTATCATCGAGGCCATGAAACTGTTCAATGAGATCGAGAGCGAGGTAAAGGGGCGGATCATAAAAGTCCTGGTGGAGGATGCGTCGCCGGTAGAATACGATCAGCCTTTGTTCCAGGTTGAACCTGCATGATGAATCCAAACCGGGCGGA
The DNA here is from genome assembly GCA_035501395.1 of Puia sp. Classification (GTDB taxonomy): domain Bacteria; phylum Bacteroidota; class Bacteroidia; order Chitinophagales; family Chitinophagaceae; genus Puia. The sequence goes on from DATJWK010000152.1 coordinate 16,375, forward strand.
GCCCAATCCAAAATTCTAAGAATGTTTAAAAAAGTACTGATTGCCAATAGAGGAGAGATTGCCCTGCGGGTGATTCGCACCTGCCGGGAAATGGGGATCAAGACAGTCGCGGTCTACTCTACGGCGGATAAGGAAAGCCTCCACGTGCGGTTTGCCGATGAAGCGGTGTGTATCGGGAAGCCGGCAAGTTTCGATTCCTACCTGAACATTCCCCATATTATGGCGGCGGCGGAGATCACCAATGCGGATGCGATCCATCCGGGTTATGGTTTCCTGGCGGAAAATGCACGTTTTGCCGAGATCTGCGGCGAGCACGAGATCAAATTCATTGGACCGACGCCGGCGATGATCAATGCGATGGGCGATAAGATCACGGCGAAGGAAACCATGATCAAGTCCGGCGTACCGGTAGTACCGGGCGGCGAAGGATTGCTGGAGAGCCTGGATGAGGCAAAGGGCCTGGCCAGGGAGATCGGGTATCCGATCATCCTGAAGGCCACGGCGGGCGGTGGCGGGAAAGGCATGCGGGTCGTCTGGGAGGAGTCGGAGATGGAGCGAGCCTACAACACGGCAAAGGCCGAGGCAGGCGCCGCGTTCAAGAATGACGGTGTTTATATGGAGAAATTCGTGGAGGAGCCCCGCCATATCGAGATCCAGATCGCCGGAGATCAGTACGGACGCGTTTGTCATCTAAGCGAGCGCGATTGCAGCATTCAGCGGCGGCACCAGAAGCTGGTGGAGGAATCGCCTTCGCCGTTCATGACCGCCGAATTGCGCGAACGGATGGGTGCGGCGGCGATCAAGGCGGCTTCCGCGATCAACTATGAAAGCGTCGGGACCATAGAGTTCCTGGTGGATAAGCACCGGAATTTCTATTTCATGGAAATGAATACCCGCATCCAGGTCGAACACTGCGTGACCGAAGAGGTGACGAATTTTGACCTGATAAAGGAACAGATAAAGATCGCGAGCGGGCAGGCCATAAGCGGGATGAACTATGAGCCGCAGGGTCATGCCATCGAATGCCGGATCAATGCGGAAGATCCCTATAACGATTTCCGGCCTTCTCCTGGCCGGATCACCGTGCTGCACCAGCCGGGCGGGCACGGGATCCGCGTGGACAGCCATGCGTATGCCGGCTATACGATCCCGCCCTACTACGATTCGATGATCGCGAAGATCATCGCGGTGGCCCGCACCCGGGAAGAAGCGATCAATACGATGCATCGTGCCTTGAGCGAGTACGTGATCGAGGGAGTCAAAACGACCATCCCGTTCCACTTGCAGCTGATGAAGGACGAACGTTTCCGCAGTGGCGACTTCAATACAAAATTCCTCGAAGGATTTAAGATGGCCTGACGGCGGTAAAGGCGGTTACCAATTCCCGGATTCGATCGTCGGCATGGTAGAATGCGGCGAGACGGCGGATCACGGCTTCGACGACGACGTCGGGGCAGGACGCACCGCTGGTAATCAGTATCCGCGCGGGCTGTTGGCCATTCACAGCGTGCCGGGCAGGCAGCCAGTTTGCGGTGGTGATTTCCTTTTTTTCATGAAAATTATAGTGGCTGATCTCGCCGGGAGAGACAAGATTCTCTTCGGACCGGATAAAATAGGAAGGCATTCTTGCTTCGCAGAGTTCGACGAGATGGGAAGTGTTGGATGAATTGTAACCGCCGACGATGATGGCAAGATCGGCAGGCGTGTCCAGCAGCCCGGAAACCGCCGTCTGGTTGTCGAGGGTAGCGTAACAAAGCGTATCGCGCGTGTCGGCGAAGTGTTCTTCGGGGTCGCCGTATTTTTCTATCATGGTTTGTTTGAGAAAATCCGCGATCGCCTGGGTATCGGTGGCCAGCATGGTGGTTTGATTGACGACGCCGATCCGGGTCAGGTCTTTCGCAATATCGAAACCGGGACTGTATTGGCCCCGGAATTCGATGGCGAAGGAATCGGCGGTCCGGGTTCCCTTGATGTATTCGGCCAGCAACCGCGCCTGCTCCATATCCCGGACGATAATGGTTGGCGTTACCGCGGCAGCATGGGAGAATGTGGCCCGGGTCTCTTCGTGGCCGGGTTTGCCGTGGACGACAACGGTATAATCACCGCCCGCGATTTGATTACTGCGATTCCAGACTTTTTCGACAAAGGGACAAGTGGTGTTGTACCGTTCCGTCACCATTCCGATGGTCCGGAGCTTTTCTTCTATTTCGAGGGTAGTCCCGAATGCGGGGATGATGACGATATCATCCGGCCGGAGGTTGTCAAACGGGATCAGTTGCCTTCCATAGGTGTCCTGCAGGAACCGGATGCCGCGTGACTGAAGATCGGCGTTGACTTTGGGGTTGTGGATCATCTCGCTCAGGAGAAAGATCCGGCGGTCCGGGTTCTCATCGACGGTTCGGAACGAGATCTCGATCGCATTCTCTACGCCGTAGCAAAAGCCGAAATGGCGGGCGAGATAGATGTGCAGGTCACCGAGATCGAGATGAGTAGGCGTAAAATCCTTTTT
>DATJWK010000153.1:0-21418 GCA_035501395.1 Puia sp.
CAACCAGGGTCATGACCGCATTCGACCCTGCTGTTCCGGTGCCCGAAGCTCCGCCGGCAGCAGCGGAGGCATTGGCGAGGTCATAATAGACGGGAAGGCCCCCGGGATTGATGACATTCCGGGTATGCGGGATGATCGCATATCCCTGCGGAACTACGCTGGTGTCCCTGATCACCCAGTTGGCGACGACATAGTTGGTGTCCGCAAAATACTCCCGGCTCGAGAAGAAGTTGCGGAGCATCCCGATGATCTTTACCTGGTGCAAATTGGAGATGTCGATGGCCAGCACGTCCGCATACATATCGGCATACAGGATATTATTCCGGATTCCGATATTGAGATTTCCCGGAATATTCAGGAAGGCCGTCTGCACCGGATGTCGGGGATCGCTGTTGTCAATGACGTGTATTCCCCTGTCGACGTCATTCAGGAAAATATACGACCCTTTGATATAAAGCTGACCCGGTTGACTGACCGGCGTGCCGGGATCGGCGTTGATCGCCGCCAGCACGGAGGCTTTGGGGGCATAGATCGGTTCATATATCTTATAGGTTTCGATAACACGGTCCTTCAAACATCCCGGAAGGATGAATAATCCCCCGGTCATTCCAACCAGGGCCGGTAGCAGCATGCTGATCTTTTTTCTCATGGTAGGGCTTTTCGGAGCTTGACAACCGTTTGCGTCCGGGCGTTGCATGCTTTTTGTTATATTGAGGTACGAATACAGCTCACTTGAAGCCCCTGCCGATCTTAATTGCCTGCCTGCTAACCCATACCCTCCTCCGGGCCCAGGATCCGATCACCAACCTGGCGGCTCCGGGAGGTCTCTCGGTTTCGGGGCCAACCGTCTCCTCCGTCGACAATACCACCGCCTCATGGCCCCAACTGATCGCCCAACTCACCCGGGATCCGCGTAACCACGTCTTCCGCCTGTCGACAACCCTTCGCAATGAGACCGGTAACACGGTTTCTTTTTCCCTTGGTTTCGGGGAGGTGGATTTTGTCGACGCCAGCCTGGGTTCAAAAACGATTGCCGGCGGACGACTTCGTCCCACACCGCCCGGGTCCGATTATCTGCAACGCCAGGCGAACCTCATCCCATTGTCGATACCCGCACACACCAGCTTGCCGCTGACCGTGACGATCCGCCAGCGGACCGACGAACTTTCCTTTGACGGCATTTATCTCTACGATTCCAACGCGCTCAACACCGCATTTGCCCGGGATCTTCCTGCCAGCAACGCCACCCTCATCGTCAGGATGCTCTTCATGGGTTTCCTTCTTTGCCAGCTGATCTACATGCTTTCACAATGGCTGATGGTCAGACGCAAGGAATACCTCTACTATTTACTGTATATGACCCTGATTGCCGTCTACTTCCTTAGCAAACAGGAATCCATCTTCGGCGTGGATATTTTGTTTACCCGCTGGCCGCTGCTTACGATCTATCTCGGAAAAACGCTGCTGATCCTTCCCTACTTTATATACTTTCGCTTTATCCGTAGCTTCCTCGAAATCCCCCGCGACCATCCCGTTCTTAATCGGTGGATCATCCGGTTGGAAAATTTTTTGCTGCTCTACGCGGTCATCGATCTTGGTTTTATTCTGCTTACCTTCAACCGCCCCGTCCAAACGGAAATCTATACCGTCGTTTTCGCGCTTGTCTTCCTACTAACCATCGGCTTCATGATCTATATGTACCGGCGGGGCGGCGCGCTCGTCTACTTCGTCATTTCCGGGAGCCTGTTCGTAGCCACCGGTCATATCCTGGGACTGATCTTTAGCTATCTCGAGATCAATCGCCATCAGGATCTGGGTGTTCCGGACATCTTTATCTTCCCCCAGGCGGGGATCATCCTCGAAGTACTTTGTTTTACGGCCGGTCTTAGTTACAAAAGCAGGATGACGGAAAAGGAGAAGATCGTTAGCCAGGAAAAGCTGATCGAGCAACTAAAGGCCAATGAGTTGCTGCAAAACCGCATGCAGCAGATCCGCAATAAGATCGCCCAGGACCTGCATGACGATATCGGATCGACCCTTAGCTCCATTTCCATCCTGAGCGACCTGGCCCTTCGCGGGAACAGCAGCGCGCAGACGGTAGAGACCATAAACGAGATAAAGGACAGCTCCATGATGCTCATGGAACGGATGGACGACATCGTCTGGAGCATTAGCCCCCGCAACGATTCGCTCGAGAACCTTCTGATGCGGGTACGACATTTCGCCACCACCCTCTTCGAAGCCAAAGGCATCGAATATTATATCGATATCCAGAAGAATATCAATGAGATTGACCTGCCGATCGACTACCGCCAGCATATCTATCTCATCCTTAAGGAAGCAATAAATAACCTCGTCAAATATGCACTCGCTTCCCAGGCTTTCCTGGAGGTCAGTTTTGACGAGCAACAGCTCAACCTGACGGTTCGCGATAACGGCCGCGGGTTCGACCCGGCAACCCCGTCGACCGGCAACGGCATCACCGGGATGCAGCGTCGTGCCGCACTCATGAATGCCCGGCTGTCCATTCGCTCGGCCCCCGGCGAAGGGACCAGCATCGGCCTCCGGGTCGGGGTGGCCTGAACCGAGGGGAACCCCTTCACCCGTCTCCCGCGCCGCCGGTACCCAATATCATATAAACATCCGATTGGAATCCTCCCGAATACATCGGATATTTGACGGAATGATCAGGATCGCCATCGTAGAAGACAACCCAACCTTGCGCGGCAGCCTCGAAAGTTTGTTCAATCATACCGACGGCATGCGCTGCGTGACATCCCTCAATAACCTGCTCAACGTCGTTAGTGAAGTGGGTACTTCGAGGCCGGACATCATCCTCATGGATATCGGTCTCCCCAACATCTCCGGCATCGAAGGCGTTCGCACCGTCAAAACCCATTATCCCCATATTCACGTACTGATGTTCACCGTCTTCGACGACGATGAAAAGATCTTTGACGCCATCCGCGCCGGCGCCAGCGGCTATTTGCTAAAGAAAACGCCCCCTTCGGAGATCGTCCAGGCCGTCTATGATCTCTATCACGGCGGCGCACCCATGACCCCGAGCATCGCCCGCCGCGTCATCCAGTCATTCCAGACCGCCCCGCCTTCCGTAAGAGAAGATTACCAGCTGACCACCCGGGAGCATGAGATCCTCTACTCGCTCGTTGATGGTCTTAGCTACAAAAAGATCGCCGACAAACACTGCGTCAGCATCAGCACGATTCGCACGCACATCTGCAATATCTACAACAAACTGCACGTCAACTCCAAAGCGGAAGCGGTCGCCCGCATCCTCTCTCCGCGTAAATAGCACCTTTCCCGTCGTTCAAGCGCCCCGCGCGGTTCACTCCACCCGCAAAAAATCATATATTTATCCGATTGCCTTGCACCTGCTTTTATCGTCAATTTGCGCAAACGGATTGACCATGAAACATACTCCAACGCCTGCCCTCACCCTCCTTATCGCCTGCCTGTTTTGGTTTACCCCCGCCCTCCACTCGCAGATCAGCGACCCCAAACAGACGGCCTCCCAAAGCGCCACTGACCATGTGAACAACAACGTCTCGAACGGAATCAACAACGGTCTTGACAAAAGCGAGAGCGCCATAAAAGGACTTTTCAAAAAGAAATCGAAAAATGCTAAACCCGACACAGCCAAGGCCTCCGGCGCGGCAAACCCAGCCGCGACCGGTGCCAACGCTGGCAGCGCGCAGAACGCCGGCGTCCCCCAACCGGACCCCAATGCACCCATCAGCCTGAAGACCTATTCCAATTACGACTTCGTGCCCGGCGACCAGGTCATATTCTATGATGACTTCGCGGACGATGCCGACGGCGAATTTCCGGCCCACTGGAGCCTGACCAGCGGGCAGGCCGTTATCAATAAAGTCGGCGGTACGCAGGCGTTCTGCCTCACAGAGGGGAACTACGTCCGCGTTGCCCCGCGCATGAAGACCCCGGATAACTACCTACCCGACAACTTCACGATCGAATTCGACTTTCTTCCAAATAACGGCTACGACCCGATCATCCTTTTCACCACCGCCAGCGGTGACGGCCGCAACATCAACTTTGGCAAGTCGGTCGGTACCGGATATTTCACCAACGACTTCAGCGCGGATTATCCCGGTGACCGTGAACAGGGCTTCGACGGCCGCTGGCATCACGCAGCCATGATCAAGAAAGGTAACCAGATCAAATGCTACGAAGACCAGTATCGAGTTCTCGTCGTCCCTGACTGCGGGGATTGCAAGGTCACCAAACTCGAGATGGGCGGCATCGGCAGTACTGAAACTCCTATCGTCTTCAAAAATTTCCGAATCGCCGCCGGCGGCAGCATGAATATGATCGGAAAAAAATTCACCGAGAACAAGATCGTTACGCACGGCATCAACTTTGACATCGACAAGGCGACCATCAAACCCGAAAGTATGGGAACCCTGAATATGATCGTCGGCGTCCTGAAAGACAATCCCGATCTTAAATTTGAGGTGGATGGGCATACCGATAATTCCGGCGCCGCCCCCCACAACCTCCAACTCTCCCAGCAACGTGCCGATGCGGTGAAGGCGCAACTCGTCAGCATGGGCATCGACCCCTCGAGGCTCGCCACTAAAGGCCTTGGCGACACAAAGCCGGTCTCCGACAATACTACCCCCGAAGGCAGAGCCAATAACCGTCGTGTCGAATTTATAAAAATGTAACTGCCATTGAAACAATTTCTCTTTACCCTCGGCCTGATCATGTTCGTGACCGGGACGGAAGCGCAGTTGGCCGCCGCCCGCCCCGACACGAGCCAGCACTTTCTTTGGTTCGCCGGCCATTGGAGCAATACAAAAAAGAACACGTTCATCATTACTGCCGCCCCGGGTGATCCCGATGCTTCGTCCCCGGGGAGCAACCCGCCCGCGGGTGGCAACAGTTCCGTCACGATCAACCCGGATGGGTCGGTGCAGATGAGTGGTGGCGGCGTTGATGCGTGGAACAAACGGATGGATGAGGCAGCCAAATCCGAACAGCAATTCATCCAACAACTGGAAGACCCAAGGGATAACCTCGACCCCGCCACTCATCAGTTCTACCAGCTGATGGAACCCGACGCCCAACAACGTTTGCAGGAAGTCAAAGACCTGAAAATCGATCCCAAACAAGACATCCTTAGCCCGAATACAAAGCCCGGTCAGTCCGCCGGCGCCGGCCCGGCATCTGCGGGCGCACCGTCACCATCCGCACCTGCCCAAGCCTCCACGCCATCTGTCGAAGACTACTGCAACCGGCAAAAAGCAAACTACGACGAAGTCATGACATGGTGGAAGGCACACGCCAAAGACAAGGAAGACGGTATGACCTACCCGGCGCCACCTGAATTTGAATACAACTGCTATGCCTGCGACAGCAATATTCGTAATAGCTACAATCAAACGATCGACAATTACGTCCGCGACTTTTTTCATCCCGAGGACAGCCTGATTCAAAAAGCGCTGGTGATCATGCATGACCTCATGCTCGATCTCTACAGACCCTATGAATCGAGCGGCTTTTCTGCGGCCAGCCCGTCTTATAAAACCTCCCCTTGCGCCTTTATGGATGCCGAAAAGCTCGCCAGGGCCGTCTACGACATTTCCCATCATGCCTTTATGCGCGCGGACAAAATGATGCTCGACAACCGAAAAAATTATAAGGCCCTGGAGGCGGTAGCAAAAACCTGGCTTACCGGCGCCCGTAATTTTATTCTCATTAGCGGCGCCACCGGGACCGATGACAAGGGTATTTCGGAGCTATCGGCCACCGCCGGCCTGGCCATCGAGCACTACGCCAAGGAATTTCAGCAGAATGACTGGCGCCAGATCGGTAATGTCCCGTTTATCTTTGGCCTCATGCGCCAGAAGGCACTTTTGGGTGACAATGACGATAGCTACTTCCAGGAATTTTTCCATCGCTTCCAGCGCATCTGGAATGGGTTTAAGCTGACTGTCGAAATGGACATCAAGATCGGTAAGGATGGAGGTTACCGGATCGCCCATGTAAAGGGCGAGGGACACATCATTCCGGCTTTTCAGCACGATAGCAACCAGTGCTATAAATGGGTCGTAGCAGACGAGAACAGCATGGACATCCTCGGTTTCTACAAACCCGCCGCTGTCCAGAGCATCGACTGTAACCTGATCGATAACGAGATGATCACGCCGCCGCAGGCGCCGAGAATGATGTATGTCGGAACAAAGTTCTACAAAGCGACGCTCCAAAGCCTGAGCATGGATTTTTGTAATCCGGGCCATGACACCATCGTCTTGTCCGGCTTTACTCCGAACCCGGTGACGGGCGGCATCTGGCAAGTCCCGATGGCGGGTCAGGTCAACCTCGGCGTGAACGGGATGGACCAGTTCTTCGAGAGCGTGGAGGAAAAGAAAAAACTTGCAGACGATGGGGAGGCCCAACGCGCTTCAGACCAGATGAAGCAGCAGGCCGAACAGCTGAAGGCTCAAATGGAAACCCTCAAATCTCAGCTGTCCGGACCACTAAGCCGCGAGAACTACGAAAAGATCATGGAGAAGTTTAACCAGGCGCGGTCGTTGTCCGGCTCCGGCGTCGTTGCCAAGATGCTTTGGCTGGACTTCCTTCTGCCGGTTAAGAATAACGATCCCGTGCTCGTCGACAAGAAATTCGACGCCAAGGACATCAACCCGCAGGAGAGCTCCGTGGTCATTTATGGGTACTATACTGTTCACATCGAGAACACGGGCGCCGGTAAAACCAAATCAGTACCAAAAAAATAGACACTATGCAACGAATATTTTTCCTCCTGATCCCCGCCCTGCTGGCTGCCGCTGCCACCCACGCTCAAAAAGCCTGGCACGGAGACATTATGAACCTCATCGCAAAAGTCCCCTTTCCTGCCGGCAGCGCCGACTGTTATGGTACAGCTACAAAGACGACCGATCCTTCCAACGGGATAGTCAGCATCAAAGACAATGGAGAACAATTCAACAACCTGCAAGCCCAATTGATGAGCATCGCATCGGGCGGCATGACCGGGATGAACCAGACAACATTGCCGTCAGCTCCGACAGCCGACCAGATCGAGCAAATGAAACAACAGGCCATGCAGCGCGCTGCGGCGGCCCAGTCGATGACCCCGCAGCAGTACGCACAGCAACAGCAACAACAAACCGCCGGCGGCGCCCCGTCAAAGAGCGAAGTCGAGCTTATGAAAGAAATCAACCAGGCCCAGACGGCGGCCTCGCAGATTAGCCAGCTGTGCAGCGAGATCGGCCAAAAAAAGGCAAAGATCACTAAGGACGCCGTTCTGGCGGTGAAAATGAAGAATTGCCCTGACGTTCGTCAGGGATCCTACGTAGGTCCCACTTGCGAGTGTACAATGAAAAATGACATCGACTATTATACCGCGCGGGTTGCTGCCATGAACGACTACATAGCTCAAATCGCCGCCCTCATGCGGGAATATTTGGCGAAGATAAAGGCCCAGGTAACGATCGTGGACGAAATGGAAGCACACGCAAAATATGGCGACGCCGTATCCAATCCCGCTTTCAAACAAATGGCTGTCAATATTCAGCGTCAGTCATTGAACGGGGTTACCACCCTGCTGGCCCTTTCGGGCGACGCATGGAATGACGGAGCCGTCGAATATGCGAACCTCGCAAACGCAAAAAGCGGCGCGATGACCCACTGCAAATAACAAAATCCGCCTTCCGCATGCGACGACTATGCTATATCCTGCTCCTTACGTGTCTGGCCGGTTCACCGTTCTACCTGGCCGCCCAATGCGCCTCCAGACCCGCCGACTGCCCCGTTGCCGGCGCCGATCAATACGGGACCGCCGACGACAGTACCAGCCGTTTGGGCAACCCGGTGCTTCCCCGCGAGATCACGATGGAAAATAACCTGCGGAGCTGGGCCAACCGGGTCCTTGATCGGATCACCGCCAGCGAACATTGGAAATACGCCGAATTGTCGGAAGACGTATCCTCCGGCGACCGGGCAGAAGACGGCTCCGTTCTCGCTTATCCCCTTCGCCCGCCACACTGGATGGAGATTCACTACCAGATCGTCGTTAACGACGACTCCCTGGCCGCCTGGCTGAACTGGGAAGAAACGTTCGGTCAGCGTCGCCTCGACGCTACCATGGCATACAGCAAAGGCCAGGTCGCTCCCGACGCGGCTGTAAAAGCCGACAAAGAATTTGAAGCGGAACGCCGCCGCATGACGATCCACTATCGCGAAGCCTCCCTGCTCATCGTCGAGTTCGATTTCAATATGGACTATGTAAAGATCGCGGGCGCGCCGTCCGCTTCGCCGGCACCACCGGCCATATCCGGCACAACCACGGTATGGTTCAACAACCCGAACCCCGAATTCAACAGTATCGATCTGTTCGATCGTTGCCATACCAACGCCATCCTGTTCTCGGGCGCTTTCACTAAAACGCCGGACGGCGAGGGCTACCGCCCCGCCTGGAAGAGCGACAAGACCGCCACTAACCTTTCTACACCGAAAAAATTCAGATCCGACCAGGTACAGTCCATCGACTGCCACCTCTCCGGAAATGCGGCCGCTATGCGCCGCCTGCTGGCAGACTTCGCCCCCCGGGAGCTAAATGCATTGATCGCCCAACCCTGAATATATCTGCCGCCGCGCCCACTAAAAAATCAGCTATTTATCCGATTGCCAAGCCCGTTCCCGTTCCCCGGCCGTAATTTGCACAGGCAAGCGAGCTATACCCCACATAATGCAGCGGAACCCATTGACGGCATTGCAGGCAGGCGGCCGATGGTGGCAACGCTGCTTTTTGTTATATTAGTGTCATGACTGTCATCTTTCGCCCCTCTTCCTGGCTGTTCCTACTCATACTTTTCGTTTGCTGGTTTGTTATCCGGCTGGACTTCGCGCCTGCCCCGGTCAACGAGCACCCCGCGGATACGAACTTTCACGTCAACAATGTTGTCAGCCATTTACGGCAGATGGCCCGCGTCCCCCATTCCATGGGAACGGCCGCCAACGACAGCGTCCGCGCTTATATCGTCGCCGCCTGCCGGAACCTCGGCCTCGACGTCGAGGAGCGGCCCTTCACCGTCGTCGATCAATGGTATGGCGACGCGCTCGCGGCCCGCGGCATCAATATAGCCGCAACGCTCCATGGGGCGTCCCGCCCCCAACATCCTTCCGATTCCTCCAGGACGATCCTTGTCATGGCGCACTATGACTCCGAACCAAACGCTCTTGGCGCCGGCGATGACGGCAGCGCCTGTGCCTCCATGCTCGAAACGGCAAGAGCTCTTCGCGCAGGAGCTCCGCTCCCATGTGACGTACTGTTCCTTTTTACCAACGGCGAAGAAGAAGGACTTCTAGGCGCTGAAGCGTTTTCTCTCGACAGTGCACAGACCAGGAATATCGGGCTCATCCTGAATTTCGACGGCCGCGGCGACGCCGGCAAATGCCTGATGTTCCGCACCAGCGCATCGAACCGCGAAATCATCGACGAATTCGCACGCGCCCCGATCCATCACGCCGGCGCTTCCCTGTATTCCGAGCTGTTCAAGTTGCTGCCCAACAACACCGATTTTTCGCCCTTTGAGAAGACCCGTATTCCGGGAATGGACTTCGCGTTCGCCGAAGGGTTCGTCCATTATCATAACCTGACGGACAATGTGGAGAACCTGGACAGGCGAACGATCCAGGATGAAGGGGACAACATGCTCGGTACAATCCGCCATTTCGCCCAAATCGATCTTTACAATCTGTCGCTATCCTCCACGTCCGCGCACTCCGCCACCCAATCTTCCACTCCTTCCGGCAATGCCGGAGAAAGCACCACATTCTTCAATCTCCTCGCCAATCTTTTTATACATTACTCGCCTTCTTTAAATTTTATCCTGCTCATCGTTACAAATGCGCTCGTCCTTCTCGCGCTGGTATCCGGCCTCTACCGCCGCCAGGTATATCCGCGCCAGGCGGCATCCGGTCTTCTTCTGTTCGCCGCCACGCTGGCCATACTATATTTCCTTTCCGGCTGGACCCTCGACGCGATCCGCGCCGCCTGGCCGCTTTACCTGGGCTACTACCCGAACGCCTACAACGCATATTATTTCTATCTCGCTCTCGCCGCTGAAGCGCTCGGGGTATTCACCGTCCTTTATCAATGGCCAATACGCAAGTGGTCCATGCCTTCCCTATTCATTGCCGTACTCGTGTTCCAGACCATCGTGCTCGACCTTATCTTTCGCTATATTCCCGCCGGCGTCTATTTCCTTTATTTTCCATTGATAGGCTCTGCCTTGTTGTTTCCTTTCTTAAGCCGCGAAACTCCATCCGGCCGGGCAACCGGGAGGTCCCCGTCTGCCGTCTCTCCATCCACCTCCGCCTTTCCCCGTCAATCCGCCTTTTCCCTGTTTGCCGGCGCGCTCCTTCCCATCCTTTTTCTGGCACCCCTTGTCTATTCTCTCGCCGAACTCTTTGACGTGCAGCCGGAAGCCGCGATGGTCGCCCCCGTCACCGGGCTGCTCCTGGGGCTACTGGTCCCCGTTCTCTCGCGGTCGCTGCGGGAGAGCCGCTGGTTCATCCCTTCGACCGCCCTGGTCGTATTACTCGTCGCCGCCGGTCTTGGCGTCCTCCACGGCAGCTATGACCCGCAGCGGCCGCTAAAGACCGATCTGCGGTATTTTGCCCGGGTCGACGATCATCGGGCGTGGTGGGTATCTCATTCGACAAAACCCGATCGCTGGAACAAAACCTTTTTTGCCAACGCCTCACTGCAACCAAACGCATACCAATATGCGCATCCCTTCCCGGGGATCAACCGGGAACTGTTTAACCAGGCGCCATATCTCGATCTTCCGGCACCGTCCCTGGCCATCGCAAAGGACAGCATCGCCGAGGGCCATCGGCTGCTTTACCTGCATTGTCAACCGGTAAAAGGAACGACGACCATCCACATGAGCTTCAGCCACGATCTTCCCGCCGACGGTCTGACCTTTCCGGCAAGCCATAACGCCGCACTCCCAACCGACCATGACGCCACCTTCCCGGTCAATCACCTGTCCGGCACATTCGACCGCGCGGACTTTATTGCGCCGCCCGACGACGGATTCGACATGATTATTTCCTGCAAACCCGGGAAACCCTTCTCCATCGATCTGACCGCCAGAACCATGGGTCTCCCCGCCGGCTCGGGCTTCAGGGCGTACGCCGCCGACATCATCCCAACCGCCGCCAGCTGGGCAAACACCACGCTGGTGCAGCGGTCCTATACTTTCCCTTAGACTTTTCTCGAATAGTCTTTTAATGTCTGTCTCTCCTTCCTGCTCAAGCTCCCCATCCCCGACCGGCTGATCTTGTCCAGGATGCGGTCCACCTCCTGCTGCTGATCCGCACGTCTCGTATTCCATTCGTGGTCGATCGAATAAAAATCCTTCTGGGATCTATAAAAAAGATTGTCAACCCACAACAACTCCGGCCGCGTAATGATAATGTACACAAACACCACTGTCGGCACCAGGATCAGCAGGATTGCCCCATAATTCTCCGCGAATGCCGCCGGATGCATCACCAGCGCCAGCGTCATGCCCACCAGCGCGCCGCCGAGATGCGCGTCATGTCCGATATTGTCCTTTTGGGACCGGATTCCGTAAATGCTGAACCCGACAAATAGCAACGCATACAGCCAGCTGGGGATGCCGAACGGCAACGGGAACAGGCTGATCCGCATTTGAGGAAACAACGCTACCGAAGCGAACATCACCCCGCAGACGGCACCCGACGCCCCGACAGAACTGTAATTTCCATGATGACGATGGATCAGCAACGACAGCAACCCGCCGCCGATCAGGCTCGCAAAATAGATCAGCAGGAAATTAAAGGTCCCAAGCCCCATCTCAACCACGCCGCTGAAAATGTAAAGGCTGAACATATTAAACCCGAGATGCATCCATCCCGTATGCAGGAACCCCGTCGTTATCAACCGGTAATACTGGCGGTCCACCAGGATGCGGTCCACTTCGAATTCATAGTCCTCCAGGAACCGGTTATGGTTAAACCCCTTATAAGATAGGAAAACGGTTACAACAATGATGATTAATACATAAATTCCTGCGCCCATCGCCAAAAGATATTCTCCACCGAAATATAGGAAGAATATCTGAATACATACACCGCTGACCGTCGCCGCCGCGGCCAATCCGCTCGCCACCCGCATGCTGCACACCGGACCATCCCATCGGTGAATACTAAATATTAACCGGTAAAACCCTCGGTTATCCCCATGTGTGGGCGATTTATCCCCCTTTGCTTCCCGTCGGATATTGCGTATATTATTTTTCCTAGCTTCCATGGTCCAAACCATTGAACCAATCCTGACATACTCCTGGCTTGCCGCGCTTGCGCTTCCCTGACTCCTTCGCAGTCCTGCCCTTGATACTTCCGCCTGCTTACGTCCGGAACCATGGCTCTGTTCGCCTAACACAGTCAACCCAAACCTGTATGCCAACGTTCTGCCGGTTATATATAGCCGTAGCAACTGTACTGGTCCAATCGTCCTTTTTCCTCCCCGCTTCCGGCCAGGTTCTGACGCCCCGTTTCAAATCGATCTCCTCCAATACCAACGCCTACTATGAATACCTTCCAAAAGGATACAGCACCGCAGATACAACGCATTATCCCCTGCTGATCCACATCATCGGCGCCGGCGACCTTGGCAATGGCACCCCATCGACGATAACACTGTTGCTGCGAAGCGGACCCGTTCTCGAGATCAAGAACGGCGTTTTCCCCGACCCGATTACCGTCAATGGAAAGTCCTATGGGATGATCGTAATCGACCCCCAGTTTATGATAGCGCCCACCGTAGCCGATGTCAACGCCACCATCAATTTCGCCATCGCCAACTACAAGGTCGACACCACGCGCATTTACCTCACCGGGCTAAGCATGGGCGGCGGCACAACCTGGCTCTACGCGGGCACATCGCTGAATGACGCCAACCGCCTGGCTGCCATAGTCCCCGTCTGCGGCGATATCACCCCGGACCTCAACCGGGGACGGGTCATCGCGGCATCCAACCTTCCCGTATGGGCAACACACAATGACCAGGACCCTCTCGTTCCCGATACCTATACACTTCAGGAGATTGCCTATATCAACCAGCCTCCCGCACCGGTACCGCCCGCCATGGTCACTATATTTCATAATAACACCCATGACGCCTGGACCAACACCTACGAGCCTTCCTTTACTGTCAACAACCTGAACGTTTACCAATGGATGTTGCAATTTACCCGGCTGACCT
Source organism: Puia sp. (assembly GCA_035501395.1). Taxonomy (GTDB): domain Bacteria; phylum Bacteroidota; class Bacteroidia; order Chitinophagales; family Chitinophagaceae; genus Puia. Next base: position 13,304 of record DATJWK010000153.1, read on the forward strand.
CCACCTCGAATGTTGTCCCCATCGTCACCGTTGGTCCCACGCAAAGCATTACGCTGCCGGTTTCCACCGCTACTCTCACCGGCTCGGCAACCGACAGCCTCGGTACGATCACCTCACACGTCTGGACCTTTGTCAGCGGCCCGACGACACCTGTTATCGCCTCCCCGTCCAGCTATACTACTACCGTTTCCGGCCTGACCGCATCCGGAGTATATATCTTCAGCCTGTCCGCAACGGATAGCCGTAACCTCACCGTGTCGGCAAACGCCCAGATCAACGTCACACCGCCGCCCACCGTCGGGAACCGGCTGCTCAATGTCCAGCTTTATGGGAATAATGACCCCTATGTCAATACGGCCTGGAACAACTGGAACGCGGCGAGTACGCTGACCTCACCAAAACTCAATTATTCTGACGGCACGCCGTCCAGCCTTTCGGCTGTTCTGTCCGCACAGACCGCGGTGGCAGACAATGGCTCGAACTATGTTACCGTGACGATGTGCCCGCCAAAGGTGGCCCGCTATGCCAGCTACTATTCGAATTCCGGCGGCCGCACCCTGACCATCAGCGGCCTCGACAGCACCAAATTGTACCGGATCGACCTCTATGCGACCCGCTATAACCCGAATCTCTCCACGATCTTCGCCACAGCAGGCAAGACCATCACCATCCCGACCTATGACAACACCGATAGCATCGCTACGTTCGACAACCTGACCCCGGCAACAGGCGGAAAGATCGTCATTAGCATCACCCACTCCCAATTCTATGACTACCTGAACGGATTTACCGTCACCGAGAAAACGGTCGTCAATCCCGGCACTCCGCCGGTCGCCAACGCAGGTCCCGACCAGACGATAACGCTTCCCTTGGACTCCGTAATCCTCGACGGATCGGCCAGCAAAGGGGTCAACCTGATCACGGGCTACCAGTGGACAATTCTCAGCGGGCCCGGCACCGGGGCGTTCCTGACGCCTGCCGCGGCAAAGACCGTCTTTACCAACCTCACGGCGGGCACCTATAGCGTGCAGTTGAAAGTGACCGACGACAGCAATCATATCGGCCTGGATACGGCAAAGATCACCGTCAACCCTGCCCCGGCTCCCGTTGCCCACGCCGGACCCGACCAGACCATCACCCTTCCGCTCGATTCAGTCGCCCTCAACGGATCCACCAGTACGGGATCCTACATCACCTACCAATGGACCATGCTTTCCGGACCCGCCGGCAGCATCTTCACAAGCCCATCCACTGCGTTGACGGAACTGGACAACCTGACCGCGGGCGTCTATCAGGCGGTCCTTACGGTAACGGACATTACCAACCGCACAAGCATCGATACCGTCCGGATTACCGTCAACCCCGCACCGCCGCCTCCGCCACCTGTCTCGCACGCCGGTGCCGACCAAACAGTCACTCTTCCCCTCGACTCCGTCGCCCTGAACGGGTCGACCAGCACGGGTAAAGACTCCATTGTCTCCTACCAATGGACTGTCCTCAGCGGCCCGGGAGCACCGCTTCTCGAAACGCCAAATGCATCGCGGACCGAGCTAACCAATTTGACCGTTGGGATCTATCAGATAAGCCTGACCGTTACCGACGATAGCAGCCAGACAGGCCGCGACACCGTACAAGTCACCGTAAATCCCGCTCCCCCGCCGCCGCCGCCGGCAGCCAACGCCGGCCCCGACCAAAGCATCACCCTTCCTGCAAACACGGTCACCCTGAGCGGCGCTGCCAGCGTTGGAATTGATTCTATCGTGAGCTATCATTGGACCGTTCTTTCCGGACCGGCCGGTGATACGCTTACCGCACCCGATTCCGTCGTTACCAGCCTGACCGGCCTTTCCGCCGGCACGTACACCGTTCAGCTGAAAGTTACCGATGACAGCAGCGAAGCTGGTCTCGATACCGTCACCATTACGGTGATCTCCCCGGCGATCAACCAGCCGCCGGTGGTGACGGTTGGTTCCAACCAGAGTATCACCACCACCACCACCAACCTGACCTCCACCGTCACCGATCCGGAAAACATGATCTCCTCGCGCGCATGGACCAAGGTATCCGCACCCGGCCAGCGCGTCATGCATGTCGGGGTCATCGGCTCCTCGACGATGTATGGCACCGGGCCGTCGAATATCGACAGCTCCCTGGTAAATCGCATTAAGAGATACTATAAGGCCAACGGTCTCATCGACACGATCTACAACCTGGCCGTCGGCGGCGAGAGCGTCTACAACGGCGTAACGGCCGACTTTGTGTCCCCGGGGCCGGCGGCCAACCAATATGACTCGACCGCTAACGTCACGGCCGCACTGGCGAAAGGAATCGATATCCTGATCGTCGGCTACCCATCCAACGAATACCAGATCGGACAGCTTACCATTCCCGAGATCATGGCCGCGCACCAAAACATCTTCGACGCTGCAACCGCCGCCGGCGTTCGCTGTTACATCACGACGACGCAGCCCCGGACATCCGGTTTTGACTCGGCCGACCAGGTCCGGCTGCTGGTCCTCCGCGACTCTCTCCTCAACCGGTTCGGCGAGTACTGCATGGACTTCATGACGCCGATGGTATACCCGGGCACTTTCACCGTCCTGCCGCAATATTCCGCCGGTGACGGTATCCACCTCAATTCCGCGGCCCACGCCCAGCTTGCCGCCATCATCGAGGCGACCAACCCCTTCAAGCATCTGGTTTCTGATACCTCGGTCATCAGCAGTCCGTCGACCGTCACCACATCCGTCACCGGCCTCGACAGCGGCGTCCATAAATTCCAGATGGGCGCCTTCGACCAATACAAACTGGCCTCCAGCGCCATTGTCAGCGTGACCGTCGGAAAGGGCGCACCGCTCATACCCGTCGCCAATGCCGGCCCCGACCAGGCTATTACCCTGCCCACCACCACCGCTACCCTCACCGGAAGCGGCACCGAGCCCGGCGGTAAGATCGTATCGTACAAGTGGACCCAGATAGCAGGAACCGGCGCGACCATCGCCGCCCCGACGTCAGCGACTACCGGTGTCAGCGGCCTGAGCACCGCAGGCACCTTCAGCTTCGTACTAACGGTTACGGATAGCCTTGGCACAAAGGCCTCGGATACCATGAATGTACTCGTCAACCCCGCCGTCCAGACGACGACGGCCACCATCAACGTAAACATTTACGGCAACAACGATCCCTACGGCAACGCAGCCTGGAATGACTGGAACCTCGCCAGCAACACTAACCTGACATCGGGCAAGTTCAACTATTCGACGGGTACCGCCTCCGGCATCGCAGCGGTATTTTCCGCGCAGTCGGCAATCGCCGACAACGGCGCGTCCTACCCCGTGACCCTCTGCCCGCAGAAGGTCGCCCGCTACGCGAGCTATTATTCCGGTTCAGGCGGCCGTACCCTGACCCTTACCGGGCTGGACAGCACAAAGCTATATCGCCTGGACTTTTTTGCTACCCGTGGATATGTCGCTTCGCAGAACACCATCTTTAGCATCAACGGAACCAGCGTCAGCATCGCGACCGATAACAATTCGACGAATATCGCGACCTTCGACAATCTGACCCCGGCGTCGGGCGGGAAGCTGGTGTTCGCGATTACCCACTCCGCGACTTACGACTATGTAAACGGCTTTACCATAACGGAGAAGACCATCGTGGCTCCCACCGCCACCGACTCGGTCGAAATGACCGGGTTCGCCGCCGCCATAACCGCCGACAGCACGTCTCTTCCCGGGTCGCCGCTGGCTGTCTATCCCAACCCGACCAAAGGCTCCTTCGAATTGCACGTCAACAACCTGAACACCGGCCGGATGAAACTCGATGTCTTCACCGCGGCCGGCGTGCTCATGAAGGAGTTTATGATCGACAAAACAACCACGGTCCTCGAAACTCCCTTAACACTCTCCGAGCTCAAACCCGGCGACTACTTCCTTGTAGCCACCATCGGTAATTGGAGAAAAACCATAAAAATCGTGAAATTGCATTGAGATCCTGTTGCGCCGAAAAGGCGAACGACGCAAAAAGTCTCCGCACCGAATAATCCGGTTTCCGTACCTTGAAGCATGATTTCAAAAGACGACATCTCCCTTGCCCAATGGTCGCTCATCGAAGAATGGCGTGCCGGCAAGTGGTCAACGCTTGACTTCCCGCGCGTGGCGCGCGAAGATTTCGGCCTGAACGGTGTTGAATTTGTAAACACCCTTTTCGACGTGCCGACGGAAAAATACCTCAAACAGCTTGGAGACAACGCGTCCTGCCATGGGATCTCGATGGTCCTGATCATGGTCGACGACGAAGGCGACGGCTGCTCCCCTACAAAAGAAGGTCGGAAGGAATTTGCCACCTTCCACCGCAAATGGGTCGACATCGCTCACTACCTCGGCTGCAAGGCCATCCGCACGAACTGCCGCGGACCCCAGGTTCCCGGCCAGCGGCCCGACCTCGCCGCTTCCCTGCCTTCTCTGGACAAGACGGAAGCGCTTAGCTGGGCGGCCGAGTCCTATCACCGGCTCCTGGAATACGCAAGACCCGCTGGCATCCGCATCCTGATCGAAAATCACGGTGGGGTATCCAACGATCCGGACTGGATGGTGGCCCTCATGAAGAAAGTGGCCGACCCGCTATTCGGTACCTACCCGGACTGGCGCGAACCCACGCCCGATTTCGACAACCTGACCTACCTCGAAAAGACATTACCTTTCGCCGGCGGAATGTCCTACCGCAACCAACCCACCGACGAACTGTCCTTCAGCATGATCGAATGCTGCCGGCGGAGCGGGTTTCACGGTTGGTACGGGATCGAGTCCGGAGGTCGCCCCGCCATCCGGAAGGCCATCCATATCCTCAAGTCCGGCCTCTTCGAAACTTCACTCCCGTAAACCGCGGTTTCACTCCATTTTGGTAGCTCCGAACCGTCGATCCAATTAATTTTATCTCATGAATCTCAAATCATTCGCCCTGCTATTTTTGGCGCTGCCCCGCATCGCTTCCGCCCAGCAACTTTGGCTCTACGACAACACCTCCTACAAAGCCATATATTTTAAGGAAGCTTGCAATTTGATCGCCAGCCACCCCGACCTGGTCTTGCTTGACGTTCGCTCGCCAGGCGAATATGCCGATACCAGCCGCTTCATCGCATCCCGGATCGGCAGGCTGAAAGGCGCCATCAATGTCTCCATCGACTCGGTAAAACAACACTACAACGACCTGTTAGCCTATAAAGACAAAACTATCCTGGTTTACTGCTCCCACAGCATGCGGAGCCGCCGCGTCAGCAAGTTCCTCGCCGACAGCGGCTTCGCACATGTCTACAGCCTGAACGGCGGTATGACCGAGGTAAATCGTGAGCCCGCGGCGTCATTTCCCTGTAAAAGCTCCCTGTATACGTCGGGTATTCCCTACAAACTCATGGGACCGGAAGACGCCCTGGCTTTTATGGCAGACAGGAACCACGTTGTGCTGGATGTACGCCCCGTTCCTCAATTCAATGGGTCAGATACCATAGAAGCAAATAACATCGGGCGGGTAAAGACCGCCGTCAACGTGCCAAAGGACGATTTGGATCGATCTATGGCCGCCCTGGAGAAATATAAGTCCAGGCCAATACTAGTCTATGACCTCTATACTGACAATGCCATGACCGCCGCTGCTAAGTTGAAAGCCGCCGGGTTTACCGACGTATCCGTGCTCTTCGACGGTTTCGATACTTTCCTGCTCAATTTTCCCTCTTCCGGTAGCGTCCGCAAACAGCTGATTACAGCAGCGCCTCCCTATCACATTGCCGGCGTACGGGAAGCGATCGACCTCGTCAATCACACCCCCGGATTGATAGTAGCCGACATGCGCCCAAAAGACCATTTCTCGAACACGGCGAAACCGGCGTTCTTTAACCTGGGTCGAATAAAAGGAGCAACAAATTTTTCAACGACGGAGGAACTCGAGGATTATCTGAAATCGAAACCAAAAAACACCCCGGTCCTGGTGTATGGTTCGACGTCGGCATCTTCGCGTATGCTCACGGGTACGGTGCCGGCATTCGACGTAGCCTTACTGTGCAAAAGGCTGGCTGCTGAAGGCTATACCAATGTTTACCTGCTTTACGACGGGATCTATTCGTTGGTATGGGCATCTGCGAATGTCGACGGTCAGCAGGATGCAAAGACTATCCTGACCGACCACGCCGGTCTCTATTGAACCCCAAGTCAAGCGTATGAGCGGAACGACACTGTTGATCCTGGTGGCCATCGGCCTTGTCGCCGGATTCCTTGGCGGCATGATGGGCCTGGGCGGCGCCATTATCCTCATTCCCTGTCTCGTCGTGTTCCTGGCGATGGACCAACGGATGGCACAGGGGACGACGATTGCCATCATGCTCCCGCCGATCGGGCTGTTTGCCGCGTACAATTATTACAAAGCCGGTTATGTCAATTTCAAGTATGCCCTCGTGATCGCCGCGGTCTTTATGGTGGGGGGTTATCTGGGATCCCGCCTGGCGCTCAACATCCCGGTCGCCTTGTTGAAAAAAATATTCGCCGTGTTGCTCGCGTTGATCGCGGCAAAGATGTTCATCAAATAAATTCGCGCGAAGTGCGCGACTATCGGTAAATTGACATATGATCATCCCGTTTAAGACAGCGGTGACCCTGAGTAATATTTTTGTATATACGAGCCTCGGGATTTATCTGAATTACCGGGCTGAAATATTATTCAGCGGTCTGCGCCTTTACAGTTTTAACCGGCGACGGCTGGCCGTGTGCTGCATATTCCTGTGTTTTTATATGGCCGTCATGTCGTGGTATCCCTGCTATAACGACTTCACGACTTTCCGGGAATATCTTTCCTGCTCGGCCTTCCACCTCCTGCGGTCCGCATTCTTTGTTTTCTTGCCGGTATGTGTCATCATGTACATCGAACGTTGGCTGGGGGGGCGCAATTTGACGTTCCTAAAAAAAAGGATCATAATCATTCTGCTCATATTTATCTTTCTCACTTCGACCAACATCTGGATGGCCCTCCTTATTCCTCCCGGGCATCGCACCGCTACCGTCACGTACACTTTCCTGGTGTCATTGCTATTCAGCGGGATCGTATCGACCGTTTATCTGAATATAAGTTATGCCAACCTCGCCGAAAGGCGGCTGCGGTTTGAAAGGGAATTGGAGATCTCAAGGCTCAGCGAACAGAAGACAAAGGCCGAACTGGAAGCCCTGCAGGCCAAAGTGAACCCGCATTTTCTGTACAATACCCTAAACTCCATCGCCGAGCTATCGTTGCACCAGGGCGCCAAAGCACGGCAGATGACGATCGCGCTTGCTGAATTATTCCGGTACAGCCTCAACAAAAAGAATGAAACGATGATCGCTGTGGAGGAGGAGGTCGAAATGGTCGAAAATTACCTCATGATCGAAAAGATCAGGTTCGAGGACAAACTTTTGGTGTCTATCGAGGTAGATGATGCGGCGCGACGCATCACAATCCCGAAATTCATTCTCCAGCCGTTGGTAGAGAATGCCGTCAAACATGGCCTGAAAGAGCTGGACCGAAAAGGGGTTATCAAGATGGTGATAAGAAATAACGGCGGGAAGCTGGAGATCAAGATCTATGACAATGGAGCGCCCTTCCCGGAAGATATCCGGATCGGGTATGGATTGAAGAGCGTGATGGACAAGCTGACCTTATATTACCCCGGAGAGCACACCATATTTTTCGAGAACAAACCGTGGAAGCAGGTAGCCATTTCAATGACCGGCAAATTAGCCCATGCCTAAACTTTATAAGACGATCATTGTGGAAGACGAAGCGCCTGCGCGGCGGTTGCTTCACGAGATGCTTGTCGAACATCACCACCTCGTCCAGCTAACCGGCGAGGCAGAAAACGGCGCCGCCGCCATCGCCTTGATAAATAAGCTGAGACCCGACCTGATCTTTCTGGACATCCAGTTACCCGATATGCTTGGCCTCGATGTACTCAAAAATTTGGACTATAAGCCCTATGTCATTTTTACGACCGCCTATGATGAATACGCGATCCGGGCATTTGAGGCGCTGTCTGTCGACTACCTGCTGAAACCGCTGAAGGACGATCGGATAGCCCGGGCGCTCGCTAAATTACAA
>DATJWK010000154.1:0-6364 GCA_035501395.1 Puia sp.
GCTGAAAAGACCTGGCACCAGGACCTGGAGATTCGGATTCTGCGCGGAGGGCTCCAGGATGTTGGTCCAATAGATGTTGTATGCTGCCAGTGTAGTGCTCAGCTTTCCGTCGAGCCACAGCTGCTTGTAGCCCACCTCTTCCTGCTCCGCGATGGTCGGTTTGAACGGGCCGCCGTAACCACGGGCGTTGTCGTATTGCGGTTGATAGGATTCATTGAAGCTGGCATATACCGATTGATTTTTGTTGAAACTGTATACCAGCCCGCCCCTGTAGATGATCACGTGTGCGGTCGAAGTATCGTATTGGGTGGCATAGACCTCTGTGCCATCGGGGGCCAGCTTCCAGTGATAGGTTTCGAAACGCAGGGCCGCCAGGATTTTGAGGTGTTTGCCGATCGAAATCAGGTCCTGTACATAGGGTCCGAACTGAAAAGTGCGGGTATGGTTGTTTTGCAGATATTGAGCTGTGCTGTCAGGATAGACCGTAGGGGAATAAGCGAAATTATTCGTACTCGGGTGAAAAAAGCTTCCGCTGTCCGGAGTTGTCCAGATACCGTAATAATCTTTGGAGCCGTACAGCTGAAAGTCGATACCCGTCACCAGGGTTTGTTTGAACTGGTCATTGCCGAGCGTTTCGGTGGTAAACAGGCTGGTAATAAAATTATAGGAGCGGTCGTTCCAGGGGACGAACTGATAAGGCACAGAGTCCGGGTAGGCCATGAAATAGTTTTCGCCGGAGTAAAAGGTGCCGCTGAAGCCTTGCGAATTCAGGTGAGAAAGCGTATATCTGGACTGAACGGTGAATTTGAATTTCCTTGAAAATTCATGGTTGAATGTCAGCGAAAGGCTGTTGTCATGGGTATTGGCGAAGTCTGCCGTGGTGTAGAAAGCGGAGGTCCTCAGAATATGCTTCCAGTCATAGCTGCTGTCGGGCTTCATCAGTAGCGCGCCGCCCCAATATTCGAATTCCCGGGTGTGGTAATCGTTCCGGACATAATCCAGACTTAGGGTGGTCTTGTCGGTGAAATTATAGCTTAGGGACGGCGCCAGCACCAGATTATTCGTGTACTGGTAGGCGGCCACGCTGTTCTGGTTGTTAAATCCAATGTTCAGGCGGTATTGCAGTTTCTTGTTCTTGGTCAGCGGGCCACCCATATCGATGGAGGCATCGATCAGCGACCATGATCCGGTCGTCACGTTGAACGAATAGTAGGGATGATCCAACGGCTTCTTTGTTACCATGTTGATGATGCCGCCAGGGGTTCCCACACTGTAGAGGGCTGCATCCGGGCCACCGATGTTCTCTACCCGTTCTATATTATACAGGAAGGGCGTCTGTTGCCAGTAATACATATTTCCCAGGAACCCGTCGGTTGTGATGAAATTGTTGGTGCCGGTGGATTCGAGGCTGGAAAAGCCTCTCATCGTAAAGGAGGAGTAATTGTTGTTGTTGATCACGCCCACCATATTCTTTGTCAGGTCATTGAGGTTTTGGGCCTGCTGGTCCAGGATCACCTGTTGGGGGATGACCTGGATGGATTGGGGCGTTTCGACGAGGTCCAGTGGCATCCGAAGCCCGGAAGTCGCCGACTTTGCGGCATATTTCGCTTTGGGCGTGGCCAGAACGGTAATCGGCTCCAATGCTCTGGTGACTTCATTCACTTGCAGGTCGAGGTTGGTTACGGCGCCGGCGGTTACGACTACATTTTCCTTTGTAAGTTTATAGCCGATGCCTGATACTTGCAGTGTGAAAGTACCGGGGTCGATGTTCCTGATCTCATAAAATCCGTCGTCGTTGGTGATGGCGCCTGGTCCGTTTGGCGCGATCGAAACCGAGAGACCGGGGAGCAATTCCAGTTTACTGTTTTGGATATGACCCTGCAAAATGCCTTTTTGCGCCAGGACGTGATTCAGGCTGGTTAGCACGACCGCCGCGGTAAGAACGAAAAAATGTTTCATTAGTAGAGAGTTATTGCGCTTTTATTGGTGTTGAAGGATAAGCCCCTGATCAGGAACCCATTTGTCATACTCGATCATTTCGGCTACTTCTTTGGCGAATTCCCTTCCGCGGATTTTTTCCACCAGGTGCAATGCACCGTCGATACCGGCCGATACACCGGCCGTAGTGATCACCTTCCCGTTGTCTACAAAACGCTGATGAGGCAGGACTTTTGTCGTTGGTACGGTGGATGCGAAAGCGTCGGTATAATATTGGTGGGTGGTGGCCGTCAAATGATCCAGCACACCTGCTTTTCCAAGAATGAATGCCCCCGTGCATACAGACATGGTATATGTGGCCGATAGGCTCCTGGCTCGTATCCAGGCGAGCAGCGTGCTGTCCTTCATCGATGCATCCGTCTGGCCGCCGAAAAATACGATGAGGTCGGCCGGAGGGGCGTTATCGATCGAATAGTTTGGCCGGATGGGAATTATTCTCTGCGACTGGATGACGTTACTCGTCCTGGAGACAGTGAATACTTTGAAGCCCGCGGCCGTAAATACCTCTAATGGCCCGGCAAAATCAAGCACTTCGACTCCGTCCTGGAGGTAAAGACAGACGGTGACTTCTTTTGGGGGACCAGCCGCCAACCTTTTGAGCCGGACACGCCAATCATTGGGCGATATTTTTTCCAGCGTCATCCCGCAGATCGGACAGATACCGCCTTTGGCGAATCGTATGGTGTCGCAGGTGTTGTCACAGGGAGGGCAAGCGTAGATGATGGAATCGGGATGGATCGCAGGCTGTGCGGTACCCGTCAACCAACTGCCGAGGAGGATCAGCAGGAGACCTGTATATTTTCGCATAACAATAGTTTTAAGAATTATTGCTTTGTTGCCGGAATTGTCGCATTGACCTTACTGCAATTGTCCATTCCCGTGTAAGGGTCCTTGCCAGAGCTGGAAGCGCTGAGGAATGTACCTTTAGTCATCGTGCAGCTTTCCTCGTAGAGGACGCTCTGATTGACCGGGATAGCCTTCAGAACAGTAAAGAGGTTGGCGGATAGGCTCGTAAAATGTTCCCGTTGATGGGGCACTTTATCGACTTCACTGATATGGCGGCTGTCAAATTCCAGTTTTGGCAGATAGGCCGACCATATCTTTCGCTGATTGTCGGTGAGCCGGGCGGCCGGAACGGCGTCGATCGATTCCAGCAGGTCTTTGGCATGCGCGGAGGCCTGCGGACCATTACCGGCTGATAACGCATCTTTTACGCCCAAATAGTTTTCGATGACCTTGTTGAACGCGGTTTTCGCATCGGGGGTTTGAGCCATTGTTCTTTGGAGTGAGGCACAAAGGGCCACCATCAGGCTGAAGGTTACAAGAGATTTCATACGCATTTGTTTTAATTGTTATTCGGATGGTTGAAAGCGTTTGTCGGTGATAAATAAAGAATCGGTCAAGGTCTGAAGGAAGGCGATTAGGGCCTTACGTGCGTCTCGATCGAGCGCTATACCCAGGCGGTTGCCCCGTTGCAGGATCGTGTCGAGGTTGGGGCCATGCCGCATTCCGGAATTGTAATGTTCCAGCACTTCGTCCAAGGTACTGAAGCGGCCGTCGTGCATATAGGGAGAAGTCAACGCGATGTTGCGAAGGGAAGGCACCCTGAATCGACCTTTATCTGCGGCCAGATAAGTGATCGTATCTCTTCCCGGATCGGAATAAATGCTATCCAGGCCGTTGTCCCGGTAGGATAAGTCAGTGAATAGCGGTTCGCGGTGACAGGTGGCGCAATCGGCTTTAAACACAGAATACCCCTTTTCTTCTTCGGCGCTGAACAAACCGCCGGGTTCGCTCCGCACGTGCCGGTCATACCGGCTGTTAGCCGAGACAAGCATGCCGGTGAATTGCGCCAGCGCCTTCAGGACCCGCTGGGAGTTGATCTCCGGGCTGCCGAAGACGGTATCGAATTGTCCGGGGTAACCGGGCGCCGAACGCAATCTCGCCACGATCGTATCCAGCGAGCTGGCCATTTCGCAGGGATTGGTCAGGGCGTTCAGCGGAGAAAGCTCGATATGCTTCACCCCGCCGTCCCACATAAATTCCCGCTGCCAGCAAAGGTTAAACAACGGCGGGGCATTGCGGGTGCCGAGGCATCCGTCGACGCCGTGACTCACCTCATGGTCCAGGTTGGCAAAGGCGGCAAAATACTGGTGGCAGTTCCCGCAGGAGATCGTGCTGTCTTTTGAAAGCAAGGGGTCGTAAAACAGCTGCCGGCCGAGGCGGAAACCGGCATCGGTCAACGGATTCTCCCGGTAATCATATACCGGCGGCGGAAAATTGGCGGGCTGCGGAAATTGCAACGAATGCACCGGTGGCACATCGATAAAGGATATGCCAACCAGGACAGCAGTGGCCAAAATCGCGATAGTTCGGATCATTTGGAGCTATTTTTTGACGTCCGCAACCCGGAATAGCCCGTCGGCGTAATTGTCGGCGATCAGCACGGAATTGGGTCCGCCCATGGTAAAATTCAGTGTTGAAAAATCCACCTGTGTCTTTCCCCTGAACAGCGCCGCGGCGTTGACGGCAAGATCGATCTGCGGCTGATGGCCTTTCTTAACTTTCAGCGTATGCGGGAAGACCTGCGTAAAGGTGCGGATCGTGTTGGTGGGTGTTTTGGCGCCGCCAATATGGAAAACCAACCGGTTTTGTTTGGCGGTTGACCGTTCGGAGCGGCCTTCCATTTTCACGAAAATGTAGCCGGTATTCCAGGTCCAGAACATCCCCCGTGCTGGATCGAGGCACCCGGTCTGGGCGCCGGAAAAGTTTCGCAGGCTGTCGATACCAATGATAAAAGTCACGGCTTTGTAGCGGCCGGGCGGGATATCAGACAGCCGCTGGACCAGGCTTTCCGAATCGGCGGCATTGACCAGTAAATACGATTCGGGTAGATATACCGTGTCGCCATTTTTACGGATGAGACGAATATTACTGATATAATACTTGAAAGTGGTGATAATATAAGGATCTCCATTCGCATTGGTATAGACGTGCATGCTGTCGAACAGCACCAACGGCCGATCATCCACGATGTTGCGGAAGCGGAAGGTGAGCGCCGGTGCGCTTGCACGGGAGCTTAGCGTAGCTTTATGCGGAGGGTCAAAATGTGACGGTTTGGCCCATGCAGCATTGGTGATCATAGTAACCAATACGGTTACGATCATTATCCATTTCATGGAAATGCATTTGAATTCAATTGATAAATAGACTGGACCCACGGCAATGCAGATACTGCCACCAAATGGTGATTACACAAGGAGTCCTAAAGAAACGTTGGGAGTTATGCGTTACAGGGAGGATGAAACGGCGGCGTCAGGAAGACGGGAAAAAGTTGCGCGGCGTGCAGCACAGGTAAAATAGTTGATAGTGAACGATTTGGCAAATGAACGGCTGGCACGGTTTCCACAACCGCCTCAAGGGAGAATGTCTTTTGAATCATTTCCTGATCCTTGTTCTGATTTTCCTGCGCTTCGTTGAGCTTTTTCATCAAATAGCAGTGCCCATTGCAATGCATCCAGGGCCTGTTCTTGTTGATGCAGAAATTTTCGGCGATATATTGGCGGTGAAGCTCGAAATCCGCAATGATAAACAGCCTCGAGCAATAGGTGCTCGTTAGCATGAAGAGGAAGAATATGGCAATTAGCCGGTTCGCCATGTATCACAAAGATAGTCGAACCTTCTCGCGAATCCCTAATTTTGTTTTTCATATTTTCCAAAGAAAGCTAATCACCATGTATAAATGTTGCTTTTTAGTATCGGCCTTCCTTGTCGTTGCCTGTCACAATGTGAATTCACCTGGTGCATTCCCTACACAAGATTCCGCTCGTATCAAAGATTCTATTCGTGTCGCGGCTCTTCAAAAACTGCATTTCGATTACAGCAAGGATCCGGCTTGTGGGATGCCGTTGAGAGCGGGTATCGGTGACACTGTGCTTTACAAGGGAAAGCTCTATGGCTTTTGTTCGAAAGAATGCAAGGAGGAATTCCTGAAAGACCCCGCAGGGTATACAGCAAAAACCAAATGAGTGCCGTACATATAAATAATGCAGAAAAACGTCCTTCCGCTAAATGTCGCTGAGTTAATTTTGGTATACAAAAGCTCTTTCAATCATCCTTTTTGTTCTCAAATTAATGGCATCAGGATACCCATTGCCGCTTTACTGCGAAAAATAAATGTTCTTTTGGGATTTTTGACAGCGAAGCCAATATTTTCATTGCCGGACTAATGTTCGATTTTATAAGCCTGTGTTCTGCGAAACTTCAAAACCAATAAATTATGCGCCGATTTTTTAGAATGATATCATCGTCCATAATTCGCTGCAAGAAACAAATATTGTTTGTTCTTGTTATGTACATCAGTTTT
>DATJWK010000155.1:0-23367 GCA_035501395.1 Puia sp.
CGAAAAAGCGCCTTCCGCGGAACTTCGACCAGGTCAAAAGGATATCGATAGCCTGCCGGACTACGATACGCTTGACAAGATCCTCTATCAATATATCGAAAGGCGGCAGGGGCCAAAAGAGATTACGGCCATGGGTATCGCCGAAGCGCTTGTGGCAAGGGTGCTCAAACTGGTTAATGGCGCCGAGTACAAACGCAACCAGTTTTGCCCCATCATCCGTGTAAGCTGTAAGGCTTTCGGAATAGGCCGTCGTGTTCCGATCGTGGCGAAGTACCTGGGCTAATGTTTGAGGATAATAATGTAACGCGTGTTCACACCACCGAATTTTTCATCGGCGTAAATTTCGAGGCGTTGCCTGGTAAGGGTTCTTATCCGGTAATATTGATCCTGGAAGAATATCGAGCTATCCCCGTTTTGAAACGCCCAAATGAAGGGTAAGTTCTCCATCTTACCGGTCCCATCCTTGCAGAAGATAATCGTGTTGTCTTTTTCGCTACCCGCGATCCGGGGGTCGAGCGCGTCAAAAACGCCGTCGTCATTGGAATCAAACCCCGCTTTCTCATATTTCCAGGGCATACTGGTCAGGAGATCGATGTCTCGCCCGGAGCCGCGTTTATCCGAACAACCGGTCATGGACAGCCCGGCGGCGATCAATAGGGTTACTATGGTCCGTTGCATATGCATCCAGCGCGGCTTGTCTGTTGGAAGGCCCCGGAAGACCCAAGTTTAAAACTCCCGGATCAAAAAATTATTGCGTAATTTCGGACCTCAAATAATCTTATATAACCATCAGCCGAATATGGTGTACACAGCGGAGGATATCAGACAATTAAACAATAAGATCCAATATCAGGCAACGTTCATCGACCGGCTGCGCGATGAAGTAGGCCGGGTGATCGTCGGCCAGCACCAAATGCTCGATCGCCTGTTGATTGGCCTGCTCAGCAACGGCCACGTTCTGCTCGAGGGCGTTCCCGGCCTAGCTAAAACTTTGACGATCAAATCATTAGCACAGGCGATCCACGCACGCTTCAGTCGCATTCAGTTTACGCCCGACCTTTTGCCGGCCGACGTCATCGGGACCATGATCTTCAACCAGCAAAAGCATGAATTCGTGGTACGCAAAGGCCCGATATTCGCCAACTTCGTGCTGGCTGACGAAATCAACCGCGCGCCCGCCAAAGTCCAGAGCGCCTTGCTGGAGGCCATGCAGGAACGACAGGTGACGCTTGGCGATGCCAGTCACAAGCTGGAAGATCCTTTTCTCGTTTTGGCAACGCAAAACCCGCTCGAGCAGGAGGGAACCTATCCATTGCCGGAAGCGCAACAGGATCGTTTTTTAATGAAAGTGCTTGTCGACTACCCCACCAAGCAGGAGGAGCAGCTCATCATCCGGCAAAATGCCCAGGGGCTTCAGTCACCTACCGTCAGCCAGGTCGTCTCTACCCAGGAGATTATCCAGGCAAAGGAACTGAGCCGCCAGATCTATATGGATGAAAAGGTCGAGCATTACATCCTGGATATCGTATTCGCTACCCGTACTCCGGAAAAATACAAGCTGGAAAAGCTCAAACCGCTCATCGCATATGGCGGAAGTCCCCGGGCCAGCATCAATCTTGCACTTGCGGCCAAAGCCAATGCATTTCTCAATAAGCGCGGCTATGTTATCCCCGAAGACGTCCGCTCTATTTCAAAGGACGTGCTCCGCCACCGGATCGGGCTCACGTATGAAGCCGAGGCAGAGAATGTCAATGTGGAGCAGGTAATCGACGACGTGCTGAAAGCCATTCCGATCCCTTGATTAAAGATATCTATTGTGTATGCTTACGACCGCCGAAATACTGAAGAAGGTCAGGGAACTGGATATCAAAAGTAAACGGCTTACACGACATCTGTTCACCGGGGAATACCACAGCGCTTTCAAGGGTCGCGGGATGAGTTTTCGCGAGGTCCGGGAATATGCGCCGGGCGACGATATCCGGTTTATCGACTGGAATGTTTCCGCCCGATTCAACCATCCTTTCAGTAAACTCTTTGAGGAAGAGCGGGAATTGACCGTGCTCCTGCTCGTCGATGTAAGCGCCAGCTCGCTATTCGGTACGGTCCACGCGAGTAAGAAAGACCTTATCACCGAAGTATGTGCCGTCCTTGCCTTTTCCGCCATCAACAACAACGACAAGGTCGGTGTCGTCTTTTTCAGCGATCGGGTCGAAGCGTATATCCCGCCAAAGAAGGGAAGGGATCACGTATTGTTTATTGTCCGGCAATTACTGACGATCGAACCAAAATCCAAAGGCACCAACCTAAGCGAGGCGATCCGGTTCTTCAATCATGCCGCCCGGCAAAAAGCGATCGTTTTCCTGCTGAGCGATTTTCTCGACGGCAACGGCGGTCAAGGAGGCGGTCGCGATGCAAATTTTGAGGACGCCCTTAAAGTCGCCGGCAAAAAACACGATCTCATCGGTATCAAGATCTATGACCGCATGGACATGCAATTGCCGGAGATCGGGATGATTGAGGCGGAAGACTCGGAAACCGGCGGCCGGTATTGGGTGGATACGGATGATTACCTCGTTCGCACCAACTATCAGCAGTATTTTTTTAACCAGACGGAGCAATGCAAAACCATTTTTCAGAAGGCCGGGTGCGATCTGCTCCATCTCCGGACCGATGAGGACTATGTTAAAATATTGCAACGCTTCTTTGTCGGCCGCCACCGGCCGGGTTGATGCATGAAAAGATTCTTTTTACATATCGTAGTCCCCTCCCTATCGCTATGGCCAGCCGGATCCCTGCTCGCACAGGTAAAGGCCACAGTGGACAAACAACAGATACTGATCGGCGAGCCCATCCATCTGATGCTCGAGGCGACGGTAACAGGCGACAGCCCCCTGACCTGGCCCACGCTTGACTCCATACCTCATTTTGAATTTGTAGAAAAGCACGCCGTAGATTCCACTGTCTCGCAGGGGCTGCGGTCTTATCGTCAGTATCTGACAGTAACCTCATTCGATTCCGGCGTCTGGTCTATTCCAAGGCTGCCCTTCGGGACAGGTAAACGGACGCTTCTTACCGATTCGATCCCCATCCGTATCGGGTATACAAAGATCGACCCTTCAAAGGACTATCACGATATCAAGGACATTATAGATATTCCAAATCCTTTCGCCCGCTGGTTTGGGTGGATCGTGGCTACTTTCGCACTGGCATCCGTGGCGTTCGTGATTTGGCTGCTTCAAAAAAAGAAGATCCTGCAGGTGCTGGTGCCCCGTCCGCCGGCACCGCGGCTATCGCCTTATGAAGAGGCCATCCAACAGCTGGATCAGCTGGCCAGCCAGGGCGTGGTGGAGGACGGTGCGGTGAAAACGTTTTACAGCCGACTGGGTGAGATCCTGCGTCTCTACTTGTATCGTCGGGCCGGCATTGCCAGTTTTTCGGAGACGAGTGAAGAACTGATCGGCCAGATCAGGCGCCTGTCCCTGCCGCAAGAGCAATTTACGGATCTCGCGGAAGCGCTGCGGATGGGCGATTTTGTAAAATTCGCAAAGTATAAACCGGGCCCGGCAGAAAGCGAAGCACATTACCGGGTCATCCGCGGAGCCATCGGAGAGTTGAACCGGAAGCTGGAAGAGAACGACAGGGCACAGGCGGCGATCACGGGCCAATCCCCGTCGCCTGCAAGCCGCCCGCCCGCGAACAGGCAAACTAATATTTGATCACGTGTTATACGATTGGTACCGACATATTTATTTCAATCAGCCGGCCTGGTTCTGGCTGTTTGCTCTCGTACCCCTATTGGTCTGGTGGGAGATCCGTCGTTCCGACAGCAACCAGGCGACGGTCATGGTATCCAGCGTACGGGCATTTCGCGGCGCCCGATCCTGGAAAAATAGCCTTCGTCCCTTGCCCTTTATATTCCGGCTACTGGCGTTATTTTGCCTGATCATCGCCCTGGCCCGGCCACAATCCCACAATGACGAACAACTGGTCAACGGGGAAGGGATCGATATCGTGCTTTGCCTTGACATCAGCGGCAGCATGCTCGCCCAGGATTTTACTCCCAACCGAATGGAGGCCGCCAAAAATGTCGCCCAGGAATTTATCGATAATCGCCCGACGGACCGCATCGGCCTCGTTATTTTTTCCGGAGAAAGCTTTACCATGTGTCCGCTGACAACGGACCGCAACGTCCTGAAGGCACAGTTGGCGCAAGTGGCAAGCGGTCTGCTGGAGGACGGTACGGCGATCGGTTCGGGTCTGGCAACCGGCGTGGACCGACTTCGGAATTCTCCTTCCAAAAGCAAGGTGATCATCTTATTGACCGACGGTGAAAACAACGGTGGTCTGATCGATCCCAACACCGCAAAAGAAATCGCCAAGGAAGTGGGTGTCCGGGTTTATACCATTGGCATGGGGACCGAGGGGTTTGCTCCCGTGCCGATCCAAACACCGGGCGGCGTGGTCATGCAGCGCGAAAAAGTCAATATCGACGAGAAGCTGCTCACGCAGATCGCCAATGAAACCGGTGGCCACTATTACCGGGCCAAGGACAACGAGAGCCTGAAAAATATTTATTCCGAGATCGATAAACTCGAGAAGTCCAAAATCGAAGTCACGACTATCCGCCGGTATACCGAGCAATTCTATCCGTTTGCGCTGATTGCAGCTTTGCTGCTTGCGCTCGAACTGCTCGTGAGATGGACGCTGTTACGCAAATTCCCCTAATTTTATCCAGTCATGACCGGGAAAATCTACAAATCCACCGGAAGCTGGTACGTGGTGAAAACAAGCGACGGCGAGTGGTGGGACGCCCGCCTGAAAGGTGTGTTCAAGATCGACGATATTACATCCACCAACCCGCTCGCGGTAGGGGACGACGTGGACCTGGATCCGGAGCCTGGCGAAGGCCGGACGGCCATCATAACAGAGATCCATGAGCGAAAAAACTATATTAACCGCCAGTCGCCGTCCCACCGCTTCCAGCAACATATCGTTGCCGCGAATATCGATCAGTCCCTGTTGCTTGTCACGTTGAAAGAGCCAAGGACCTCCCAGGGATTCATAGACCGCTGGCTTGTGACATGCGAAGCCTATCACGTCCCGGCAATCCTGTTGTTCAACAAGGCCGATCTTTACCGGGTAAAGGAGGAGGAAAAATTCTCCGCCTGGCGGGAGATGTATACCGCTATCGGCTACCGCCTTTACCGGATGAGCGTACAAACCGGCGAAGGCCTCGGCGAAGTGAGGGGGCTGCTGCGGAAAAAGATCAGCCTGCTAAGCGGTCATTCCGGCGTCGGCAAGTCTTCCTTTCTCAACGCCCTTTTCCCTGATATGCAGTTAAAGACGCGGGAGGTAAGCGGATGGAGCGGCAAAGGCATCCACACGACCACTTTCGCCGAAATGTTTGATCTGCCGGCCGGCGCGGCCGCGGACCCGGGCGACGAAGCCCCGGCGCAGGCGAAAGCTGGTAAACAGGCGGACAGGTGGAACGGAGGCCGCATTATCGACACCCCGGGGATGCGCGAATTCGGTCTTTTCGATATTTCCAAACAGGAGCTTTCCGGCTATTTCCCCGAGATGCGGGCCCTTGCCGGTCAATGTCAGTTCAATAACTGCCTGCATCTAGGGGAACCTGGCTGTGCGGTAAAGAACGCAGTCGGGGATGGCCGGATCCACGCCGACCGGTACGTCAGCTATTGCCATATTCTCGAGACGATCGAAACACCTTACTAGCCGCTTCCCGGGGTGACAGCCTGCACCTCGCGTGACCCTCCGTCCGGCCCGAGTGTCTGCGTCCCGGCCGGGAGCCCGCGCTACCCCGGCTTCTCCGGCGCATTGGTCACATCCGGACCTTGCTGTTTTATCTCTTGCTTTAGCGGCTCAGGCTGCTTTTCATCGCGTTCGTCCCCCAACAACAACCCCCAGGGCTTGAGTGAATCCACCCGGTCAAAAATAATCTTTGTAATGGCAATTACCGGGATTGCAAGGAAGGTTCCCGAGATCCCCCAGAGACTTCCGCCGATAATAACGCCCAGCACAGTGATCAACGCGTTGATTCGCACTTTCGAGCCTACGATAAGCGGAAGCAGGATATTGGAATCGATCAGATGGATGCCCAGGATCGTACCGATCACCAGCAGCAACTTGGCGGTCCCGGCCGTAGCGAATGTAACCAGCGTGCTCAACACCAGGGCGGAAGCGATCCCGATATAGGGAATTAAATTGAAGAGCCCGATCAGGAGCCCAAGCAGAACCGCATATTGAACTCCGAGTATCCATAAGGCCAGACAGCTCGCTGTTGCGACGATCACCATTTCAAGCAGGAGGCCAAGGATATACTGCCTGATCCTGGACTGAACCTGGGCGATAATATCGTACACCACGACCGAGTTGTCATCCCGGAAGACGGAGACAAGAAAGCGGATGATAAGCCGCCGGTAATACAGCAGAAAAAAGGTGTCGATCATAACGAATACCTGAAACAGGATAAAGGAGGAAAACGATACAAAAACATCCCCCAGCACCGACCCTCCGCTCTCCAGCAGTTTGGAGGTCGCGTTGTTCACGTAGGTCATCTGCTGTTTGATCCGGATATGGAATTTATGCGAAATCCAGGTTTGGAGGTCGTTAAACGATCCCTGCACCTGTTGCTTGAATTGCGGCCAGTCATCGGCGAGACTGCTTATCTGCGCGCCGACAATATAAAGGACCCCTGCCGTCACAAGGATCAGGATAACGACCGATAAGAGGGACGCCATGCTACGCGGAAACCGGAGCTTGTGTTCCATAAAATTCGCCAACGGCAGCAAAAGGACGGCAAATAAAAGCGCAAATAAAAGGGGAGCCAGAATGCTCTTCCCTAATACGGCGATATAGAATAGCGCGATCAGACTGACCAGCACCATCGCCAGCCGGGTATAAAAAGGCGTGGCTTGTCTCATGGGGGCAATATACCAAATATGTACGGGAAACGCGCTGCCCGGCAATCGTGCGTTCCAAAGAAAAAAGGCCGCTCCAACTTTTTATTGGAAACGGCCTCGGTAAGGTTTGACAAGCATTCGCCGGGTTAGCCCGGAAGACTACGACATATACCGCTTTGCGGTATTGATCAGCAACTTTCCTTCAAGGAACTTTGCGACTTCAACCACGGCATCGTTGTCTTTGCGCGGAGCCTCACGAAATTTCCGGGGATAGATCGATATGCCGGTGTAGATGTTGTAATGAAGGGTCAGGATATGGCCCTTGTACAGGAAATCCCACATCAGTGAATCGAAATCATCGGTCTTTTGGGTGAACTTGATGTCAAGGTCGTCGGAGAGAATATTAGCGACTTCATAAAAGCGTTTCAGTCCGCAATCATCGTCGATAACTGCCTCTGTGCAGCCGAAATCGGTGCGAAGGGTTAGAGGGCTCATAGTTAGGGATTTTAAACGTTTATAATAGGGTATGTGATCCTGTTGTTGTCAATTGCCGCCTCTGAACTTCGGATTCGCCACCTTCTCGCCGCTCAATATCCGCTCCGCACCCACATTTCTGCCATCACTGGGGCAACCATACTTTGGTCCAAAAGTTCTATGAATCCACCCGCAGGAAGAAAAGCCGATTGATAAGATCAATATGAAGATCAGGAGAAAAACGCCGTTCGGTCGTCTGTGATTGTATCGCGGGTTCAGTTTCATGGATACCTTTCTGAGTACTAATAGAAACGACTTAAACCTACGAATATTATCCCTTATTTGCAAGCTGGAAAAGCAGATTTAACCCCGCAAAACGACACCAAAAGGAGGCCCGCATCCCGGTAAATGGGTAGTAGTCGCGCGGATATTCCCTGGGAGCGGATCACCGCGAACCAGACATTCCCTGGGAGCGGGTCACCGCGAACCAGACATTATTTCGGCGCCGCATTGGCATCTTTAAACCACCCTGCGTATACAAGATAATGATTGGCAATCCGCTCGATCTGGCCCGAAATGAGCTCGGGTGGGATATCCTTTATCTTCCGTGCCGGAATACCTCCATAGATCGTTCCCGATTCGATCCGCGTACCCTCCAGTACGACCGCCCCTGCCGCGATGATCGAATTTGTGCCGACAACGGCATTGTCCATGATGATCGCGCCCATTCCGACCAGCACCCGATCTTCGATCGTACAGCCATGGATAATGGCGTTATGTCCGACCGAGACGTCATTCCCGATATGCACCTTTGTTTTCTGATACGTAGCGTGGATCACCACTCCATCCTGGATATTAACCTTATCCCCGATATGAATACTGCCGACATCGCCCCGTACAACGGCATTGAACCAGATACTGCAATGATTCCCGATCTCTACTTCGCCGACAACCGTAGCATTGGGCGCGATGAAGCAACTATTTCCAAACCGAGGAGCCTTGCCTTCTACCGGAAGAATAACTGCCATGCCCGTTTTTTTTCAAATTTACGAACTTTGGCCCAAAACCGGCCGGTGGCTGGTTCACCACTATGGCCAATTTATCGGAGACCCATCGTCTCTTTCTTCGACACGTAGCGCAAACTTCACCGAATCCATTGGGACTGGAGATCGAAAGGGCGGAAGGGGTATATCTGTATGACACCGACGGTAAATCCTATCTGGACCTGATCGGCGGCATCAGCGTAGCCAATACCGGTCATCGCCATCCGGCCGTCGTGCAGGCGATACGCGACCAGCTCGACCGGTATCTGCATGTGATGGTCTATGGTGAATTGGTCCAGTCGCCACAGGTGCAATATGCGACGACGCTTGCAGCCAACCTGCCTGAAACGCTCAATACCGTTTTCTTTACCAATAGCGGAGCGGAGGCGACGGAAGGAGCCATGAAACTAGCCAAACGCGTAACCGGCCGGACAGAGATCCTTTCCTTTTACAAATCATATCACGGTTCGACACAGGGCGCTCTCAGCATTATCGGGGACGAGTATTGGCGTAACGCTTTCCGCCCGTTGTTGCCGGGTATCCGGCAAGCCGATTACAATTCCGCCGCTGCACTGGATTCGATCGGGACCAATACCGCTTGTGTCGTTGCCGAGACCATACAGGCCGAACGCGGGGTATGGCCTCCCGACGGGGATTGGCTCCGAGCGCTCCGGCGGCGATGCACCGAGACCGGCGCGTTGCTGGTACTTGACGAGATCCAAACGGGTTTTGGCCGGACCGGGTCCCTCTGGGGATTCGGGCAGTTCGGGGTCGAACCGGATATCCTTTTACTTGGTAAGGCATTGGGCGGAGGTATGCCTATGGGTGCTTTTATCGCCGACCGGCCGTTGATGGCTGCGCTCACGGACCAGCCTGTGTTGGGGCATATCACTACGTTTGGCGGCCATCCGGTCTGTTGCGCGGCGGGTCTGGCGTCACTGCGGGTCTTGCTGGGCACCGGGTGGATCGACGAGGTAAAAAGAAAGGAACAACTTTTCCGACAGTTGCTCGTACATCCGGCCATTCGCGCGGTTCGCAGCTGCGGTTTGCTGATCGCCGTTGAATTTTCGGACATCGATGAAAACCGGCGGATAATCGACGGCTGTATAAAAAGAGGCTTGCTTACGGATTGGTTCCTTTTTGCCCCGGAGTGCCTGCGGATCGCTCCGCCCCTTTCGATCACCGACCAGCAGATCCGTTCGGCCTGCGATATCCTTAGGGCGGCAATCGCCGAAAGCTAAGTTTTCAGGCGCAATTCATGGTGATTTCCTATCTTTATTGTCCCTCCTCGCGGATATGTGTAGCATCCGCATATCTAACCTTAAAATGTTTTCTATGTCACAGTATTTAGAACAGAAAGAGCTGTTCGATAAGGTCTTGCATCTGAGAGAGGAGGAACAGCAGGATCCGATGCTTGCGATCGGACAGTTCTTCGCCGATTACCGGCTGCATGAATGCAGGCATCATCTATGGACCATGGTCGAAACGTGTTTAACGACGGACAACGCCGGCTTCGCCGACGCGGAGGAAAGAGGCAACCTCCTGTGCCACTACCGGGACCTGGAACGGTTGCTCGAAGCCTGTTCCCTGCTGACCGGTCCTTCGCCAACCGCCGCGCGCGCCCCAATTTCCACTTACTCCTCAAAAAATGTGTAAAGTGGAAATCCAAATCGGTCCAATTTTCGTATATGCCTCCGAATGTGAAGAATAATTTGGCTAGGAATTTGATTAGTCGGTCCCCGCTTTACGGCGGGGATTTTTTCTGCAAAACGGCGTTATCCCAATAGCTGGAACACCAGCACGGCCAGCAAGCTGCCGAGTATCGGACCTACGACCGGCACCCATGCATAGCTCCAGTCACTGTTCCGTTTTCCCGGTATAGGCAAGAGCGCGTGGATGATCCGCGGGCCCAGGTCCCGCGCCGGGTTGATCGCATAGCCGGTCGGGCCGCCGGGTCCCAGCCCGATGCCCAGCACGAGCAGCGCAACCGGTAGTGCATCCAGGGCGCCGAGGCTACTGGAGGGGCTGGCGATAAACAGAACCCCGAGGATCAGGACGAAAGTCGCAATCGTCTCCGTCACCAGGTTGTCGCCGTACCTGCGGATCGCCGGCGCGGTGCAGAAGACGGCCAGTTTGGTGTCCGCATCGGCTGTCTCGCCGAAATGCCCGCGGTAGCAAAGCCAGGCGACCACCGATCCAAGCATCGCGCCCAGGAACTGAGCGGCCAGGTATATCGGTACGAGGTCCAGCGGCATTTTTTTCAATACGGCAAACGCGATCGTTACCGCCGGGTTGAGGTGGGCCTTGCTGGAGGCCGCCGAGCAAAAAACGCCGACGAATACCGCCATCGCCCAACCGAAGCTAATCACGATCCAGCCGCTGTTGTGTCCTTTTGTCTTCGCCAGCACGACGTTGCTGACGACCGTCTGGCCCAAAAAAACAAGGAGACCGGTTCCGATCATTTCACCATAGAAGGGGGTCATACTGCAGGGTTTAAAGGTGGCGGAAAGTCAGGCAGGTAGTTGCCTGCCAGTTCCCGGAAAAAATTGATTTGTTGCTTCTCCCATTCGGTGTCCCGGCCCAATTCCGCCGCCAGCAGCGAAGCCGCGAGCGGTGCGCATTCCACGGCGGCCTTCGCATCCAGCAGCAGGCACCGCGTCCGCCTGCTTAGTGCGTCTTCCACGGTAATGCATAACTCTTCACGCGCCGCCCAGACGATATCCGCCTGGAGGTAGGGCAGGGCCGGATGCAGCCGCCCGCCCCATTCTGGTTTGGCTCTGACCAGCGCCCGGATGCCTGCCCCGTCACCGTCATAAATCGATAAGGTCTCCGTGACACATTTTTTCTCCGGCAGTCCCGCCCGCTGTATCGCTTTGTTCACGGTGTCTTCTGCCATCCGCCGGTAGGTCGTCCATTTTCCTCCCGTGATCGTGATCAAACCGGATGCGGACACCAGAATAAGATGGTCACGCGCCAGTTCTGCCGTTTTTTTGCTGCTGCTTTTCACCAACGGCCGCAGCCCTGCAAAGACGCTTCGGATATCCTTCCGCGTGGGGACCTTTTCAAGATAGCGCCCGATCTGGGCCAGGATGAAATCGATCTCTTCGGGAAATGCCCGGGGTTCGATCGACGGCTTGCCTACGGGAGTGTCTGTCGTCCCTACGATGATTTTGTCATGCCAGGGCACCGCAAACAGGACCCTTCCATCTTCCGTATGCGGAACAAGGATCGCCGCCTGCCCCGGCAGAAAACTTTTATCAAGGATCAGGTGCACGCCCTGGCTCGGTGCGATGACCGTCGCGGCTTTTGGGTCATCCAGTTGCAGGATATTGTCCGTAAAAACACCCGTGGCATTAATAACTACCGTCGCGGGCACAACGAATGATTGCCCGTTTAACCGATCCACGGCCCGTACCCCGGTTATTCGGCCATCGGTCTTGAGCAGTCCTGCGACTTGGCAATAGTTGATGAGGATCCCACCCTGGCGGGCCGCGGTCTGGGCGAGGCCAATGGCCAGCCGCGCATCATCAAACTGCCCGTCGTGATACAGGACCCCGCCGCGCAACCCGTCCGCGTCGAGTGTCGGCGCGAGCTCCAACACTTCTTCCCGGGACAGCCGACGGGATTTCCCCAATCCCAGCTCCCCGGCCATCCAGTCATATACCTTCAGCCCGACGCCGTAATACGGACCTTCCCACCATTTGTAATTCGGAACGACAAAGGACTGATCGTTGACCAAATGGGGGGCATTGCGGCGAAGGACCCCGCGCTCGTGCAGCGCCTCCGTGACCAGCTTGATATTGCCCTGTTGCAGGTATCGTACGCCGCCGTGAATCAGCTTGGTGGCCCGCGAAGATGTTCCCTTTGCAAAATCGTATTCTTCCAGCAGCAGCGTGCTGAACCCGCGCGAGGCCGCATCGACCGCCACCCCTAGACCCGTCGCGCCGCCCCCGATAATGCAAAAGTCCCAGGGTCGGGAACCCTTTTCATGAAGGGCCTGGATCATATCATTTCGGTTCATCATGTCGTCTCCGTTCCGCCGTTCCATCGTGCTCCGCGGCCGATCATTCCGTCCACACGATTGCAGCTTTGACGGCCCGGCGCCAGCCTTTCACCAGGTCTTCGACGCGGGACGCATCCATGCCCGGGGAGAACCGCCGGTCCACCGCCCATTGTTGCTGAATCTCCGCCAACGATCCCCAATATCCGGCGCCCAGACCCGCAAGATAAGCGGCGCCCAGCGCGGTTGTTTCCGTAATAGTGGGCCGGATCACCTGCACCTGCAGGATATCCGACTGGAATTGCATAAGCAGGTCGTTAGCGACGGCGCCCCCATCGACACGCAGCTCCTTCAGCACAATTCCGCTGTCGGCTTCCATGGCCCGCAACACATCCAGCGTCTGGTAGGCGATGCTCTCCAACGCAGCGCGGGCAATATGTGCCTGCCGGGTCCCGCGTGTCATTCCGAATATCGATCCCCGCGCATATTGATTCCAGTGAGGAGCGCCCAGCCCTGCGAAGGCCGGGACAAGGTAGACGCCTTCGGTATCGGCAACGCTGCTTGCGAGTGCTTCCACTTCCCCCGACGAACGGATGAAATGAAGTCCGTCCCGAAGCCATTGGACTACCGCTCCCGCGATAAATATACTTCCTTCGAGCGCATATTCGGTTTGACCGCCGCGGGTCCAGGCGATCGTCGTCAACAAATTGTTGCGGGACTGAACCGCCTGGCCGCCCGTATTCATCAGCATGAAGCATCCTGTCCCATATGTATTCTTCACCATGCCGGGTTGGGTGCACAGCTGACCAAACAATGCCGCCTGCTGGTCGCCGGCGATGCCCGCGATTGGAACACCTACCGACCCGGGGGCCATAATGCTGGCCGTCGTGCCGTATACTTCACTCGAAGCCCGGACTTCCGGCAGGATCGCCGCAGGAATATCGAACAGCCGTAATAACTCTGCATCCCACTCCCTCGTGTGGATATTGAGCAACAGTGTCCGGGATGCGTTGGTGGTGTCGGTAATATGCAGTTTTCCTCCCGTCAACTTCCAGACCAGCCAGCTGTCGACCGTTCCGAAGGCCAGTTCGCCCCGTTGTGCGCGCGCCCGCGCGCCGGGGATCTGATCGAGGATCCAGCGGAGTTTGGTGGCCGAAAAATATGCATCGATGACCAGCCCCGTCCGTTCCCGGATCAACGCGGAAAGACCCTGTGCTTTCAGCTCATCGCAGTAGCCCGATGTCCGGCGGTCCTGCCAGACGATCGCGGGGTGTATGGGCTGCCCTGTCTTTCGGTCCCAGACAATAACCGTCTCCCGTTGGTTGGTGATGCCGATGGCCGCGATTTCGCGAGCGGTGATGCCGGCCTTTGCCAGGACTTCCGCCAATACCCCGTATTGGGAGGACCAGATCTCCTCCGGATCATGTTCGACCCACCCCGGCTGCGGGTAGTATTGCCGGAATTCTTTCTGGGCAACCTGGCGGATCCGGCCGCTGCGGTCAAAGAGAATGGCTCTTGAACTAGTCGTCCCCTGGTCCAGGGCTAAAATGTAGGAATCGGGCATGAAATCGTTGTTGGTCCCCTAAAGTAAAGAAAATCATGATCAATAGCCGCCGGGCGAACATTTGGAAATCCTAAAATTCCGCTGTAATTTACGTAAGTGATTACGCAATTGATGCCCGATAGGACGACGGAACTAAATCTTCGGGGGTCATAAAATTGAACGGTATGGACTTTTACACAAAAACGGGAAAAATGGCACTTGGCAGCCGTCTGCGGCACCTTAGCGAACAGATGACCGAACAGGCTGCGGCCATTTACGACCTGTATGAGGTCGATCTGCAGCCAAAATGGTTTCCGGTCTTTTATTCGCTTTCGGTAAACGGAGAGATGTCCATCATGGATCTTGCCCGTGAGATAGGCCATACGCATCCTTCGGTCAGCCAGGTCGTCCGGGAAATGGCCGCGAAAGGCTATGTTCTCGAAAAAAAGGGGGCGGAAGACGGCCGCAAGAACTTTGTCGTCCTGTCCCCGGCCGGACACCGGCTGCGCGAGAAGATGCAGCCGCAAATCGATGACGTGACCGAAGCCATCGGAAAAGCCATCAAAGAGACCCATCATGACCTTTGGAAGGCCATCGGCGAGTGGGAATTGCTCCTGGAGCAGAAAAGTCTGCTCCAACGTGTCCGGGAAGAGAAAAAGATCCGCGAGAGCAGGCAGGTCACGATCGTCGATTTTGAAAGCCGCTACCAGTCCGCCTTCCGGCAACTGAATGAAGAATGGATCACCAAATATTTCCGCATGGAGGACAGCGATCATAAAGCGCTCGATCACCCGGTGGAATATATCATCGACCGGGGTGGATTTATTTTTATGGCTCTCTATAAGGAAGAGCCTGTGGGTACCTGCGCTCTCATCCGGATGGAGGACGGCGGCTACGAGCTTGCCAAGATGGCCGTATCGCCAAAAGCACAGGGGCTTGGTATAGGATACCTGCTGGGTCGGGCCTGTATCGGAAAGGCGCGACAGGAAGGCGCCCCGCGAGTATATCTTGAAAGCAACACCCTGCTGAAACCCGCGATCAATCTTTATCTCAAGCTCGGATTTCGTAAAACGGCGGGTCCGCCTTCACCGTATGAGCGCAGCAACATCCAAATGGAGTTAAAACTCTAGCAGCATGCGGGCGAACGGGTGCCCCGGCCCGCAAGCCAAAAAAAATTTGCAACTCTGCATTCTTTCTTTTTACTTTGTGTTTCAAAGTACTTTTTATGGATCATCCATCCCTGCACCAGCATTCCCCCGCCGATCAGTCTCTGGAAGCCCTGCAGGATATCCGGCGAATGATGGAGCGCAGTTCCCGGTTCATTTCACTCAGCGGTCTCAGCGGTGTGAGCGCCGGCATCTGCGCCCTTGCCGGCGCGTGGATCGCCCACGGCTGGATCAAAGAGTACTATAGTTTCAACGGCTTTATTTCGCGATTTGGCTACATGCACGAGGGGGCGATCGGATTGAAGTGGAAGCTGATCGATCTCGCCGCCGCCGTGCTGGTCGCCGCGCTTACCACCGCGACGCTCCTGACGTGGCGAAAAGCGAGGAAAAGCAAGCTGCCGATCTGGGACCCTGCCTCGCGGCGGCTCGCGATCAATATGCTGATCCCCCTGATCACCGGCGGCTTCTTTGTGCTGGGATTGCTGTACCGGGCCGACTGGGAATATGTCGCTCCGAGCTGTCTCATTTTCTATGGCCTCGCGCTGGTAAACGCCAGTAAATACACGTTGACGGACATTCGCTATCTTGGATTGCTGGAGATTGCGCTCGGCTGTATATGCATGTATTACCCGCACGAAGGCCTGTATTTCTGGGCAGTCGGATTTGGCGTGCTGCACATCATCTACGGGTTGATCATGTGGTGGAAATATGAGAAGTCATGAAGAACCCGATCGGAAACCTGAATAAAGTATTCGACAGCCGCATCCGGATGGGGGTGATGTCCATCCTGCTGATAAACGCCGAAGTCAGCTTTAACGAACTGAAGCAGCTGCTTGAACTCACCGACGGCAACCTTGCCTCACACCTGATCAACCTCGAAGAGAACGGTTTCGTAAAGGTACACAAGGGGTTTATCGGCCGTAAAACCAATACGACCTATTCGATCACCAAGGCAGGCGAGAAAGCATTCAAGGATCACCTCCAGGGGCTGGAAAACATGATCCGAGGTGTAAACGGCAGCTGATTATTTTTTTGTGCATTCACTTTGAAATACAAAGCACTTTTGAAAAATAAAAAACCATGATACAGTTAAAAAAAATTCGCTCCCTGAGCTCCGTGCTTCTTGGCATCCCCCTTTTGATCCCGGCCAGCTATTTCATGCTCACCATCACAGCCCGCGTTCTTCTCGGCGCCAGGAGCCCGTATTATTTTCTCGCGCCGTCCTTCCTGCAGTCACCGTTTAATCTTTTCGCCCTGCACAAAGCCCAATTCATCATCGGCACCGTACTGCTGGCGACGGTCTTTAACCTGTGGGCCTTTCGCAAACGCCGGCACTGGTTAAACGCGGCTATCGCCTTCCAGGGAGTACTGTTGCTTGCCATACTCTTTTGTTACACGCTTATCCAACATCTCCGCTATTAAAAGCTGACATATGAAAATCAAGATGATCCTGCCGGCACTCACCGAAGCAAAGAGCCCGTTCTGGCGACCAATCAAATACTCGCTGTTTCCTCCGCTCGGTCTGGCGACCCTCGCGGCCTACTGCTCACCTGACGACGAGGTCGACCTGCAGGACGAGCACGTCGAAGAGCTTTGCATCGATGACGTGCCGGACGTTGTCGTCATCCAGGTTTATATCACAAACGCGTTCCGGGCCTATGGCCTGGCGGACCATTACCGGCGACAGGGCGCCTATGTGTGCCTGGGCGGGCTCCACGTCACCTCTTTACCCGAAGAAGCGGCCGGCCACGCGGACAGTATCTTTCTCGGCCCCGGTGAAGACACATTTCCCGCATTCCTGAACGATTTCAGGCAAGGCAATGCCAGAAAGATCTACCGCAACAAGGAACGCGACATTGCCACCATTCCCCCGATCCGGCGCGACCTGATCAAGCGAAACCGCTACCTCGTGCCAAACTCCATCGTCGTCTCGCGGGGTTGTCCGCACCACTGCGACTTCTGCTATAAGGACGCCTTTTTTGAAGGAGGCCGCTCGTTCTATACCCAGCAGGTCGATGCGGCACTCGCCGAGATCGACCGGCTTCCGGGGAGACACCTGTATTTTCTCGACGACCATCTGCTTGGCCACTCCCGTTTCGCCGCCGGTCTCTTCGAAGGGATGAAAGGCATGAACCGCGTATTCCAGGGCGCCTCCACCATCGATGCCATCCTCCGCGGCGACCTCATCGAAAAAGCGGCTGACGCCGGGATGCGGAGCGTTTTTGTCGGCTTCGAAACCCTTAGCCGGAACAATCTCGTTCAAAGCAACAAACGCCAGAATATCGGTAAAGATTACGAGCAGGCCATCCAACGTCTCCATTCGCTCGGCATCATGATCAATGGCAGTTTTGTGTTCGGACTTGATGCGGACGACCAGAACGTATTCCAACGAACTGTGGATTGGGCGGTCGGTAACGCCCTGACCACTTGTACCTTTCACATCCTCACACCTTATCCCGGAACGAGACTGTTCGCCGAAATGGAGGCGCAGGGCCGGATCCTTCACCGGAACTGGGATCGTTACGATACCCGCCAGGTGGTTTATAAGACCGCCGGCCTTTCGGCGGAGGAATTGAAGCGGGGATATGACTGGGCGTATGGAGCGTTTTACAGCTGGCGGAATATCCTAAGGGCCAGCTCCGGTCACGACAGCCTGCATCATTCTCTCAAACACTTCGCCTACGCCGGCGGCTGGAAAAAATTCGAACCCCTCTGGAACTTTATGATCAAAACAAAGGGCCTCAACAACATGCTGCCGCTGCTGGAAGCGATCTTGTCGAAGGTCAAGGGAGGCCATGGAGCAGGCGACAAAGGCCGCACCGGCACCGCCGGCACAGAGCCGCTCTCCCCGTTCCCCGCAATCGCGTAATCAAAAAAACAACAATATATGAACACGACTATTTGGTTTAAGCGGATCGGCTGGGTATACTTCCCAACTCACGTCATGGGCGTACTGATCAGCCTTCTGGCTATTGCCTTCCTGGTTCCTGTCTTTATAGCGGTGGACCGTCACAGCCATTCCGTCTCGGACGAGTTGT
Organism: Puia sp.; assembly: GCA_035501395.1. Classification (GTDB taxonomy): domain Bacteria; phylum Bacteroidota; class Bacteroidia; order Chitinophagales; family Chitinophagaceae; genus Puia. The sequence goes on from DATJWK010000155.1 coordinate 18,185, forward strand.
ATAACCTTTTTGTGTACACCACCTGCACGGCATTCTGGTGGAAATGGGTTGCCGAAAAGACAAGCTAATATGGAACAGCAAAAATTCTCCTTTCACAGCCGCCTGAAGAGCTTCTCGTTTGCATGGTCCGGCGTCCGGGAACTACTGATCCGCGAACACAATGCCCGCCTGCACCTGGTGGCGACCGTAGCGGTCATTGCCGCAGGCGTTGTCTGTCGCGTTTCGGCCACGGAGGCCGCCGTGCTTGCCCTTGTCACCGGTCTCGTCTGGATAACCGAGATGCTGAACACCTGCGTCGAAAAAATCATGGACTTCGTCCACCCCGAAGAACATCCGGGGATAAAATTTATAAAAGACCTGGCCGCCGGCGCGGTGCTGGCGGCAGCCCTAACGGCGGTTGTTGTCGGCTTGTTAATCTTCTTACCCAAACTTAAACTATCATGACCAGCCTTCCTATGCCATCGCCGCTCCGGCGGCGATGGTTTTTTCAACAATCGGAGACCGACCAGGTCCTGATCCTTTCTGCGCTGTTCAGCTGTTTGCTCCTTGCGGCGCGCATTTACCACACCGGCCGGTTGACCTTTCTTTTTATGCCCTGGAACCTCTTTCTGGCCTGGGTACCCTACCGGCTCTCGACCTCGCTAACGCAAACGGGCAACCGCCGAGTGGAGTTTGCGCGGAAAGGGGTCAGGGGGGCGATGTGCGTCGCCGGTCTGATCGTTTGGCTGCTCTTTATCCCCAACTCCTTTTATATTCTCACCGACCTTTATCACCTCGCGGACAACCACCGCAATAGCCGTGTCCCGGAATGGTTCGATCTGATCCTTATCCTTTCGTTCGCCCTGAACGGTCTTCTCCTCGGCGTGCGATCGACCCGACAGATCGAAAAACTTCTGGTGCCCGACGCCTCGTTCGCGGGACGATGGGTGTTCCTCTACCCGGTCATGTGGCTCAGCGCATGGGGTGTTTATATCGGACGTGTCCTGCGCTACAACAGCTGGGATATTGTGGCGAGTCCCGTTGACCTGCTGAGCGATATCGTTCGCATGATCGCCCATCCCCTTCGATACCACGATGCCTGGGGTATGATCTTTTGTTATTCGATCCTTTTAACCATTATATACAGCGTTCTGACAAAAGACGGCCGGAATCCGTCGAGCGCGCCCAAAAATCACAAACCATGGACAATGCAGTCACCCAATTCTGAAACCGCAACCGGATCGTTCCGAAGAGCTTCCGGATCGGATTTCTCGTCCTGATCCATCACGTTTTTCTTTGGCCTGATCTGTCTGTATGTCGATTTTTTTACCTGGATCGAAACCGGTGAACGCAATTTCGACAGCCCGCGGACAATCCGCCTTAAAAATCCACGCCCATCGACACATACAATATCGGCTTCACTCCAAAAAAGGTATTCATCGGCCAGCCTGCATCAAAACGGAGGTAATAACCTAAAAGCGTGCTGCGTGCCCCGAAACCGTATCCGCCGGCAAAGGGGCCGATGCCGCCCGCCTTCAACTGAACATTGAGATAGGGGTAGCTGGGGCTGTTGAGGATAAGCTCCGGCCGTTTCAGCGCGTTGTATTTGCCGTTCCAGGCCGTCCCGAGGTCGAAGAACTGGACCAGCGCGAAATTTCGGAGGAAGGCATTATTGATCGGCTTGTTGAAGAGTGTAGTGAAGACGGGAAGCCGTACCTCGCTGTTGATGACGACATTGTTATTTCCGTTCGTGATGTTCTGGTTAAACCCGCGAAGGTTCACCGCGAGAGACTGAAATGCATACGTGGGATCGGCCGGTTGCGGCGCCTGATTGGCGCGGGGGAAGAGCCAGCCGTCCGTACCGCCGAGATAGTAGACGACTTTCCGGTTGCCCCATGAGAAGTCGCCGGCCGCGCGCAGCGCCCAGATCAGGTTGCGGTAGATCGGCAGGTAATGCCGGGCGTCGAAGCCGAAGTTGTACGTATACTTGCCCTCAGCGGCGCCCTGTGTCGTGTTCAACTGGCTCATCCAGTCGAAATACAGCTTATACCGAAGCCCGTTCCAGATATCGGTGGCCTTGAGCAGTGTATTGTCGAATACATACTCGATATGCATCAGGCCGTAAGTCTGTTTGTTCAGCGGACCGGATAGCAATGCCGCTGAATCCAATAAGACAGGACCGGGATCGAGGTTTGGGCGGACCTGGATGAAGTCGCGGCGTACGCCAGGGGTCAACCGGAGACTGGCGACCTTGCTAAACGGGTATTTGATCTCCACCTCCCACAGGTTCGTGTAGGCCTTGGCGTCGTATTGCGGTTCAAGCGGAAGGTTGATCGGATCTGTGTAAAGTCCAACCTGCGTCTCGCGGTAATAGATCAGCGAAAAATCAAGCAGTTTTTTCAGATAGTCGAACCTCAGATAATACTCCCCACTGCCGTCGAAAAACGATCCGCTTGATGGCTGAAAGGAGGCTCCTTCGGTGGGGGTCGTTACCTGCGAAGGGCTGGTGGTCCCGAAGAAGGGAAGGCGGACCGCGCCCGTGAACCGGATGTCTTCGAACAGATCGAAGACCGAAGCCTTCAGCATGCCGCTGAAGGCATCCTGACCGCTGAGGTTGATCGGCAATGCGCCGGTGTACGGCTGGTATCGTGTGACAAGGACGTCATTGTTGAACCCCGCGGTGAAATTGTCGACCGAGAATTTAAGCTTGTAGTCGAATAGCTTTGCGGTTCGCAAAACCGGCTGCTCGCCAACCGGGAGCTGTGTGCTCAACGGCCTGACCGTCGCAAACGGATTGTTGACCGGGCGACGGGCGTCGCTTTTGGCCGTGTCCCTGCCGAATTCGCTGTCAAAGAAATCGGAAGTGGGCTGCCGCCGTGTCGTGTCCAGCCTGCGCAGCTGCGGCGCCCGCTGGAGGAGATTGGCATTCGAGATCGTCGCCTCGGTTACGGTCCTTTTCCGGTAGTCGGTCATTCGATCGTTCAGATTTCGCTTCTGTAGCGCGTTTTCGTCGACTTTCAGCTTATACAGGAATTTGAGATTGCCTTCCTGTCTGACTTCGCTCACCTGGCCGTTCTCGCCGGCACTGACCGTCTCGGTAAGCCCGCTCTGGTAATTGGTGATGGGGAACACATAGGACGAATCGCTGGTGATCGCAAAGACATAAGAGGTATCGGGCGCCTGTTTCTTTTGCCGGGCCAGCACTGAATCCAGTTCCTTCGGATCGGGATTGTGAAGCAGTTCGTCGCCGATCTTATAAACGGTATCGAGACCGGCGTTCCGGGTGGTGAAGTAACCGGCATACCGGTTGGCAATGCCGTTCTCATCGCTGACAAAAGTGAAGTGCCGCCCATTGTATTGGGTCGGGTACCGCGCGTTACCGTATCGTAAGTGTGTGAGCTGGGTGACCTGTTTGCCGGGGTCGTCGCTGGCCACCGCGTTGACGAGGAAAATATTATAGCGATAGTTGGGTAAGACGGTGTCCCTGTTGGGCGCCATTCCCGAGGGCCGGTCGGAGGAGAAGATGATCCCTGTTTTGCCGGGAAAGGCCACAAAGGAAGGGTCGAGGTCGTCGTAGATATCGTTGGTGATCTGGTGGAATTTAAATTCGGCGAGGTCGTAGGTATAGATATCGGACTGTCCGTTCCGGACCGCGCTGAGAAGAAGGGTATTCTCGTTAAGCATGAATTTCATGCTTTGGACCTGCTGGAAGTCCGTGAGGTCGATGGTCGTGGTTTTGTAACGTTTGATGACGTCGTAGATAAATAGTTTGATCGCACCGCGGCTCCAGTACATACAGGCGAGCCGGGTGCCCTTTGGGTCCCAGGCCAGCAGCGGGTAGTGGGGCGCCAGCTGATCCTCGAGAGAGCGTTCGCCCACTTTCAAGAGTGTCCGGTCCACGACGGCTTCATGCAACGTGACGGTGTATTTTCCGCGGTTGAATTCAACGACTGCGTAAGCCTGGCTGCGCGGAGCAGGATTGGGTACGAAATGAAAGAAGTCCTTGTGGTCATTCACGTCCTCCACGACCTGAACGGTTCCCTTCGGAAAGTTGCGTCTGCCGCGCAGATCGGCCTCGTACCGTTCCTCCATCTGGGTCATGAAGTCCTTCAGCACCTCCTTGAATTTCTTTTTGCAAATACGCATCGACGCATTGTTGAGGTTGCGGTAGACGCGGGCCAGATAAAGGAAATACGTAACATTCTCTTTTTTGTATTTTTCAGCGAGGTAGACCCAGAAGGCGTGGCCCGCCAGATTGGGTTGTTCGTACGCGAACTGATAAAAGTTATTGTACCGGCCGGCGAGCATGGCCGAGCGGAGTTTGTCATCCTCTATCGTATTCCAGTTCTCGGCCACGTATTCGACGTACCCGTCGGTGAGCCATTGAGGCAGATCCAGCAGGGCCTGGTTGGCGGCAAACTCGCCGAGGTCGTCGCCAAAGAGGATATTTTCAACCAGGATCCTTGCGATCCCTTCCCGGACCTGGATGCGCAGGTTATTGTGGTCCCCGTTGAAGTAAAGGACCATCTTGTTGTTGACCAGCTTGGTGATCCCGCCCGTCGTCTGCCAGTCGAGATTGAGCCCGATATTGGACTGCTCCAAATCGTTGTAAGAATTGTAAATGACCAGATTAGCACGACGTTGCAATCCGTATTCGACAAATTTTTCGATCCCCGGCAGCTCCTTTTCCGCCAGCTGGGCGACATATTTGCCGAGATCCTGCCCTCCTTCCTCGAAATACGTATTGAAATTGGTTGTTTGGTAGTATTTCCACTTGAAATTCTTGAATTGCAGGCGATTTTTTCCGAATTCAACTGTGTTAACCTGAGCGAGGGTGCGGCTGCCAAAAAAGAAAAGTCCCGATACCATCAAAAAAAAATAGTGTGACTTCAACCTAAACTGAGGAACTTGCATACCTGCTTTTCTTTAAAGAGTTTTAAAGTTATGGAAATGCCGGGGAATCGGACCAAAAATCTTGAGCTATGCTGACCGTTAAATCTTTTGAATTCAACCCTGTACAAGAGAACACATACGTTCTATCGAACCAAAAGGATGCCTGTGCGATCATCGATCCCGGTTGCTATTTTGGCAACGAACGGCTCGCTCTACAAGAACATATTGAACAGCAAGGATTAAGCCCGAATATGCTGCTGAATACGCATTGTCACCTCGATCACGAATTCGGGAATCATTGTGTCGCAATC
>DATJWK010000156.1:0-44178 GCA_035501395.1 Puia sp.
CTTAACATCTTCTTCAATGCCAGGGGTAGATTGGATCCTTTTTTCGATCTGCCGGAGATAAAAAATATAAGGTCGTTCCTGCAAAACCGGCAATCGGGGTTTAAAGTTCCGGCGCGGCATGCCGGCGGAATTGCGAAGAAGATGTTGCGTATCGAGCATTCCACCGGCATCGATCAGCTTATCCATTTTATCGGGCTCCTGAAACTGCTCAGTTCAATTCACGAACTGACACCGCTCTCCGACCGATCGCACCCTGTCCCTTACAGCGAACACGAAGGTATCCGCATCGGCGCCATATACAACTATATCATGCAGCAGTTCGATAAGCCGATCAGTTTGGAAGACGTCGCCCGACAGGCCCATATGACCCCGCAGGCTTTTTGCCGGTATTTTAAGAAACATACGTTGCACACCTTTGTCAGTTTCCTGAATAAGGTCCGGATCAACGAGGCGTGCAAACGCCTGACGGACGGCGGATATGACAGCATCGCAACCGTGGCTTATAACTGCGGCTTCAACAGTATCACCAACTTTAACCGCGTATTCAAAACCGTTACCGGCCAATCGCCAAGTGAATATCTCGACACCTATTCCCGGCGTGTCGCGGTCGCCGAATGATCGAACCGGCAACCCGCCGGCCGTCCGCCCCTTCGCGGGCCGCACCGTCGCCCCCCTTCGCTTCGCCCGGTTATCCGCGCACCATCCTTACCAGCCCGGAAACCGGCCCTACCCCGTTTCGCGGCGTCTTTGCCGTAAATTTCACCACGACGGACTTCTTTCCCCGAACCAGCGCTGCCGGCACCGGGTAGGAGACCTCATAAAATTTACTTTGCCTAAAGCTCCCCAGGCTTTGCGTCGCGATCGTCTGGCCATCCACCTGGATATCGAATACCCGCCCCCGGTGGTCATCGCCCCAATAATCGCAAACCAGTGTATTCGAGGCGTTCGCGTCAACCTTCATCTCGAATGAAAAATAACCGCCATCTTCCGCGGCGCGCCATTGCCGCCCATGCGCTTCACCGCTGCGCAGGTTTTCCCCCGTAAAGGAATGGTCCCGCTCCGGCTGCATCTCGCCCAACCGCAACCGGTCGACCGTCCGGCTGTCCATCTCCTGTGCCCGCACCCGCTCTGCCCGGTATTTTTCCTGCTGCGCCGCCCATTCCTGCGGCGTGAACATATCCCAATACACGCTGTAATACTCATTTTCCGTACGGTTGAACGGGATGAGCGTAATGTCATCCGGCCGACCGGCGGATACGGTGCGGAACGCCAGTGAGTCCCCGGGGAGCCTCCGTATCCATTTGTTCGGATCGGCCAAAGCCGACACCAGCACCGGTGTCCCGCTCACCGGATCGGGTTCGCGGGAACCAAGCTCTCCCGCCAGCAACACGGGCCCATACAACAACGCCACCCGCGACGGATTGTCGGGCAGCCCTTCCGAATGAAGGTTTTGCGGCAGCTCGACGACCACGCGATCGCCTTTCCTCCATAACCGGTTGATCACGGCATAGCCGTCCGATCCAACCGGCATATTCTTTAGCCATCTCCCATTCACGCGGACAGTCATCCTGCCGTTCGTCCAATAAGGTCGCCGGATCCGCAACGCAAATTTCGATTTCAGCGGCGCGGCGGTTATGTTCAGCACTACCGCATCGCTGGCGGGTATCCCCGACCGCTGTTCGATCTTTACACCCTTCTCCTTCCAGTCCAACCTGGAGGAAATAAAAAGATTCACATACAAGCTTCCGTCCGCTCCGCGGGAATATATCCCTTCGCCATATTTGACATGGTTCTCCATCCCCGACCCGACACAGCAGGTGAACGTATTAAAGGAGTCGCTGTATTCCTTGCGGCCCCCCATCCGGAGCGGGACGAAATAGCACATCATCCCGTCACGATGGTCCTGAGACGCCAGGATATGGTTGTAGAGCGCCCGTTCGTAGTAGTCCATCAACGCCGCGGATGGATGCTGCGCGAATAAATGCCGCGTCAGCTTCAGCATATTGTATGTATTGCAGGTCTCCGTCGTATTATCCGTCAGTTCGTCATTCAGCTTCCCCGGCTTTCCGAGGTATTCGTAGTCGCTGTTCCCGCCTGTCGCGTAGGAGTGGCCGCTAACCATGAGGGACCAGAACGATTCCGCGATCCGTTTGTCCCTTGCATCCGCCGTCAACTCATAACGCCGCGCGCTGCCGATAATTTTTGGGATCTGGGTATTGGAATGTTTGCCGGCAAGGTCATCCAGACCCATCGACAAGGAATCGAGGATTCGCCTGTCGTAGAAGTCATAGGACAGCGCCAGGTATTTTTTATCACCCGTGATCGCATAGGTGTTCACCAACACTTCATTCATTCCGCCATATTCGCAGGCCAGCATTTTTTGACGGACCGAATCGGTCAACGTCCCGACGATCGTCCCAGCCCAATCCGCCATTCCGCGTTCCACTCGCAGGGCTTCGGCGTTTCCGGCATACAGATAGGCGTCCAGGAGCCCCGCCATCAACTTGTGGACGGTATACCAGGGTGACCATGCGCCATTCAGATCGAAACCGTGGGAACGGATCTTTCCCGCGGCAACTTCCGCCCATAATGTGTCTTCCCGCGGAATAGCGCCGATATAACCGGTTGCCCTTGCTTTTTGACAAAGCGCCAGTTCGGTCACGATATAATTGACCCGGTCCCGGAACCGCGGGTCGCCGGTCGCCGCGTATTCCATCGCACACGCCGATAAATAATGGCCAAGGGAATGTCCCGCCAGCCCGGACGACTCCCAGCCGCCGTATTTGTCCGCCTTCGGCTTCAACCCCGCATGCGCCCGGAACTCGGACAACAGCCGGTCCGGCTCGATCACCAGCAGGTAGCGTTCGTCCGCTTCCATCGCCTCCCTGAAAGGGCCATCGAGCAAGCGTACATCCCTGATCGAAAATGGATATGCCGCGATCCGGACAACCGGCGCGACCTTCATCATCGGGTGGCCGTATTCCGGAACATAGGATTGACTCCAGGCGACGCCCGTCACCAGGACAAACCCGACGGTGAGCGGCCACTTCATCTCCCTCCTCCCGGGCAATGCTCCCTTAGATATGCGGTGAACAAATGCGACAGATGCGCCGAGGTCCCCTCCCCTTCATTGATCGCATGCGTACGGTTCGGGTAAACCATAACCTGGAATTGCTTGTCATATTTTATCAGCTCGTTGATCAGCATTTCCGTTCCCTGGTAGTGCACATTGTCGTCTCCGGTTCCGTGGACCACCAGGAGGTTGCCGCGCAAATTCTTCGCATAATAGAGCGGCGAACCCTTTACAAAATCGTCGCGGTTCTCCTGCGGCAGGCCCATATATCGCTCCTGGTAAATATTGTCGTACAGCAATTCATTGGCGACCGGTGCAATAGATATCCCGGTTTTGTAGATATCCGGATATTGGAATAGCAGGTTTAGCGTCGCGGACCCGCCGCCGCTCCATCCCCACACGGCAATCCGGCTCGAATCGACAAAGGGCCATTGCAGGATCTTTTGCGCCGCCATTGCCTGATCCCGGATATTGACGATCCCTATTTTTTTGTAGATGCTTTTGCGCCAGGCGGCGCCTTTTGGCACCGGCGTGCCCCGGCCGTCGAGGCTGATCTGAATATACCCGTCGGCGGCGATATCCCCGGCATACAGCCGGGTCCCCGCGGCGCCGGCGGCATCCCGCACCGTGGCGCTTGCAGGCTCCGTATAGACATAGAACAATACGGGATACTTTTTTGTACTGTCAAAATTCTTCGGCAGGATCATCCACCCGTCCATCGTAATCCCGTCGTCCGTTGTCAACTGGAACATCCGGACGGGATATTGTTGTCTGCCGCCGCGGGTGCCCGTTCCCTCGTTCGTCTTGATCGTTTTGTGCCCGGGGAGGCTCACCCATTCGGAAACCGATTCATACAGGTGATTGGAGAAGTTGTGCGTTGCAAAGGATGCGGTGGGTGAGATATTATAGCTATGTGTCCCTTTTTCGGTGGCGGGCGATACGAGCTCCAGCTTTCCTTTTCCATCCAATGCGACCCGGTAGAGGTACTGCTGCGTTGCGTTGTCGGGTGACGCCATGAAATAGGCGTAACCACCCTTTTCGTCGATCGCGCGAATGGTGATCAGATCGTAGTTGCCTTTTGTCAACAGGGTCGACGTCTTGCCGTCCCGGCTGATCCGGTACAAGTGCCGCCAGCCGTCTTTTTCCGAGACCCACAGGAAATCTTTTCCTCCGTTCAGCCATTCCCAACCGGTGGGATCGTCGCTCCAACGGTGTTTGACGTCAATCCAGGCACTGTCCGTTTCCTCGTAGATCGCCGAGGCTGCGCCGGTGCTTGCGTCGCATAAAAAGACTTTGGCGTCGTTCTGTTTGCGGTTCAATTGCTCCAGCACCAGCTCGCTGCTGCCCGCCGCCCATTCCATCCGCGGGATATAATGTTGCCGGCTGTCTCCCGGCACCTGCATCCAGACCGTCTTACCCGTCTCCAGGCTGACCACCCCCACGCGGCAGGCCGAAGGATCTTCACCGGCCTTAGGATATTCCACGGGAACGGTAAAAGAGTACAGCGAATCGGTGTTGTCGATCAGCAAAAAATTGCGGATGCCGGTGGCATCGATCTGCCAGTAGGCGATCCGTTTGCTGTCCGGACTCCAGCGAAATCCATCCCGGCAGCTGAATTCCTCTTCGTAGGCCCAGTCAAAGGTTCCGTTGATCATCCGGAATGCGCCGTCCGTGGTCAAAGGAGTTATAACCCCGGAAGCGAGGTCTTCCACGTACAGATTGTGATCGCTGCTATAGGCAGCCTTGCTGCCATCGGGTGAAAGCTTGGCAAACATCAGCGATGAAGGTGGCCTTCCTGCTCCCAACTGCTTCAAACGTTGCGTTACCAGATCCAGCACCCAATAGTCGCCGCGGGTATTGAGCCGCCATACTTTCTTACTGTTGGTATAGATCAGGCATTTCTTTTCATTGTCGTTGAATGAGTAACTCTGGATCGGGACAGGCTGGTCTTTGCCTGTGGGAGTCAGGAGCGCCGCATCGGCGACGACAACCCGGGTAAAGGAGGGCAGATCGTACCGCACGATCGAATTGTTCTCCACCGCATAGTATCCCTTTCCATCTTTTGTCCATTTGATCCCGCCGCCCCGCTGCGCCCGGACGCCGGTCGCGCAGATAGTGACGGCCACTGCCAGGAGTATTTTTAGCATAATCTATTGACCGATTTGACTTCAATGTAATACATTTTCCGGATGCTGTCTTCGCTGAATAGTCCGGCCTGATCCGCGTTCACCGGATTGGTGCTCCATTTACCCCTACCAGGCCGTGTCCCGCTGAAACGACAAAATGAGAATGATCGCCCCGACGATTCCCGAAATAGCAATAAAATCCTGGCTCTCCATTGCGATCTTGTCATAGATGAAGAGCACCTGCGCCAGCACGAGACCCAGCGAAAAAACGATAAGAACAATTTTGCGGATGAATTTTTTTGATTGGCCCATCAACAGGCCCAGCACGGAAATGAATGAGAAGAATAGTCCCACGAGTGTCGTCATAGGATCAAAATACAACCCCGCCATCCGATTTGCAATAGGAAAAAAGCCAGGTATTTTCCCGGAAATTCCCGAACCGGTATTACGAAACCCTCAAAGGGATTCCAGCAATTCTTCGGGAGTTATCCCCAACCCCTTTGCCAAGGCCAGGATCGTCGTAAAATGGATATTCACCTTTCCCGCCTCTATCCGGGTGAGTTGGCGGGCATCCATGCCCGAACGCAACGCCAGGTCGCGAGTGGTGTAATTTTTCTGTTTGCGCAATTGAGTAAGGATCTGCCCAAATCTGCGCAGCGATTTTTCGTTCCTCTCCATGAATCAATAGTTAAAATTGTTAACTGATTTGCATGGCGGAACAACAATGGACGTGGTATTTTCCTTATGACACTTACGCTAAAGGCGGTCAATTAACCAGCGTGATGCGATCCTTCCGGCTCGTAATCCAGCAGGGAAGACGGGTGGGTTTCCAATGCCGTTGCCAATTGCAGGAGGGTAGTGAACGTGATATTGATCATTCCTTTTTCAATCTTGGCGATCTTGCTATTGTCGATACTGCAGGCGTAGGACATCTCGCGGAGGCTAAGCCCCTTTTCCTTGCGAAGCTTTCTCAGGTTCTCACCGAAACGTTTCAGCACTTTTTTATCTGCGGGAGTAATCATTATATATGGTATTCAAGCGGGGCCTAAATTGGCCGATTTTTTCAAATCCTGTGCGGTCCAAAAAAGCCGCATCTGGTTATTTTCCATTTGTTTACTCATACCAATCATAAATATGATTGCCGATCACATCCACCATGATCGCACATTTTGGGGAATCTGTTTCCCACTCGACTCCCCTTCTTCGGACCAGCCCGCAATAAACATTGTTGAGGAAGACCTGGAAGATGGTGGGCAGTCCCTGTTGCAGTCCAGTTTGCAACGGCTGTATCTTACCGTTGTATTGCTTCCCGTCATAGCGGAAAGCGATTGGAAATTTATTAAACATAGCCGGATAGTATTATGGCTACTACCCATAATTTTTGTGCCAGGCTTACCTGATCCGGGGAAATTCGAGCCCAGTGATCTTCCGGTAAAGGTCCACGGCATACAGATCCGTCATTCCTGCGATAAAATCGACTACCGATTGAATGTCGGTATACCAACTATCCGCCCGGCCGCCGATGACAAACTGCTTAGAGATCAATTGTCTCAATTTTTTCGATTTGATGGAATCCGGCTGAAGGAGCGCCCCGAAAAATTCGCGTAACAGTCCGCCGATCACATGATAGCCCGCGATTTCGATCTCTACGACCGACCGGTGATTGTAAATATGCTCCACTGAAAATGCATCGATCCGTTTGATCAGGTCCAACTCCCGCGAAGACAATAGGTCGATCAGGGATTTTGGCAATGCCCCGTTCAGCAATTCACTTTCCCTTTCCATAAAAATATCCCGCATCCGGAAGATCAGCAAATTGATCAGTTTGGCCCGAAGGAATTGGACCTTCTGGTTGTCATCATTGATCTCCGTGAAGACACGCTCTACCCGGTCCCGGGCGTCGTACCCTTCTTCCGCGTCGAAAAAAGAGAGAAACAGGTCCCGGATGACATCGATAGAAATGATATGTAGCCGATGCGCATCTTCAAAATCGATGATTCGATAGCAAATATCGTCTGCGGCCTCTACAAGGTATACGAACGGATGCCGCGCATACACCTGCTGGTCGGGTCTTACCCGGGGAATTCCAAGTTCCGCCGCGATTGCCTGGTAAGTACCGACCTCCGAATCGAAAAATCCGGATTTTTTTGTAACCAACTGCCGTTTGTCAAAGCCATGCAGCGAATCCGAGGGGTATTTCACGATCGAAGCGAGCGTGGCGTAAGTTAACCTGAACCCCCCGGGCGACCGCTCGTTAAAAGCATGCGTGAGGGTCCGGAAAGCGTTCGCGTTCCCTTCGAAACGCAGGAAGTCCTGTTGCTGGTTTGGCGTCAGGTCTCCGGCAAACCGGGATTTACCGTCTCCTTCCAGCTCCCTGAAAAAATCCCGGATCGCATCCTCACCGGAATGCCCAAACGGCGGATTGCCGATATCATGTGCCAGACAGGCAGCGGCGATCACCGAAGGCAGCTCGTATTTATAAAATTCCCGGAATGCATCCCCTTTTGACGCATATCGCTCCGCAATCCCGTCCCCGACCGCTTTTCCCAGAGAACGGCCGACAGACGCCACTTCCAGGCTATGCGTCAGCCGATTGTGAACAAAGACCGGTCCCGGTAAGGGGAATACCTGGGTCTTATTCTGCAGCCGGCGAAAGGCGGAAGAAAAAATGATGCGGTCGTAGTCGCGCAGGAAGGAGGTACGCAATGCTCCGCCCGCCCCGTCCGCCGGCTTACCCACCGGAACATCGGCGAGGGCGGGTGCCGCGCCGCCGCCTGTCCGCACCGGACTATACAATTGCTCCCAGTTCATTGGATCTCCGACGAGTTTTGGTCGCGAATGTAAACAAATTCGCCAAGTTCAACCGCCCTTTCACGGGCCCGGTACGATGATCTTGTTCACATCTTTGGTTTTCGGGAGGATGTTCCTCAGATCCCTGACCACACTGTCGGTAAAGATATCTCCTCCCGGCGGCCAAAGATGAACGGCATCGAAAAAAAGCCTGTCGTTGTCGGTGACCGCATTGTAATGATTGAGAAATATCCCGCCGTTTGCCCCGACAATGGAGTCGCAGACCAGGAAATGCCGCTCGACTTTTGCCCGGACGGCCGGATCGCCGAGATTGCTTGCCCTTATCGGGCACTGCACAAAGATTAGTCGTACCTGCTGCTGCCGTAACCATCGGCTCATCGAATCAAGGGCCTGATAATGCGTTTGCTGAAACGCGGTATCGAATGACAGCTGTCCCAGGAATGCCCCGGGGTTGTCAGCCAATTTTTTTTTCATCAACAATTCGTTGTAGGTTTTCAGCCCTTCCCCCCACGGATCGAAGCGGAGCCAGGTGACCATCTCCTTGCGGTAGACGATCTGGTGGAGAGAGTGATAATCCAGGAAATAGAATAGCTCCGGAACGTAGTTTCGAACGAACGGACTGGCATCGCCGTAGTAGTGATACGTTGAGTCCGTTTTCCGGCAAAAGTCCCCCACGTTGCTCGCGATCAGGATATATTTGGGCCGGTAGTCCCGGACGACAGCCTTTATGATGATCCACGAACTGGCGATGTTCAACAGCGGCGAGCTGATATTAAAATAGGATAGCGGAATATTTCGCACCATGGGCGCGGAACGAATACCATACAGCGCCGTAGACGAACCCACTACGATGAATTTTGGTTGGGCCTTCGGGTGTTGCTGTAACCAGATCATCTTTCTGTCAAAAAGCGTGGAATCTGTGACGACAGGTTGAAAACCCATCCTGTACAATCCCTCGTATCCTGCCAGGACGAGGATACAGTAAGCGGCCGTCTTCAGGAGGAAATTTCTCATTTTTGCCGGAAGATTAGAAATTAAGATAAATGAAATCCGCGTTCCGCGTCGGACCGAATGTAAGGATGGCGAGGATGAGTGAGCCATAGATCAATACCCGTATCGCCGGATGGCGGACGGCTGCGATCTGAAGCCCGTGCGGCTTGGCTTTTTGCAGCCATTCGACGGCAAACATTATCCCGATCCCGGCCAGCATTGCTGCTGCATTGACCTTCTCAAAGATATGGAACGCGGAAAACAGCGAAGGCGAAAGCATCCGGCGATAGAAGGCAAGGGCCTGAGCCAGGCTGTCTGCTTTGAAAATGACAAATGTGAACATCACCAGCAAAAAGGTCCAAAGGATGTGAAGGGGTCCGCGCTTTTTGTTGACCGATCTGGTAAGGATCAGCGGAACATAATAAAGCCCATGCAGGAAGCCGAACAAGACGAAAGTCCATCGGGGTCCATGCCAGGCGCCGATCAGTACGAAGTTGACCAGGCATGCCAGGACAATGCCCCATCGGCCCAGGTTCCTGAAATAGATGGTCAGCGGAGTGTAAACGTAATCTGTCATCCAGCCCGTTAGCGTGATATGCCATCGCCGCCAGAACTCGGCGATGCTGCGGGCGAAAAAAGGATACCGGAAATTTTGACTGATATCGAAACCCAACAGCTTCGACATTCCGATCGCCATGTCCGAATAGCCCGAGAAATCGGCATAGATCCGGATCGTAAACACGAAAACGCCGAAAAGCAACTCACTTGCGGGCATCGTCATGTAGTGGGCGAAGATGTCATCCGAAAATACGGCGGCATTATCTGCGATGACGACCTTCTTGAACAGGCCCCACAGGATCTGCCGCATGCCGTCCGTGGCCCTGACAGCATCGAATATCCGTCTTGTCCTCAGCTGCGGGATCAGCGTTCCCGCCCGATCGATCGGTCCGGAGGTGATACAGGGGAAAAAGGCGACATAGGAAAAGAAGACGATCCAGTCGCGTTCCGGAGCGATTTTTCCCCGGCGGATGTCCAGCAGATAACTGATTGTTTTAAAGGTATAGAAGCTGATCCCCAGCGGCAGGAAGGGGTTGAAATACTTGAAATACAACAGACAGCCAAGTCCCTGCAGCAGACCTATCCCGATCAGCAGCCGCTGGTATCCGTCCCCGGCGGTTCGCGCCATCAGCAGACCAAGCGCATAGTTCAACAGCGAGCTGGCGCCCAGCAGGAACAGGAATCGCCAGTCCCACCAGGCGTAGAATAAATAGCTGCCGGCGAGAATGAGGAAATTCTGTGCCGCCAGGCGCCGGTCGAATACAAACCAATACAGCAGAAAGAATGACGGAAAAAACACCAAAAAAGACAGCGAAAGAAAAAGCATTAGCCAGGTTTTTTTTGCAGCAATTCGATCAATCCGTATCCGACATACAGAAAGGCGACGGGCCGGCCGCCGAAAAGCACGGCGGGCCGCGGTGGAACAATCAGTTTTGCCCCTTCGTGAACCAGCCGTTCGATCTCGGCCTGGATGTCCGTTACTTCAAAACAGAGATGATAAAGACCGATATTTCTTTTGACGAACGATTCCACGGAACGCCCGGCTACCAGCTCGATATGAGTCCCGTCAGCCAGGGTCAGCAGCACCAGCTTGGCATCCTGTTCCGGGTCATCGATCACCGGCGTCCGGCCGACCACGGTATGCACCCTCAGGAGATGACCGATCCCTTCCTCGATATCCCCACATGCCATACCGATATGATGTAATTGCATTTTCCGCTAGTTGATTTTGGCAGCAATGGAGTCAAGCATTTCGCCAATGTTTGCCCAAGCCTGTATTTCCCGGGAACCAAACCGGATGCGAAACCGCTTCTCCACTGCTACCACCAGCTGAATATGGGTCAGCGAATCCCAGTCTTCAATCTCCCCGGCCGTCGTTTGTTCGCCGAGCACCAGCTGTTCGTCTCCCAGCGTATCCCGGAAGACGGCAGTGACCGCTCTGAGGATTTCTTCTCTTGTCATGGCTTTTGTCATTCGATTCGATGCACGGATGTCGGCCGGTGCTCATAGGTTTCCAGGTCCAGCATCCAGTGGTCAACCTGGGAACTGTCGCGTGGCAGGACGTCGCCCTGGCGGCAAAAACCAAGTGACATATAGTGGTCCTTTACCAGTTGGTTTCGCGACGTCGCCACAAACTCTCCCCTAAGATACCGGAACCCGTGCCCCCGCGCAAAACCGGCTATCGTGTTCAGGGTAAAATTCTCCATGCCGCGCCGGAGCACCCGGCAGCTCATCAGCCAGCTGTCAATGAACAATGTTTCCGTTGTTTCCTTCCGGAGGATGACCACCGCAATGATCCCGTTGTCGCCGAACCGGTCCTCCAGGGTGAAGGAAAAGGTGAACACATCCGGGGATGCCGCCAATGCCTGAACTTCCGCATCCGTATAACGAACGGTTCGCAGGTTGAATTGGTTGCTTCGCTGGGAGAGCTGCGCAACCCTGGGCCCGTTGAACGCATTAAAGGGCGCGACCCTCGAGATCATATTCAGGCTGGCCAGGTAGGCCTCCTCATCGGCATAGCTTAGCCGCTCTGTGCTTCGCTCCCGGTCGGTACGGTACATTTTCGTCCGTTCTTCATCCTCCGCCGACAAGGAGGTTGTCTCGAATAAATGGAGCGGATATAAATACTCCAGGAATGCAGCCGGATCGTCGGGCAGTTCCGGCACCAGCACTTCCGGCAGGGCATCCCGGACCATGTTCCGTTCGAATGGGTTGTCATCCAGGAAGACCAACGAGTCCAGCCCGATCCGGAGGGTGTCCGCGATCTCCCGGATATTATCCACCTTGTTATCCCAATTCGCCTTGAAGACCACGAAATCCTCCATGCCCAGCACCATATCCGGATGAGAGTCAAATGGCAGCCGCGCGATCTCCGGGGAATTCTTGCTGCATACGGCCAGCAGTATCCCGCGTTGGCGCAGCTTCCGGATCCAGTATTGCAGTTCGGTGAAGGCCTTCCCGATACCAAGGAGGCCGATCTCGATATGCTCAAGGCCATCATCGCCGATCACCCCGCCCCAAATCGTATTGTCCAGATCCAGCACCAGGCACTTCTTTATCCGGCCAGACATGGCGCCAATCAGGCTTACCGTGGTCTCCGCCGCCGCCGGCAGCGCGTCGAGGCTGATATCCATCCCGGAGTGAATATAGATCGAAGGCCGGAATGATACCGACCGGCCGGCATGCTGCTGGAGGATCGCAAGGTCGGCAATATGGAAACCTTCCTGCTGTGCGGCATACTGCATCAGCATGACGTTCAGGTGTCGTACCTGGTAAAGAAAGGAGGAATCTGTTTTATTGGCATAGTTGCCATAAATGCCGTCATCGATCTCCGGGTAATTATAGTAGATGATCGTAGCAGCCGACCGTGAACGGATGGCCGCGCTAAGGCTATCGACAACCATTAGTCGCTCATCTGCCAGACCCTTCCTGGCGGCGGGTTCCATCTTATTGTAGGACTCCAGTAATTGCTGTGCGGAATGATAAAGGATGATCGCCTGCGGGTCGAAGGCATATAACGGTGAGACCGGATCGTATACCTGCTGCGCGATCTGGCTGAAGTCCGCCTCCCAAATGCGGAGGTCCATCCCCCGCTCGAATCCAAGTCCCCGGATAGCTTGTGCAAGCCACTGTGTCGGGGTATCTCCCAATAGCGCGACCCGGACGGGCAGCAGACCTGAAAAATCCTTCTTCAAATTCTTCTTCAGCCGCGTAAAGACGTCCATATCGAATTAGTTGTTGCGGCCATTGGGCTTGTACCCGACTGAATTAGCCAGCGTGCCGATCCCATCGATCGAGATCTCCACATGGTCGCCTTCCCTCAACGTAAAATCATTTCCGGGTACCAGGCACGTCCCTGTCATTAAAAAACAACCCGCCGGGAAATTTGACTCCCGGTATAACCAGGAAGCCAGTTCCGACAGCGACCGTTTGATCTGGCTGATGGCTACCTCACCGCGATAGACGACTTCCGCTGCGCGGTGGATCGACATCCGGATGATCGTCGTCGGGGCGATGGGGGCGGGTGGAACATACAACCCGGGTCCCAGCGCGGCGCTCCGGTCATAGACCTTAGCCTGCGGCAGGTACAGCGGGTTCTCGCCCTCGATACTCCGGGAAGACATGTCATTGCCGATCGTATAGCCCTGGATCTGACCCCTTGTGTTGATATATAAGGTTAACTCCGGCTCGGGGACATTCCAGGAAGAGTCGCGGCGGATATAAACTTTTTCGCCGTGCGCGGCCACCCGGTGCGCGGGCGACTTGAAAAAGAGCTCCGGCCGCTCGGCCTCGTACACTTTGTCATAAAAACTCGCACCCCCGGAATTCTTCGATTCTTCCATCCGGGCATCCCTGCTCCGCAGATAGGTTACCCCTGCCGCCCAGACTTCCTGCGATCCGATCGGGGCCAGCAGATCCTGCTCCAACAGGTCGGCTGCCTCCAGTGGCGAAACCTCCTTGTCCCGTGAAATGGCATTTAGCAGGTATCCATGCAAGTCACTCCGGTTGATCAGCTCATCCCAGCCCTTTTCGAAGAGCCAGAATTTGTCCTGATTCTCCAGTAAATTGCCCTTTTTTGTTCGGTATAACTTCATATTTTATCGTTTGTGTGCGCCGGCCTCCGGAAGGGACAGGCAATCTAGGCAGATTAATGCAATTTTAATTGTCATTGAACAAAAAATTGTGTACTTTATGCGGACCTCTTAAGCAACACAAAAGAAAAAATAGCTGCCACTATGGGAAGTACCAGGTCGAGACCCCGCAGACCCGCGGGCTTTTCATTTCGTAACCTGTCCATCCGGCAACAGCTTCCCCTGCTGATCTGCCTGTTGTTGCTTTCCCTCATTTTATCCTTCGGCGCAATATCTTACTTCGGTGTACGGCGCGCCACCATGGGTATCGGGCAGGAGCGGCTCAAGAGTCTCACCGAACAATTGACCTCACTATTCGGACAAAATGCAAAGACCATGTTGGCCCTCACCCAGGCCAGCGCCAACCAGGTTAACGTCGTGGGTCCGGCCGAAGCACTCCGCAAGATCATGCAGGATACCCTGACCAGCCGGGTTGAATTGGTCGATACCGCCGGTTCCATCCTCCTGGCGGACAGCCGCGCCGACGCCGCCAAATTCGGCCCGGGAACCAGATCGACGGACCTGACCGCCCACCCCGTCCGGTCCGTTGCCGCCGCGGAACTGCCGCCCGGACCATCCGATTCCAGTTTCGTCGGAAAATTCTACCGCCTCGGGGATTCGTTGTATTATCCGGTCATTGCAACGGTCGGCGCCGACCGGAAAGTCACGGGTTTTCTTATCCGCTGGCGGGTCGTGCAGGCTACGCCGAAGGCCGTAGCCCAACTTTCCCAACTCCTCGGCTCCAATGCCATCCTTCACTTTGGCAATAGCGACGGCGGCTTGTGGACAGATATGTCAAAGATCGTTCCGCCGCCGCCTTTCGACATCCACGGCACCAAAGGGATCGTCACCTATGACCACCCCGGATTGGGCAAAGCCATCGCCAGCGTGTCGCCGGTGCCCGCCACCAAATGGGTCATCCTCGTCGCGCTATCCCGGTCCCTGATCCTGGAGGCTGCCGACCGCCTGCTATACTGGATCATCGGGTGCGGGGCCATACTCGTCGCCATCGGCATGTTCGTCGCATGGCTGATCAGCCGCGGGCTGACCCGCCGTCTGGACCGGCTGAACAAGGCTACCGCCGCCCTTGCCAACGGCGATTATTCTTCTCCGCCTGCGCTGGACCGGTATGATGAGCTGGGCAGGTTGGCCGCGGCCTTCAATTCGATGGCGCTGCAGGTCACACACGCCCACCACTCGCTGGAGCAACAGGTGCAAAACAGGACCCGGGAATTGGAGGCCGCGAATAAGGAACTGGAAGCTTTCTCCTATTCCGTGTCCCATGACCTGAGAGCGCCGCTCCGTGCTGTCAGCGGCTATGCCATGATGTTAAAGGAGGACTATGAGGAAAGCTTTGATGCGGAAGCCAAACGCATTACCGGCAATATCATCTCCAACGTAAAAATGATGGGCCGGCTGATCGACGATCTGATCGCCTTCTCGCGCCTCGGCAAACGGGAGGTCACGCGGCGCAGCGTCGATATGAAGGCGTTGGCGGAAGCATGCACCAGCGAATTGCTGAACGGATGGCCGGAGAATATGTTCAATCTCACCATAGCCGAGCTTCCCGGTTGCGATGGGGATGAAGACCTGCTAAAGCAAGTCTGGATCAACCTGATCGGCAACGCGTTGAAATATTCATCCCGGACCGCCGACCCGCTCATCGAGGTCGGTTATACCGCCAACGGCGGCGGGATTGCCTGGTTTGTCCGCGATAACGGCGCCGGTTTCGATATGAAATATGCCGACAAGTTGTTCAAAGTATTTCAACGGCTGCATAGCCAGGAAGAATTTGAAGGCACTGGCATCGGACTTGCGTTGGTACGCCGGATCGTCGAAAAGCACAAGGGCAGGATCTGGGCGGAATCGACCCCCGGCAGCGGCGCCGTATTCTATTTTACCTTATCGGAACAATAAATATAAAGCCAAAAACTATGACCAGCCAGGTAGAAGTCCTATTAGTCGAAGACAATATCCACGACGCCGAAATGACCATCCGATCCCTGAAAAAAGTCAACCTTGCCAACAACCTCGTACACGTAAAAGATGGAGAGGAAGCGATTGATTTCATCTTCGCACAGGGCAAATTTGCCGATCGGAATATGATCGACGCGCCAAAAGTGATCCTGCTGGATATCAAAATGCCAAAGGTCGACGGGATAGAAGTGCTGCGCCGGATCAAGGCACATGAAGCCACCCGGACCATCCCGGTAGTCATCATGACCTCCTCAAAAGAAGAGCTGGACATCGTTCACAGCTACGAACTCGGCGTGAACAGCTATGTCGTCAAACCGGTGGATTTCGAAGGATTTGCCAAAGCGGTCAGTGCGCTCGGAATGTACTGGCTGCTGACCAATCAACCTCCACTGTTAACCACCAAAAAAAACTCCTGACATGGACCGGCTATTAAAGATCCTGCACCTCGAAGATCTCGTCGCCGACGCGGAAATGGTTGCCCGGGTGCTGCGGAAGGCAAAATTGTTGTTTGACATCCGCGTGGTTATCGACCGGTCCGATTTCCTGCACGCGCTCCGCGAATTCAAACCGGATATCATCCTCTCCGACCACTCGCTGCCTGCTTTTAACTCGCTGGAGGCGTTGAAAATAACCCGGGAAGAAGGTGTTCACTCGCCGTTCATCCTCGTCACCGCAACGGTTTCTGAGGAGTATGCCGTCAGCGTGATCAAAGAGGGCGCCAGCGATTATATTCTCAAAGACAGGCTGGAACGGCTGCCAAACGCGGTCCAGAATGCGCTCGACAAGCGCAGGACGGAAGAAGAGCTGGCCCGGCAGCGTGACTTGCAGCAAAAGCTGATCATGGAAACCAGCATCCAGGTCCAGGAGCGGGAACGGGAGCAGATCGGCAAGGAACTGCACGACAATATCAACCAGATCCTCGCGGCCGCGAAGCTTTATCTTGACATTGCGGCAAAGGATAAAGACGGCAGCCAGGAGGAGGCCCTGGACAAATGCCAGCGAAATCTCAATCTCGCGATGGAGGAGATCCGCCAGCTTTCCCAATCTCTGGTTGCGCCTTCGCTGGATGGTATGGGTCTGGACCAGGCGTTGCGTAAGCTGCTGGATAATTTTCCGCTTTCGGCTTCGCTGCGGCTGGACCTGGATACGGATAGGTACACGCGGGATATTTCAGATGAGGGGATTAAACTGACGTGCTACAGGATTGTTCAGGTGCAATTAAACAATATCGTCCGCCATGCGCACGCCAAATCGGCCTCCATCGTCCTGGATCGGGCACCCGATCGGCTAAGGCTGACCATAAGAGATGATGGCGTCGGGTTCAATCCGGCAAAAAAAACCGGCGGGATCGGGCTGCGTAATATCCAGAACCGCGTAGGGTTTTATAACGGTGCCGTTCAGGTTGACTCTGCGCCCGGTGAGGGGTGTACGCTGACGATCGCTATTCCCTTGAATGGCTGAATACGCCTTGCGGATCCTGGCGCGGCCGGATGATCAGGAGCCAGCCCTTTCCTTTTTGTACGGGGATCGCCTCCTGGGGAGTAAAGGTCCGGGCGGGTTGAAAATTGGCGACTTCCGGTGCGTCGATTTTTGCAGCTGCAGGGTCGATCCCCAGGCTGCCCCAGTTGATCTGTAGCTTTACGGTCGTATCCTGGTTCGCCCAACTCGCGATCGCTACCAATGCAGCGCCTTTCTTTATATATACCGTTGCGAGAACCGACGGATTATCCGTCTTTACGGGGCAGGAGGGGCTCCAATACCCGGCCATCTTTGTGCCCTGCATCCCGAAATGGTCCCAGACGTTCCAGATCGGCCGCGGATCGGCGTTCTCGGTCCAGGGCATGCGGTTGGTCATCCCATAGACCATCCCCCGCCACGGGTTGCCGCCGCCTTCCAGCATTTCACCCATCAAACCAAAAGGGATCCCGCTTACCTCGGTCAAAAAAAAGTCCGGCGGATTCTGTTCATAGTCGAAATACTCCCCAAACCAAAGGCGGTTGAGATAAGGGAAATGCTCCATGTACAGATTGGCGCTGTTATTGAACCCGTCCCGCGGATTGTACTGGTTGGCGGAGTGCAGGTCGATGATCCCGGGATGGCCGTTCGCCGTGAGGACACGTTTGATCCGCTTCATAGTGACCCGGTCAAATGCGACGTCGTCGAGATAGATGCCGTCTATCCCGACTTGTTGAACCAGCCAATTCATGCCTTCCACATAATAGTTGTGCCATCGGCTCATGCCGCTATTGACCATCGCCGCATCTTTGATCTCCGGCACGAACCAGGCGGGGATGTAGTTGTCGGCGACGTGCTCCTGGAGCCAGCTGAAACCCCCGCCCGGACCTGGCGAATAGATCTCGCTGCCCAGGCTTCGGAGGGCGAACAGTTCATACGCATGATCCGACAATTCGCGCACGGTATTGTAGATTTTTACCTTCAATCCCAGCCGGTGGGCGCTATCGATATAGGCGCGCATCCGCTGCCATTCGATAAATGGATAATTGATCCAGGGGTTGATCGGCGTGGCGTGATGGATGTTCACCACCGTCGCTCCGGTCGCCTTGATCGAATCCAGGTCGTTATACCGGTGATAGAACCGGGTTGCCCATTGGAAATCGGTATTTAGGGTGTGGAAGGGTGTAATGAGCAAATTGAAATTGTAGTAAAGCGTGTCGCCCTTTCTTAGCTGCCGCGGCCCGCTGTAATTGCTGGCGAGTACCGACCTTCCCTTCGTTCCGATATCGATGCCGCCTTTGTCTTTATTTGCCCATGACGTTGGAGCGATCAGCGGCTTTTGAAGGTAGAAATTTGTATTGAGCGGCCGCACATAGCGCTCGTCGCGCAACGAGTACTGCAGGCCGGCGTTGACGGTGCCGATCCAGGCGCCGTCCTGATTTTTGTTCGCGACATCCCATTTCCACCGGTATGTGCTGTCGGGCCGGTATCCGCCTTTTTTTCCGAGCCCCATCATATAGGTGGCCGCTTCAGGTCGAAAAGGGATATGCATGGCGATGTCGTTCAGGTCAATGTTTTCGAGAGCGATTACCCTTACCGTATACGACAGGAACCCGTCGAATTCGAGCGTCGCGCCTACCTGCATCTTCAATGTATCGGATGTGCCGGTCGCTTCCCAGCTAACAGTGCCGGGTGACCGCCGTACGAAATGTACCCCTCCCGGCTGCAACCTGATATCCCTTCCGTCTGCCTGGCGGACCAGGTGAAAATGGATTCCCTCGGCCAGCAGACTGGTCGGCCGGTCCGTCATTTCCGTCATTTCGGGTGCAAAGAAGGTCCGGATCTGTTCGGGGAACCCCAGTGGATTTAAGCGAATGTCGCGGCCCAGGAGCCGGACTACCGTATCCCCGACTATCTCCAGCGGTGTATACGGCGCGATCACGGTGTTCTCCTGCGCCAGTCTGGAATT
This sequence comes from Puia sp., assembly GCA_035501395.1. Taxonomy (GTDB): domain Bacteria; phylum Bacteroidota; class Bacteroidia; order Chitinophagales; family Chitinophagaceae; genus Puia. The sequence goes on from DATJWK010000156.1 coordinate 19,090, forward strand.
GAGCCATGGAAGCCGCGTCATTAATCGGGGTATTCCAACTCCATGATCGGGGGCGGGCCGATCTTGCACTTTCAACCCGATAGTGACCGTATCCTTTCGCCCGTCGGCGGCCACCGAGACGGTGCCCGAATAGGTACCCGAGGCATCGTCAGGGATGCGGACCACACACCACAACGGCTGTACGCGGCCTCCCGGGACATCCACTTGTTTGATGAAAGGCCGTCCGTCGTAGCTTACGCCGTCCGTGTTGATGCATGTCATTGAATCGGGTGCGATGCGGCTTCCCTGATTGCTCTGCAGCGGGCCGAAGCGTACCTTCACGTCGGTCAGGGTCTTTAATGCGTATAATCCCAATTGATACGCATAATATTCACCGGGTTTGGCCGAGCTGTCTGCGAGGGGGCGCCCCGGTCCGGCGGTGATCCACCGGTGTGGTATATCATTGAGCATGCGGATGGGATTGGTCCGGTTTTCCGGGAACAATAGAAATGTTTTGCCCGGGTATTTTGCCTTTAAGGCGGCAACTTCATCCGACGTCGCGGTGACCTCCATCGGATAAATTTCGTCGAAAGCGTCGATCGACTGGATACCGGTCGCCCGCGCTCGCGTGGATCCGTAGCGACCGTCACCGGGACCACCGGACCGGGTGCCGTTTTTACCGACAATTTTCAGCCACGCTTCGCTTGCCGTCGAGTCCGGCCTCCAGTATATTCCTTTTGGATAATTGCTGCGTCCTTCATGGCGATAGGGCAGGTAATAGACAAAATATGTTCCCGGCCCCGACACCGCCTCGAAATAAATGTCGCCGCTTTCTTTTGTGACCGTCACCACCCGGACATTTCTTATCCGCTCACCCGTCGCCGAGTCCTGCACTATGATGCGCTTCCATTCGGGATGGTCGTCATGGCGCCGCCAGGGGATCTCCACCTCCGCCAAACCGCGGGTCGCGATCTTCGGACACCTTACCACCACCCGTTGATTCCCCAGCGAATCCGGATTCCAGCACCCCTTGCATACCGAATACGGCAATTCCTGCGCGGTCACGGTGCAACAAAACAAAAAGACGGAAAAGCAAATCCCGGCGATCTTTTGCATGCCCGAAGATAAGGACCCCGCTCCAACCCCACTAACTTTCCCCGCAGTAACCGTCCGGCCATCAAAAAAGGCGCCGTCAGCGGGGGTTTGGCGTATATTTGCAGCATGTCACCCATCGCTATCTATCACGAACATCCGGACTGGTTCAAACCGCTCTTTGAAGAGTTGAACAAGCGCGGCATCCCGTATACCCGGCTCAGCCCGGCCGCTCACCAGTTCGCCGTCGATGAGCCCCGGCCCGATTTTTCGCTGTTCTTCAACCGCATGAGTCCGTCGGCATATCTCCGCGACGGGACCCAGGGCATTTTTTACACGCTCAATTATTTGAAACATCTTGAAACCCTGGGAGTACCCGTCGTGAACGGCTATAAATGTTTCACCTACGAAACATCCAAGGCGCTCCAGCTGATGCTCATGCAATCCCTCGGCATTAAATACCCCAGGGCCCGGGTCGTCAACCATCCCTCCAGGCTGCTGGAAGCCGCCGACGGACTTCGCTTTCCCGTCGTTGTAAAAGCCAATATCGGCGGCAGTGGCGCCGGCATAACCAAATACCAGACCATCGCGGACCTCAAAGAAGCGGTGGCAGAAGCTAATATGGACTTTGGCGTCGACCATGTCGCGCTTCTGCAGGAATTTATCCCTGCCCGCGGAGGTTATATCACACGTATCGAAACGCTCGGCGGCAAATATTTATATGGTATTCGTGTTTATCTGACGGGCGATACCTTCAATCTTTGTCCGGCGGATATCTGCCAGACCAGTTCCGGCGTCGAGCTGGTACGAAATGCCTGTGCGATAGAGGCCCCGAAAAATGGCCTCAAAGTCGAAGGTTTCACTCCGCCCCCTGCGGTTATCGCCAATATCGAAAAGATCGTCCAGCATGCCGGCATCGATGTCGGCGGGATCGAATACATCGTTGACGACCGGGACGGCGAGTTGTTGTACTACGATGTAAACGCCCTGTCCAATTTTGTCGCGGATGCCGTCAACGTCGTCGGGTTCAATCCACATCAGCGTCTGGTCGACTACCTCGAAAAAAGAGCTGCTGAGGCTATGAGGGTATCGGCCGGGGAATCGATCTTAACACACGCATAACTATGAGATACGGATATTGGATGCCCGTCTTTGGCGGCTGGCTGCGAAATGTGGATGATGAGAATATGGCGGCTACCTGGGATTATGTAAAGCGATTGGCTATACGCAGCGAAGAGATCGGATTCGATCTGAGTCTTATCGCCGAGCTCAACCTCAATGACATCAAAGGTATCGAGGCGCCTTCGCTGGACGCCTGGTCCACGGCCGCCGCGCTTGCGGCCGTAACGAGCACGCAGGAGCTGATGGTAGCCGTCCGGCCTACGTTTCACAACCCGGCACTTCTAGCCAAGCAGGCCGCCAATATCGACCACATCAGCAATGGAAGGCTTTCGCTGAACGTCGTCTCTTCCTGGTGGCGGGATGAGGCCACCAAGTACGGTGTCGGTTTCGAGCAGCACGACGACCGTTATGCGCGGACCGCCGAGTGGCTGACCGTTTTGAACGGCGTCTGGAATGAAAACGGATTCACCTTTCAGGGGAAATTTTACCAGGTCAGCAACAATACGCTCCAGCCCAAACCGGTATCGAGGCCCAGGCCCGCCATATATGCAGGGGGCGAATCGGAGGCCGCTAAAGACCTTATTTCATCCACCTGCGACGGGTATGTCATGCACGGCGACACGCCGGGGACTATCGCCAATCGCATCCGCGATATGAAGGAAAGGAGAGAAAAGAAAGGGCTGCCGCCCCTGCAATACGGAGTTGCCGCCTATAGCATCATCCGCAGTACCGAAGCGGAAGTCGGAAAAGAGGTCGAGCGGATTACGAATGTAAGACCCGGCAGCCCTGGCTATGGCAACTACCAGCAATGGTTGGCGGGGACCCAGCTTGAACAGAACGTTTCACTGGAAGATTATTCGGTCTCCAACCGGGGCCTGCGCACCGGCCTGACCGGCACGCCCGCGCAGGTGCAGGACAGGATCGGTGAATTCGGGAAAGCGGGGGTTGATTTCTTTTTGCTGCAATGCAGTCCGCAGCTCGAGGAAATGGAACGATTCGCAGACGCCATTATCCGAAAGGAACAGTTTGCCTGACACGGCCCGCAACGAGCAATGCGAGAGTTCGCGCCAGGATTTGCATATCCAGCCGAAACCCCGCGTACCGCACATAGTAGGCATCCCACCGGTACCGTTGAACGATCACGCGCGCATCCTTACCGCTGGCCCCATGTAATCCTTCCGCCTGCGCCATCCCCGTTATCCCGGGTTTTACCCGGTGCCGGAGGTCGCCGTCGGGGACTACTTCTGCAAACCGGGTACAATCTGACGGCATATATGGTCGCGGTCCGACAATACTCATCGCTCCGGTCGCCACGTTGATGAATTGAGGCAGCTCGTCAAGGTGCGTCCGGCGAAGCCAATTACCCAACCGGGTAATTCTTTCGTCATCGGGTGTCGTCGACCTGTCGTTCTTCACGATCGTCCCAGGCTCGTTCCCCATCATCGTCGAATGCTCGTTCCCCATCATCGTCCTTAACTTAAAGCAAAGAAACAGCTTCCCGTTCCGCCCTACCCGCTTCTGAACGAAAAATGCCGGACCCGCTGAGTCCAGCTTGATCAGCACGGCCAATAAAGGCAATAGCCAACTCAGCACGACGGCGATGACCACCAGCGCCACCAGCAGATCGAAAATCCGTTTTGCCGCAAAATAGCCCCGCCTTTCTGTCGCTGCATCGTAGGTCCACTCCTGGTCCACCGTAAGCCAATGATCGCGGACGGCCCGGAGCGCAGTTTCCATTTTACCGCTCATTCCATAGCAAACGTCCCAACCTTTCCAAAGGTTGCCCGCCGGGTGTAAGCAACTGATTTGGGGCAGCCAGCGTTCTCTCTTTTATGCAGCTACGATCCAGTATACTCAAAGTCATTGCTTACTTCGACATCTTTAACTACCCCTTAACCGTAGAAGACGTCGTCCATTTCCTGGATGTCGAATGTGACGAACACCCGGTAAAAAAAGAGCTGGACGCCCTTACCGCGGAAGGATGTCTTTTCCGGAACGGCTCGTTCTATTCACTGCAGGACGACGCCTCCCTGGCTGCCAGAAGACTCGACAATCGCCGCCGCGCCGATACGCTGCTTCCGGTCGCCGAAAGAGGCGCACGGCTGCTCTTCCAGTTCCCTTTCGTCCGCGGCGTTTTTATTTCCGGATCGCTCTCCAAACGATGCGCGGACGAAAAAGCAGACATCGACTATTTTATTGTGACGAGTGCCAATCGGCTTTGGATCGCCAGGACGTTTATGCACCTGTTCAAAAAGCTGACCTACGTCCGTGGACATCAGCACCGCTATTGTATGAATTATTATGTCGACGAGGACGCACTGGAGATCAGGGAAAAGAATATTTTCACCGCTACGGAAATGATCACGCTTATACCCGCCAGCGGCAACGGCGGTGTCGTCCGCTTCCTCAAAGCCAACGAATGGACCGCCCGTTTTTATCCCCGGTACCATTACAAAAACCGCGAGTCCCTGGGAACGCCACGCTCTTCCCTGCTTAAACGCGCCTGCGAACGGCTGCTCGACAACCGGCTGGGTGACCGCCTCGATGATTACCTCCGGGGAGTAACCGCGGGCCGATGGAAGAAAAAGGAAGACCGTGGGGATCTCAACCTGCGCGGATTAAGGATGGCTCTCCAATGCGCCAAACATTTCGCACGCCCGGATCCCGAGATCTTCCAGCAAAAGGTTATTACCCGATATCACCGTAAGATCAAGGAATTATCTCCTTATTTCTTCCGAAACGAGATAATATAATAATCTCCCACCGTTCTCCATGGCCACTTCGCCTTCCACTTATTCTCCCATATCCGCAACAACCGGTATGTCATCGGATGCTTTTCGGCAAACCCATCGATATAGGAAGGAGGTACGAGGGAACATAGTCCTTCGAGCGATAACAACTCATAGTCCTTCCCTAAATGACGCATTACAAAGGAGGGAGAATAATACCAGCAACGGAAAAAATGCCCTTCCACATGCGATCTCGTACCCTTTCGTCCGCTGAAGGGCCTCCGGAATGCGGTACGGAATTTCCCCCGGAAAAGCATCAGGGTCTCCCAAAGACAAAATTTGGGCAGGATCACCAGGCTTACCTGGCCTCCTGGCCGCAACAACGGCCAAAAGGACTGCAATACGCGATCCAGGTCACCGGTACAGTTCAGTCCGGCAAAATTGGAATAAATCAGATCGAATGGCCCCCGCTGCCGGAGATTTCCCAATTCGGTGAACGAACACAGTTCTGAGGTCACGAGGTCTCCCACACCCCGGATCCGAACCTTTTCGCGCAGCTTTTCCTGCATTCCTTCGGCGATATCGGTGGCGTGTACCCGAAAACCGCGTTCGGCAAACCAGACGGCATCCGTACCCGTCCCCGCATTTAGCTCGAGGATCGAAGCGTATGCGGGTAAATAACGCAAGACGTGCTCCCTGACCCGGTTTCGCTTATATTGAATTATTGTATTGCCGGCATCATAGTCGTCAAAACGCCGGGCCTGCCCGCTGAAAGCCGCCGCTACCTCCTGCTCATTCCATTGTCGGGTGATATTCATCCAATCATTTTTTGTCGAAGACGCCAGCCTGCAATCGCTGCATCCGTCAAATACCAGCCGATGGCGGCCACCATCCGGACGCCTTTCTTTGTTAACTGCTTAGGCCGGCTGAAGAGCCGGTGTATCTCCCTTATGGCCAGTTGCCGCCGGTAGGCCTTATGTACATACCGGTGGAGCTGTTTGTAAAACTCCGGCGAATACGTGTTCCGGAACATCAACTTTAACTCGTCCGAATCCGTCCAGTTCGCCTTTTCTTTCAACTCGGCCTTCACCCGTTCATAGAACACGGTCCCCGGCAGCGGATACGAAACCGAAATACCGATATCGTCCGGCATCAATGTTTTTATCATCCGGATCGTCAGCCCGATATCCTCCTTGGTCTCACCGGGATAACCGAACTGGATGAAAAACGACGCCCGAATCCCATGTTCCCGCAGCAGCCTCGTCGCTCCGGCGATTTGTCCGACCGTCGTCCCTTTATCCATCGCATCCAGGATCTTTTGCGAACCGCTTTCCGCTCCGATCCAGCTGTTCTCACAGCCGGCCCGCGCCAACGCCGCCACATAATCTTCCTGCATCAGGAGATCTGCCCGCGACTGTATCTTGAACCGGAAGGAAAGTCGTTCCTGCTCCACCCGATTCGCGAATTCATGAACCCACCCGGGTTTCAACCCGAAAATGTCATCGCACATCCAGATATGGTCAAAGCGGAATCGTTCTTTCAGCATTTTGATCTCCGCTACCACATGACGCGGTGACCGGGCATTGTACCGGTTTCCGTAGATCGGCTTGGCGCACCAGTTGCATTTGAACGGACACCCGCGGGTCGTGCTGACATTGAGCGAAAAATATCCATGATGGCGCATCCAGATCGTTCGATAGCCTTCGATATCCACCAAATCCCAGGCCGGTAACGGAAGCTGGTCGAGATCGGTCATCACCTTTCGGGCAAACGATCGCACGGGTTTCCCGTCTTTCTGCCATGCTAATCCGGCTATTGCTTCGAATGCCACCTGACCGTTGGGGAACCGGTGACCGCTTTGGGCCGCCTTACCGTTGCGGAGCGCCGTCAGCAACTCCAGCAGCGTCTGTTCGCCTTCGCCCAGGAGGACAAAGTTCGCCCCCTTTTCCAGATACCGGGAATAATGATCCGTTGAATCCGAACTACTCACGACGACCGTCATTCCGCGCTGCCGTGCCAGCCCGATCATCCGGAAAGCTGCCTCCCGCATATTGGTCAGACACATCTTCGTCAGATAATTGAATCCGTCGTCATATACCACAAAGACATCGGGCCGTTCGGCTTCCAGCACCGGGATCAATTCGTCGGGCTGATGCACAAACATCGTATCAAACAGCGAGACGTTCCAGCCGTTCTCCCGCATCAACGCCGCCGCCCCGATCGTCGCCAGCGGCGGATACGGCTGGGCAGCAGCCCATTGTTTGGCGTCATAGCGCATAAAATAAGAGTGGGAGAAGAGAATGCGGTCCATATAATTAAAACGCAGGATTTGATGGATTCAAATTAGTCCGTGGTGACAGATGCAGATAACAAACGCACTTTTTGCATGTCTCGTTTTCATCCGTTTCGAGGTTCCTCCGGAATGCGATCGCGTCCGGACCGTTGAGGACGTCGCCCAACTCCTGCACCCGGATATTCCCCAGGGCGGGCAGAAAAAAGCAGGGCCGTACCGTTCCATCCGCCTCCACAACGGCCGATACCCATGGGGCGTTGCATTTTTTAAATGGAAAAGAGTTCAATCCATAGGAAGCCGTATAATACTGACCGATCTTCCGAAGTTTTTCGGGTGATTCGGCGATGAACCCCGTCTCAAACAACGCGTGGAAGTCGCGGATTACGGTCTCTGCCATCGCCAGCATTTCCGGAAGCTCGTCCGCCGCAGGAAGAATCTGATGTTGCCGCAGTGCATCCCAGGGCTGTGCCCGGTTAAACGCTTCACTTGTCACGTCCGCCGGCAGGAAACTGATCTGGTCAAGGCCCATGGCGGCTGCCGCCCGGATGATCGCCGGCCACCGCCGGAAATTCAGCCGGTGGATAACCGTTCTCGCCGTGATCCGGTAATCCGGCCGCCTGGCGTGCAGCAGCTGCACGCCTTCCCTGAGCTTGCGGAACGCGCCGGGGATATTCCGGATCTCGTCGTGGAGTTGTTCATCGCCATCCAGCGAAATGATGATGTCGTCCACCCCGCTGAGCAGCTGTTCCGCGTGGCGGCTTAACAAAAGACCCGTCGACAACAGGGTAATTCGAATACCTTCCATTTTAAGGATCTCGCAAAGCCGGAAGAAATTCCGGTTTAGCAGCGCTTCTCCTCCCGACATCAGGACTTGTTGGGTTCCCAACCGCTTCAGGCTATCCAACAACCCGATCACGTCTTCTTCTGCCAGCTGGCGGACGTGCTGATTTCCTTTCCAGATGTCGCACATTACGCATTGGCAGTTGCAGGCGCTATGCGGCATAAGAACGACGATCGGAAGCGCCGTGATCCGGTCGGTCCGCAGGGTGCGATAACGCTGGTAAGTATGGTAAAGCGAGGGGCTCGTCATTGGCCGTCAGATGTTTTTGATCCGGATCCAGGGATAAGGACTGTTAACGCGAAGAAGGCGATTGCGGACGGAATGGGGATTGTGGAGCAGATCGTGATGGAATGCCCGAAGGTCCGAAATGTTGTGATGATAATAATATTCCGCCATTTCCGGATAGCCGAAACTGGCGAAATACGCCTGGCTCTGCCGCTTCGCGCGTTCGATCTGCTCCGGCCGGTAGAACGGGCTGTCGATGATATGGATGTCGCCGCCGGGTTTCAGGAATGCAAGGCAGTAATGAACGATCTTTTTCAGCGACGGGAAATATTCTATGGAAGCGGCAAATACAATGCAGTCGAATTGGCGATCCTCCAGGATGCCGGAACGGATATCGCCGTGAATAAACCGCAGGTTCGGGTCGTTGCTGAATACGCGGGCGGCCTGTTGCAGCTCGGTAAAATTGATATCCACTCCGGTGACCTTTGTACCGGGGATTTCGGCCAAATGGTGGGTCAGCCAGCCATTGCCGCATCCTACTTCCAGGATATCCTGGGCTTTCTTTCGTCCGTACAGATGCCGGATCAATCTGAGCGCTGAACGCCTTCGCAACTGCCAATCCCTAAAATGCGGATGCTCCGCCGGGATCTCCGGTAGTTTGATCAGTTCTTCATCCGTGCATAACCGGTTCTCGAGGCTGCGGATCACGATGTATTTTTTCTCAAAAAGCAGCTCCCTCAGCCTCGAATGCCCGTTCACTTGAATGTTGGTGAGTATAGAGGAATCAGGCAGGTACATTTTATATTGATTTTTGCATGTTAGAATCCCTGTATCTCCGGCTGCCGGTACTTCCAGACCTTGTGCAGAAATTTGATCTCATACGGATAGGAATAGATATCCGTCCGATAGCGCAACCCCGAAACCCAGCGGATAAGCTTCCGTTTGATTGCATTCAACCGGATATCCGAAACCGTCGGATAGTAGCCGTTCAGCACCGTCTCGAAATTCCGGATCTTATCAACCATCTCCGGTGTCAACCACGGCGTAAGCGGGTTCTTCCTAAGATCGAAGCTTTCCCATTGCGGCCCGATCCAATCTTCCAGTTTCTCCGGGAACCGAAATCCCGCTTTTTGGATCGTTGCGTATAATTCCGACCCTTCGGTCGGCACCGGGCTGTAGATATAGATAATGATTTCCGTTTGCGGGTTGATCGCCTTGATCTCCTTGATAAACGCGATATCCTTGTCGATATTCTCCATTACCTTCTCCGGCGTCTCCGCCGGCATCCCAAGTACAAATGAATATTCGGGGATGATACCGAACCGGGCCATCCGCGCGGCAAACTCCCGGATCTGGGCCGCCGTCTGCGTGCCGCCTTTGTCCATTTTCCGCAGGATCTCGTCGTTCCCCGTCTCCGCGCCAAAGAAGATCATCTTACAACCTGACCGGCGCATCAGCGCCAACGTCTCGTCCTTGTATTTGTCGATCGTGTCGATCCGGCCTTCCCCCCACCAAATTATTTTGTCATTCATGACCAGCCGGGCGAATTCGGCCACCCGTTTTTCCGACACAAAAAAATTATTGTCATGGAACTCGATCGCATTCGCATCCCACTTATTCCGCACATAGTTGACATCGGCATATACCTGCGCTGCCGTCCTTGCCTTCCATCGCGCTTCAAAGATGGGAACCACTGCGCAAAACGAACAAGTGAAAGGGCAACCCATGCTCGAGTGGTAAGCCAGTGTCTTTGTGCCCAGATATGTCTTTCCCAAATATCGCTGCATCGGGTAAAAACGATCCAGCTTGTCATATGGCATCGGTGGCAGTGAGGCCTGATCCAACAGCTCTTCTTTTGGCGTCTTTACGATCTTATCCCCGCGGCGGAAGATCAGACTCTTTATGTTCTCCACCGGCTGTCCTTTTTCGAGGGCGTCGACAAGCGCCGGAAAAGCATGGTCGCCGGGGCCATTGATCACAAAATCCACGAGACCGGACTCCAGTACCACCCGGTACTGGTTGCTCGCGAAATAACCTCCCCAAACCATTACCGTCCCGGGGAATTCCTCGCGTATCCGCCTGGCATAGGGAATGGCTTGCTTTAGCTGCGGCCCCGGCATGACGGTAAAGCCCAGGTATCGAATATCTCCTGTTTTCATCCAGTTTTGGATCTTCTTATACGGATCTACCTCACAATTTCCATCCACGATCACCCATTCGTATTTCCCGTCGATGGCCGCCGCGATCTGTAAGATCGAATTCGGCACCCGGTACTTGTTGTGAGCGCTTCGGGGATTGAATAATAGAATCTTAGGCATGTTCATCCTGCTTTAGGCATCCGATCACTATAAACGCTCGTTTTTTAGCAAAGGATGCCTATACTGGAGACACTAAGACAGCTTTTAAAGCCTGGCCGCCGGCCTGAAACCGAGCCCGCCGCGGCGTATGACATCTGGGCACATGCCTATGACAGTCAGCCGGACAACCTGATGCTTGCGCTGGATCATTCTCTCTGCGGGGAGCTGTTGTCCCCGATACCCCTCGCCGGCAAGACCATCGTCGACGTTGGATGCGGCACCGGACGTCACTGGGCCGCCATTTTCAGCCAATCACCGGGCAGACTGATCGGGTATGACGTATCAAGGGGGATGCTCGATCGCCTGCGGTCAAAATACCCGGATGCAGAAACATGCCTTTTGTCCGGCACCGCCTTGTCCGGGCTTGGCCATTCCAGTTGCGACCTTGTCCTTTCAACCCTCACCGTCGCGCATATCCCCGATCTCCCAGCTGCCCTGGCGGAGTGGAACCGGGTGTTAAAGCGCGGCGGGGATATGGTCATCACCGACTATCACCCCACGGCGCTCGCCCGGGGCGGTCAACGAACTTTTCGGGAAGGAGAGCGGCTCATTGCTATCCGCAACCATATTTATCCCCTGTCCCACGTCCTTTCCATTACCCGCCGGTTAGGGTTAACCGAAATCGCGGCATGCGAACGGACGATCGATGAAAGCATGCGCCCCTGGTACGAACGACAGAATTCCCTGCCTGTCTTTCATCGTTTCCTCGGCGTTCCCATTATCTTTGGTCTTCATCTAAAGAAAGCGGATGCGTCTCAATAACCTGCGGTTGTTGTATAACGATGGTCTGCACGACCTGGTGATCCATAACGGGAAGATCACCGCGATCCAACCATCCCGGCCAAAAAGAGGGCCGGGGTTCCATCCCGAAGGGGAAGCAGGGCTTGACTTCGAAGGTTCGCTCGTATTTCCCGGCCTTATCAACTCGCACGACCATCTGGACTTCAATCTCTTCCCCCCGCTCGCCAATCGCATCTATAATAATTACAGGGAGTGGGGACCCGACATCCGGACCAACAACCGTGCTGCCATCGACCCCATCCTCGCTATCCCGCAATCGCTCCGTACCCGGTGGGGTATCTACAAAAATCTTCTCAATGGATTCACCACTGTCGTCAACCACGGCGAACCACTCGATATCGACGCTCCTTTTGTCACCGTCTTCCAGGATTGTTATTGCCTCCACTCGGTAGGCTTTGAACGCAACTGGAAATGGAAGCTGAACCATCCCGCCAGATCCGGCAGGCCTTTCGCCATTCACGCCGGCGAAGGCACGGACGTTGCCGCAACCCGTGAGATCGACGCACTGATCCGATGGAACATTTTTCGTCGGCCGCTCATCGGCATCCACGGTGTCGCCATGACCGTGGAACAAGCCTCCTCCTTTCGCGCCCTTGTCTGGTGTCCCGCATCCAATCATCTTTTGCTGGATAAGACCGCCGCCGTCGACTGTCTTCGCTCCAGGGTGCCGATCCTTTTCGGGACCGATTCCACCCTCACTTCCGGCTGGAACGCCTGGCAACAGATCCGCATGGCCCGCGAACTTCGGCTGGTGACGGACGCGGAATTGTTCGACATGCTGACCGTCAATCCCGCGGCGGCCTGGGGTCTCCATGACCGGGGTATGATGGCAACCGGCAAGCGCGCCGATCTTGTTATCGCCCGCCCGAAATCAGGAGCCTGCGGTCTCGATGCCTTTTTCTCCCTTGGTCCGGAAGACTTCCTGCTTGTCCTCCATGAAGGCCGGATCCTCCTTTTTGACGCCGCCCTGCTGAACCCCATCACCGAAAATCAGCTTACCGCCGAAGACTTTCAGCCGACCCGACCCAATGGCAAATACGTCGTCGGCGATTTACCCGCACTGATGCAGGAGATTCGACGCTATTGTCCCGACATCCAATTTCAGGGAATGGTCGGATAAGGAAGCCGGCCGTCCTTTTGGTGTAAATAATACAGGAAATGGATATGATGAAGCCGCGGTGTGGGAGGGCGTAGGATCACGTCTTCACTCCACTCCCCATACAGCAGCATATGGCTGCCGAGATCTGTGGTCTTGCCGATGCGAATCTCTTTATAACTCTCCACCCAGTCCGGAAGGCAGAACCCCCATTCGCGCGTCTTTATCACGCCGAACGGTAGTTGATCGAGGGGCGGGGGGCTGGCGCTATGATTTCTGCCCAGCTTATAGATTTGCTGCTTATAACCCGCCGGCGCCTCCGCCACGACGATCTTTCGGACCTCCATGATCTGCTTCAGCACCTGGTTGGAATGTCGCATCCCCAACAGGTAACGGCCTGCGGACCGGATGTCCGCCAACAGGTCCATCGGGAAGATATAATGGTGGTCGGACCCAAAACAAAAAGAGATAACCCGGACCCGTCGTGGATAGGTATACGCCGCCGCCACGGCCTTCAGCCGCTCAAATGTCACCCCGGGTTTGCGATAGAACTTCCGATAAAGCAGGCGGGCCCGCAACGACCCCATATGGTGGATCAATGTCGATTTTACGCGGAATAACAACAGGATGCCGTTATCGTCGGCGATCCGGTCGGAATATTCCAGCGTCATCTCGCCCAGCACCTTTCCGGAGACATCTCCTGCCGGTTTCCCTGCTCCGGTTGCGACCCGCATCGGGACGTCTTCATGCACATATAAGGTATAAGAGATCCGCCCCCCGGGATCTTCGGCAAGATCTCCGTTTTTCTCCACCCAGATCCCGATCACCCGCGGGTCCAGCCCCAACAGCCACTGATTCCCCGACACGTCCCAAACTCGTCCGTCTGCCGCCAGGTACACCCTCTCCCGGAGCCGGTCATCCGCTCCTACGGTTACAAAATCCCGAATGACCCTTTCCCCCGTCAACAAGTTTCCATAAAATGCACCCAAACCAAGACCCATGATAACCGATTTATATAATTTTAGCCATCCTTTTACAAAAAGAACGCCTTTATCAAAAAACGACCGTTTTTAATCTACAGATGCCTGGCTTCCGACGATATCTGTGTTTTCTCCCGCTCCTGCTGACCGTCGCTTTCGGCCTTTACCGGTCCATATCCGCACCCCCGTCCGACTTTGCCGGATACTACTATGGCAGCCGCGCGCTGATCCACCGCAACTACCCCGGAGCTTACGAGATGGTACAGCTTAATGACCGGATCGCCGCCGACGGCTACCGGGATGTGCTGGTGTCGTATGCTCCTTTCCCGCCGTTTACATCGCTGGTCTTCGCGCCGTTCCTCCTATGGCCGATGGGTGTCGCCAAGGTCCTGTTCAATTGCCTTGGCATCGGCCTTTTCGCTTTCAGCCTGGGTCGGATCACCAGCTTCCTCTCCACTCCGGACTGGCTCATCGTCTTGCTGCCGGTCGTCTTTTTTATCCCGCTGCTGAACAACCCGGGCTTTGGTCAGTCCTATCTGTTGCTATTCGCGCTGCTGGCCGAAGGATACCTGGCGTACCGGCGCGGGCAGCGGATTCTTTTCTCGCTGTTATGGGCGACGGCCATCCTCTTTAAGCTGTTCCCGGCATTTCTGTTCTTCTACCTTCTGTTGCGACGGCGCTACCGCGACACGGCGTATCTGGCCGTCGGCTGCGTCTTCCTGTTATTGCTTTCGGCAGTGATAAATGGTGTTGAGGCCTGGACATTCTATGTCGCTACTATCGTGCCCCGGTTGAATCATGGCGAGCTGAACGACAGTTTCACTTACGTGTTCCAGTCGGGATATATGCTTTTGAAGCGGACCTTCTGTTATGACCGGTTGCTGAACCCCTACCCTGTCGCCGACAATCCGTGGCTGTTCACGATGGGCGTGGCCTTATTCAAATCGCTGATCCTCACCCCTGCAGTCTGCCTGACCATCGCTGCGTCGGCAACGACCAGGAACCCGATCATCCGCGAAAGAGACGACTTTCTCCCCTTCGGCATCTGGGTCGCCGCCGCCACGCTTATCTCGCCGAACGGCAGCAGTTATTCCCTGGTCCTTCTCATCTTTCCCCTCCTGGCCCTTGCTCGCCTCAGCCACCCGGTCTTTTCCAGCGGTCCTTCCCGCTACATGATCGCCGCCGCCCTCCTGCTTGCCATAGCCTGTGCCATTCCTGTCACCCGCCTGGGTGCCCTCCCGCCCTGGGCGCAATTCCCGAGGCTCTACCTGCTCCTTCTATTCTATGTCGTACTCTGCCGGTTGCAGTGCCCGCGGCGGAGCCTCCCTTTATTTATAACACTCACCGCCCTCTTCTTTGCACTCGACCTTCCCGGTAACCTTCCGCAAAAGGACGCGAGCTCCTATGCGTTGACTGTCGAAGCGCACTTATTTATCGACGGTTTTGGCGTGCGCAACAATCGTTTGGTATACACCTGGCGGGACGGGGGAGGCAGCCATGAGGAATTTACCAGCTTCCCCGTCCATTCCCTGACGAATGACGGCGTATCCTTGCGCGACAACCAGATCTGGTATGCCGGGAAACAGCTAACTGCGTCATCGGACAGAAAAGCCAGCCCGGCCCTGGTCAACGGGGACCTTATTATATATCTTTCCGACAAGCATCGGGGGTTTGAATTCTTTACGCTCCGGGAGATAAGGACGGATGCGGCGTCGCCAGATGTTGGAGCAATTCCCGGATCTTCGCGATGATCGCCTCTGCGGGGATATTTTTCATGCAAAAATTGTTGCCCCCGCAGGGCAACGTCTCATAGTGATGCACGCAGGGCGAACAGGGACTCCCGGCATAATGATACAAATGCCGTTTCATTTCCTGCGGATCGATCTTCAGGTAATTGTCAGGATTTGTTGGCCCCCATATGGATATGGTAGGTAATCCCAGCTTCCTCGCGATATGGAGCGGGCCGCTGTCAATGGTCACGAGGCAAACACCTTTGTCGCGCAGGAATGCGTAATAGGCGGCAAAATTTTCCGCTATGCCCGCAAAATTCAATATCCGCTCGCGACAGCCATACAGACCAGGCTGACTGTCGATCACCCGATTAATCGCTTCCCTATCCCTATCCATTCCCAATATCGCAACGCCGTAACCGGTATTCTCCAAAACCCATTGGATGATGGCGGCGAATGTTTTGTCCGGCAGTTTCCGCACAAAGGCCAGCCCGCTGCAGGTATTGTTGAGCAGGATAACCGGTTTGTCCAATTCATGCTGCCGGACCGGGGGAACAAAAATCGGTAGCGCGGTGCCCGTCACCTGCCTGGCCAAATACCGGTAGTTGTCTTCCAGATAGACCGATTGATCGAACGTAATATTATGCGTATTCAGAAACCGCCGGAAAGGGACGTATGAAAGATAAAAGCCAAAGCGGTTTCTCGCCAGGGTGAGCAAGGCCAGGACAGTTGTCAGTTTCGAATAGACTTCCAGGTCGATTACCCACAGCCTTCTCCAGGTCCATGTATGCAGCAGGAACCGCGCTATACCCCGAACCGTTGCGCCGGGTCGCTCCGTATCGACCGGCCAGATTTCATCGAACAGCTGAAAAGGTTCGATACCATCCGAGATATTCTTATCCGTCAACAGTACCAGCCGGGTTCCGGGATATTGTACCCGAATTGCCCGGACGGCGTCCGACGCCACGATCAGACTCCCCAGTCCCATTAGTTTGACAAAAACGATCCGTTTGGGCGCCCTGGCCGTCGAGTGGTCTCTGCGCAACGCGATGCCCAACAACCGGGTAACCGGCAGAAGAATACCGATCAGCAGGTACCCGGCGTACCAATCTATTTTCTGTTTCCGACGGATTTGCATAATATCTCTATTCTTGAACGACGGAACATTTTCACGGGTTGCCTGGCGCCGGCTGCCGCGCAAAGGCGGGCGAATCGAGGGAGAGCGTATGTGTACACCGGGTAAGGCTCTGCCGGTTGTGCGTGATCATGATCACGAGCTTACCCGACTCGGCCAGCTCGGCGAACCGCTGCAGCAGCCGCTCCTCCGCCGCTTCATCCAATTCGCTGAACGGTTCGTCCAGCAGGATCAGGTCGGCTTCCTTGTACAAGGCGCGTGCAATGGCGATGCGCTGTCGCTGACCGCCACTGATATTCTTACCGTTTTCCGTCACCCTGGCCAGCAATCCACCCGGCAGCTTTCTGACCAGGTCGTCCAGGCCCGCCAGCGTCACGGCGTTTTTCAACCGCTCTTCGTCATAGCCTTCCTCCTGCAAGGTTATATTGATCAGAATACTGTCGTGAATAATAAACGGCTGCTGTTTAACGTACGCGATACGGCTCCAATACCGCCGCCTTTCATGGCATGCGATGGTCTTACCGTTGATCCGCACCTGACCGGTTTGCTCTGCAACCAAACCCAGCAGGATGTTCAGCAACGTTGTCTTCCCCCGGCCGGAGTCTCCTTGTATTCCCAGGAATTCGCCCCTCCGGATGTCCAGGTTTAGGCCGTCGAGAATGGCCGTCTGACCATAGTGAAACCCGATCCGTTCGGCGCCGATCGAATCAACGCGTTCTGCATATTCCTCCCGGCCTGGGCCGGTAGTCTCCGGCGCCTGCGGCCGTTCCAACAGACCGTTTACGGTAAATTCATATGTTTTCATCTGCCCGGTCAGATTGAGGAGCCTTGATATACCCGGAATGATCTTATATGCTGCCGCCAGGAATGCGCCCAGCGTAACAAACTCCGCGCTATGCGGATTTCCGGTGAAATGACCGATGGCGATCAATGCCAGCAAACCAAAGACCGCAAAGATCTCCGCCAGCCTGGAAGGCGCACCCTGCATCCCCTGTACCGTCGCGAGATGCCTGTTCAGAATGGACTGCGAGCCGCCATAGCGGCTTGAAAAAAAGGCTTTCTTATCATACAAATTGCTCTCCACATATCCGGCGATCGACTCCTGCAAGTGCTGCCACATGACGTCCCTGCTACTCTTGATATACAGGCGGGCCGTATGGAGTTTTCGCTTTGCCAGCCACCCCACGATCACCACCGGGGGCAACAAAAGGACCAGGAGCAGCAGAAACAGTTGCGCGTTGAACCAGAGGACAGCCAGGACCGTTACACCGATCAGCGTGGTTTCGGTAATACTTTGTTGCAATCCTCCCAAAACGAACTGGCAAAACTCGATGGGCTGCTGCGCGATCTTCAGCACATGCGCGGCTGAGTCCGTATAGGCATATTGCCGGAAATCTCCTTCCAGGTAATACAATAGGTTCTGCCGTGATATCCGCGACGCCACGTGGTACCGAAGCCTTGCCTGTGCGGAGTAGATCAGAAAACTCAGCCCGTTCTTAACGCCGAACAGCAGAAATAACCCTACGATGGGCCAAAGCGGCTCCCCGGGAGGGCCTTCGGTATAAAGCCGGATCACCCACAAAAGCGCCGCCAGCCCGGCGATATCGGCTATACTGCATATCGCGTCGAAGAACGTCAGCAAACAGAGCCTTCCCCGCTCGCGCGGGTTCAGCACCGCCCATATTTTCCGGACCGGTTTCAACATGCTATTTTGGCTTTTTCTTCAGATTGAAATTGCGGGAGATATTGAAGCCGAAATATATATCTCCTTTCCCCCAGGTACCGGTCGTTTGCGTGAGGAACTGGGTTGGAACGATACTCTGGGAATTCGTGAACACCAGTTGGAAGACATGTCCGCCGGTCTCGATATCCCACCCCAGCGAAAATGAATTGTGGACGGCATAAGACACGATCTGGTTCTTTGGCACCACGTCATACTCGGCATCGATACTCATCCGGTTGGTGAATTTGAACCGGCCGCCAAGGCCGACAGCGATGACGTCGTTCTTGTCCTGCGGCGTCGGAACGAAATTGTAATGCAGGTAAGCAGGCGAAACCTGCACCGACAGTCGCCGGCCGAATTTCCGGGCGATCAGCAGCTCCGCTGAATACGCCGTTCTGTCGGAAGTGTTCAGGAATACTTCGTCTGTGACATGCTGTGTGAAGTCGGTAATCGTTCCGATAACCGCGACGGTTACCGGTATTCCGGCGCCCTCGTTTTGTTTTAGAAATTTATATTTTACGTAGCCGTCGAACGTCTTGAGATAGGAGCTTCTGCCCACACCCACGGATAGGTCGTCCGTTATCCCGTAGTCCAGTCCGAGCCGAAGCGTCGCATTGTCCAGCCCGAAGAAGTTGTACGAACCGCTGTTCAGCGTCCCGAACCGGTGCTGGATCACAAAATTGAGGTTACCGCTGGCCGGGGATTCCACCGTTTGGAGGTTGACGATATGTTCGGCTTTGAACGTACCCATCACATACGACTTCCCCGGGTGCGCCGCCATCGAATCATTCAGCATATGAAGGAGCGACGTATCCTGAGCGGAGGCGACGGTCCCCGCCAGAAGGAGCAAAAGGGTCAATTGGTATTTTCTGGTAGCCATATTCGATTTATTTATTTGAAGTACAATCGATATTTATTTTAACAGTGATCTCTTTGTCGATCTTATCGCGGACGATGGACGGAATGCCGATGTTGAAGTCTTCCGGTTTGAGCTTGAATTCAGCCGCACCCAACAGGTGTCCGCTCCTGACCTCCAGCGTGGCGGGTGTTTCGATCGTGCGCGTGACATTGTGCAGTGTCAGGCTGCCCTTGACGATGACCTTATAGACTCCGTCTTTATCGAATGCGATGTCGCCGGTATAGGTCCCGGAGAAGGTCGCTTTTGGATATTTGTCGCTCTCGACATAGTTCTCGTTAAAATGTTCCTGCATCAGTTCCTTTGGAAAAATGAACCCCTTCAACAGTGCGGCGAAGGCAAGGTTCTTTTTTCCGGCGTCGACAACCGCGAATACCTGGTTGTTCTCGCCCCGGACGTCCTCCAGCGGCGTTTTGGAATAGAACCCGATGAAACCCGACCGGGTGGTATACAACTGGGAATGGGCGATCATTGGTACTGCCGTCGCCAGGCAACAGAGGATAGAAAAGATCAGCTTCATGGTAAAAAATGAAAAATTAATGATGATTAATTGTTTGGCATGCCCTGGTGGATCCAGGCCAAAATGGTATTGATTTCGCAGTCGGACATCCTGGGAAGCCCGTAGGGCATCGGGACGAAACCGGGCGCGCCGGTGATATTCCCAATCACATACGGGGTGCTTCCAGCCCATCCCTTAAATGCGCCGTAACTGCCGAAATCGACGCCGCTGGACGCGCCCGGCCCCTGGTGACATTGGTAGCAGTTGTTTTGGAGGATGGGAACAACCTGGTTCGAATAACTGACGTTCGTCGTATCACAGCTTCCTCCTCCGAGTTCGACCCCGTTATGCTTGGAGCATGACGAAAGGTAGAGCAGGAATGTCCCGGCAACGACGGCTGCCGGCAGGATCTTCGCCTTCATAAATGGATAATTGATATAGTTTATTTTGTTTGCCCGGAGTACCATTATTTACGCAACACACAATCAGCCAGATTGACGTCCATCAGGAAGCCCGTGCATCGACCCTTGACCGTCACTTCGTCTCCGCTCTTTGGTTCCGGATCGACCTTTGTTCCGGCAAATAGTTGGCAGTTGATGCCGCCGCCGCCGGCGTGCTGCGATAAGATCCAAATCTCCGACGTACCGCTATGTTGGATCTCGGCGAGTTTCCCGGTGACCTCGATGACCTTGTTCAGATATTTCCGGTCGGCGGCGTGCTCGTCCGCCTGATATTGCAGATAAAGGGTGTCCGCGCTGATCGCAAAATCCGCCGTTTCGCCTGCAGTACTCTCATGAGGCCGGAAGATCGAGCGATAACCCCAGGCAGCGCCTGCCAGGAACAGCAAGACGATCCCTACCCAAAGAACGGTTCTTGTTTTGAGCATAGTTTGATCCGTTGAATTCTTGTTACCATAGTTGGCGCGTGAATCCGATATTCACGCCCGCGCTTAAGATGGAAAGGCGGCCGGTGCCGATGCCGGCCATGGGTATTCTTACATAGGGTTCCAGGCGCAGGTTGCCGGCCCTTCCGATACGCTGTTCAAATCCGACGCCCAGGTTAACGATCATGAGCCAGTACTGCGAGGGTTTGTGGATATCCCAAAGGCTGTCTCCGGTTCCCCAGCCACCTGTCGTCGATGCATATTCGTAGGTATACTTTTCCCTTGACATCAGGTAGGTCGAAAGCCCGGCTGTTCCGAACCATTTCGTCTTTGGATTCGGGCTTGTGGTGAAATTGTACCGGACGTTCAGGGGGATCTCCCACATATAACAAGTGCCGTCGACGTTTAGCAGTGTGCTGTTATAGGGCAGCCGCACGTTTTTGGTGTTGAAATATTCACCGCTGGTATAGTAGCGTTTGCGATCTACGTATATCCCTGATTCGACAGCCCAGCGGGCGTTAAAGGAATATCCCAGCAGGAGGCCGAAGGTGGTGCCCACGCCGGTCATCTTCTGGAACCGTACGGTGCTGAAGTCGGGCGCGGCCGAAAGACCGATATAGGCGTGCGGTTTGTTGTTGGATAAATTGCCGTCGGGTTTCCTTTTTGGTTTTTTGGGCAGCGATGCATGGTCATCCGGGGCGGCAGCCATTTCCGGCGCTACCACGTCGACGACTAACCGATTTCGCTCTCCGATCGGCGCCAGGCGCAGGTCCAGTGCTGCAAGCGCGGCGTCGTGCCTCACGGCGGCGTCACGGTCGGGTGCGAGGTCACGGGCAAGCGCCGGGTCGCGCCTCAGAGCGGCGTTACTGGTGAGAGCGGTGATGGGGGTACCGGAACCTGAAGCGCGGTCACTCCGGGTCCGCAAATGGCGAACTCTTCCGGTTCCCGGGGTGGTCCCGGTTCGCGGGGTGGTCCCAGTTCCCGGGGTGGTCCCGTTTACCTTGGGCTGACCCACAACGTCCTGTCCGTCCCTTGCGACGTTATTTTGCGTGGCCGCAACAACCCTTCGGCCGGTTGCGCGTCCGTTTGCTGCAGCGCTCCGATCCGGCACGGCAGCCGCGTCGGCGGTACGGGCTGATCCTGGCCCATTTGCGGCGGTCGCGGTTGGCGGATTCGATACGGTCGCGGTTGGCGGATTGGCGCCAACAGCCTGAGAATTCGATGCGGTCGCGGTTGGCGCATCGCCGGCATGGGAATGCCGGACCTGGACCTGCCAGGTCAAATATCCGATCCCCGCGAGCGGTACCAGCAGGAACCACCAGAATACGCCTCGCCGCCGGCGTTTTGTTCCTTCATCGGCAGGAGGCGCCGGCTCACCATCGAGGGCGCCGGACAGTCGATTCCAGTCCGCACTGTCCGTCCTCAACGGGTACCTTTCGGCAGCCCGTCGGAACAGATCGTCCATATCGTCATCACTGTATTTCATAAACAAATGAAGAGTTTTCGGAGGTTAAGGCCTTTTGCAAATGCACTCTGGCTTTCGATAAGTTGGATTTTGATGTTCCTGTAGTGATCCCCAGCATCTTGGCGATCTCCGGATGCGAGTATCCTTCGATCACGTGGAGGTTGAAGACCATCCGGTAGGCCGGCGGTAATTCCTTGACTAATGCGATGAGTTCCTTATATAGTACGGAGTTATCCGACGATTGCCCGTCATCCTTATGCTCCCAGACATGTTCCGGGATGGGGTAGTTCTGGGTATTGTTGATCTCCCGACGCATATAATCAATCGCGGCGTTGATCACCACCCTTCGGATCCACCCGATCAGCAACATCTCCACTTTTTCCTTATCCCTTACCTCAAAACGGCTGAAATTCCGGAACATCTTTAGAAAAGCGTCATGAACCACCTCTGTCGCCTGCTCGTATGTATTGACGTACCGGAATGCTATCTTTATACACAAACCGTAATACTGGTCGTATAGCATTTTTTGGGCGTGCCTGTCCTGTTGCGCACATCCCGAGATTATTTGAATAAGTTTTTCCAAAATAGATTTCTTGCTAACCTGCCAATGATTGATTCTTAATGAAAACGCGCCATTATTCCCTTCGGTTGCCTGATTGAAGCGCGGCGCTGGAAATCCGGACCGTCACCAACAATCGCCGGTATGCCGCATGGTGTGTTCCGCCGCATGGAACAAGAATCCGATCGACGGCGAAGGGATCAGGTCGCTGCCTTCCGGTATGATTTCTGCCATGCTGGCTTCAACGCTCGTCTCAATTGTGCTAAAGCGTTGTTTATCTGCCTGTTAAATCGTTGGATTGCCCCCGTTGGTCCTTCCGCCCCAAAAAAGGCCGGCCCTCCCCTGTCAGTTCGGAGGCATTCATATTCCAAAGTACTAATTTTGACCGCAAACCACGGTCGCATTTTGACAAACTCGCCCATACCTTCCACGAACGAAAAAATCGTCTTTATTTCCGGCAGCGCGTATGAGTATGGAAGCCTGGGAGATGAGGGGAAGGACCTGATCCGGAACCTGACGAGATCCTTGCTTAGGAATGACTTTAAGATCATCACCGGTTTTGGCTCCGGGGTAGGCAACCATGTGGTCGAAAGCGCCCTTCACGAGATCTATGGACAACCGGGAAAACGCCTGGCTGACCAGATCAGGATCTTTCCTTTCCCGATCGCCAACGGGTCGGACCGCCAACCGGAACTCGAAAGTCTCCATCGGAACTACCGCAATGACATGATGGCGCAAGCAGATTCTGCGATCTTTCTTTTCGGCAATAAACTGGAAGATATTGCCGTCCGCGAATCCGACGGCATGCGGGCGGAATATGAGATCGCCCGGTCAAACGGGATGCGAATCATTCCGGTCGGCGTCTCCGGTTATATCTCGGCTGCCCTTTGGAATGAAGTTGTCGACCACTATGATGATTATGTTTCCGACCGGAGTATATTCGACTCGTATTTACGTCTCGGTGACCCCGGAGCGGGCCAGGCAGCATGGATTGATGCCATCCTCGAGATCGCGGATTCAGCCTATGGACAAAAAGAAAGTATTCATCAGCTTTGATTTTGACAACGACAAGGCGTTGAAAGACCTGCTGATCGGCCAGGCCCTTAACCCGGCATGTCCGTTCGAAGTCATCGATACCTCGTTGAAAGAAGCTGCGCCGGAAAAGGATTGGGAAGTGAAAGCGAAAACAAAGATCCGGGTGGCCGACCTTGTGATCGTCCTCGTAGGAGCCAATACTTACCGCGCCTCCGGCGTCCTCAGGGAGGTCCGCCTTGCTCGCCGGGAAAAGAAGAAGGTCGTTCAGTTGATCGGCCACAAGGATGGGCGTCACCCACGCGTCCCGGACGCCGGCATCCTCTATCGCTGGACGTGGGAAAATATGCAAAAGATCCTTTGCTGACGGGAGCGGAACGCCGGTCGGCGAAACGCATCAAATCCCCAATCCCTGAAAAACTTCTTTCCGGGCTCCTTCATTGACCAGGATCGTAACCGCTTCCGGCAAGGCGCCGCGATATTGCTCCCCGATCGATATTTTTTCTCCGGTCAACCACGCGTACCTGTTGTCAAATGATTGAACCTTTTCGATGGAAACAATATAGCCCCGGTGGATGCGACAAAACAATTCCCTCGGCAACACCCGCTCCCATTGCTTCAGCGTCACAAGGACCATCATCGTGGGTCGGTTCTCCATGACCAGCCGGGTATAATTTTTCCGGGCCTCGATATATACGATATCCCGAAAGTCGACTTTTACGTTCCTGCCTTCATGGCGAATAAAGAAAAAGGATTGCACTTGCAGTAGAGTTTATGGCATGTTGAAAAATGAATACCAAAGAAAGGCCTGGAACACAGGGGCAACTGATGTGGAAGAGGTTTAACGAATCCCGGGGGCGGAAGAAGTCTTTAAATACAGCAAGGGCCTTGTAGACACAAACCCCTGTTGGACTTAAAGGTCACATGAGAAAACATACTACACTTTATATAACAGCAGGTGCCCCCATTTAACCATTAGGTAGGGAAATTTTAGTATTAATTTAGTTTTAGGGGAAATTTTATAGGCGGGAAATACCTAGTTTTGCGGATGGCAAACCGATTTTCTGATACCTTATTTCAACTCATCCACTCACTCGAGAAGGCAGAAAAACGTCACTTCAAGCTGTACATCAAACGCAGTTCCACAAAAGAGGACCTGAAGATCGTCCAGCTATTCGACGCCCTTGACAAGCTCAATGACTACGATGAAAAAAGCCTGCTGAAAAAATTGCCGGGTATTGAAAAGCCGCAGTTGTCCAATTTAAAGACGCATCTGTACAAGCAAATCCTGGCCAGTCTCCGCCTGCTCAAAAGCGCCGACAGTATCGATCTCCAGCTGAACGAAATGTTTGATTACGCGCACATTCTTTACAAGAAGGGCCTGTTTCAGCAGAGCCTCCGCCTGCTCGACCGGGCCAAGGAGACCGCCAAGGCCAACCAGAAATTCAACTTCCTCGTCCAGGTCCTGGCGCTCGAGAAGCGGATCGAGACCCTCCACATCACCCATAGCATGCAGATGCGGGCCGAACAACTGTCGGCCGAATCCGTCGAAATGATCGGCCGTATCAGCATGGTAGCGCGGCTTTCGAATCTGGCGCTCCTCGTCTACAGCTGGTATATCAAGAACGGCCA
>DATJWK010000157.1:0-9531 GCA_035501395.1 Puia sp.
TATGGAGATCACGTCCAGGAACTGCCGGCTGTCTTTTACCGGGTAGATCTTCAGGAGGTCCAGTAGTCCGATGCGGGTTTGCGGGATATCCTGGCTGACGATGGCCGCGTATTTTTTTACAACACGTTCGGCCAGGTAAATGATGTTCAGTTTCTTTTTCAGGAGGTCGGCGACCGGCCAGGCTTCTGTTTTATAGAAGTGACGGTGGTCCGGGTCGATCCCCGCCAGGTTGATGATGGCTTCCACGGTTGCGGCGGAATTTTCGGGGACGATGCCGATGGAATCACCCGGCTGGTATTCCACGCCCTCCGCGGCGATCTCGAGATGATGCGTGCGTTTGGCGGATCCGCGATCGTTTAGGTTGATATTGGTGAGGACGGTGCCGGTATGCAGCCGCTTTCCCGGGCGGGAGACAACGGATGCGGAGGCGGGTGCGGCCGGTCGCGCCGATGTGGGGCCGGACGGCTGAAGCCGGTGAAGGATGTTGTCAAACCAGTGCACTGCTTCGGCCTCGTAGTCGGTGTCGCATTTTTGAAGTGATGCAATGCGTTGGCCGCCGATCTTGTTTAACTGCTCGTCGACGTCTTCTCCGGCCTTGCAGAAAAGGGGGTAGGCCGTGTCGCCAAGGGCAAGAACGCTGTACTTGAGGCGGTCGAGACGGAGACCGTTCTGATGGATGTGGTCATAGAACTTTTTGGCGGCGGCGGGCGGCTCGCCGTCACCCTGGGTGCTGATGACCGTCAGAAAGTATTCTTCGTTGGGAAGATCGGTCAGGCGGTATTGTTCGAGGCCCACCAGTTTCGCCTGGATACCTTTCTTTTTTGCTTTGGCGGCAAAGTCGGTAGCGAGTTTCTTTGAGTTGCCGGTTTCGGTACCATAGGCGATGGTAATGCGGGTCGTGACGGGTCCCGCAGGTTCGTTGCCTGCAGCCGGAGATTCACCCGGCGCCGCTTCCGCAGGTCGCGGCGCGACGATGCCGGCCAGGTACCCGCTCAGCCAGATCAGTTCTTCCCGGGACGCGCCGGCAATCAATTCCTGAACAAGGGTCAATTTGGGTGAATTCAGCATAGTGCGATTTGTTTTGAGATTCGCGGGAAATAGGATGAGGTCGACTTGACATTGGGCAGCCACTGAAAAGCGGCTTGAAGGGCGCCGGTCTTCCCGATAACGATCAGCGAAGGCGACTGCCAGGAGCGGCCGCCCGCGGCGGCAAGGAAATGGCGGATCGGATAGTTCGTTATGTGCTGGTCGGGTGTTGTAGCCTGCTCGACGATCGTGATCCAGCGATCTTCCGGGATGTCGTTCTCCAGCAACCGGCTAACCAGGTGATCGACCGGGGTGGAGGACATATAAAAGACCAGGGTGTCTTCTGTCCGGGAAAGGTCAAGCCAGTGGTGCTCGTCCAACCCTTCTTCACTATACGCTGTAAGCAGACGGACCGCAGTGGAATAGCCCCGGGCGGTAAGGGGGATGCCCGCATAGGCGGCGGCGCCGAGGGCTGCGGTTATCCCGGGGACCAACTCGTATTCGATGCCGTTTGTCACGAGTGTTTGCAGCTCATCGAGGATATTCGAGAAGATGGAGATGTCGCCGCCCTTAAGCCGAACGACAAGACGGCCCGCGGAAGCGTGTTCGACTAGCAGCCTGTTGATCGAGGCTTGCGGCATGCTGGCGTCGTTTTGACCTTGTTTGCCTGCTGGAATGACCATCGCACCCGGCGTGGCATATTCCGACAGGATCTGCGGACTTACGAGGCGGTCGGTTATGATGACTTCCGCCCGTTGCAGCCAGCGGAGCGCCTTTACCGTTAGCAGTTCGGGGTCGCCGGGGCCCGCGCCGATGAAGATGACCTTTCCGGGGGCGATATGGCGATCTGGATTATTCATGTGCTTGTAAAAGGCAGGCGCCGACGGTGACATGACTTGTTTCGTCGATGAGTATCGCTCCGCCGTTCGCGGGCAGATCGGTATAGGCGTCGAAAGGCAGCGGGGCGGCTGTACGCAGGGTAACTTTGACAATATCGTTCAGTCCGGCCTGGCCCGGTGAAGGCTGCCGCTCCAGCGTGTTGACGTCCAGGCGGTATTCGATATCACTGACCAGTCCCCGGACGGTCCGGCTACCCAGCTGAAGGAGATATTTGTTGCCGGCGTTCAGGGGTTTGGAATCCATCCAGCAAACCAGCGCTTCAAATTCCCGGGCAAGATGTGGCGGCCGTTCGCCGTTTACCAGGAGATCGCCGCGGCTGATGTCGATATCGTCGGTCAACTGGAGGATGACGCTTTGGGAAGCGATGGCGGTGTCGACCTCATGGCCACCGGTCCCGATATGGCTGATGCGGCTGGTTTGACCGGAAGGCAGCACCGTAACGGCATCTCCCTTTCTCCAGGTGCCGCTGCTGATCCTGCCCGCATAGCCGCGGTAGTCATGGAGATCTTCCGTCTGCGGCCGGATCACATATTGGACCGACAGGCGGCCGCGGGAAAGGTCGACGTCCTTTTGCAGTTCCGTTTCCTCCAGCAGCTCCAGGAGCGCAGGGCCTTCGTACCAGCGAAGGTTAGCCGACCGGTCCACGATATTGTCACCTTTTAGCGCGCTGATGGGAAGGTAAGTAACGTCTTTCAGCTGCAGGGTCCGGGCGAACTCCGCATAGTCGATCACGATATCGTTATAGCGATCCTGCGAGTAGTCTACGAGGTCCATTTTGTTGATCGCTACGACGACGTGCGGGATATTCAGCAGGGAAGCGATAATGGAGTGGCGGCGGGTCTGTTCCACAATGCCGTTGCGGGCGTCGACGAGGATGATGATCAGATTGGCGTTTGACGCCCCCGTGACCATGTTGCGGGTATATTGGATATGCCCCGGGGCATCGGCGATGATAAATTTGCGCCGGGGTGTCGAGAAATATTTATAGGCAACGTCGATCGTGATGCCCTGCTCACGCTCGGCACGCAAGCCGTCTGTCAGAAGGGCCAGATCGATCTCGCCGTCTTCTTTGTTGCGGCTTTGCCGCTCGAGGGCTTCCAATTGATCCGTGAGGATGCTTTTGCTGTCGTAAAGCAGTCGGCCGATCAGGGTGCTTTTTCCGTCGTCCACGCTGCCCGCTGTTATGAATCGTAGCAGGTCCATAGTCTTTTTTTAAAAATAACCGTTCCTTTTTCTGTCTTCCATCGCCGCTTCGGAGACCTTGTCGTCGATGCGGGTTTCGCCGCGTTCGCTGGTGCGGGTGACCGTTATTTCCCGGATGATGTCATCGATACCGTCGGCAGCCGATTCAACGGCGGCTGTGCAGGTCATGTCACCTACCGTGCGGTAGCGTACGCGCCGTTTTTCCACGCGGTCTTCCGCGTCCAGCCGGATGAAGGGCGAGATCGCGACCCACTGCCCTTCGTAGTGGATCACTTCGCGTTCGTGGGCGAAGTAGATCGATGGCAGGGCAATCTTCTCGCGGCGGATATAGTTCCAGACATCGAGTTCCGTCCAGTTGCTGATCGGAAATACCCGGACGTTCTCTCCTTTGCTGATGCGGCCATTATAGATATTCCAAAGCTCCGGACGTTGCCGCTTCGGTTCCCAGCCGCCGAATTCGTCCCGGACAGAGAAGATGCGCTCTTTCGCGCGGGCCTTTTCCTCATCACGCCGGGCTCCGCCGATGCAGGCGTCAAAACCGAATTCTTCGATGGTATCGAGCAGGGTAAACGTTTGCAGCGCGTTACGGCTGGCAAACTTACCGCGGGGCTCGGTCAGCTGTCGTTTGCGGATGGTATCTTCGACCTGGCGCACGATAAGCCGCTCCCCGATACCTGCCGCCAGCGCGTCGCGGAAATCCAGCGCTTCCGGGAAATTATGGCCGGTATCGATATGAACAAGTGGGAAGGGAAAGCGGCCGGGGCGAAAGGCTTTCAGCGCGAGGTGGACCAGCGTGATCGAGTCCTTGCCACCGCTGAATAGAAGCGCAGGACGCTCGAATTGGCCGGCGACCTCACGAAAAATG
Source organism: Puia sp. (assembly GCA_035501395.1). Taxonomy (GTDB): domain Bacteria; phylum Bacteroidota; class Bacteroidia; order Chitinophagales; family Chitinophagaceae; genus Puia. The sequence goes on from DATJWK010000157.1 coordinate 3,995, forward strand.
TGGATCGCTTCGGATTCCAGCTGGTCGAGGTAATCTGGAGCGGCCGGTGTGAATGTTGTGCTCATACCTTATTTTTTTCAAGGCTTGTTACGTGCAAGCCGCATTCTTTTTTGCCGTTGTCTTCCCACCACCATCTTCCGGCGCGGAAGTCTTCCCCGGGCCGGATAGCCCGGGTGCAAGGCGCGCAGCCGATGCTGACAAACCCTTTGTCGTGAAGGGGGTTATATGGGATATTGTGGCTGTCCACATATGCTCTCACCGCATCGGTATCCCAGTGCAGGAGGGGGTTATATTTCAGCACCCCGTTTACGTCGTCCTGTTCCAGGATGCGATGATCCTGTCTTTCCGGCGAGTGTTCGGCGCGCAGCCCGGTGATCCAAACGGCCTGACCCGCCAGGGCGCGCTTCAGCGGCTCGACCTTCCGGAAATGGCAGCAGGCTTTACGGTTCTCTACGGACTCATAGAAAGCATTGGGGCCGTGGTCATGCAGCCAGGGCTCCAGAAGCGCGCGGTCCGGGTAGTAGGCCGTAATCTTTGTCCGGTAACGCTCGTTGGTGGCGCTCCAGACGGAATAGGTCTCGGCAAAGAGCCGCCCGGTGTCGAGCGTAAAGATCGAGACGGGAAGACCTTCGGACAGTATGATGTGCGTGATAACCTGGTCCTCCAGGCTAAAGGAGGTCGAAAAGGTCACCCGGCCGGGGAATCTGGCCGTCAGTGCCGACAGGCTGTCGGCGATGGATAATCCACTAATTTGGTGGAGTATTTGGGTGTCCAGTAAGGTTATGTTATTTTCCATCTAGCGTGTTAATGTGTTTTTTTTGGAAGGCCGTCCATGGCGTAGAGAAGACAGCCGGGATCAACAGCAACAACAGCAAGGGTTGCAGCAGATGGAAGAGAAAGGCAAGAAGGGAGAAGAGGACCTGGGCATATTAATGTCTACCATTATGATAGACAAAGATAGGGTGGCTCCGCCACATTTGCAAAAAAAAATCCGGACCTGCGGGGGCAAATCCGGATTTGACGCGCCTGCGACGCGCTATTTCAGGGAGCCGGAGCCCGGCGGAGCCGAAGGAGCCCTGGGATACTCTTTTTTCAACCTGTTTAGCTGGTCAAGCATTTGATAGGTGGAAAAGATATCCTGGGCAAACCATCGCGCCTGGACGTCGCTGAGGTTGCCGGCGCCCTTGTTGTTCAGCAGCATGTAAGCGCTGTTGACCAGTTGGTTGTCGGTCATATTTTCTCCCAATGACTGATAATAACGCATTTGTTGCTCAAGGTCCTTCCTTACCGACGCTTCTACCTTTTGGACGAGTGCCCAATCCTCCGATTTATAACAGGCTTCCAGGAAACGGAACGAGAAATAGTCGTGCAGGTTGCTCTGGTTGGAGGTCATACCATACGGAAAGTTGGATTGCAAGACGTTCTGGTCGTAGTGTTCCAGGACCTTGCGCGCGGAGTCCTTCTTACCCGCATCGGCCAGACTGCTGGCCAGTTGGGCTGTAGCGTATTTGATCGAATTGAGGTGACGCCGGTTCTCTTCGTCATAGTATACCCCCGGTGTCTTGGCGTTGCCGAATTCGAATTTGTTCATCATCACGTCGTATGCGGCATCGTTGTCGACCGCTTCCGCATTGGGGTCTTTGTTTTCCACCGGAACGAGCTGGTAGGAGAGACCGCGCAGCCGGGTATATTTCAGCAGTCCGAGGCCTCCCAATTCCTGTTGCGACGTAAAGCAGATCGGGCGTTGCCATTTGCTGGCGGCGATCACCGCAAGCATGGCGAGATCGTTCTTCAGCAGCAGGTGCCGGTCCGCAGCCATATCGAGATGCAGTTCGCGGACGACGCTGTCTCCCGGGTGGACCGTGCCATTGGCGCGGACCAGGTTGGTATCGACGGGGATCGAAAATTTATGAGTGGGGACGATATTTAAAAGGCTGCCGGCATCCGACTGAACCGTATATTTTGGGTCGTCGCTTCCGACGACATTCTTCAGGATATCGTAGAGATCATAGTATTTGTTGGGATCGAATCCCGGCATCTTATCGTTGAAATAGGCCGCATTGCGTCTGTCGCCCATGATCTGTTCGGGCGTAAAAATGACATCGAACGGTGCACTTTCGTTTATCTTGTAGCGAAGCTGGTTCATATACCAGTCCGTGCCCAGCAAGGTGTTGACCATGACGCGGACGTCCGGGCGGATGCCTTCCACCTCCTGTGCGTACCAGAGCGGATAGGTATCGTTGTCACCGAAGGAGAAGAGGATGGCATTCTTCGGACAGCTTTCCAGGTAGTCCTTTGCGAGATCCCTGGCCAGGGTCTTCTTACTCCGGTCGTGGTCGTTCCATTCCTGGCTGCACATCAGTACCGGGACCGCCAGCAGGCAAAGAACAGCGGAGACGTAATTGGCGACGTCGGACCTGCCCTTGAAGACGCGGTTGGCCAGGACCTCCTGCAGGGCGATCACGCCAAGCCCGATCCACATGGCAAACGCATAGCAGGCGCCGGCGTAGGCATAGTCCCGTTCACGGGGCTGGAGGCCGGCCTGATTCAGGTAGATAACGACGGCCCAGCCGGTGAAAAAGAAGAGTAACATGACGATCCAGAAGTCATGCCGGTGGCGCACGAACTGGAAGACCAGGCCGACGATCCCCAGGATGAGCGGCAGCATAAACAGCCGGTTATACGACTTGTTGTTGACATGGATGCTATCCGGCATTTTACTCTGGTCACCCAGGCGCCAGTCATCGAAGAAAGAGATGCCGGTGACCCAGTTCCCGTCGCGCGGGTTGCCAAAGCCTTCCAGGTCGTTTTGTTTGCCGGCATAGCTCCACATAAAATAGCGGATGAACATCCAGTCGGTCTGGTAGTTCCAGAAATAAGCCATGTTATTGGCCATGGTCGGCTGGTCATTGTCTTCAACGTTACCGAATTTTTTATAAGTATCGACTTCGCGGCGTTCGTTGCTGCTGTTCCACATGCGGGGGAACAGGTGGGGGTTGGCCGCGCCGCCCCAGTTCTGGACGACGGTCTTCCCGGCAACTTCGTATTTGTCCTTGCCTTTTACATAGAGATCCGAGCCCGGTTCCTGCGGCGCGGGGTCGGTATAGTCCGGGCCGTAAAGGAGCGGCCAGTCGCCGTACTGGTCCCTGCTGAGATAACCTTCAAGGCTTACCGGGTTGTCGACGTTATACATATCCACACCGGGGTCGGCATTGCTTCGGATCATCGTGGTGAAGTAGGTCGAATAACCCAGAAGCATAAATCCCACACACCAGACGGCCATCTTGAGGTAATAATAACCGCGCCTGACCGCCCACCGGTTGAGGAACACGAGGGCCGCCGTAAGCAAGGCGAAGAAAACGCCAAACCCGACAAAGAAGGGCATGTCCAGGTGATTGACAAAGAAGATATCGAACTCTCCCGCACCTTTTATCGTGTATTGGATCACGAATTTCAGAACGGTACCGGTGATGGCGCAGCCGATCAGGAAGGCGATGATCGCGCCGGTGACGGTCGGCTTGTACCGCTTGAAGTAGTACACCATGACGATCGCGGGAATGGTCAGAAGGTTCAGGAGGTGAACGCCGATGGAAAGCCCCATCATGTAGAATATAAAGATGATCCATCTGTCCGCGCCGGGCTTGTCGGCGTTACGTTCCCATTTCAGGATGGCCCAGAAGACAAGCGCGGTAAAAAATGCGGAGGATGCATACACTTCGCCTTCCACCGCGCTATACCAAAATGAGTCGCAGAAGGTATAGGCGAGGGCGCCAATCGCGCCGGCCGCCATGATGGTAAAGGTCTGGCGGCGGTCCGGTTCGACGAAGGAATCCGTTTTCACCACGATCCGGCGCGCGAAATGGGTAATGGACCAAAACAAGAACAATATCGAGAGACCGCTGGCGATCGCACTCATAAAGTTGACGCCACGGGCCGCCGTATGCGGATTGTCACCAAACAGGATGATAAAAAAGCGGCCGAGCAGGATAAAGAGCGGGGCGCCGGGGGGATGGGGAATTTGCAGTTTGTAGCAACTGGAGACGAACTCGCCGCAGTCCCAGAAGCTTCCGGTCGGCTCCATCGTCATGACATAGACGGTACAGGCAATCAATCCCACGGTCCAGCCCACGACATTGTTCACACGGTTAAAATTCATTGGTATACTATTTTTTGATCCCTGCCCGAGCGGGCATCAGGGGACCGCAAATATAGGGATTAACGGTTATCTTATGTCTTGACCGGGCTCCGGCCGGTTGGGTTCTTACCGCTACACCTACCCCCTATTTAACAAAAACCTTTTGTACCTGCCGGCCCGTATCCGTATCAACTACAACCAGATAGATGCCCCGTGCAAGGTTCCGGACCGGTACGGTTTGAAAATAGCCCTGCGCTTCGCGATCGATGATGACCTGACCGATCACATCCATCAAACGAATTCGCCGGAAATTAACGGTGCCGCTGATGTAAAGCGTACCGTCAGCAACGGGGTTAGGGAAGATGGTGATCGGTCCGCCGTTGCCCGTCACCACCACCGAACGAACCGGTGACCAGGTGATGTTTCCGTTCAGATCGACGAGCTTCAGCTGGTAGTAGTTCGTGCCGGGCGCCAGTCCGGGGTCATTGTACCGATAGGAATGGACGGAGTTTTGGTCGCTCAATGGCGGCAGGGAGTCGATGCCGTAAAAATTGATGCTGTCCGTACTCTTTTCGACAACATAACGCTGAATGGTCCGGTCATGGCTTACGCTCCACTGAAGCAGCGCCGTGGCGCCCGACTTGACCGCGGTGAAGGTCAGCAGACCCGGAATGGAATTCGCCGGCTGAACGGGCGCCCGGTTGCAGATCCAGAACTCCGAGAATCCGCCCACCACGTACTCGGCGTAGTAGCCGTTATCATTCGGGATAACGCTCACCTGTTGATGCGGCGTGTGGAAATTCCAGAGGCCGCTCGTGTCATTGGCAAGCGTGCTGTCTTCCTCGTTGGCGATGGGACTGCTGTATTGCGCAACCCCGGACTGATAGGCATCGCCGATCGTGGTACAGGCCGGGCATCCCGTGGCATTGATCAGGGTGACGGCTTCGTCGTCGGTGAAATAGAACCGAACGGAGACGCTGTCGGATGGGACATTCGAAGGCTGGACAACGATATTACGGTCGAGGTAATATTGCAGGGAGTCATGGCGGACCTGGCCGGTGTTGTTGAAGAACACTTTTACTGTCGTCAGACCGAGATCCTGGCCGTTTGGATTGATCGAAGCGACCTGGCCTCCGCCGATGTTGAAATCGACCCACCCGGTTCCGCTAACCGGGTGAGCAAGGCCGCCGGTGATGTCGGGACCGGTATAGACCGCGGCAGCATCGAAGATATGGATGTCGTCGATCCCCACTCCCTCATAATTGGTTGCGGGGTCGCTGCTCATCACGATCCGGAAACGGACCCGGGAAGAATTGACCGGGATATAGTAGCTCGATACATGCCAAATGGGGTCGGACTTTTGCCAGGCCTGACGGACGGCGTTGTCATACCAGTTCGTTCC
>DATJWK010000158.1:0-6913 GCA_035501395.1 Puia sp.
TGGCCGTTATGAAATCATTAACAGATGGCAGCAGGTGGCAAATGTATTATTTATATAATTATAACAAATCGACCCTGATATTTTGTGAAAAAAAAGGATCTCACATTAAAAATTTGTAGATATTAAGTTGATTTTTAATCAAACTGGGGGTTGATGGCTTCAAAAAGGTAAAAAGAAAGCGAAATGGCGCGTTATGCTGCACGGTAACTTTTTCTTAATATCCGGCTGACCGTTCGCTAATGTTTTGCGGGATTGGCCGGGTGCGGCCGAAGGCCGCCTTCGCTGAAGCTACGGCCTCCGCCAAGGCTTTGGCGGTCAAGACGGCGGCCGAAGGCATCCGGGGCTAACATTCCGACGTTTAAATTGTTAATTTTGCAATACCGGGAGATCCGGGCTAAAAACCAATCGCATGTTATCGAGTATTGAGGGCGCTATTGAAGATATTAAGCAGGGTAAGCTGGTGATCGTGGTGGATGACGAGGATCGGGAGAACGAGGGTGATTTTATCACCGCGGCGCGGAAGGTTACGCCGGAAACGATCAACTTCATGAGCAAACACGGACGGGGGCTCATCTGTGCTCCGCTGGTGGAGGAGCGTTGCGACGAGCTGGGTTTGGGGTTGATGGTCAACAATAACACCGCGCTTCATGAGACGGCGTTCACGGTCTCTGTCGATTTGCTCGGCCATGGCTGCACAACCGGGATCTCGGCGCATGACCGGGCCAAGACGGTGCAGGCGCTGATCGACCCGGCGACGAAGCCGGAGGATCTGGGAAGGCCGGGTCATATTTTCCCTTTACGCGCAAAGCGCGGGGGCGTGTTGCGGCGGGCGGGTCATACCGAAGCGACGATCGATCTGGCGCGTCTGGCGGGTTTTGAGCCGGCGGGCGTTTTGGTTGAGATCATGAACGAGGATGGGACGATGGCGCGGATGCCGCAGCTTGTCGAGATCGCCGCGCGGTTCGGGCTGAAGATCATTTCGATAAAGGACCTGATCGAATTTCGGTTGAAGACGGATTCGCTGATCGAAGAGATCGTGCGGGTAGACATGCCGACCAAATACGGTCATTTCAAGCTGATCGCGTTCAATGAGAAGAATACGAACAACGAGCATTTGGCATTGATCAAGGGAGAATGGAAACCGGAGGAGCCGGTGCTTGTGCGGGTTCATTCCTCCTGTTTTACGGGGGACATTCTGGGGTCCTTCCGGTGTGACTGCGGCGAGCAGTTGCATGCGGCCATGCAAATGGTGGAGGCGGAAGGGCGGGGGGTGATCCTCTATATGAACCAGGAGGGGCGGGGAATCGGTTTGTTGAACAAACTTCGGGCGTACAAGCTGCAGGAAGAAGGGCTCGATACCGTGGAGGCGAATCTCCATCTTGGTTTTCCGATGGATAAGCGGGACTACGGGGTTGGTGCGCAGATCTTGCGGTATCTGGGGGTAACGAAACTGCGCTTGATCAGCAATAATCCACGGAAGCGCGCGGGGTTGCTGGGGTATGGACTGGAGATCGTCGAGTCGGTGCCGGTAGAGGTTCGGCCGAACCCCCATAATGAGCGATATCTCGAGACGAAGCGCGATAAGCTGGGGCATGAAATCCTGAAAAAAGAGGCCCGCCTTCGCTGAAGCTACCGCCTGCGACAAGGCTTCCGCCTGCGCTGAAGCTACCGCCTGCGCCAAGGCTTCCGCCTCTGCCAAGGCTTTTGGGGGATAAATCGTCGGTCAAGACGGCGGCTGAAGGGGGTTAATTTTCCGGTTTGGCGGAATCGGCGGTACCGGCGGTATTTTCTTCCTTTGGCGCGAGTGCGTCTTTTTGCTGTGCCGTCACCTTTGGCACCTTTTTCTTTTTCTTCTTTTTAAATAGTTCGTCGATGCGGTCGAAGTCCCGATGGTAGGAGAGGCCGGCCCCGGAACTGTTCAGGTTATGGTTTGCGGACAAATAGTTATATGAGTCGCGATAGAACAAGGTGAGGGAGACGCGGCCGTCCGCGGTGATCTTATAGGCCGCGTTGATATCGGGCAGAAATTGGAAAGCGGCGGCCTGCTCCTGAGCGGTGGACATTCCAAAATCGAAGGCGCTGCCGATATTCAGCGTCAGCTTTTCATTCATGAAACTCTTTGCAACCGAAAAATTCAGGTTGGTGCGGTCGTAGGTCAGACCGGTCTGGGCTTCCGTCGGAACGACGTTGCTCCCGTTGTACACGGTCGGCATAAAGTTCACCTGCAGGCTTTTATCCTTGAATACCCGCTGCAGCACCGAGGAGACCTGCTTCCGGAAGGCGTTGGACAGGATGCCGGATATGCTATTGACCACCACGTTGGCGCCGATTTGCGTGGGGTCGAAAACGGCAGTGGTATTGGACAGTGGCACAAAGCTATTCAGCACGACAAGGCAGGAGACCTGCTTATTCAATTCACCGGGATCGCTCTGGATCTTCTGGATAAGAGAGACCGCGTCCTGGTCATTCTTTAGCGGGCTATTATCCGGCAGGTCGATCTGGAACGAGATGTCCGGAGACAGGAGGCTTTTCTTTAGGGTAGCGGTTACCAGGATGTCGCCGCGATAGTGCAGCACGTTTTGGCTATTGACGAATACACCGCCTCCCCCGGTGGAGGAGATTCCGAGGTCGCTGAATTGTACGTTTTGCGCGGTATATACCGCCTGGATGTTGATGTTTGCATCATATGGGTTGCCGGTCCACTGGATGAAGTTGCCGACGCCTTCCTTAAGCACAAAGGGCTTGTGGATAAATGTCTGAAACGTGAAAATGTATGATCCCCGATCTATTTCGTAACGGCCGTTAAGGGTCAGGTCCTGGGTACTGCCGATCGTCATGACGAGGTTGCCCCGGCCGTTGGTCTTTATGATATCGCCGCTTAGCGGATCAAGGATCATGTAGATATTAGCATAGTTGTTCGCGTCCACATTGAGGGTCACGAAGAGATTGCTGCTCTTTTTGTCCGGGGACTTCTTATTGATCTCCGTCCCGTATACCTTCCACTGGAGGAAGTCGGCTTCGCCGCTTTCGCGGGTAACGGAGGGGGGTAAATAGATGTTCGAACTGTCGGTGGGAGCGCCCTTGATATCCATGCGCATGTTGCTTTCCGGCCCCGTCAGGGTGACACGCGCTTTGCCGATGACGGTGCCGAAGAACTGGTTGTTGTCGGTCGCTTTTGTGTCGAGCAGCAGGAGGCGATTCGTATTCAGCTCGAAATCGTAGCCCAGGTCGTTAAAGGCATGATGGAACAGGCGGCCGCGGAGGAGGTCGGCGGTGTGACCGAAACTGTCTTTTGCCTGGAGCGTGCCGAAGTCAATGGTATCCTTTTTGAATTGGATCGTGGCGGTAGGGATCTTGTAGGTGCATTGGGTGTAAGCGACCTTGAGGCTTGCGTCGCGGAGGTTGACCGTACCGAGGTAAAGCAGGTGCGAAGCAGGTCCGGCAATATGGAGTTTGCCCGTCACCGTGCCGGTCAGGTTGGTAAAGACGCCGTTCAGGTATTTTTCGAGCAGATCGATCTTCATTTCGGCGACATCGGTGGTAATGTCGATGGGCGAAGCGGCGGCACTGTCCTTGGTATGGATAACCGCCGTACCGTTGAACCGGTAGTTAAGATTGTCCGAGTGTACGGTTGCATGGACTAGACCGGCGGCTGCGCTGTAGTCCGCAGCAAGATCGATCCGTCCGATAGAATCGTTGGCGAAACGGAACTGGTCGGCGCCGCCATTAAAGGTTATGCCCGGGTGGCCGAATGGGTTGGTTATTTCGGCGCTGCCGGTGAGAAGCCCTTCCATGCGTTCTGCCTTTTCAACAAAAGGGGTAAAGTCGCCGATGTTGACTTTCCGGAGGTCAAGATGAATATCGTTCCAGTCACCGGCATCGGAAGGATGCGTGGTCATCGCCATTTGCTGCTCGCCGTTATGTACGGTAAAGTTATCCGCGGAAAAAATGTTGTGGTTAAAGGTAAGAACGCCATCGCGGTCGATGGTCCAGGTCTTGCTGTTGATGTCAAAGGTTGACGGGTTGAAAGTGACCTGGACACCGGTTGGAAGGGTCTGGACGCGGGCGGAGATGTTGGCTGAATTGAGTGTCTGGCTGGCGCTGGTCTTGATCTGCAGCGCAGACTGGTCGTTGGCGGAATGGAGGGTCAGGTGGGTGCCGGGGAAATGAAGACTGTCGTTGATCGCTACGTCGCCGATGTTGGTCTCTATCGAAAGGCTGTCGAAGCTGCCTCTTCCTTTCAACGTGAGATTGTCGAACTGGATGCGCCGGTAACTGAAAGCAGGAAGGTCGACATTAAGGTCGAGCAGGTTATTGCGCGTATCGATCCGGCCGCTGAGACCCGCGTTGTTGAACCCGGAAAGATTGGTGTTGAACAGGTCGATATAGTCTTCGACTTTTTTTGTCGTGATGACGAAACTGAAGTTCTGGTTAGCCGGAATCGATTTCGCAGGCTTGATATAGCTTGGATAGTATTTATTGAGGAAGGTCTGGAAGGATGACGGCAGGTCCTTTATCGAAAACTCGCCCACGATTGCTCCGTCGAACTCGTTGCTGACCACGGTGATGGTCTTGTTGTTCTCCACCACGCTCGATTCGATTTCGAGCGAATCGAAGGAAACACGCTCGCCATTCTTATATACCGATGCATCGTAAATGCTTGCCTTACCCAGAAAGTTGTCGATGTCATCCCCGATAAAGTTGCATTTGAACTTCCCGTTGAATTCGACCTTTTTGTCTACGAAATTCAGCCGGTTGAGATCGGCCTTCCTAACCTCTGCCTGGAAATCGAACCTAGGCTGAGAACCGGAGAAGTCGATCAGGCCGTTCAGGTGAGCGGATAGATTGGGATCGTCGGCAAGGAATTCCCCGTTAAATTTTTTCTTGGCCACGGCGCCGTTGACCTGGATGTTCTGATAGGTATAGTGGTTGAATTCAAGGCTATTGATCGTGCCGTCGAGGGTTGCGCTAAGCGTTCCTGTCTTGAGACCGGTGCCATCGATCTTTCCCTGAAAGGCGATACGGCCAAGATCGTCATTGTCGAGGAATTTGCCGAGGTAGAAGCTATCCGTGCCGATCGTGCCGGTATATACCGAGGGGCCTTCGGCAGGCAGCTTCATGTTGACGTTGGTGACCAGGGAGCCGAGGTTGGTTTGTACCGTTCCGTTGGTGACGAAATCGTGTATGGTGCCCGTGAACGTTCCCTGGAAACGGAGGTATTGGACCCGGTCGATCCGGGGCTGCTGGATTTTCCGGATCGAGGGTAACAGCGCCACCATGTCTTCGTAGGACGTCCGAAAGTCGTTCGACTTGAATTCGATGAGGGCGCGGTTGATATCGGGTAACCCTTTCAGGTGAATATCGCCATTCAGCAGGGTATTGCGACCGGCGGTCAACTGAAGATGATGGCCGCGGAGGTCTGCGATGGTTCCCTGGATGTCTCCGGTGATCCTGATATGTTTTTTCCAGTCCGACAGTTCGGGTGCAAACCAGGAGATGTCGTCGCTGTCGATGTCGGCATCGGTGAAGTTGGCGTCAAGCCGGATCCGCGTGGCAAAATCGTCCATATCGTCGAGGGTCCGGAAGTGCATTGCGAAGAAGTTGCGGAGATGGCTGTGGTTCGTCTGCAGGTCGAGATGCGCAAATTCCATCGCTTCCGGAAACCATTTGATCCGGGCACTCAGCCGTTGGACCTCCAGACCGGAACGTTCGTTTGTGCTCAGCTGAAGCTGGGCGGTGAGGGTATCCCGGTTAAGCCGGAGGTTGGAGAAGGTGGTGTTGACTGCGTAGAAATAGATATGGTCGCCATCAAAGTGCTTGTTCACTGCGGTGTCGGCGGGTTTTTCGTTGCGGAAAGAGCCGTCTCTTATGGTGACGCTGGCGACGGTTACGTCCCATTTGCCGGGATTAAGACGCAGGTGAAGCGGGTCATTCAATGGGGCGGTTGTATCGTCCGGCGGCGTCGGGCGAAGACCTTTGTATTTTGTCAGGGTGAAATCGGGGCGGGTGAACCGAAGCGACTTAATGCGTGCGATCTTGTCCGAGAAGCTAAGCGTATCGGCGTCGAGGTCCATCGCGCTCAGTTGAAGGTCCATGTCTTCACCATGCCACGCATCGTGTTTGTTGAGGTGAATACGGGAGAGTTCGATCTGCCGGAGATCCAACTGGATACCATGCGCGGTGTCCCTTACCGTGGCGGTGCCGGGGGTGGCGGAGAAATAGTCGACAAGGAACTGGTAGTTCCAGACCGAGTCGGTACGCCGGATACGGATAGCGGCGTCCTTCAGTCCGATATATCTTAATTGGGCGTGGTCTTTGAAAAACCACCAGTCGGTGATATTAACCTTGACCGTGCCCGCATAAAGGAGGGTATCGTTGTTGCGGTCCTTTATGAGCGCATCGTTAAGAAGCATCTTGTTAAAGAGGGAGAAATCGACGCTCCGTACGGTTACGGTTGTGTGAAGGTCTTTGGAGAGGCGCGAAGTCACTTTGGAGACGAGCCAGGTCTGAACAGGAGGCAACTGGATCAGGATCCATCCCGACACTAATAATAGTAAAAGAATTAGTAATGTATTACGGAGTATTTTCCAAATCTTTCTCAGGGGCCTTACCTTTCAGGGTTAGTTAAATCGATGCTACTCGGGATGTGCAAATTCAGTACCAAAGAGTGTGTTTTGTGCCTTGGACCGGCGAGTTTTGGAAAAGTTTAGCGTGGGTGATCGTGCAATTCTTTCATTTGACGGTTCACGTCGTCCGAAGCGCCCCTGGGGATAGACAGGCTTTGCCATTTATCGCTCCGGATCATCTTGCCAATATAGACGATTTGGCCTACGTGGTGTGGATAGTGGGCCAGTTGCCGGTTAATCGCGTCGATAACCGTCAGCGGTTCATGGCGGATCGTGATGGTCTTTAG
>DATJWK010000159.1:0-95846 GCA_035501395.1 Puia sp.
ATAAATGGACCCGACAGCATGAACTAAAATACCCTCACTTCAGGTGGTCAATTTGGGTCGGCCGAGGGTGGTCAATTTGGATCGGCGCAGCCTGGTCAGTTTAAATCGGCGCGAGGTGGTCAATTTCATCGGCGTTTGCACCTAGCTCCGGATTTGTCGTACCGACAATTGTCTTACCGCTTACGCATTATGTTTCAATGAAACCAAGCACCATTTTTTATAATCCGCACGTGCCGGGTACGAATTTAAGAAAAGATAAAGATGGAGGTGCAACACTGACAGATAAGCCTGTAACGGATACTATTCGATATTAAAAGTCGTGTATTGACCCCCTAAAAGGCTGGACTAAATGATCAATTCAATTTAGTCATTAAATTTAGGGTACAATGTCAAAACAGCGTAGGAAGTTCTCTGTTGAGCAGAAACTTCAAATTATTCAGGAAGCAGACCAGCATGGGGTTACTCAGACCCTTCGGAAGCACAACGTGGCACACTCTGTTTATCTTCGGTGGAAGCATCAGTTTGACAAAGGCGGCTCAGCGTCGTTGCAACCTCAATATCGGAAGCCAGACCCGGAGTTGAGGGCGCTGCAGGAGGAAAACGCCCGGCTAAAGAAGATTATTGGCAACCAGGCACTGGAGCTCGAATTCAAAACCGAGTTATTAAAAAAAAACGAGGCCTACGAGCGGAGGCTCAAGGGCTCGTGAAGGTGTAAGCGCTTCGCAGTATACCAGTTCGAAGCCTGCTGACATGGGCCGGACTGGCGCCCAGCAGCTTTTATTACAAGCGCTCCGGTGGCAGAAAGGGCATAAAGCCCAGCACTCATAGCCTTACGGCTCGGGGCGAAAGGATGGACAACAAGGTCGTCGTTGTGCAAATGGAAGTGGTCCTTCGGCAGGAGTTCTGCTGTTACGGCTACAAGAACATGACAGCCGACCTCCGGGAACTAGGATGGATTATCAATCACAAAAAAGTGTACCGCCTCATGAAAGAAGCCAGATTGCTGTACGGCGCCCGGATCAGGCCCCTGCCGTTTAAGCGGAATTTTATCCGGTTCCGAAGCTTAAAGCCGCAGAGGCCTTTGCAATACCTGGCGATGGACATCAAATACGTATACATCCACGGGACTGGCAGAAATGTGCTTCTGCTGACGGTAATCGATATCTACAGCCGGAAAGTGTTGATCTATCAGCTGCGGAGCCATATCAAAAAAGGAGACGTCCTGGTGTTGCTATCATTGATGCTGCTAGAATACAAAGCCGAAGGGATGTCCATCCGCAACGACAACGGCTCGCAGTTCATCGCCCAGGTTGTCCGGGCGTATTTGAAAGACAAAGGCGTCTATCAGGAGTTCTCCCATGTGGGCACGCCGGAGGACAACGCCTACATCGAGGCGTTCCATTCCAATCTGCAACGGGAAGTGATCGACCGCTACGAGTTCGACTCGATCTACCATGCGCAGATGGTCATCGACCGGTACTACGAATGGTACAACGAAAAGCGGAGGCATGGATCCCTGGGCAGAAAGTCACCCAATCAAGCCTTCCAAAATTATAATCCGATCCCTTTTGAAAATGAAAAACTACTAAACTACCTTTAGAAAACTGTCCAGGTTATAAGGGGTCGATACAGGAGTGAACGAGATCATTAAATATTTTATATTCTATGAAGAGGACTTTTTGCGCAGATGAACAAGCTCTTAAGATTTTTAATAAAAGGCTTGGAGCGAGGGTTTATGTTGGGATTTTCGTTTTATTGTTAATCAATTTTCTGATATTCGGAGCCCAGGTCGCCAAACGTGGGATTTCGAATACTTATTTTTTTTTACTTGTGGCTTTAGTAATATTTGTTTATTACTGTTTTCAAATAATTAAATCAGCAACGAAAACCGCGAAGACAATTGCGTATTTAGACTTCGGTGATACTGAAATACAAATCACAACTATCCATTTAAAGTTTTTAGGAGGGCTTGTAAACAAGAAGTCAATGGAAGATACTTTTGAAAAAGGCAAAATTGGGCTAAAAGAAGATAAACTGAAAGATAGAGTTGTCCTAACCATCTCTCAAGAAGGGAGGTTTTATTGCTTGCTTGACGATCTATATCCTGATTGGCAGGAAATCAGAGATTTACTGGAATATTATAAATTGTAGCCTTGTTTTCAGTCCGAATTCCCATATGCTGTATTTGTAAAAGTTGCGGGCGGAAATTAGGCCTTTGTGACCTCCTCCCAATAAATCGGGCGCTATAAAAGTAGAAAACCGGGCAAATATCCATCCTTTAGACCAGGAACGTTTGCTCAAACCAAAACATAGCTTGTACTTCTACCCCCACCCGGTTCCTTTACTAATACTCCACGCTGCAACAGGTCGTTGATATCCCGAACCGCAGAGTCCTGCGAGGTTTTTGTGATCTTTGCCCATTTAGAAGAGGTCAATTTCCCCTCGAATCCATCCAGTAATTTATTCAACATGAGCCGTTGGCGATCGTTGAACGGCATGGTTGAAAATTTCTCCCAGAACCGGGCTTTCCTCATTACAACCGCAAGTGTGCTATCCGTTCCGGTTAAAGCACGATCCAGGCAGGTCAGGAACCAGTTCATCCACTCCGTTATGTCGAGCGATCCTTTTTGTGATGTTTCCAATATATCATAGTATTCTCTGCGCTCTGCTCTTATTTGTGACGACATACTGTAGAAGCGTTGCGCGCTTTGATCCGCCCGGGACAATTGCATGTCCGTTATCGCCCTGGCTATACGACCATTGCCATTATCAAAGGGATGGATCGTCACAAACCATAAATGTGCGACAGCAGCTTTTGACACGGGGTCAATATCGACCGGGGAATTGAACCATCGAATCAGCATAGCCATTTCTCTTGCCAGCAATTCAGCATCCGGCGCTTGAAAATGTACATTTTCTTTCCCCATCGGACCGGAGACCACCTGCATGGGGTCTTCCTTGGCATTATCCCGATAATTTCCGACGACGATCTTTTGCATACCGCTTCTGCCCGTCGGGAACATGGCCGCATGCCAGCTAAAAAGGCGTTCATCTGTTAGCGGAGCCATGTAGTTTTGTGTGGCATCCAGCATCATTTCGACAATGCCTTCGACATGGCGATCGGCCGGAATCAAGCCCCCAATATCCATCCCCAGCCGCCGCGCAATGGAAGAACGCACTTGGTCTGCATCGAGAATTTCTCCTTCAATTTCACTTGATTTCAGAACGTCCAGGGTGAGGGTATGCAAATTCGCTTCCGCTTGCAACGGAAAGCCCATTCCTTCCATGCGGCCTAAAAGCCGCCCCTGATGATGACGTACTTCCGCCAGCCGGGGCGCAATTCTGCCATGATCCCAAAAGAAATTGGGCCATTCGGGACGTTGATGGATGTAGATGGGCATATTATTCGCCGCAATTTATGCGTCAAATATAGCATATATTTATCGCATTTCCCGTTATTTTATGCAATTTGTGCGTCGAATAGGGCGATTATTCGCCGCAAACCGGGAAAAACGCGGAATGGCTCCTTGCCTTGGACCTTATCGGACCGTACCTGGAAATCAATTCATCCACACGGCGCCAACTCCGGAATCCCATAACTTTTTATTTAAAGCGGGAATGTTTGTGTCCAATATTTCAATTCCCCTGGCTTTCAGGGTCGACCACTCCGCGTCAAGCTCCTTCTTGCGGTCGAGAGAGGGCTGGTTTACCCGTGGCAAATCGCTTTCGGTTTGATTGATAAGGAACAAATAATTGGCGGTGAACTTTACCGGGAAGTTTTCAGCATCGTCATACACCTTTGTCTGCCGCTGAACCATGTCGTTATCCCAGGCTTTCATCTTTTGGGCGAGCGCCGTTGCTTCGGTTCTCAACGCAGCGTATTGATCGCCTTTCAGGGTAGAAGCCAGTTTTTCCAGTTGCTGCCGTTTTGCGTCCATCGTGTTGACCATATTGTGCATGGCGGTCAATTCCTTCTCCATGCTTGTCATGACCGTATTGTACTGCTGGTACGTTGCCGCATCGGTTGGATACAACGGATTTGGCAATATCTCCGCCACCGTCGAATGCTCCTGGCCGCCCATTTTTAAAGTAACGGTGTATTTTCCCGGGATGGCCTTATGGCCATGCAGCGTGCCGTCGAAATATACATTGGGAATTCCAGTCATACTGGGATAGCGCATATTCCAGACAAAACGGTTGAGTCCTTTTGATTTCGAAAGAACCGGGTCCGCAGGCGGAGCGCCGTCATACTTTTTGTAGGTGCTGTCTTTAACCGAGCTGAAGGTGCGTACCAGGTTACCCGAAGGGTCCTTTATTTCCAGCGTAAGTGTCAGCTTGGCTGAATCTATGTTTGCGGGCAAATAGTAATATAAAACGACCCCGCTGGAGGGATTTACGCCATGCGTTGAAGCCAGCCCGGTAAAATCCGGATTGTTGTCATCCAATTCGCTTCCACTGTTTGTGATATAAGCAGGGGAGGGATCAAACAAGGAAACGGCTGTTGCGTCCTTTTTGTATTGTTCGATCAGGCTTAAATCATCCAGAATCCAGAATGACCTTCCGGCGGTCGCCGCAATCAGGTTACCCTTGTGGATCCGCAGATCAGTTATCGGACATACAGGAACATTCAATTGAAACGATTCCCAATTCTTTCCACCATTCCATGAGAGATAAATTCCGGTTTCGGTACCTGCATACAATAAATCCCTTCGAACAGGATCTTCCCGTACCACTTTTGTAAAGGCGCCATCCGGGATTCCATTGTTTATGCTTGTCCACGTTTTGCCATAATCCGTCGTCTTGTACAAGCCGGGCGTTTTATCGTTGAATTTATACCTGGTGGTGGCGATATACGCTGTCCCCTTATCAACGGGTGACACTTCAATGGAATTGATCAAACACTCCTTCAGCCCAGCCGGGGTAATGTTGGTCCAGTGCGCACAATTGTCCCTTGTTATATACACCAGGCCATCATCGCTGCCGGTATAAATAACCCCTTTTTCCAACGGTGATTCCATGACGTACGTCAGTGTCCCGTAATTTTCGGCACCGACGCCCTCATTGGTGAAAGGCACTCCAGGCGTACCCTGTTTCTCCTTTTCGTTGCGGGTTAAATCAGGCGACGCTTCCGTCCATGTCTTGCCCATGTCCGAAGTCCGCAACAATAACTGCGCACCATGATAAAAAACGGTGGGATCGAATTTACTGCAGATAATGGGCGCATTCCAGTTGCAACGATATTTTATGTCCTTGGCAGACCGGGACTGGTATTGAATTGGCGCTTCCATAATGTTCGTTCCGGCAAATGCCGGGGCATTGAGAATATCGATACCTCCATTATATCCCCCGCCCATAACATAGGTTGGGTCATCCGGGTTGAAGGCAAGAAAAGCGCTTTCACCGCCGGCAGAGGACCACCAGTTGGTATTGTACATTCCATGACTGCCCAATGCCCGGCTTTGAATTTTTACCGAACTGTTATCCTGTTGGCCGGCGTAAATATTATAAGGGAACAAATTGTCAACATTAATGCGATAGAACTGTGCCGTCGGCTGGTTGTCCTGGCTACTCCATGTTTTACCGCCGTTGAACGTGATGGCCGAACCACCATCATCGGAAATGATCATGTTGTTTGAATTGTTGGGATTGATCCAGAGATTATGATAATCTCCATGGGTATTGGAGACGTTTTCCCATGTTTTACCGCCATCGATGGAATGCATGGCTGGCGAGCTCATGACATACAAATTATTCTCGTTGTTGGGGTCCGGAAACAACTCGATGTAGTACCATGCTCGCTGTAACAGATGGTGATCGTCGGTTACCTGGCTCCAGGTTTTCCCTGCGTTGGATGACATGTATAATCCACCGGCATTTTTTGAAAAATCACTTTCAATCAGCGCATACACTTTTTCAGAATTGGAACGGCAAACGGCAATGGCCATTTTGCCCATCTCTTTGGGCAAGCCTTCCGTCATTTTCGTCCAGTGTTCGCCGGCATCTGTCGATTTATACAAACCGCTGCCGGGGCCGCCGCTGATAACCTGCCAGGGAAGCCTCCCATGTTCCCACATGGCGGCGTAAAGAATCGAAGGATTGTTCATATCCATGGATAGTTCCGCGCAACCCGTTTTCTCGTTCACAAACAAGACATCTTTCCATGTGGCGCCGCCGTCGACGGATTTATAAACGCCTCGTTCTTTGGTAGGGCCATATATGGCGCCTTGCGCAGCCACATAGACGATGTTGGGATCCTTTGGATTTATAACGATGCGTGAAATTTGCTGGGTCAGATCAAGTCCCAATTTCTTCCATGTTTTTCCGGCGTCGGTTGATTTGTAAACGCCATCCCCATAGGATGTCATCACGCTACGGATCGCATGCTCGCCCATTCCGACATACACAACATTAGGATCGCTTTCCGCGACAGCTACGGCACCTACGGAACCCGTTTTAAAGAATCCATCCGAAATGTTTTTCCAGGTTATCCCCATATCTTCCGTCTTCCAAAGACCCCCGCCCGTGCTCCCCTGGTAATATACGGCAGGATTACCTACTACCCCTGTAGCACAATTGGAGCGTCCTCCGCGAAAAGGACCAATGCATCTCCATTTTACCGGTTTAAACCAATTATTGAGATCAGCCGAGTCTTTGGCCGGTTGGGCGTTGGAAGCAAAGACGGAAAAGGATAATAAGACGGCTGCCAGGAATCGCCTTTGCATGATGGGCGTTGATAATGTCGGGGTGGGTATTCGCAGTCTGAATGCCATAATAGAGGTTTTAGTCAGAATATTAACGTTGGCTGTTTACCCCTTGAAGATATATTAAAAAATCATATGCCGCCGACATTCGTTTCGGGCGAAGGCGCGAAATTAGATGGGATTATCTTAAATTGAACTCAAATGATGTCGAGCAGGATATTTTGGGGCGCGTTCGCGATGCTCTCATTTTTGCTGGAGGCGGTGATCGTCTATGCCCTTTTTCCGCAATGGAAAGTATACAGTCAGGGCAAGGTTGTAAAAGTTACCATTGTTCAATTGCCCGGTCTTCTTTCCAAATACGGCGACCTAAAATTTGAGTATGAAGGAAAAATGCACACGATCAGTAGCGGGGGTGATGCGGCGCTTCACGTTGGAGACACATTGCAGATGAAGTATCTCGAAAGTGAAGACATGTTTAAGTTTGTTGATGACAATCCGCTCGGAGCAGGAGTATTTTGCCTTGTCTTTTTTACGGGATGCGGGATTTATTGCATCTGGTACGGGTTTTTACGGGATCGGTCACCATAATTTCGGGGGAGGATCACGTGGTTCCTCACACAGCACGTTTGTTAATCGCTTGCAAACCAATTTAAAATTCCCCAAAAGAACCCTATCTTTCCAAATATCGTGTTCTAAACCCCGGTAGCCCCCACCATGAAAAAAATCACATCGTGCATTTTTGCGTCATTACTCCTGACCAGCTGCGCCACCTACCATCTTTCTACCGAAAGCCTCGTCCAACAAATGGCGGCTACCCAGCCGGAAAGAAAGTACATCTATTCGCCCGACCTTCCCTTCATCCCTTTTAGCGTCGAGGGAAATAGCCTTCAGCGACTCAGATGCCTGGATAAGAACGGGAATACACAAATTATTGATGTAACCAACCGGACATCCGTGCGAATCACGCTGGCGGACAGCACCAGGAAAACGTTTTATTTCAACACGCTTTTGATCAAGGATAGCACGATCGCCGGAAGCAAAACGCATTTCTTTGAAATGCGGATCAAACCGATCTTGCTGAAGGATGTGGTGAAGATTGAAGTGCAGAAGTCATAATGTCCGTGCACGACCTTCCCGGTAACGGCGTCAATGCGGATGCGGGTACTGGTATTTCTGTCAGGGGTCTGCTCCGGTAATATGGTATCTGCTGTAAATTTTTTCATATATTCACAATGGGCTGTTTGCTTTAGCAATTTTGAGCCGGATCCAGGTCTTGAATCTGATCTATAAAATATTGTTGGGAATGCTGGGGGCGACAACTATTGCGCTCATAATTTCACTATTTCTATTTAATCATTCCGACTATAGCCCTAAGTACTCGTTAAGTTCCCCACCGGAATACACCAATTTGTTCGACGACTCAGCAAAAACCAAAATGACGTTATATATAACAAACCTGATAAAAGGAAGAAACCCCATCTCCCAATATATTTACGATAGCGATTATTCGGTAATAGCCTATTTAATGGATTTCAAGACAGATGCCCCTTTGGATTCTTTACTGAGATCAGGAACAGGGAAACCAGGGCTACACATTGGCAGCAATTATCCAACGCTGCATATAGGACAACTCGCCTTATCGTATGCGGCTGATTCGGTCCAACCTTCAAGCCACCTAACTATCTCGTTTTTTGGTGATTCTGTTTTTACCGTGTTTAGAACGAAAGCGGTGTGGTGCATTAGACAACAAATGTCAGCTGTTGTAATTGAGAATGGCAGGCACAACGCCGATATTACGCTAACACCCTTTGCTCTGACGGTGCCCAAAGTCCCGATAGAAATCGCTTTTATCAGAAATAATGATGGTGTGTTCCTGCTGATTATCAGCCCTACCTCACGTACGCGTGGAATGCCGGACGATTTAGCCAAAAGCGTAATAAATAAAACCTTGTTCGAAAAATGAATACATCAACTGGGCCAGCTACCAAAATCAAGAAATTCTATTATCTAAGTCTCTTTTGCCTTATCCCTGGTATTGGGGTTTTGGTGGGAATCATCCTGTGTATCTATGCAATAGCAAGGTTTAAGAGTACTCCTTTGGTGTTGACCATACTTCTAATGACCGCGGGGGGATTTGGCGTGGCGAAACTGGATTCGTACTACCTGGCAAACAGAATGAGAACCTCAAAAGACGTCGAGAACGGCTTAATTTTACTGGTGCCAAACAATCTTGATCTTATTGTCGAGTGCCTGCAAAAATATAAAGTGAGACATGGAGAATTTCCGGATAGCTTGCAACAACTAGAAAGAGAAGCTGCTCTGGTTCCAGTAAAGGACCCCTTTTTGGGCAAACATCCGGAAGCTCACAAATCATTCTATTACAACTATCAAAAGACAAGTGAAGGTTATGTCCTCTTTTCCTCGGGCCCCGATGGAATCCCGCATACAAAGGATGACATCTATCCAAGGAAACCGCTAAAATAGGCCGTTATTTATGAAACTTCTTTCCTTTTTGATTATCTCAACTATTATTCTAACGACTTATAAATTTGAGCTGAGGAATGCCGTCAAAAAGGAATGGTATGCTCAAAAGGTCGATGATAACAATGCCAACTATATTGAGTTGATCACGAATGGAGATGCGGTAGAAGGTTTCTTTTACGGGGTGGAACGACTTCCCGATCGAACAGTGATCTATTACAAAGCGCCGTTGGACAGCATTAATTTGAAAGAGAACGAGTTCAGATTTTTATTGATGAGATTCGATTATAGCCGTCAAGCATTTGATGGAAGTAAAGCCACGACTTTAATGAGTCACGATGACCCAAACATCCCGCTTATCCTGCGACACGGCATAAGTTATTTTGGCAATAAATACCCAGATACGTTAAAACTGCACAGGATTTTGAGCTTGTATGATAACAGATCCGATGATGCTGTATTTGTGAAGGTCGCTGCCAGAAATTAGAGCGGGTAATTGGGATAATACTAAATGGGCAACATGAGCATTATTGTACCAGATCACAGAAGCGAGTAGGGAGACCTTCCCCCCTCACCAAAAATCAATACTGCAAAGCTTATAATTGTCCTTCAATTTTTCGAAATGATTGTATACATCGGTATTCGTGGCTTCACATACCGCTTTGTTTGTTGCCCGATAGGCCTGAAAATAACTGTATGGCATGAACGAGCCCTCTTCTTCATAAATCCGTTGTCGCAAGACCTCGGCCCATTTCGTACCGTCATCCGGAACAACGGCTGAGAGATAAACGGTCGAAGGTTTGCCAGGGATCCTGACCGTATAGAAAACCCAACCTGTCTTGGGAGGCACGACCATATACGCAGTACCACCTCTTTCATAGCCAAATACTCCTTGCTGAGGGGCAGTTCCTTCAACTTGTCCATAACCCGCGCCTGGGAAAGCTGCCATTGCCGCAAAAAGCAATAGCGAATAGAATGTATGTTTCATCTCGAGGGCATATTTGGTTAACAAAAATGATTGCTCCGCGATCATCCATCGCTTATATCAGCAACTTATGCAATAAATACGACACCTAAAACAAAGGAATTGTTAGGCGAGTGTTAAACGGCCACCCGTTGGTCCGTCTCCCGAAACCGCACACCCCATGTATCGATTCCGGGCACATGGGCGCAAGGCACCCCGCTAAAATATTGGGTAACAAACGGTTAAGAATTGGCATCGTCTTTCGTCCAACCGGGAGGATCGATAATATAATCTGCTATGCTCCAAAGCTATTTCAAAACGGCTATCCGGTTCCTGCGCAAGAACCGGGCATTCAGCGTGATCAATGTCATCGGGTTGGCGATCGGTACCCTGTGTTGCCTGTATATTGTTTTCTACGTCAAGGACCAGTACAGCTATGACCGGCAATTTGATCGCGCCGCCGACATTTACCGGGTGACGACCGAGTTGGCCGTTTCGGGGGACCATCATACCATGGCAAGTAGCTCGCCGCCGATCGCCCCGGCAATGAAACGCGATTTCCCGGAAGTCATGCAATTCACCCGCGCCATTCCCACCTTGGGCGCGGAAGAGCATCTTGTCGCGTACGGCGAGAGATCCTTTTATGTCAAAGATGCCTTTCTCGTCGACTCCGGCTTTTTCGATCTGTTCAATGTCCATTTTTCGGCGGGTAATCCCTACCGGGTGCTGTCAGCGCCCAACTCGATCGTCCTGTCGACGCCGGTGGCGCAAAGCCTTTTTGGAACGGAAAGCCCCATTGGCAGGTCGATCAGGATCAGCGACGCCTGGGGGATAAACAACTTTACCGTCACCGGCGTTGTGGACGAACACCTTGTCAAATCGAGTTTGCATGCCAACCTGTTTATCAAGATGAATCCCGGCGGATTTGGCGGGGATTTCCTAAAAAATAACGTCTGGACGGGGAATAATTTTTCCTATTCCTATGTGAAATTGGCGCCGGGCGCTTCGCCGGCGGCGCTTGAAAAAAAACTGCCTTCCCTGCTGAAAAAATACGGCGAAGACCAGTTCAAAAATTCGGGCATGACCAAGACACTGCACCTGCAGCCCATCCACTCCATCCATACCTCGACCGGCTATGACACGGAATTGGGTAACACGGTGAGCAGGTCCTTCCTGAATATCCTGATCCTGATCGCGGTGTTCATCCAGGTGATCGCGTGCATCAACTTCATGAACCTCTCCACCGCCAAGGCGTCGAGGCGGGCCAGGGAAGTCGGTATCCGGAAGGTAATGGGGGCGGGAAAGGACAGCCTGATCTTTCAATTCCTCGCGGAGTCCGTTCTGCTTGCCCTCGCGGGGGTGCTGATCGCCTTGCCGATCCTGGGTATCTGTCTGCCTTATCTGAACCGGATCACCCAGGCCGACGTCCAACTTTCCATGCTGACGGATAATAGCGTATGGTTGATCCTGGCCGGTATTGTGATCCTTACGGGTCTGCTGGCCGGCAGTTATCCGGCCTTCTACCTTTCCGCGTTTAAGGCCGTCAAGGTGATGAAAGGAAATTTCACCAGCCATATTTCGGCGGCGGGTATTCGCCGGTCCTTGGTTGTTTTTCAGTTCACCCTGTCCATCATCCTGATCTCCTCCATCGTAGTCATCTTCTCGCAGTTGAATTATATAAAACACAAGGACTTGGGGTTTGCGAAAGATCAGCGCCTCATCTTTACTTTTCATACCGATGACACCAAACCGAAGATGCCGGTCTTCGCCCAGGACCTGCGGCGGCTTGCGGAAGTAGCGGACGTCAGCATGGCCAACAACTACCCGGGGGCCGGAATGTACCACGACTGGACGGTAAAGCTGGCGGGGCAAAATGACGTCGACGCCATCGATCCGCAGAACTTGTCCTCCGACGAGCATTTTATAACCGTCATGGGCATCCAGCTGGCGGGCGGCCGGGACTTCCGCGCCCGGGATTCCGGGGCGGTCATCATAAATGAAACCCTGGCCAAACGGTTGGGATTGACGGCAAGCTCCGCGCCCGGAACAAGATTGTACAACGGCGATCCGGGTAGCAGCTATCTGATCGTCGGTGTCATGAAGGACTTTAACTACAAATCACTCAGGGACAAGCTGAGCCCGTTTATGGTTTTATATGATCCCGGGCGGGATGACATTAACCAATTGATCGTCAGCTTGCGGTCGGATGACTATAAGGCGACACTAGGTAAGATACAGGCGATGTGGCAGAAGGATGTGCCATCGACACCGTTTGACTACATTTTTTTGGATGACAAGGTCCAGCACCAATATCAGGCGGAAATCACGATGTCCAATATCATCAACGCGTTCACGATGATGGCGATCGTCATTTCCTGCCTCGGGCTGTTCGGTCTGGCGGCCTTCAGCGCCGAAAAAAGGGCAAAGGAGATCAGTATCCGCAAAGTGCTTGGGGCCTCCAACCAGGGTATCGTCGGCCTTCTGTCCGGGTATTATGTGAAGCTGGTGGTTATCGCCTTCCTGATCGCTACCCCCGTAGCGTGGTGGGCTATGCACCGGTGGCTGGAAGCGTTCGTCTATAAGGTAGCGTTACAGTGGTGGATGTTTGTGCTGGCGGGTATGCTGGCCATGGCCATCGCCCTGCTCACGGTCGGTTTCCAGGCAATAAAAGCCGCGCTGGCCAACCCGGTCAGGGGATTGAGGTCGGAATAAGGTCGATCCCTTCCGATACGGCCGGGGTGGCCTTTCAGTCAGTGTTTTCTTCTGTAGGTAAGATCATAACTGGTCGTCCATGTCTTGCCCCCATCCGCGGACGTCTCATTGAATTGCCGGACCTGATCGGGGCCCTGGTTATAAAACACAAACCGCCCGATCGTCTTATTCCCATGCGAATCCAGAAATTGAAAATCAAACCGCATTGCACTATCCTGGTACCGGCCGTTCACGAACTCCTGAATACCGCCCGCGTAGGAACCGGCCCAGGTTTGCTTCCAGCGGTTGGTAACCGGATCTACAAAATTGATGCTCTTGCCGGTACTACTCTGGCTGTCCCAGTTTTCCAGGATGGCGCAGCCCGCTGAGATCATTTGAACAAGGCTATGCCCCTGGTAATTGTTTGTACCCGTCTGGTAGACATCCCACTCGCCAACCCAAAAATCGAATTCTCTTGCATGCGGATCCGACATGCAAGGGTATAGTGTGGCATAGACCCCTTGCCGGATCGTTTTGAAGTGCGCGTCATCCCGGATCGAAGCGAAATCGGGAAGGGTGTCCAATTCACGTAGATTGACATAGGATGATGCCACGGCGCTATCCAGATTTTCCAGCGCCTCGCGCGTATGGTGTTCACGCGCGTATATTCTCGCCATTCTTGAATAAACGATCGCCTTCAGCGGGGTGGACGGCTGCTGAACCAGCGATCGCCGGAAACACGTTAACGCATCGGCATACAACCCAAGATTAAGATCGCAAAAGCCCAGCCGGTTCCACTCGAGCGAATTATACGCCGTATCCCGCAGGGTTGTTTCATAGATTTTCTTCGCTTCCCGCCAATTGCGCGCCGTAAATAACGAATCAGCCCGGTCAAGATGGGAGATCGAGAGGCGCTGAAACGAGTTTTGCCCGTTGCCATACACCGAAACCAGCAGCGCGGGAACAATGATCAAGGCATGTCTGAACCATCCGGTCGCCATTTCTTTAAGATTTAATAGGCAATGATGCCTATTTTACATTAAATCCCCTTGGTGAAAATTGACTTTTTTACCGCTGGTAACAATTGGATTGCCAAATCTGGCCAAGCTGGCTAACTTCTGCTCCGTTACCAAAAGCCATGACCCTTCCTATAAAAGTCATTGAATCCTTTCCCGATCCGGCCGCCGGGAAATATGACGAGAACCGCTGGTATCGCCAACACGACAATGCAATCGTCATTATCAACTGCCAATCAAAGAATATCTTCTATCCGCGGCATTGGACACCGCTTTCCGTAAAATGCGCGTTCCAGGGGACGGAACATTATCACTTTGAAAAACATGCGTTTGGTGTCTCGGACAAAAGCTTTTTGATACTCAACGAGGGCTCGGAATACCGCAGTTCGATCCGATCGGAAACGCTAACCCATTCCTTTTCGATAAATTTTACCGCCCGGAATATAACCGATGTGTACGGGGGGATATTCTCCCACGGCAATCGCCAACTCGACGATCCGTTTAACAACTACGACGGCTCACCGCGGTTTGTTGAAAAACTATATCCCCACGATGGCACTTTTCCCCGGTTGCCGGCCATCCGCAAACTGGTTCAGCAAAAAGGCGTTGACCAGGCCTGCCTTTTGGAACAAATCTATTTCGTCCTGGGCGACATGATCCTGCTATACAACCAAACATCCGCGGAGATCGATGAGCTGAAGGCAAAAAAAAGAGCGACGCGGGAGGAACTATACAAGCGGCTGTACAAAGCAAAAGATTTTATGGATTCCTGTTACCAGGCGGATGTTTCTCTCCAGACCCTGGCGGAGATAAGCCTGTTGAATTCGTTTTATCTGCTGCGGCAATTCAAAAACGTCTTTAAGGTGACGCCGCGGCAATATTTGATAAAAAGACGGCTAAGTAAAGCGACGGACCTGCTGCTAACTACCGATTTGCCTATCGACGTGATAAGGGACCAGGTCGGTTTTTCCGATATCAGCTCCTTTTGCAAGTTGTTCAAACGGGTTTACCGCTATCCGCCGGGGATTTTCAGGGAGAAGGCGAGGCGATAGCGGCCTATTAGTCGGGATCAATTCTGCCCAAACCGCGACCCATTTTGAATTTTGTTAATCACTTCTTCCGGGATCACGACATCATTTGCTTCCGCCAATACAATATAACACTTTTCGAAGGGGATAGCTTTGTCATCAACCAAATACGGCGCTCGCCTTTGTAAATGATTTAGCGTGACAAGAAGCTCTTTTCGGAGCCCTTCGTTTTCCTGGTATAACCGGACAGACGTTGCGGAAACTTTACCCTTGCGGTCATAGTGAATATCCAGCAGGATCCAACCGGCGTAGCCGCGATATTTGCTCGATTTTAGGATAGCCTTGATCCGCTTCTCGATCTCCGCGTACGGCTCTGAATTTAGCTCCTCCAGTGGAACGGTTACTTGTTTTCCCTCCACCGAGCAAATATCATTGTGTTGATAATGATTGATCGCTTCAAGCGGATGCACGCTTTCGAAGGAGCTAAAAGATCTGTTATCGTATTCGCGTTTAGTGCTTAGGGCGTTGGAGGTTCCGCGGACGAATTTCCCGGATTGAAATTGCTCGATCATCAGCGGATCGCGCGAGTAATTCGTATAGATTTTCCACTCGCCATCCGGCATGCTGTCTTTTACCGGACCGCTCATGCGCGTGTCTATCGGGTTTGAAGTCGTACCCGTCACCACTTCGCCTTCAAACCGACCGTTTCCGTTCTCCGCGAGCGGCTGACCCGCTTCCGTAAAACAATCGATCAGGTATGCTCCGGTTTCGGTAAGCCGGATGGTTTTCGCTTTTTGTCCATTCTCATAAAAATATTCCCAGATGCCGGTACGAGCATTCTTTGTGTAGGTACCTTTCTCGCTGATTTGCCCATTTTTGTAATAGCACATACACGGGCCGTCCAACATCCCGCTCACGTAAGACAAGCGCGCGGCAATAGAGTCGTTTTCCATGTAATAATCGGTTACGAGCCCGTTTAGCTGAAAATACTTGTTGATCGGTGCCACACGGTAAAAGGTTGCACAGGCGATCTCCGTTAGGCTTGCAGGCCGGGCATCCAGGAAAAACAGCGCGGTGTCCCGCGAGATAAAAGAGAGCTGATTGTTGTAGAAAATCGAATCTGTCCGGAAACGGCCGCTGTAGACCCGGTTTCTCGTATCGGGTTTCGAGGTCTTGAAAACCATGCTACCTGTCAAGGCCGGCTCCTTTTGCGCAAAGGAACAAAAGGGATAAAGGCACAATAGAAATATTGGTAGATAGCGTGATTTATTCATACCAGGGTCATTACCTTAAGGTATTAAATAAAAAAAACATCCGCAAATTTGACGGATTGAGATTCGGATACCCTATTGCACTTCTATCGGCGCACTCCACCGGAACGTACCCCACTCGAACACCAGCGTCCCGTGCTTGCTGTCCCTGGGAACAATCGATATGGTGAATTTTTCCACCGGCGTGGCCGCCGTCTCGCTGGTCATCGCTCCCCGGCCCAGGTTTTGGGAGCCGTTGTACTCCGTTCCCCACTCTCCGAATTGTTTGTTGACGATCAGGTCGACGCTGGCCGGATGCGGTAAGGTGAACAGCGTGTAATGACCGGCGGGGACCTGCATTCCGGCAAGTTTTATCGGCGCCGACGTCGTGAACTGTGTTGCGGCATTCGCCCCGGTCCGCCATACATAGTCATAGGGGATCAAACCCCCGAGCAGGGTTCGCCCGCGCATCACCGGCCTGCCGTAGTCAACGGTGAAAACCGCATTGCCGATTTGCGCCCGGATGGAATCCCGGTTACTTAGCTCGCGGACGCGGCCGGCGGCTGCCTCCGCGGCTTGAAAACGATCCGCGACGCCCTTCACATCCGGCGGCGTATCCAACCGCCTGACCCGTACATCATAGGTCGTCCGCGCGCCGGAATAACTGATCATATCCCCCGCAGAGTCCATCCTGGCCTCGCCGGTTCCCGCAAGCCAGTCGTGTGTTACCTCCATCTTTCCGCTGTCAAGCGGTTTTACGTCGGCGTGACCCAAGGGGAAATGATCGAACTCGCGGTCGATATAGAACTGGCGCAGGGGGATTGTTCTTCCGGCCGCGGAATTTGATGCCCCGGCCTGCTTCTGTGCCGCGGCGAAGTAGAGCTCGTACATACTATACATCTGCTGGACATGGGCCACCACAAGGCCGCCGCGGGTGTCAAAATCCCTCTTTACGGTTCCGGTGCTATCTGTTTTGGAAAGATGTACTTTATTCCCGCCGACCTCGGCGACTACCGTTCGATCCCGCTGACCGGCCGGTGCACTGGGTTCGTGAATGTTCATTTCCAAATGCCGGATGCTGCCGTCGTCGTTGAGTTTGACGACGGTATGGCGGATCCGCACCACCGGAAAGCGGTCGGCTTCCTCGCTTGTCAACGTATTACCCTGGCGGGTGATGCTTTCAATGGACAGCGTATCGCGGCCAATGGTGGTGAGGAATCCGTATCGTTCGGTCTTTGGCGGGTTGCAGGCGAAAATCGAAATGGACGCAAAACAACAAACCGCGGCAGCCTTGACTGCATAAAAACCAGCTGATTGAGCGCTCGTAGGCATTAGATTGGGTATTACCATTTAAGCTACCGAATTAATTCGAATTGTTCTTCCCCGCCTGTTTAAATGGTTAATTAAAAGGCTGGATGGCGACGGTCAATACTCTACCGCATCCACCTTCTTCTCCCGCACAAGCGCATTATATTTCGCAATGGAATCCTTGATCGGCGCCAGCTTTGCCTTCTCCGCCGCCCACTGCTGCTCCAGATCCGCGAGGCGTTCCCTGGCTCCCGCGGTCACCCGCGGATCGTCCACATCCACATACCGGTATAGCGAAAAGAACTCGATATTTAACTTTCCGGCGTAATTGATCACATCCTGGCCGCCCTTCGACCGTGTTTCGAGGATCTTCGACTCCCAGTCCTCGAGGCTCTTTGCAATGCGTTTTGATTCCTTTACCAACGTATCGGCATCCTTTACGCCGGTGTAGACCTCCGCCTGGGTATTCAGCTGCTGGCGAACCTTTCGCATGCTATTGATCGTTCCGTGGACGTCGGAAATGTCGGTGCCGATATGCTCGAGGATCGTGTTTTGGTCCGTCCAGTCGGAAGCCGTGAGACCGTCGATCAGGGGATTCGGCAGCAAGTCCACCGCGGTTTCCGAACCTTTCCCTTTGGCCTTTAATACCGCCTTGTATTCACCCGGCCTGACCATCGAGCCGGTATAGGAAGCCGTCATGAACTGGCCTTTGATATCGGGTGTCAACGCCGACCGCCGGAGATCCCAGAGAAAACGGTTATGTCCCCGGGCCGCTTTTAGCAACGGCGCCGGCGGCGGTCCGCCGGGATACGCGCTATACGTACTGTCTTTTTGGTTGCTGTAGCTCCGCACCAGTTTTCCATCCGCGTCGTAGATCGACAACGTGACGGTATCCTTATCCTTTATTTCCGGTAAAACATAATCGAAGATCACCCCGGTCGGCGCGTCCTGCCCCGCCTGCGGATCCTTTGCCGGTAACGGCGTTCCCGCGCCATAGCGATAGGCCGGTTTGGGATGGAACAATTTGACCGAATCGGCGGCGGCTTTCCCCGAGGAGCCGGCATTCCCGGAGGAGCCAACATTCCCGGCAGCGCCAACATTCCCGCCCGACTGCTGGATCACCCCGATATCATCGAGGATCCAGAACGCCCGGCCGGCCGTCGCCGCCACGAGGTCATTCCCATGGATCATCAGATCGGTGACCGGCACCACGGGGAGATTCAACTGCATGGGCTGCCAGGTGGCGCCCGCATTGAAGGAAATATAAAACCCACGTTCCGCGCCGCCGTAGAGGATGTTTTTGTTCCGCGTGTCCTCCCGGATCACCTTTAGAAAATCGTCCGTCCGGATACCGGTCGCGATCTTTGTCCAGGTCTTGCCATAGTTGACGGTCTTGTACGTATAGGACCCGAAGTCATTGAACTTATACCGCGTGCCGGTGATATAGGCGGTGCCCCTATCGAACGAAGACAATTCGATACTTTGGATCAGGCATTCGGGCAGAGCCGCGGGCGTGACATTCGTCCAGTGCGCGCCGTCATCCCGCGTCAGGTACACCAACCCGTCGTCGCTGGCGGTCCAGATCTCGCCTTTATCCAACGTGGACTCCATCACATAATAGATCGTATTGTAGACCTCGCCGCCGGCGCCTTCATTGGTGAATGGCATGCCGCCGTCGATTTGTTTTGACTTCTCATTGCGGGTCAGGTCGGGGCTGATCACCTCCCATTTCAGGCCCGCATTTGTCGACCGGAACAGCACGTTGCCGGCATGATAGACCACATGCGGATCGTGCGGCGAAGTCATCACCGGGAAATTCCAGTTGAACCGGTACTTCATGTTCGCCGGCGTGTTCCCCATCATATTGGAAGGATAGGCCTGGACACTCTTCACCTCGTGCGACTTCATATCCATGCGATCGATAAAACCCTGGTAGCCGCCGCCAAAGACGATGGTGGGGTCGTTTGGATCGAAGACGAGATAGGCGGACTCGCCGCCGGGTCCATAGATCCAGTCGCGTTCCGTGATCTCGCCCATATTGTTGCGGCTTGAAATGATCACGGACGTATTGTCCTGCTGACCGCCATACAGCTTATAGGGAAACTGGTTGTCGACATTGACGCGATAAAACTGTGCCGTCGGCTGGTTATTCAACGTGCTCCACGAACCCGCGCCGTCCGACGTTATCTGCGCCCCGCCGTCATCCGCCAACGCCGTGTTGCCGGGATTCGACGGATTGATCCACAACTCGTGCGTATCGCCATGTTGAATTTTTATCGCATGGAAACTGTTGCCGCCATCGATCGATTTTTGCACCATATAATTTAACACATACACCACGTCCGGGTTCTTCGGGTCGGCGGTTACCTTTGTATAATACCAGGAACGGCTGACGAGATCGGCGCCGCCGCCGTGAAGCGCCCAGGTTTTTCCGCCGTCATCCGACCGGTACAACCCGGCCTTGGCGCGGTCGGTTTCGATGATCGCAAACACGCGCTCGGGGTTGGCCCGCGACACGGCCAGCCCGATCTTGCCCATCTTCTCCGGCAGCCCGTTCTTCAGCCGCTCCCAGGTCTTCCCTTCATCGCTCGACTTCCAGATCCCCGAGCCGGGGCCGCCGCTCACCACCGTCCAGGGATAACGGCGATGTTCCCACGCCGCGGCATACAGGATCCGCGGGTTGGTCATATCCATCTGAAGCGAAGAAATACCCGTACTATCGTTGATATACAACACTCTTGTCCACGAGGCGCCGCCGTCCGTGCTCTTGTAGACGCCGCGCTCATTGTTC
Source organism: Puia sp. (assembly GCA_035501395.1). GTDB lineage: Bacteria > Bacteroidota > Bacteroidia > Chitinophagales > Chitinophagaceae > Puia. The sequence goes on from DATJWK010000159.1 coordinate 20,231, forward strand.
GGTCCATGGACCGTACCCTGCGCGGCGACATAGACAATATCGGGATTGTGCGGGTGGATCGCGATGTCGGAAATGTGTCTTGTCTTCTCCAGCCCGATATGCTTCCATGTCGCTCCGCCATCCGTGCTTTTATACACGCCGTCACCGTACGTCGTCATCACCCCGCGGACGGCATGTTCACCGGTCCCCACATAGACCACATTGGGGTCCGACTCCGCCACAGAGATCATCCCGATCGAGCCCGTGTGGAAAAAACTATCGGAGATGTTGTGCCAGGAATTGCCCGCATCATCGGTTCGCCAAACACCGCCGCCGGTATAACCCGCATAGTAACGCTGATCATTGCCCACCACGCCGGTGATGGTATTGGAACGGCCGCCGCGAAACGGCCCGACGTTCCGCCATTTCAGGTCCTTGTACAACGTGTCGGGAACTTGCGCCCGCATCGCAAAGGCGGCAAGGATAAACCAGATAAAAAGTGACGCGCGCATGATGATCAATTTAGGGAGTTATGTAGGGAATTCTTTAGTACTTTATTTTGCAACAGTGCATTCAACGCGGCCAGTTGCGTTTCCAGCTCGGCGGAAAGCTCCTTGAATACCTGATACGCGCCGGCGGTCGGCCTCGCATCGCCCGTCTCCACACTTCGCTCCAGCGCTGCCAGGCGGTTGTTTAGCTTGATCGGATAGTTCAAGGGGTCCTGGCCGCTTTGGTTCTTAACCTGGTAAAGGTTCTCTTCGATCCCGGTCAGCCCCGCCAACAGTTGTTTTTGTTCGGCGCTGAGATGGGCGCCACCCGCGATCATGGCTTTTAGTTTCCGGATCGTGATCACCGCCTTATTCGCCCGGTCGGTAGCGTTGCGGATCTCCATCGCCAACCGGAATTGCTCTTCCACATCGGCTGCGGTCACTCCTTTCAAATTCGGATCCAACTTTATTTCAAAATCCTTCGTCTGCACCTGCCCGCCCGCCGTAAAACGAACCCGGTATTTCCCCGGCGGCGCCAGCGGACCGGCAGTCGGGCTCGCACCCCACAAGATCATCCCTTTGAACATCGCGGGCGGCGGATAACGGAGATTCCAGGTAAAGGTATTCACGCCTTTTTTGATCAGCGGCTGCGGCAGCCGCGAGCGGTAACCATATTCTTCCTCCTCCTCCACTCCGGCGAGCGAATCGGCGGTGGAGACATGCGTGATCCCCGAAAAGCTTTGCACGACTTGTCCGCGCTCGTCCAGCACGTCTACTTTCAGATCCGTGCTGCTGTCTTTGAGGTAATATTGAAAAACCGCGTCCTGTGCGTGGCGCACGGCATAGAAGGGCTGATAGAGATGGAGGGTCGAATCGGCGACCGACGGTCGGAATTCCCGCAGGGGCGCCACGTCGTCCAGCACGTAGATCGAACGCCCGTGGGTCCCCAGCACGACGTCTTTATCCGTGACCGCGATATCCGAGACCTGGACATCCGGCAGGTTCAGCTGCAAATGCTGCCAGTCGTCGCCGTCATTGAACGACACATAAAATCCATGCTCGGTTCCCGCATACAGGAGGCCCGGCCGGGTGATATCCTCGCGGATCACATGAACGTAGTCATCCGGCCGGATGCCGGCCACAATTTTTTTCCAGGTCTTCCCATAGTCTTCCGTCTTCCAGATATAGGGGGCGCGATCGTCCATCTGGTAACGTTTTGCGGCCACATAGGCGGTGCCCGCCTTGAAATGCGATGCCTCGATGATGCTCACACGCGTATTCTTCACCATATCCGGCGGGGTGATATTCTGCCAGGATTTTCCGCCGTCCCTTGTCACGTGGACGAGGCCATCGTCCGAACCCGCCCATATCGTATTGACATCCCGCCAGGAGGGCGCCAGCGCGAATACGGTGGCGTAGATCTCCGGCCCGTTCATATCCCGGGTGATCACCCCGCCGCTGACCCCCAGCGTGGCCGTATCGGAGTAGGTCAGGTCGGGGCTTATCCGGTCCCAGCTTTGTCCTTCGTTGGTCGTCATCCAGACGTGTTGCGAGCAGGCATAAAGCCGCTTGTGATCGACCGGCGAGAAGACGATCGGGTATGTCCACTGCCATCGCTCCGGCAACACCTTCGCCTCTTCGCCGGAGAAAAAACGCGGGTAGATCTGCACGTCCCGGATCTGGCCGGTGCTGCGGTCGAGCCGCGTCAGTAGGGCGCCCTGGCTGCCGGCATAAAAAATATTCGGGTGATCGGGATCCTGCGCGATATAGCCGCTCTCCCCGCCGCCGACATCATACGCATACCCGAGACCCGGTTTTATCGAGTTGCCCGTCGCGAGCATCTGACCCCAGCCCGCACTGGGAACCGCGATGGTGGAATTGTCCTGTTGGGCGCCGGCGACATGGTAGGGGAAGTCGGTTGTCGCGATGATGTGATAAAGTTGCGCCGTCGGGAAGTCTTCGTCCGTCCAGGTGGCGCCGCCGTCCGTCGAGATGGTTCCGCCGCCATCGTCGGCTTCCGCGAGGCGAAGCGTGTCCGCCGGGTCGATCCAAAGGTCGTGGTTGTCGCCGTGGGGAAGTTTTATTGCTTTTGGAAATGTTTTTCCGCCATCCGTGGATTTATAGAAATTGACGTTTAGCGCGTAGACCCCGTTGCTGTCTTTTGGGTCGGCCACGATCCGGGAGTAATAAAACGCGCGCTGCCGCAGCTTTCGTTCGTTGTTGACCATCTTCCAGCTGGCGCCCGCGTCATCCGACCGAAAAAGGCCGCCGTCATTGGCCTCGACGATCGCCCAGACCCGATTCGAATTGACCGGGGAAACGGTAACGCCGATCTTTCCGACCGGGCCCTTTGGCATGCCGGGGTTTGTCGTGAGCTCGGTCCAGCTGGCGCCCGCGTCCGTGGATTTGAAAAGCCCGCAGGCTCCGCCGCCGCCCCACATCTTATACGGGGTCCGGTAGACCTGCCAGATGCTGGCGTAGACGACGTCCGGGTTCGTCGGGTCGAGGGTCAGGTCTTCCGCGCCCGCGCGGTCGCCTTTGTACAACACCTTCTTCCAGGTTGCGCCGCCGTCCGTCGTCTTGAATACGCCGCGATCTTCATTCGGGCCGTACGGATGCCCGAGGGCGGCGACGTAAACAATATCGGGGTTGGTGGGATGGATGCGGATGCGGGCGATCGCCTGGGTGGTCTTCAGGCCGATGTTCTTCCATGTTTTACCGCCATCGACGGATTTATATACACCGTCGCCCTGCATGATGTTTCCGCGAAGTTCGGTCTCGCCCATGCCGATATATACGATGTCGGGATTCGAGGGGGATACGGCGACCGCGCTGACCGAAGAGCTGGTGATCTGCCCGTCCGTAACGGGTTTCCAGGTAAAGCCGCCATCGATCGTCTTCCAGAGCCCGCCGCCTACGGCGCCAAAATAATATTCTTTTTTCCGGCTGGAGCTGCCGGCGATGGCCAGGGAGCGGCCGCCGCGGTTTGGGCCGATATTGCGCCAGCTCATTCCCTTTAACATCGTTGCGAGTGAAGTGTCCTGCGCGTGCAGCGACCGGACGGGAGTTGCGAGAACGGCGACAAGGCATGCCGTCACCGCTAAAGACAGTTTTCTCATGTGAAGTAGTATGGTGTACGTGACCGTACTCCATCAAATTACTGGATTTTTCGTTATTCCGAACACCGCCGGGATAAATCCGCGGATTTTAAGGCTCGAGGAGCTCGATATACCCTTCGGTTCCATCGACCCGGATCCGCTGGCCGTCCCGGATCAATTGCGTTGCGTTCTCGACCCCGACCACCGCGGGCAAACCATATTCGCGCGCGATGACGGCTCCATGCGCCATCCGTCCGCCCACTTCGGTTACCAGGCCCTTTACCGATACAAATAGCGGGGTCCAGCTCGGATCGGTGAAGCGCGTGACCAAAATATCTCCTTCTTCCGGGTCGGCATCCTCGATCTTCCCGATGACCCGCGCCCGACCCTCGACTATTCCGGACGAGACGGGCAACCCCGCCAAAGCGCCTGGCGGCAGGTTGTTCTTGTCGTACTGGCCCGTGACGATCTCCCCGTCGGAGGTGAGGACACGCGGGGGCTTCAGCTTTTCATAGGCCATGAACTCCTGTTTTCGGTTGTCGATGAGCGGTTGATCCGCGGCGCCGGTGACGATGACTTCGCGTAACTCTTCCAATGCCAGGTAGTAAATATCTTCCTTCTCCCGGATGATCTTCGCGCGTACCAGCCGCTCCGCCTCCTGCAACAGCGCTTGTTTATATAGGAGGAAAGACCGGACGATGTGATACTTTGGATATTCGCGATAGCCGCTGTAGCGGCGGATGAGGGTGATGATTCGGCCCGCTTCGGCGGCCTTTTGCTCCCCATCCGGCAGTTGTTTTAGCCGCGCGATGAGTTCGGATTCCTTTTGCAAGGACTCCCGCAGCCCCCGCTCAAACCGCCGTTTGCTTTCACCCGCCGCGAAATTCCGGCAATTCGAGAGCAGCATCGGAACGATCGCCGCGGGGTCTTCGCTCCATCGGGGCCGGGTGATGTCAATTTCTCCCGCGCACCGCGCGCCGTATTTTTCGAGGAAAGTGCTGATCGCCCGTTGTGCCGCCGCGCCGCCGGCCACCCGGGTAAACCCATCCCAAAAGCTGTGCGCCTTTTCATGTCGCAGCAACTCGATGACCGTGGGAAAAGGGCGGATCTCGTCCGCGACATCCAGCAGCGCCAATCCCATTTCCGCCGTTATGTTGTTTGGCAGGGATTGAGCTAGCGTGTCCGCGACCGACCTTTCGTTTAACCACTCCTGCATTTTTTCATTCATCCACGACTGCGCGTTCATCCCGGTCATGATCACGCCAAAACTGCGGGGATCGGCGATCTGTTTTTTGAGTCGCCGGAGGTCTTCGATAACGAATTCGATCAGGTCGGGTCCGGATTTGGTGCGGATATCTTGTCGGAGGGCGTCAATGGACGCCTCGCTCGAATGGATTAGTTCGGAGACGATCGCGGGGTCGTATTCGTCAAGTGCCTGGTAATTTCGGGGCGGGGTGGGTTTGTCTTTGTCGCCGGTGGTGCGACCTTCGACCGGGGCGGTATCGGGGAGCGGTTTTATAAAATCACCCCGAGCCACAAGGCTCGCGAGCGCGCTTTTGAAAAGGGGGTCGGACTTGCCCAGAACATTCAGGATCGCCTCCCTGCCCGCGGCGGTTGCCAGCATGGGGGTGACATCCACGAAAAGCCGGCCGCCCGCATGGCGCATCGGCGCGCCCGTGATCGCCTGGAAAAACGACAAACCCAGCGGCCGCATGGCATCCGTCATCATTTGCTGATGACCGACGGAAACATACACGTGATTTTCGTTGTCATGCGCTTCCGGAACGGGAAAAAGGGTCGTGACGGGACGACTTTGGAGAACCCACGACTTTCCCGCCGCCAACCCCCATTCGATATCCTGCGGGTGGTGGAAATGTTTTTCGATCGTTCTGCCAAGCGCCGCCAGCCCGAGGACCTCATCATCCGTAAGCGTATGGGCGCCGGTCTTTCTTTCGACAGGGTGGCCGGCTCTCACGTTGTAGTGGTCGGGGTTCACGCGGCCGGAGACCAGCGCGTCGCCAAGACCGCGGGCGGCATCGATCGACACGATCTTGCGGTTGCCGGAGATCGGATCGCAAGTAAACATTACCCCGGCCACCTCCGGGTCGATCATTTCCTGCACGATCACCGCGAGCCGGACCTGGCGGGAGCGGAAGCCATGTTGCATGCGATAGCTCACCGCGCGTTCGGTGAAAAGGGATGCCCAGCATTTGCTGATGTGTTGCAGGATCGCGCGCTGGCCGATGATGTTCAGATAGCTGTCCTGTTGGCCGGCCGCCGAGGCCGCCGGCAGATCCTCCACCGTAGCGCTGGATCGCACCGCAAATGCGGTTCCTTTGTCAAAACCGGCAAGGTGGCCGGAAATCTCGTCTTCCAGGGCCCGGGGAATGGGGATGCCCTCGATGATCGCGCGAATGGTTGCACAGATCTCGCCGATGCGCCGGCGATCGGAGCTTTGCTGGTCGAGTCGATCAAACAGGGGGCGAAGCGCCGCTTCATTGGAAACGATCTCCCCGTAGGCATCCGCGACGATGCAAAACCCGTCGGGGACGTTGACCCCATGGAGGGTTTTCAATTCACCCAGGTTGGCGGCCTTGCCTCCTACCCGTGCGAGTTGTGTTTTGCCGGCCTCCCGGAGGTCGAGGATAAAACGATTTGTTCTCTTCATGGGATCACGTGTTGGCAAGCCGATTGGTGGTCGCATCCATCAACGCGATGGCCTGCTGGAAATAGGTGTCGAGGGTTTTTAACTCCGCGGCTGAAAAGGAGGAGATCAATTTTACCGTCTGGCTTCTGAACTCTTTATAAAGCGGTTCCAGCAACGCCATGATATTTTTTGTCACGGGCTCGATAAACACTTTCCGCCGGTCGCTTTCCGAAAAAGTCCTCTTCACCAGTTTTTTCTTTTCAAACCGGTCGATCAGCCCGGTCACCGCGCCCGTCGTAAAGCCCGTCAATTCGGCCAATTCCCCCGCGGTCATCCGGCCTCGCTGGATCAGAAATCCCAGGTATTTGTGATCGGTACCCGAAAGCCCGGCTTTTCGGGCGACGGCTTCGTGCATCCGGATGGACGTATAGGCATAAAGCTGGCTCAGTCTCCTGGTTCGGTCAATGGCGCTATCGGGCATCGTATATCTTATTTACTGATTATCTTAGTTGCAAAGATAATGCAGGATCGGTTCTTTTCCCGATATTTTTTAAATTTCTTAGCCGCCGCAGCGGATGGCGGGCGATCGCCCAGGCGAGCAGGCCCGGGAAGAAACGTTTGACGAGCACCCCATATTTGTCGATCCCGCCCACCAGCACCTCCCGTTTTTCCGCGACAACCGCCCGGATGATGGCCTTTGCGGCGCTGACCGGCGAGATCCCGTTGGCCACCGCCTCCTGCATCCTTGCGTAGGGCCGTCCATCGCCCTTTAGCGCGTTGACGGTAATATCGGTACGGACCAGACCCGACGTGATCATCGTGACCTTTATTCCCTGTCCTTCATTCTCGGACCGCAGCGACTCATAAAAGCCGTGTAACGCGTGTTTGGAGGCCGAATAGGCGGACAGCTTCGGAACGCCGAAGCGGCCGCAGATGCTGCTGGTCACGACAAAGGTTCCCGAGCCCCGCTCGATCATCCGCGGGAGCAGTGATTTGGTGACCACCGTGTTGCCAAAGAAGTTTACATTCATCACTTTTTGGATCATGTCCAGCCCGGTGTTCAACACCATATCGCGGATGGCCATCCCGGCATTCAAATAAACATAATCGATGCCATGGTATGTCTTCCATGCGCGATCGGCCGCTTCCGCCAGCGCTTCCGGTTTTTCCATATCGCAGGGGAGGATCGTCACCTTTTCGGGATAGGTGCAGCTGTTTCTTACGGCCTCCAGACCGGCGGCGTTGCGGGCGGAGAGGATGAGGCGGGCCCCGGAATGGTTTAGTTGCCGCGCGAGTTCCGCTCCGATGCCGCCGGAGGCGCCGGTGATCCAGCAGGTGCGGCCGCGGTGTTGTTCTATGGCCGGCAGCCCTTTCCGGCGTCTCCATATCAACAGGTGCATCCAATCCATGATCTCGTTGAACATGACTTTCTTTGACGGCATGAAATACTGGAAGATCGCCCACCGCAGCGCCCAGGCGAGCCACCCGGTAAGTTCCAGGCCAAACAATTCACCCATCCCTTTGCCGATCCCCAGGCTGGCGCATTGTCCCAATCCCCGGAAAGTAAACGGTCTTAATTGCCGCCCTTTGACGGCGCGCGCGATATTCTTCCCGGCATGTTCCCCTTGCCGGATCGCCCACAACGCGTTTGACGGACAGGCGCGGCCCGTACGAATGTGCGGGACGTTGCACGCGTCGCCGCCGCCCCAGATATTCGGATGGCCTGGAACCTGCAGGTTTGCGTTTGTGCGTAACCGGTTTATTTCATCCCGTTCCATCTCCTCCGTTCCGTTCAGGAGCATGCGGCATTGACCGATGGCCGATACCACCATGCGGCTTTCGAGGCGACGCCCGTCCGACAGCTGGGCGCCATCGCGGGTGATCCGGACTATTTTCTGATCGCGGATCAGCTCGATCCCGTACCGCTGCATCGTGCGTTCGGCGTAACTCCGCATCCGGGTAAAGCGGCGGTCCAGTTCATCAATAATGTTCGCTTTGCTGCTCACGAGGCGAATCACCGGGTCGATATCCCGCAGCGACGGATACCCGGCTTTCAGGACATCGACAAACTCGGCTATATTACAAACCAGTTCGACCCCCGAGAGACCGCTGCCCGCTACCGTGAATTGAAGGTGTCGTTTTGCTTCTTCCGCCGGGGAGATGGCCGCCTGTTCCACAAGGGACTGAATTTCCCGCCGGGTGCGCAGGAAAGCGGCGTGAGATTTTACCTGGTAGCCATATTCTTTCAACCCGTCGATCTTTTCGCTGTCAAACGCGCCGATACCGATCAGCAGGTGATCGTAGTCCAGCACGCTGGTCGAGCCGTCCGCGCCGGTGATATGAACGCGGTTGGCCGAATGGTCAATCCGGCTCGCTGCACCCTTGATCAGTTGCGCATGCAAGAACAGATCCACCAGCGGGCTCATCCGGTTCTGGTCCTGGATGATGCCGCCGAGGCTCTCCGCCGTCCAACCATGGAAAAAATGAACGTCTTCCGGACAGACGACCGTAATGCGGACCTCGCCAAACAGGATCGCATAGTCCAGGCCCTTCAGCAGCGAGCGATAGGCCCAAATAGAAGCATTTCCGCCTCCCAGTAATACGATGTGGATGATCTTGTTGTTCATGATGGATGTTTTACCGGGATCAAAACTATATTCCGCGGCAGGCGATTCCGAATTGATCCGCGGGGGGATGGTCGCCGCGTTTGGTAGAAATCCGGCTGCAGGAGATCGGTGGGAGGGGCCGCGCCTCATCGTTTGCTGTTTTCGCGCCTTACCGTCGGGAAGTTGGCAGGAATTGCAATTTATTGGCGGTAACCCAATTGATTTTCGCAAAGGTCGGGCGCGTGTCGTTCAGTTGAATTTCCTTTTCGGCGGAAGATTTGGTATCTTGGTCCATAAATTAATGGCAATGAATACGCTTATCATTGACAAAAAAAAATATGTGGTTCTCCCCGAAAAAGAATATGAGAATCTAAGAACAAAAGCGGTGTCGAAATCAGCCTCTGCGCGAAAGCTTTCACTAAGTGAGGGGAAGAAACTTGCCTATAAACTGATTGACAAGTGGGTAAAAGAAAAGTAACTATTCTCGAACCCGCCGTTGCCCGGGTCACCCTCCATCTTTCAATTTAAATTGAACCCGCTCTGGAAGCGGGTCCGACTCAAGACCAGCTATTGGCAATGATGAAAATTAAATATCAAATTTCGAAGACGGCAAATCTTCAGCCAAGTTACGTACAGGAAAAAATCCTTACGGTATTGGACAAACCAGGGTACGTCATATTGAAAAAGACGAATAACTCAATTGAGTTTAATCATAACATCTGGCGGATAGGCTCTCGCATGGAAGCCTACGGCATGGTAGACGGCGGTAGATTTGCCATAGATACTAAAAGTGAAGGATCGGTGGTTTATTTTGACTATTATGTGTCTCCTTTATTTTGGATCCTATTTGTTTGCTTTTTTTTGTTTTTAGGCATAACTCAGGAGGTTCATATATTATACGCCATTCCGCTGGTTTTTATATTCTTCGGTTTTCATGTATGGAATGTTAAAATTGCAGCAAAAGAAATGATGAAGCGTATATTAAGCGCTGAAAACCCATGATATGCTGTTCAACAAGTTTAATAGATCAATATTCGTAACCTCGCTTCAGCTCTTTACGCTTTCTTGACGGAAAGGATCATTTTTATTATGCGCAAAGCGATGAAACGTACCCGCGGAGGACAAGCACATTAGTCGCTTTGCGAGATGCCCGTTCCTGCACAACCACTGTATCGGAACCGAACAACATGGTCTCGCGCAGGTCTTGACAGACGAATGGTCTTCAAGCCGTTATAAACCCGGCACTTTTTTGGGACCATCCGGATGATTTGGCCGCTTTACTTGTCACCAACCCGACCATTCCATGTTCCGCAACTATCTCAAGATCGCCTTCCGAAGCCTCAGGAAAAGCAAGGGGTTTACCGCCCTCAATATCGTCGGCCTCGCTGCCGGCCTGGGCGTCTGTCTGCTGATCGTCCTGTATGTCACCGATGAGCTCAGTTACGACCGCTACAACGTCAACGCCGACCGCATCTATCGGATCGATGAAGATATCTACTTGAATAATACCCAGTACGATGCCGTCACCACCTCCAAATATTTCGGCCCCGCGATCGTCGCTTCCTATCCGAAGATCCAGCAGATGGTCCGGTTCCGTAACCCGGGCGACCAGCTGGTGAGGAAGGGCAACGACCACGTCCTCGACCATCGCTTCACCTTCGCCGACTCGACGATCTTCAGGGTCTTTACGCTGCCCATGATCGCCGGCGACCCCAATACCGCCCTCGACAACCCGCATTCCATCGTGATCGATGAAAGCGCCGCCCGTCGCTATTTCAACAGCACCGATGTCGTCGGCCGCACGCTGGAGGTCGGTAGTGACAATACACCCCTCCAGATCACGGGGGTCATCCGGGACATGCCGGAACAGTCTCAGTTCCACTTTAGCTTCATTCGTCCCATGCGCGAAGCCTACTCCTTCAATGACCCCGCCGACAACGACTGGGTAAGTAATCCTTATTACACCTATATCCTTGTCCAACCCGGCACCACGCGAGCCGAAGTCCAGAAGGATGTAGACGCGGTCGTCAAGCGCTATATTTACCCGGCCCTCCAGGGAATGTTCCGCGTTTCAGGCGCCGACCTCGAGAAAGCGGGTAATCATTTCCGGTGTCGCATCTTCCCGCTCACCGACGTGCACCTCCATTCCAATAAGTCTGGCGAGCTCGAAGCCAACAGCAATATCCAGTATGTATACATCTTCGCCGTCATCGCCACGCTCATCCTCCTGATCGCCTGCGTCAACTTTATGAACCTGAGCACCGCCCGCTCGGCGAACCGCGCCAGGGAAGTGGGGATCCGCAAGGTCGCCGGCTCGACAAAAGGACACCTCATCCTCCAGTTCCTCACCGAGTCCATCCTGCTCAGCCTATTCTCGCTTGTCCTCGCCCTTTGCATCGCCGTCCTGCTGCTACCGATGTTCAATCAGCTTGCCGGCAAATCGCTCCATTCCGACGCGCTCTTCAGCAGCCGGTTCCTCCCCGTCCTCATCCTGCTGGTGCTGCTGGTCGGCTGTCTCGCCGGAAGCTACCCCGCCTTCTACCTTTCCTCCTTTCAGCCGATCGATGTATTGAAAGGGAAGATGGCCGCAGGGTTCAAGAGCAGCTGGCTTCGCAGCAGCCTGGTGGTCTTTCAATTTTTTATTTCTATTGGCCTCATCGTCAGCACGCTTGTCATCTATCGCCAGCTGCACTATATTCGAAATAAAGAAGTCGGCTTCAATCGGGATCAGGTACTCGTCATCCATGATACCTGGTCGCTCGGCCGGGATGGCACGAACAGTCTTCGCAAGAACCTGCTCACCCTTGCCGGCGTCACCGACGCGACCGTCACCCCGGACATCCCCACCGCGGGCGGCGACCAATACTGGCAGGAAGGCTGGTTCCGGGAGGCCTCGCTCGACGCCAGGAAATCGAATATCATGACCACGCTGCGGGTCGACGACCATTATATTCCCACCCTCGGCATGCAGATCGTCGAAGGCCGCAACTTCGACCTCGCACAATTTCCTACCGACTCCACGGCCATCCTCCTCAATGAAGCCGCCGTAGCGACGCTCGGCGTAAAGGACCCGCTCCATCTGATCCTCTACAATCACGATGATCTGTACAAGATCATCACCTATCATGTTATCGGCGTCGTAAAGGATTTCAACTACAACTCCATGCATGACAAGATCCACCCCGTTGTCATGCTGGCCAACACGTTTAACTGGAGCAGCATGGCCGTCCGCTTCCGCACGAATGATGTCTTCGGTCTCGTCCGGCAGGTTGAAACTAAGTTCCATTCCGCCAAACAGGGCTTGCCTTTCAGCTACACCTTCATGGATAACGACTTTGATAAATTGTATCACGCCGACCAGCAGACCGGCCAGATCTTCATCACCTTTGCCGTCTTCGCCATCCTCATTGCCTGCCTTGGGCTTTTCGGTCTCGTCACCTATGCTGCCGAACAACGTACCAAGGAGATCGGGATCCGCAAGGTCCTCGGCGCCCGGGTCAGCGGCATCGTCGGTCTGCTTAGCAAAGATTTTGCCCTCCTTGTCGGGATCGCTGCGCTCATCGCCTTCCCCGCCGCGTGGTGGGCCATGTACAAATGGCTCGAAACGTTTGCCTATCGTACGGAGATCAGCTGGTGGATCTTCCTCGTGGCCGGCGCCGTCGCCTTCGCCATCGCCTTGTTGACGGTCAGTATTCAGACTATCCGCGCAGCCCTCGCCAACCCCGTAAAATCGCTCCGCAGCGAATGAAATGTTTAACAACGTGAACGCGGTCGATTCGTATCTTTATTACCCATCACAAACCTATGGCAAAATTATCCCGGATCTTACCCGCTGCCGTCACCGCAGCCATCCTTTGGCTGACGGCCGTTCCCGCGCTGGCGCAGGCCCAGACCCCAGTCCAGACCCCAGCCCCGACCTTGGCTCCCCTCCCCAATTTCCAGCCTGACTGGGTCAGGGACTATCCGCCCTTCCGGATTGCCGGCAATCTGTATTATGTCGGCACGTATGAGCTCGCCTGCTATCTGATCACCACGCCGGCGGGTGACATCCTGATCAACACCGGCCTGCCCGGGTCGGACACCATGATCCGGAAGCATGTCGAAGCGCTCGGCTTCAAATTTCGCGATATCAAGATCCTCCTGGCGACGCACGCCCATTTTGACCATGTAGGCGCCATGGCGGCGATCCAACAGCAGACAAAAGCGAGGATGTTCATCGATGAAAAGGATGCGCCGGTGCTCGGCGACGGCGGCAACTCGGATTTTATCTTCGGCGGAAAGGGCTTTCTATTCGCCCCCGTACGAACGGACCGGCTGCTACATGACCATGACACCGTCAAATTAGGCGGGATGGAGATTGTCGTGCTCCATCATCCCGGTCATACCAAGGGCGCCTGCAGTTTTTTGTTTACGGTCCGGGACGACCGGCGTTCTTACCGCGTCCTGGTCGCCAACATCCCCACCATCCTCGACGCGACCAAATTTCCGGGCATGCCCGCCTACCCGGACGTGATGAAAGACTATGCATATACCCTCGACACGATGCCAAAATTGAAATTCGATCTGTGGGTTGCGTCGCACGCCAGCCAGTTCGACCTGCATAAAAAACATCAGCCGGGGGATGCGTACAACCCCATGGCCTTCTCCGACCGGCGGGGGTACGATGCGGCGATCAGTGATGAGCAAAAGGCTTTTTCGCAGCGGGCGAGCGGGGTGACGGATTAGGTTGGTCGGCCAGGAAGCGTAGAGTTAGTCACAACCAATTCCCAATTCCGGAGTACATAAAATATCGTATATTTACTGTATGAGCACGCTTACACTTCAACTACCCGACTCATTGGAATTGAGCCCCAAAGACACAGTGAGATTTCTTGCTGCCAAGTTATATGAATCGGGCCGTTTATCTTTAGGGCAAGCCGCCGAATTGGCTGGCCTATCCAAACCCACGTTTGCCGAAATATTGGCGGATTATGGCGTTTCTATCATCAATTATTCCATAGAAGACGTGATCAGCGATGCCGCGAAATTATAGCGCCGTTATCGCCGATGCCAGTTGTTTTATCCTACTGGATAAAATCGAAAGTCTTCCCCTCCTGCAAAGTCTGTTCAAAACAATTTCAACATCCATAGAGGTCGCAGAAGAATTTGGTAAACCGCTGCCCGAGTGGGTGGAAATCAAGACGGTCCGGGACAAAAACTTTCAATCAGCACTATTTCTTCAAGTGGATGCGGGCGAAGCCAGCGCCATAGCCCTGGCCGCGGAGAACCAGCCTTCCCTACTCATCATTGACGATTTGAAAGGTCGCCGGCTGCCTCAGATCAAACCGCTTTTTGAAAGGATTCAGGCAACCAACTTCCGGATTGCACCCTCGCTTTTGAAAAGCATCTTGGAGCAGGCCGGAGAATAAACATTTGGCAATCCGGTGTGTTTACTTGCCGCAAAATCGTCAAACTCACCTTAAAAAGCAAAGTCCTTTTTAACTTCCGCGAACTCAGCCACCGCATGGCTCGTGCTCCTTCCGCCGCCGGCTTGCCTGACCAGGATCGGCATTTATCTCCGCATATTATGCGGTAAAAATAGCGTAAAAAATCTCCGCTTTTAGTGCGGAGATTAGAAAATGCCGATTGTGATCCCCCAAATGCAAACCATGGCGCCCTACTCCGCCTTGAGGGCGATAACCGGATTCGCCATCGCGGCCCGCACCGCATGAAAGCTCACCGTCCCCAGCGCCAGCACCAACGCCAGCAACCCCGCCAGTCCGAACATCCACCAGCTGAGCGTGATCCGGAACGCAAACGTCTCCAGCCACCGGTGCCCGGCCCACCACGCGATCGGCGTGGCGATCAGGATGGCTATGCCGACCAGCCGGACAAACTCCATCGACAGCAGCCGCGTCAACCCCGCCGCGCTTGCACCCAATACCTTGCGGATACTGACCTCCTTGCTGCGCTGCTCGGCGCTGAACGCGGCCAGGCCGAACAACCCCAGACACGAAATGACAACCGCCATGAGCGTAAAGGAATTGATGATGCGCCCGACGGTGATATCCGCCTGGTAGATCTGCCCGACATACTCATCCATAAACGCATACTCGAACGGCACCCCGGGCACGTCCTTCCGCCAGATCTGTTCGATCCGCCCCAGGAGCTGGCGGTAGTTGGCCGTATTGGTATGAACGGTCACCGTGGGCCATAGCCCATAGCGCGGGTTGTTGATCCAGACCATATAGCCGTCGAGGCTGTGGTGCAGCGACCAAAAATTGAAATCCTTCATCACCCCAACGACCTCGACCTCGCGCTGCTGGCTGTCATGCAGCCGCACCCCGGGGGCCGTGGCGGCGGTCAGCCCAAGCTGCCGCGCAAACGTCTCGTTGATCAGCACCCGATCCGAATCCCCCTCGCGGAAATCGCGCCCGGCGACGAGCTTGATGCCGTTCGCCCGGATAAAATACCGGTCGGCCAACACATATTCCGCGTTGTGCGAGTGCGCGATGTCAGCCCCCGGCAGCGACCAGCTATTATTGAAGATATAGAACGTTCCCAGCGGCTTACTCGAATTGCTGACCTCCCTTACCCCCGCCACCGAGCGGAGATCTTCCATAAACGGCCGCAACCCGTCAAACGACTCGCTCGAATTGAACGTGAACAACAGCCGCTGATCCTTATCAAAACCGAGGTCCTTATTCCGGATAAAATTCAATTGACTATAAATGATAATGATCCCGGAGATGAGGACGATGGAAAGCACAAACTGGACGATCACGAGCACCCGCCGGATGCCGCCGTTTGAGATATGGCTTGTCAATTGGCCTTTCAGCACCCGGATGACGTTGAATCCGGACAGATAGAACGCCGGATAGCTTCCCGCGATGAGGCCGGTAAAGACGATGATCCCCGCCAGCATAAGCCAGGTATGGTAATCGCGCAAAAAGGACAACGTGACCGTCGCTTCCGTGATCCCATTTAGCCAGGGCAGTGCCAGCAACAGCAGCGGCAACGCGATCAGCACCCCGGTCAGCGAAAGGAGAAACGACTCCGCCAGGAATTGCCGGATGAGGTCCGGCCGCCCGGCCCCGATCACCTTCCGCACGCCCACCTCCCGCGCCCGCCTCGAAGCCCGCGCGGTCGCGAGGTTCATAAAATTGATACAGGCGATGACCTGGATGAGCACCGCGATCAGTACCAGGATCGACAGGAACGTCGACTCGACCGGAGTCCCGATACCCGGGTTGTCCAGCCCGCCCGTCGTATGAATAGAGGTGATCGGCTGGAGGTATAACCGCTCATGCACATCCCATTTTTTTAATTCCGCCGCCGCATATTTCTGTTCGAGAGCCGGCAACTTTTTTTCCAGCGCCTTGACGTCGGCGCCGGGCCGTAGCCTGACATAGTTTGACATAAACGTCTCGCTAACCCAGGAATCCCAATCCTTGTACCGCTTCCCCATCCCTTCGCTGTTTAGCGTGATAAAGAGCTCGCTGTACAGATGGGACTTGCCGATGGCCTCGACGACCCCGGTTATGGTATAGCTGACCTTGTTCTGCATGGTGTTGTCCAGCGTGATCGTCTTTCCGATCGGATCTTCCCCGCCGAAGAGCTCGTCGGCCAGCGGCTTTAGCAGCACCGCCGTATTGGGCTCGTTCAAAGCCGTTCGCAGGTCGCCGCGAACCGGGCGATAGGTAAAGACGTCAAAGAACGTGGAGTCCACGATGTACGCGTCCTTTATCCAAAGATGCTTCTCCCCGTGGGTGATCAGGCTTTTGTCGACCCCGATAAAGGGGACCACCCGGGTGTACGCTGCGACTTCCGGCAGGTCGCGTTTCATTGCCGGACCAACCTGCATCGCCGTTATCGCGAGGCTGTACTCGCCTTCCTTCCCCTTGTCTATCCGGTTGACCCGGTAGATATCCGCCACATCCTGGTGGTGCCGGTCATAGCTATACTGATCCCGGACATAGAGGAGGATATAAAGGCAACAAAACGTTCCCGCCGCCAGCCCGAAGATATTGATAAAGCCATAGGTCTTGTTGCGTAGCAGCGACCTTGTCGCGGTCTTCCAGTAGCTCTTCAGCATGTTATTTCACTTTTCTGATGTAGATCGATCCGAATGTCGATTGCATCATGATCTCGCTGCCCCCGCCATTGATCTTGCCATGCACCCAGTCGTCGATCTTTATTTCATGATAATGATCTTCGTTCCGCGTCTCCAGCTTTGGCTGCGTCTTGTCGACCACCACGTCGAAATCGGAAAAGATATCGCCCTTACCCGACTTTAGCTTAAGGTCGGCTTTCGTGTCGGCGGGTAGCGTGACATCGATCTTGCCGTTGAGCGAGGAAAAAGCCATGGATGTGGCGGCATCGACCGTCTTGAAACGGACGACCACATCTCCGTTGACGGTGTTGGCCACCACCGAACCCGAAATGCCTGTGGCTTTGATGGCGCCATTGACATTGCTGATCTCGACCTTGCCGCTGACATTGCTGACATCGATATCCCCGCCGTTGACCGAACCGACGTTGATCTTTGCCGTATTTTGCGGGACCTTTATCGTCAGCCAGATCATTTTGTCGCGCATCGATCCGGTGTTGATCCGGACGACATTGTCGTGCTCCTCCACGCGGATGTCCAGCCCGCCGGAAGTACCTATCCGCTTCATACCCTGGGCATCGTCGTCGCGATCTTCTTCGTCCTTGGAGGAATCTACCTGTATCTGGACAATGACGTCTTTCCCTTCATATCCGGTCACTTTTATCGTTCCGCTTAACAAGTGGGTCTCGAGGGTAACCGGCTTTCCGGGCTCGCTCAGCGGGACGGTCATCTCCTGGGTAAAATTATTCTGCCCTGGGATCCGGGGGATATGCTCGTCGGCCCTTGTCTGCGCGCTAAGCCGCGTGAATGCGCCCATCAAAAAAATAACTGCAAATACCTGTTTCAGTGTTTTCATTTTCCTTTATTTTATGCTTGTCGTTTAATGTATATGTTTCCGTTCATGGTTTCAAACTTGAATAGCTTGCCGCCTTCGCCGATCCGGATCTGCTTGTCGATGATCAGCTGATACTCCGTCCCGGCGCCTTTCTTACGCACATTTCTTGTGACCCGTACCGGAAGGACTTCCCATTTTGGAAAGTCGGTGTAGAACGATCCGTTCCAGCTCTTGAACTGCAGATCGGCGGAAAGGTTCGCGGGATAGGTGACCGATAGCTTCCCGTTCAGGGTATAATAGGCCGAGTTGCCCGCGGGAACGTCGAGATAGGTGACGGTCAGATCGCCGTTGATGGTGTGGGCGTCCGTCTCGCCCTTTGCGTCTTTTATCGTGATCTTGCCGTTGACGTTGTTGACCAGCAGTGAACCCGATACGCTCTTGACCGTAATATCTCCCTTGTTGACCGTCGAGATATCCAGGTTCATATGATACGGCACCTTTACCGTAAATGCCAGGTCGAAATCATACGGGATCTCGTCGCGGTCGCCGTACCGGTGGCGCCGCTCCCAATGGTCGCAATTCCGGCAGGGCCGGGTATCGATGGGCTCGGCGATATAGACGATAATGCTGTCGCCGGTCGTGTCAAATACCAGCTTGAATTCCTTTTTGCCTAACTCGAGGTTCTGATGGTCATCCGCCGTTAACCGCTCATCCACTTCGATCAGCACCTTGTCCCCGGCGTACCCCTCGACATCCAGCGAGCCGTTGAGGTTGTAGAGGGCCAGCACGCCGCCGGCCCCCTTCGGGAGTGCGAACTCCTTACTGATATGTTGTTTGAACTCCTGCTGTTGTGCGCCGGCATTTGTCGGGGAAAAGCAGAGGATTCCCAGTCCCGCCAGCAAGGGGGTAAAAAGCTTTTTCATATTTGTTTTATTTTCTTACGTGAGCTGAGTGATGGTTTGTTCGATCTTTGACCGGACCATCCCGTTGAGGTCTTTTTGTTGTAGCAGCTTCTTGAACGGTTGTATCGCGCGTTTCTCCTGTAGCTTTAACATGACATCCGCCAGCGCCGCCTGCACAAGGGGCGATTCCTGTTGCAAAATGGACTGGATCAGCCCTTCCCTTACGACGGGGTCCCGGGCAAAATGGGTCAGCGCCTCGAGCGTCGTCAGCCGCACATTGACATTCGGATCGTTGTTTAGCGTCGCCAGCAGCGCCGCCGCGATATGCGGATTTACGTGACCGATCTCGCTGGTGTAACTGACCGCCCGGATCCGTTCGGACGCCGCGGGATTTTGCAGCAACGATAACATCATCAGCTCCCGCATTTCACGCACCTGCGCGGTGAGCGCCTCCAGCTGTTTGCTTTCCGTCGAGGGTTTACCATCGGTCGGGGGTTTCTTCTCTGCCACTGCGATTGTTTTTGTCGGAAGATCCGTTTCCCGGATCAGGTGCATCGTATCCACCGGTTTTTGTACGATCGCCACCGCCGGCCCCTGTACCGTCACCGGCTTCGCCCGGTTGATCATCATCCCCAGCAAGAATCCGCCGAGAATCAGCGCCCCGCAAAATGCCGCCGCCATACCCGGCCGGGCCCAAAACAATTCCCGCAGCATCCCCATCCCTGCCTCGGCCGCCGTAGCTTCAGCGAAGGCGGCTTCCGCCTTATAATTTTCCAACATGGCGTCGAACTGGACCTGCATATCGCCGGACGGCTCAGGCACCGGCATATAGCTCATCAGCTCCCACAATTCGCGGCTGCCTTCCAGCTCCCGGCGGCAATCCTCGCATTGCATGAGCTGCGCCTCCAGTTCGGATCGTTCGCTCTCCGTCAGCCGGTCATTCCACCAGCGCTCGAGCAAATCTTTATGTTTTTGACAAGGCATACTATTCGATTTCCGTTTGCTGTTCGAGATATAATGTTTTCAACTGACTGATCGCGCGGAAGATCCTCACCTTCACGGCGCTGATGCTGATATCGAGGACGGACGCGATCTCCGCCCCCTTTAGCTCCTGGAACCGGCTTAGCACGAGGATCTCCCGGCTTTCGGGGCTCAACGCCGCCATCGCCTTTTGCAGGGCCTGAACCGCGAGCCGCTTCTCCACCCGCTCAAAGATCCCGGTATCTCCGCTGAGCTTTTCTTCCAGACCGGCGATGTCCACCTGACCACCCCACCGCCTGCTCCCTTTGAAGTGATCGCTCAGCACATTCCTCGCCACGTGATACATCCAGGTCTTGAACTCCCCGTCGCCGGTAAATGTGTGCCTCGACTTCAGGAGGCGATAAAACACCGTTTGAACCATATCCTCGCTCGACTCCCGCTGCCCCGTCATATGATAAAGGAATCCATATAAGGGCCGGTGGTAGCGCTGAAACAACAGCGCCATCTTATCCAGGTCCCCGGACTTCACTTTTAGCATCAGAACATTATCCGACAGGCTATTCACTGTTAAAGGGAAACTTCGCGGTGAAAAAAAGGTTACCGAAAATCTAAGATTTATTTTATCTCCCGCAAAAACTCTATCTTCCGGGATGAAATATGCCCGTAATTAAATTGTCTAACGCCATGAGAAACATCGTTCTCGCTTTGCTGACCGCCACGATCTGTCTTCCCGCCCATTCCCAGGATCCGTCTGCTCCCCTTTCGCTGATCCCGGCGCCCGCCAGCCTGGAGCTGACCGGGGGTCGTTTTACCCTGCCTTCCGCCATCACGGTCGAAGCGCCGAACGCGCCTGAATTGACGCATGCCCTGGATGAACTCAAGACCCGCCTGAGCACGCCTACCGGATATACCGTTTCGATCACGCACGAGCCCACTCCCGCGGCGACGATCCGTTTGCTGTTTGCAAAGCCCGCGGAAGAGTCGCTCGGTGACGAAGGCTATGCGCTGACAACGACCGAGACCGGGGTGACCATTCGGGCGAATAAGGCGGCGGGAATGTTTTATGGCCTGCAGACATTATACCAGCTCCTGCCGGCGGCCATCGAGAGCAAAACGCCGGTGCACCATATCACCTGGTCCGCACCCTGCGCAAAGATCACCGATTATCCCCGTTTTGGCTGGCGGGGTCTGATGTTCGATGTCGCCCGCCATTTCTTCACCAAACAGCAGGTGAAAGACTTTATCGACGAGATGGTCCAGTATAAATTCAACCTCCTCCACCTCCATCTGACGGATGACGAAGGCTGGCGCATCGAGATCAAGAGCCTGCCAAAACTGACCCAGATCGGCGCGTGGAATGTCCGCCGCGAAGGCACATTCGGAACCTTCGACCCGCCCGCCCCCGATGAAAAAAGGGATTACGGCGGATTCTACACGCAGGATGATATTCGCGAACTGGTCCAGTACGCCAAAGAGCGCTTTGTCAATATCCTCCCCGAAGTCGATATCCCCGGTCACAGCCTTGCCGCTATTGCCTCCTACCCGGAGCTGTCCTGCACGCCGGGCGCGGAAAACTATCGCGTTCGCTCCGGCGAGAAGATCATGAACTGGTACCGGGGCGGCTTTTCCGCGATCTTCGATAATACCCTTTGCCCCGCCAACGAAAAGGTCTACCCCTTTCTCGATAAGGTATTCACCGAGATCGCCGCGCTGTTTCCCTTCTCCTATATCCATGTCGGCGGCGACGAATGCGCGAAGAACTTCTGGGAGCAAAGCACCGCCGTAAAGGATCTGATGCAAAAGGAGAAGCTGAAGACGATGGAGGAAGTGCAGAGCTATTTTGAAAAGCGCGTGGAAAAGATCGTGGAGTCAAAAGGGAAAAAGGTCATCGGCTGGGATGAGATCCTCGAAGGCGGTCTGGCGCCGAACGCGGCCGTTATGAGCTGGCGGGGTGTCGCCGGCGGGATCGCGGCCGCCAGGCTTAAACACCCGGTCGTCATGAGCCCGACCACCTATGTCTATCTCGATTATATGCAGGGTGACGCCGCGATCGAACCACCGGTCTATGCCACGCTGCGGCTGAATACCGTGTATTCGTACGAACCCGTGCCCGACAGCGTGGACCCCAAATACATCATCGGCGGCCAGGCCAACCTCTGGGACGAACAGGTGTACAACGTCCGGCACCGCCAGTATATGGTATGGCCGCGGAGCCTTGCGGTCGCGGAAGATTTTTGGTCACCAAAGGACAAAAAGAACTGGAATAACTTCGCGCAACGCGTGGAGGGGCAGTTTGACCGGCTGGATGTCGAACAAGTCAAGTATGCCCGTTCGATGTTTGACGCCATCATCACGCCGAAGAAGGATGTAAACGCGTTTGATTCGATCACGGTCGACCTGGGCACCGAAGTCGCCGGGTTGGATATCTATTACAGCTTTGACAATTCCAACCCCGATAATTTTTATCCCAAATACACCTCGACCCTTTCTATCCCGAAAGAGGCCGCGATGTTAAAGGTCATCACCTACCGGGACGGCAAACCGATCGGCCGGCAGATCAACGTCCCCATCGGCGATCTGCAACGCCGGGTAGGGCTGGCCGGTATAAAGGAAAAGATCGCGGACTAGGCTGGGCCATGGCGACCAGGCGGATCAGCCGTCTCAATCCGCCTTTACCTCATACCACGGGATTCCCCATTTTCCAGGGTGAAGGTATACATTAACGGAATCGCCTATCCGCATTTCCCGGTAGAATGAGCGGGTGACCTTCACCCTATTGCCGTCAACCATGTTTCCCCAGGCCGAAAGCTCGAGGTAATAGCTCGTATTCTTGCCGCTGCTGTAATGCTTGCCGTCAACCGCAACCCGCGAGATTGCTGCCCTGTTATGGTCATAGGCGCAGTTGGAGAAAATGAGTGCGCCATAGCTGTATACCCCCGCCAGCAGCAACATGCCGGCATAAACGGCAAACAGATTTTTCTCGCCTGTTGCTGCCCTATGGCAAATGGCCGCCTAGGCGGCCGTCACACCGATACCCAGGATCAGCAAAAGCCTCCACGCCCGGAGGTCAAAGAAGTAGATATTGTATCCACGGAGAGCGCCAAAGAATGCCGCGCCGACCGCAATAAGGACCGCGAAAATAAGCGACGGGTACGGTTTGGTTTTCGTCGTATACAACCGCAAAATTCCCTTGTAATGCCAGGTCAGTAACGCAGCCGCGAACGGGATCGCCAGCAATACAAGCATGAGGAGATTTACCGGCTCCGGATCGAGGAACACCCATAAAAAAAGCAGGGGAGAAATTATTGTCCCGTAAGCTGCCACCTTTCGCGCCTGCTGCAGCCGCCTTGCCCGGTCCTCTTCCGTCAACCCATACCGCTCGTCATGTAGGACTTCTTCCGTTACCTCCTTCGCAAGCTGCGCGGCTATATCCGTAAACCGGCCGTCTACCCACGTCTCTACGGCAGAACGCTGTTCCAGCACGCCGGGAATGGTCAATGGTCTTTCACCGCTTTTTAGCACCAGCAATATATTGTTCCTGGCGCCGCTTCGCCAGCCCGCCACTTCATCGATCAGGACCGATCTTGTGATAAAGCCATTACACACCGTTATTGACGTCTCATCTATAACCAGTGCCGTTTTAGCTGCCGTGCGGAAGAGCAAATAACCGACGCCGCCCACGAGCGCAGCTAAGAACCACCACCCCCAGAGCTGCCGCTGAGCTGCGAGATACAGCATGAAAAGCCCGCCGCCAATGAAGGCGACAGCAAAAGAATACATGAAGACTTTGTTGCCTAGGGACATTCGATATTCCATCATCCCGCCAAAAAACAAAAAAAATTCGAAAACCGGAAATTGCCCTCAATGTTTCTGCAGCAGCTCGAGCATCTGGCGGTCGAGCTTGTGTCCATACCAGTCTTCATAGGCGACATCGGTTCGCCCGGAATCCAGGATGCCGAAATCGCCGATAAAATTCCAGGGCGCAAAACCGATCCCCGCCGCTTTCAGGATGTCGAGCACATCCGTAAACCAGGCGATGAACACCGCATGCGGCGTCATCTTCCAGCACCCGCACTCACCGCAATGCACCCCGATACCCTGGTTGACGAGGTCGATCCAGGGTTTGTAGAAGCTTTCCAGCATCGCCCGGCTGAGGTATTGATTGCCGACCTGCCCGGGCCAGGCGGGCGCGGGCTCGTGATCGGGGTCCTTGTTGGCCCAGGGCGCTTTGTAATGGGAGATTTGATGCGGATAGTAGCCGCGGCAGCTTTGCGCAATGCCGAGGTCTTTGAGCTCCGGGGTGACGAGGCTGCCGCCCCAATTGCCGTCGGCGACGATCAGCCGGGCCGGATTTTCCTTTCGGATCGCGGCCACCGCGGCCGCGGCCACCTTGCGATACAGTTCTCCGGGCAGCGCCGTCGACGGGGAATGCTGATCGTTCATATCCTCGCGCATGCACGGTTCGTTGAGGAGGTCAAAACTGATCTTGTCTTTCGGGAGGTCCTTATACCGGTGCGCCCAAAGATTCCAGTGGAAGGCGAAGGCCTCCTGGGCGGCACTATCCTTCCACAAATTGAACGGTTCGTGAAAACCGGCGTTTATACAGTACCCCGGCGCCCGATGGAGGTTCAGACTGACATGCATGCCGCTCTCATTGGCGAGTTGAACCAGCCGGTCGATCTCCGCCAGCTTTTGCGGATCGGTTTGATATACCTCCCGCACCGTAATGTCCTTGCTGCGATCAAATTTCAGGTAGTAGGGATAGGCGATCGGGATGCGGACAAAGTCGAATCCCCAGTCGCGCATCCATTTGAAATGCTCGCCGGTCGTCGGCTTATAGTACGGTCTTTCCTCCGGAGAATAAAAGTCGAGTAAATTGAACCCCTTCCATCGGGGCAGGGCGTTCGCCACGGGGGCGTGGGACGCCAGGGCGTTCGCCGCGGTCGTCGCGTCCCCGGTCGTCGCGGTCCCGGCCGCCGCCAGGGCGGCTTTTTCCATCATCGACAACCCGACGGTGATCGCGCCGGCTGTGCGGATAAATTTTCTACGCTGCATACCGCAAGATAGCGCTCTTTTTTTTCTACTTTTAATCTATGAACGGATGGGGATTTCTCACGGTACTGCTGCTGGCGTCAGCTGGCGGATCCGTTTGTGCCCAGACAACCGCCGACTCGACCTTTTCCTTGTTCTTTAACAGCAGCCTGAACTTCAATCATGCCAACGACCCGCACATCAACCGCTGGCTGAAAGAGTACGGTTATCCCACCGAACCGCACGTGCCGACCAGTATGAGTTTTGAGGCCGCCGCCATGCCCGCCAACTCCCGCCTCCTCTACAGCGTCCACTTATCCGCCATCACCAACGCCAGCAACCTGACGGCCTTTAACCTCGGCGCGGGACTGTTTGAGGCGCTGGTGAAGTCGAAGGATTTTCTCTTCCTCCTCGGCGGCTCGATGGGCTACCACGCCGACATCGTATCCCTCGACGGCAACCTGCCACCGGCATACGAAGACCTGTCGGTAAAATACAACACCCCCCTTGCGCTCCGGCGTTCGGGGATTTCCTTCGCGCCCATGCTGCGGATCTTTTTTTATCCCGTTCGCTTTGGCAAGATCGCCCGGCTCGGACTGATCGGCGGTGCAGGTTATGTTGTCGACCTGAATTCCAATTGGCGCCTGGGCTACTATAGCGGCGAACACGGGAGATACAACCACTTCCGGAAACTCGTCAACAAGCCGAACGATCAGCGGAAAGTCTCCGAACATGGGATTTGTCTCAGCGCGGGGATCAGTCTCCGGTTTGACCTACACTGAGGGAGAGGCGTCAACATAAAGAACCCCCCATGGACATGGAGGGTTCGGTTTCACTATAACACACCTTCTTTATGAATCGAAAATCTTAGGATTTGCTGATCATCATCATGCTGCTTTCTTTTGTACCGTTCGCATTCACTACGGTCAGGATATACATCCCCGCGGCAACATTCTGCACCGGGAAGGACACCACCGCGCCATTGCCGGCTACCACCGTTTTCTCCTGCATCAACCGACCGCCGAGGCTGGTCAACAAGACCGTGACCTGGGCGCCCGTCGATCCGCCGATGTTGACATTTACATAGTCGCGGGCCGGGTTGGGGAAGAAGCTGAGCTTTGCGCTAGCCTCGGTCTGCATCACCTTTACTTCAGAATAGGTATAGGTCTCGTCCAGGTTGACCAGCGCCAACCGATAGTAATTTGAACCCGTCAGCGGTTCTTCGTCCGTATAGGAATAGCTGACCTGTACCGCGCTGTTGCCCTTGGCCGCAACCGTAGCGATATCTTCCCACTTCGCACCGTCGGCGCTGCGCTGGATCGTGAAATGGCTGAAGTTGACCTCTACCTGCGTGTTCCAATCGAGCGTGATCGTGCGATTGCTGTTGAGCGTCGCGGTGAACCCGTCCATGACAACCGGCAAGGTAGCGCCCGAAGTCACACCGGAGCTGAGCGTCGAAGGCCCGTAGAGCATGGGGTTCGCACAGCTATGCGCATACCCGGCGCCGCAATTCATCGAATTATTCATCGTGCTGTACGCCTTGGCAGAATTACTGTTGGCATTGGCATTGTGCTGATAGTTATAGGAAGACCAGTTATAGTATACATTATTCTGGTTGGCCACGGCAACGGAAGAGTTATCATAGATGTTCATCGTCGGCCCGCTGACCGTGAAGATCGCCGAGCTGGTCAAGGACCCGTTCCCGATCACGATCCGGCTGCTGTTGACGAGGTTGACCGTCGTGCTGGCCCCGCCATTCGAGGTCATCGACGTATTGTCATTGAGATAGATCGTGCTTCCATCGAGCGACACATTGTAGCTGGTCGTCATCGAGGCGGTATTGTTAAACGTAAAAATCGCATTGCTGAGGGAAAGCGGCGCGTTTACCACTACTTTAGCCGTTCCGGCGGCCACGAGGTTCGTTCCGTTGAAGTTGGTCGTCGTGACGCCGCCGGTATATTGAATATTGAAGGTCTGGCTGGTGATCGCAACCGTTCCGCCGGAAAACGTACAGTTCTGGCAGGTTTCCGTACCGTTAACCGTCAGCGTGACGCCGGCGGCGATATTGATGGTACAGGAGTTACAGGTGGAAGGTAATTTGGAAGACCAATTGGTATTGGAATTGATCGAATAGGTTGTCTGCGCAAATACGGCGTGATTCAGGATGATCAGCGCGAGCGTCATAAAGGATACGTGGATGTGTTTCATGAACACAAAGTATACTAACCGCTTGCCAAAACGCAAGCTCCTGAAAATCACCTATTTACAACTCCGGCACGCTGGCCGCCTTTCCGTCCTTAGGAAGGAATTCCCAATTTGGTCTGGATTCCCGCCCGTATTGTCTCTTTGTGATCCGATAGCTCGGAGATCAGTTCGGCAACCAGCGAGGTCCACCCCGTCTGATGGCTGGCGCCGAGCCCATGGCTGGTATCCCCGTGAAAATATTCATAGAACAACAGGAGGTGCTGATTCCCCGGCTTTTCATAAAACCAGTTGTGCTTTCCATGTAAGGGCCGCCGCCCTTTTGCATCCTTCTTGAACAGGCTGACCACCCGTTCCGTCAGGTGATTGGCCACCTGATGGAGGGTTTGCCGGTTTCCCGATCCCGCAGGATACTCGACGGTCAAACTATCGCCATAGAATCGCCCGTACTGCCGGATCGACTGGATGATCAGGTAATTGATCGGGATCCACACCGGCCCGCGCCAATTCGAATTGCCGCCAAAAAAATCGGAAGTGGAATCCCCCGGATCATACTTGATATGGTAGTCCGTCCCGCCGATATTTATGGTGTAGGGGTTTTTTTCATGATACTTTGACAAAGCCCGGATGCCGCCGGGCGAAAGGAACTCCGCCTCGTTGAGCAGCCGCTCGAGCAGGAAGATCAACCGCTTTTGCGGCACCAGCGAGAGCAGGATCTGCTCGCCGTCGCTGTGCTCTTCGTTTGGCCAGTAGCGTTTGTTTTTTAGCCGGTAGCTTTCGAACCACGTGATCCGCTTTTTGAAATCCGCGAGCTTGTGGAGCGTATTCTTCTCGATGATCGACACCGCAAAAAGCGTTGTCAGCCCGACGATCGACTGGATCCGGAGCTGTACCGGCGAGCCGCCGACCGAAAGCGTGTCGTAAAAGAACTTGTCGTCTTCGTTCCACATCCCCTGCTCATTCAACGCCTCCGCGATCAGGACAAAATGCTCGAAGAACTTTGTCGCGGTATCCTCAAAGGACTCATCCTTCATCGCGATCTCGAGGGCCATGTCCATCATGTTGAGCGCATACATCCCCATCCAGCTCGTGCCGTCGGCCTGTTCGAGCTGCATGTCGCCGCCAAGCGAATGACTGCGGTTAAATACGCCGATGTTGTCCAGCCCGAGGAAGCCGCCTTCGAACATATTGTTGCCATTCGCGTCCTTTCGGTTGATCCACCACGTAAAGTTGATGAGCAGCTTTTGAAAGATGCGTTTCAGAAACCCGATATCGCCCCTCCCCGTTCGTTCTTTCTCGATGCGGTAGACCATCAGCGCCGCCCAGGCCTGGACGGGCGGATTGACATCGCTGAAGTTCCATTCATACGCCGGGATCTGGCCGTCGGGCTTCATATACCACTCGCGCATGATCAGCAACAGCTGGTGTTTGGCGAATACCGGGTCGACCAGCGCCATCGAAATGCTTTGGAACGCGAGGTCCCAGGCGGCATACCAGGGATATTCCCATTTGTCGGGCATCGCGATGATATCCTGGTTTTTCAGATGCTTCCAGTCGTGATTGCGGCCGTTCAGCTTGCCCGCATTCACCGGCGTGATCCCATCGCTCGTGGTCAGCCAGCGCTCCACGTCGAAGTGGTAGTATTGTTTGCTCCACAGCAACCCCGCCAGGGCCTGCCGCTGGACCGCCGCCATTTCGGGGGTGATATTCGCCGGCAGCACCGACTGATAAAAGGCGTCGGCTTCCTCCTTGCGGCTGACAAACAACCCCGCGGGGTCCCCCCCGAACGGGTTCTCGACGATCTTGTTGCTCAACCGGAGAAAGATCGACCGCGTCTCCTTCGGTGCAAGCGTATACTGATAAACGGGGGCGAACTTCGTCCCGCTTTTCTTCCCCCTCAACAGGTCGAGGTTCTTGCGGTGGATGATCGCGTCGTGAAACGCGTCCTTTACAAATGGCGTTTTGTTGGCCCGACCGGTCACTTTCTCCGTGTTGGTCTCGTTCTCCGTAAAAAGCGTGAACTGGGCCGGCTGAAAGTAGAGATAATAGGACCCGAGCCGGCTGTGCGTGGCCCGCACGGAATTGCGGTCCCGCAAACTGATCGCGGGTTTCTTCTCGAGGCCGTCGTAAGTCCAGCGGTTGTAGAACCATAAGGTAGGCAGTACCGTGATCTCCGCCCGCTTGTCATTCCGGTTGTGGATGTCGATCCGGATAAAGATGTCCCGGGCGTTCTGTTTGGCATACTTTATCGTGACATCGAAATACTCCTCGTTGTCGAATACCCCCGTATCGAGGATCTCGTATTCCGGCTCTTCCCTGGACCGGCGGCGGTTCTCTTCCAGGAGTTTTTTATACGGGAATTCCTGTTGGGGATATTTGTACAGGTATTCCATATAATAGTGGGTCGGGATATTGTCGAGGTAGTAATAGAGCTCTTTTACATCCTCACCGTGATTCCCCTCCGTATTGCCAAGTCCGAACAGCCGTTCCTTCAGGATCGGGTCCTTGCCGTTCCACAACGCTACGGCAAAACACAGGTTCTGAAAAAAGTCGGAGATCCCGCCAAGCCCGTCCTCCCCCCAGAAATAAGTCCGGCAATGCGCCTGGTCGTAAGGAAAATATTGCCACGCGCTCCCGTATTCGCTATAGTCTTCGCGGACCGTGCCCCATTGTCTTTCGCTCAAATAAGGTCCCCATTGTTCCAGCGGTATCTTTTTGGTCGCATTGACGGCGAGCCGTTGATGTTCTGCGGTCATGATATTAGTCTTTCTTGCCACATTTCGCGCCCGAAATTACTAAAAACCCATTCTAATGAGCAAATTCGGCCGAAAAGTCCGAACTTTAGCGCGTAAAAGAACAAATTTGACATTTAAAGAATTCGGATTAGAAGAGAGCCTTCTCGAAGGCATTGACGCGTCGGGCTATGAAAACGCCACTCCTGTGCAGGAACAGGTCATCCCCCTGATCTTAAAAGGAAAAGATATCATCGCCTCCGCCCAGACCGGGACCGGAAAGACAGCCGCTTTCCTCCTGCCTATCGTCAACAAGCTTATCCAGTCCTCAAACGCCGACACCGTGAACGCCCTGGTGATCGTTCCCACCCGCGAGCTGGCCGTCCAGATCGCGCAGAACATGGAGGGGCTTTCCTATTTTACCAACGTCAGCTCGATCGCCGTTTACGGCGGCGGCGACGGAAGCAATTTCTCGACGGAGAAACAGGCGCTTTCGCGCGGCGCGGAAGTCGTGATCTGTACCCCGGGCCGGATGATCGCCCATCTGAATATGGGTTATGTCAAGCTTTCGGGTCTGCAATATCTCGTTCTCGACGAGGCGGACAGAATGCTCGACATGGGTTTTTATGATGATATCATGAAGATCATTTCATTTCTGCCCCTCAAACGGCAAAACCTGCTCTTCTCCGCGACGATGCCCACAAAGATCCGGGATCTCGCCCGGAAGATCCTTCACGATCCCGCGGAGATCAATATCGCCATTTCCAAACCCCCCGCCAGGATCCTTCAACGGGCCTATGTCGTCTACGAAACGCAAAAGATCCCGCTCGTAAAATGGCTGCTCAAGTCCAGCAATAACAAAAGCACGCTGATCTTCTGTTCAAAGAAGCACAACGTCAAACAGCTCACGATGGAGCTCCGCCGGTCCAAATTCAATGTCAACGAGATCCATTCCGACCTCGAACAGTCCGCGCGGGAAGAAGTGATGATCCAGTTCAAAAGCCAACGGCTGCCCATCCTGGTCGCCACCGACATCCTCTCCCGCGGGATCGATGTCGACAATATCGAAATGGTGATCAACTACGACGTCCCCAACGACGGCGAGGACTACGTACACCGCATCGGTCGCACCGCGCGCGCGGAGACCGACGGGACGGCGGTCACCTTTATCAGCGAAAAGGAACAGAATAAATTCAAGACGATCGAAGACCTGCTGGGTCACCCCGTCGACAAGACGCCCGTGCCGGGAGAATTTGGCGCGGCGCCGGAATACCATCCCGGGAGCAGGGGCGGCAAAAGCGGGAGGGGAAGACGGCAGCACGGCAAACCGCACGGCGGCCGCGCCCCGCACCCCCCGTCAAAAAACCATCACCAGCCACCCCACCACAAGCCAGATCAGCACAATCACCGGCGACGGCAGCCGGGAGAAGCTCAACAGGGCCCAGGTAGCGGCGATCACACCTAGGTTGATCGCGATATACCCCCAGCTATCCTGCCAGAGGTCGTTCATCATGTACAATGCGGAGGCTACGATGATCCCCACCACGACCGCATTGATCCCCTCCAATGCCCGGTAGACGATCGCGTATTTTTTGAGGTTGTTCCAGATCGGATAAAAGAAGAGCACCAGCAGGGCGCTCGGGAGAAAGATCCCGGTCGCGCCGATAAAACAACCCAGGATCTGCTGCGCGGTTCCCCGGTCCTTCATCGCGACGCCCCCCATATAGGTCGCCACCGAAAATACCGGTCCGGGGATCGCCCGCACCATCCCGGCGCCCGAATAGAAATCGGTCTGACTGATGCGGATGATATTGGGGTTCCGCTGGATCAGCTTCTGATTTTTTGCCCGCGCCACGAATTGTTCGTACATCATCGGGATCAGGACATTCCCGCCGCCGAATACCAGGCTTCCGAAGCGATAGGTGTTCTCAAAGAGGTTTAACGGCCGCCGCTCCGGCCAATTGTTCTTCCGGGCCAGCTCGCTGCTTGCGCCGGCCAGCAAAAAGATGATGGCGAAAAGCCAGATATTCCCCCACTTGATCTTTCTGGGCAACACCTCCTTTTGCGGGATGCGGCGGTCGCTCAGGTTGGTGACAAATCCGCCCAGCACCAGCAGAACGGGGAAGATCCACGGCGATTTGAAGAGCAGGAACGTCGCGAGGGCGCTAACGCCAAGGATCACGCGCGTAATGGTATTGTGAATGGAGAACCGGTAGGCCCGCTGCGCCGCAAAAAAGAGGAAGCCGATCGTCATCGGTGCGATAAACCGAAAAACCGCGATGTTGGCGGTCGGAAAAAAGGACAACAAACCCATCAGCACGCACGCCGGCACCGTCCAGATCAGCAGGGTGATGATCGCCAGCACCACACCGCCGCGCTTATACCCGATCAGCGTCAGGGTCTGTGTCGACGAAGCCCCCGGCAGCAGCTGACAAAACGCATTATAATCCATCAGCTCCTCCTCGGTCACGTCCCTTCGCTTCTGAACAAATGTTTTCAGCATCATCGCGAAATGCCCCTGAGGACCGCCGAAGGCTGTCAGACTATACCACAGTACGGCTTTGAGGAATGCAATATGACGGACTAACACTGTCAATACGCGCAATTTAACGTATATTCACTACCATGAGAAAAATTTGCGCACTGCCGCTCCCATTATTGTTTTCCATCATAACATTCGCCCAGGAAAAAAATCTCAACGCCGCCATCGATGCGGCCGCCGATAAGATCGAACCCCGGACTATCGCGTGGCGACGCGACTTTCACGAACATCCGGAGTTGGGCAATCGCGAGTTCCGCACGTCGAAGATCATCGCCGATCACCTGCGCTCGCTTGGCATCGAAGTGCACGAACATGTCGGCAAGACCGGCGTCGTTGGCATTCTCAAAGGGAATTTCCCCGGCCCGGTCATCGGACTGCGCGCGGATATGGACGCGCTTCCCCTCGTCGAACGGACACCGGTTCCCTTTGCGTCAAAAGTAAGGACGACCTATAACGGCCAGGACGTCGGCGTGATGCATGCGTGCGGTCACGACTCGCATGTGGCGATCATGATGAGCGTCGCGGAGATCCTTGCGGGGCTGCGGCAATACCTGCACGGCACGGTGAAGTTTATCTTCCAGCCCGCGGAAGAAGGGCCGCCGGCCGGAGAAGAAGGGGGCGCCGAACTCATGATAAAAGAAGGCGTGCTCGACAGCCCGAAAGTGGATGTCGTGTTTGGTTTGCATATCAATTCATCGACGGAAGTAGGAAAGATCAAATACCGGAGCGAAGGTGAAATGGCCGCCTCCGATTGGTTTACCATAAAAGTTCACGGGAAAGGATCGCACGGCTCCCAGCCCTGGGGCGGGATCGATCCGATCGTCGTATCGGCGCAGATCATCGAAGGCTTGCAGACGATCATCAGCCGCCAAACGGAGTTGACAAAAGACGCGGCGGTCATTTCCGTTTGCGTTATCCAGGGTGGCGTGCGATCCAACATCATTCCGGAAACGGTCGAGATGACCGGCACCATCCGGACCCTGGACAGCGGCATGCAGCGGATCATCCATGAGCGTATGCGGCGCACCGTTACCCACATCGCCGAGAGCGCCGGCGCCACCGCCGATATCACGATCGAAAATAAAACCCTGATCACCTACAACGATCCCGGTCTTGTTGAAAAGTCCCTTCCCTCGCTTCGCCGGACGGCCGGTGAGAACAATGTGCTGGCCATGGATGCCATCACGGGGTCCGAGGACTTTTCGTTTTATGGCGCCCGGGTTCCCGCCTTCTTTTTCTTTCTCGGCGGCATGACCAAAGGCCAGGATCCAAAGACTGCCTTTCCCCACCATACCCCGGATTTTTATATCGACGAAAGTGGATTTAAATTGGGAGTCCGGGCGTTTTGCCACCTGGTCTTCGACTATGCGGCGATGTCGCAAGGCGTCACTAAAAACTAATCGACAGGGTATTACATATAGTAATTACCGATAATACCCGCTTTTTTCGATTTCTTCCAGGACGGCATCCGGCAGAAGATACCGGACCGTTTGGCCCTTTTTGATCTTGTGCCGAATTTCTGTCGAGGAGATCGGCATCAGGGGCGCATCCACAATCTCGATGTGTTTGGCGTCCGGATAGGATGGGAGCGTTTCATGCTCGGGTCGCCGGTATACATAAATGGGATAGTGCGACACCAGCCACTGGTGATTCTTCCACTTGGTCAGGTTCTGAAAACTGTCGCTGCCCATGATGATGGAAAATTCATCTTTTGGATATTTCTCCTGTAAATAGGTTAGGGTATCGACGGTGTAAGAAGGTTTTGGGAGCTTGAATTCGATATCGGACGCCTTGAGTTCATTTGTTCCTTCGACGGCGACGCGAACGAGGTGAAGCCGGTGGTATTCGTTTAATAGTGTCGCGGATCGTTTTAGGGGGTTCTGCGGCGAAACGACGAACCATACCTGGTCGAGGTGTGCGTGTTGCCGGATAAAATTGGCGATTACAAGATGACCGTGATGGATGGGATTAAAGGAGCCGAAATAAAGTCCTATTTTCATGATTCCCCCGTTTCCATAAATATATTCTCGGCTTCGTCGAGGCGGAGACTCAGGTTATAGCCGGCTACCGTTATCGAGATGGGATCACCCAGGGGCGCCACCTGTTCCACCTTTATCAATTCCCCCGGCACACAGCCCATCTCCATCAATTTGAGGAAAAGATCGTTTTTCTCAAAAGAGTGAATTCTTGCAACGGTTCCGGGTTCTAATTCAGATAATCTTTTCATGTTCTGTTTGATTGTTCTCTGCCAGTTTATTCTTCTATGCCAGCCAAGTCCACCACCAGCGCGCCGAAAATTTCCTGATTTTCTTTGAAAGCGAATTTCCGCTACCTACCTTGGACCAGTAAAATTATGACAATCTCCCCTACCATCCGGTTTCATTTTTTGAAGAAAATAGGCATAAATCACCGCCAAAAATTAAAGGCCACCCTTGCCGGCTTATTCAAAAAAGAAGGAAAACGTCTGGCGGAGCTTCAATATATCTTTGTTTCCGATGACCGATTGCTGGAGATCAACCGGCAGTTTCTCCAACATGATGATTATACGGACATTATAACTTTTCCGTTGTCATCGTCGGGCGAGCCGGTTTCCGGGGAGATATATATCAGCGTGGACCGGATCCGGGAGAACGCCCGGGAATTTGGGTGTACGATCCAAACCGAGCTCCTCCGGGTGATCTTTCACGGCGCCCTGCACCTCTGCGGGCACAATGACAAAACGGCGGCCGAAAAGAAGATCATGCGGCAATTGGAGGATAAGTACCTTCGGCTTCACCAAAGTTCCACGTGAAACAATAATAATCCGCCATAGTCCACGTTCCCCGTGGAACGCGATTGCGTACCTTTGCAGTATGTTTCCGGAATATGACGTTATTGTGGTAGGTGCCGGTCATGCCGGCTGCGAAGCAGCTGCTGCCGCAGCCAACCTGGGCTCAAAAGTGCTGCTGATCACCATGAACATGCAGACGATTGCCCAGATGAGCTGTAACCCCGCCATGGGTGGCATCGCCAAAGGGCAGATTGTCCGCGAAATCGACGCGATGGGTGGCTACTCAGGTATCGTCAGCGACCGGTCGACGATCCAGTTCAGGATGTTGAACCGTTCAAAAGGGCCGGCGATGTGGAGCCCGCGGACCCAAAACGACCGTATGCTCTTTGCTGCCACCTGGCGCGAAATGCTGGAACAAACCCCCAACGTCGATTTTTACCAGGATATGGTCAATTCCCTACTCGTAACGGGAGATCGCGTCACCGGGGTCGTCACGGGGCTTGGTCATCACATCCCGGCGAAAGCCGTAGTGGTTACGAGCGGCACCTTTCTAAACGGGGTCATCCACATCGGCGAACGCCGGTTTGGCGGCGGTCGCGTCGCCGAAAAAGCCGCCAGCGGGATCACCGAGCAACTGGTGAGCCTTGGCTTTGAAAGCGATCGGCTAAAGACCGGCACCCCGCCGCGGATCGACGGCCGCAGCCTGGACTATTCAAAAATGGAGGAACAAAAGGGCGATGACGAAATAGTCGGGTTCTCCTTTCTTGACACTGAAAAACCGGCGCGCCAAAAAAGCTGCTGGATCACCTATACCAATTCCACCGTACACGAGATCCTAAAGACGGGGTTCGACCGCAGCCCCATGTATACCGGTCGCATCGAAGGGACCGGCCCGCGCTATTGCCCCAGCATCGAAGACAAGATCAACCGATTCGCCGAGCGCGAACGCCACCAGCTCTTTATCGAACCGGAAGGTTGGAACACGATCGAGATCTATGTAAACGGCTTCTCGACCTCGCTTCCCGAAGAAGTGCAGACCGCCGCGCTCCGCGAGGTTCCCGGATTTCAAAACGTGCGGATTTTCCGGCCAGGCTATGCTATCGAGTACGACTACTTTCCGCCTACCCAACTCCGCCACACGCTGGAAACAAAAACCCTGCGCCA
The DNA here is from genome assembly GCA_035501395.1 of Puia sp. GTDB lineage: Bacteria > Bacteroidota > Bacteroidia > Chitinophagales > Chitinophagaceae > Puia. The sequence goes on from DATJWK010000159.1 coordinate 56,297, forward strand.
TCTATTCTTTGCCGGCCAGATCAACGGCACCACCGGCTATGAAGAAGCGGCCTGCCAGGGCCTGATGGCGGGCATAAATGCCCATCAGACGATCAATGGGCTCCAAACGGTCATCCTCAAACGAAGCGACGCCTATATCGGGGTCCTTATTGACGACCTGATCAGCAAGGGGACGGAAGAGCCCTATAGAATGTTTACTTCCCGCGCGGAATATCGTACCCTGCTGCGCCAGGACAACGCCGATCTCCGCCTGACCGAGCTAAGCTACCGGCTGGGCCTCGCCTCGCAGGAACGAATGCAACGCACGCTCGACAAGAAAAATGGCGTGGCCGATATCAAAGCCACCCTCACGCAATTCTCTATCGATCCCGAAGAATCCGCCGATTATCTCTTGGAAAAAAATACCGTCCCGCTTACCCAAAAGCAAAAGGCCGCGCAGCTATTGCTTCGCCCCGACATCGATCTGCGCTCGATGACAATAGCGATCCCCCGGCTCGGTCACGCCCTGCAATCCTATACGCCCGAGGTCCTCGAACAAGCCGAGATCCAGATCAAATACGACGTATACATCGGAAAAGAAAAGGAGCTGGTCGAAAAGATGTCCCAGCTCGAAGACCTGCTCATCCCGGATAATTTCAACTACGATAAGCTGTCCTCGCTCTCGACCGAAGCACTCCAGAAATTCAAAAAGATAAAACCGCGGACCCTTGGTCAGGCCAGCCGGATCAGCGGGGTGAATCCGAGCGATGTACAAATCCTGATGGTCTATATGGGACGATAAAGGCCGGCGAAGGCCGAAGCAGGACGGATGGTCCAAAAATTCCCATATACAATTGATTATCAATTAATTACATCCAAAATTACCCTCAACAACCCGTGTTAACTCCCGCGCTGAGCCTCACAATCCGAAACGCGCGCTGATCTCTAGCATCCGTTCGATCGGCCGTCTTGCCGCCACCATCAACCCCGGATCCATGATCAACTCGGGCTGTTCGTACTCCATACAGAGATATAGCTTCTCGAGCGTATTCAGCTTCATATGCGGGCAGTCGTTGCACGCGCAGTTATTGGTCGGCGGTGCCGGGATAAAGAGCTTCTGCGGCGACGACAGCTCCATCTGATGCAGGATCCCCGCCTCCGTCGCCACGATATATTCCTTCGCGCTATCCCGCTTTGTATAATTCAACAACGCCGTCGTCGACCCGATATAGTCCGCCAGCCGCAGAATGGGTTCCTCACATTCTGGATGCGCGATCAGCTTTGCTTCCGGATGCCGCACCTTTAACCGCGTGATCTTCTCGAGGCTAAAGATCTCATGGACCATACAGGCGCCATCCCACAGCAGCATATCGCGGCCCGTCTTTTTAACCAGGTAAGCTCCCAGGTTCCGGTCCGGCGCAAAGATGATCTTCTGGTCCGCCGGGATGCTCTCCACGATCTTCTGCGCGTTCGACGACGTACAGATGATATCGCTCAGTGCCTTGACCTCCGCCGAGCAGTTGATATAAGAGATCACGATGTGATCGGGGTGCTTTTCCCGAAAGGCCTTAAACAAATACCCCGGCGCGCTGTCCGCCAGCGAACATCCCGCCTTCAGATCGGGCAGCACGACCTTCTTATCCGGGTTGAGGATCTTTGCCGTCTCCGCCATAAAATGAACCCCGGCGAACACGATCAGGTCGGCCTTCGTCTTCTCCGCCTCCTGCGCCAATCCCAGGCTGTCCCCGATATAGTCCGCCACATCCTGGATATCCGCCTCCTGATAATAATGGGCGAGCACAACCGCATTTTTTTCCCGCTTCAACCGTTCTATCTCCAAAAAGAGATCCAACTCCGGCGAAACCGGGATATCCAGAAACCCTTTTGCCGCGATGTTGGTGTTGATATCTCCCATAGTATTTAATAGTATTTAATAGTATTTCAATATTTATATAAAAGAGCTATTACTATTATCCGGGTGGATAAGTGGAAAAGAATTTTCGGCCACCCCGGGATATTCGAAAAAGACCACCTTATACACCGTCATCCACAGACAATTAACAATCGGTTTCCCGCTTTTGATTAGCGTCTTCCCTGCTTTTCCACCGCCGCGGGAGAATCCGCGATCCGGAAAACTTTTTGCAGGCCTCGCTGTCAACGGCGGTGGAATAACCGCGGGCTTGTGCACCGGCCCCCCGGCACCGGCCCGGGCCGGACAAGTTATAGCCCAACTCCTCCCAGTCAAAACGATCTCCGGACCCCGCCTTTTGCACGCCGTAACACCCTTTTCCACAATTTGTTCATAAACAATTTTTGCCCTATTTTCGCCGTCCTTAACCGGATTTGGTCCGGTTTGCCATTTGACCGACAGGGCGGTCTTTCGATCCGAAAATACAACGGAGAATCAATATTATGTCAATTATTCAGTCAATCCGGGAACGAGCAGCCTGGTTAGTGTTTGGTTTGATTGCCGTCAGTTTGATCGGCTTCCTTCTGATGGATGCGCGACGGAGCAATTTTTTTGGTGGAAGCGACCGCACCACCGTGGTCGGTGTCGTGGATGGACAGAAAATTCAGCTGGATGACTTTAATAACCAGGTCGCCAATATCGAGAACGGATTCAAACGGCAACAAAACGCCGCGGTGACGGACGAGCTTCGCGAGCAGATCCGGCAAGAGGTATGGGACCAGAAGGTCCGCGAAGCCATCCTTGGAAGAGACTTTAAGGCGCTTGGCATGGAGGTGGGTAAGGCCGAGCAGAACGACCTGCTTGCCGGTCAGGATGCCGACGAGCAGATCCGCCGGTATTTCACCGATCCGAAGACGGGGATCTTCGATCCGCAGGTGGCCGCCCAGAATATCAACAATCTCTATTCCATTTATAAGGCCGGCCCGCGCAAGGGCGCCAATGCCGACAACAGCCAGTACGATGTGGCCCGCTCGTTCTGGGAGGACCAGGTACCCCAGTTCGTCGAGCACCGGCTGGAGCGAAAATTTGTCGCGCTCCTGGCCAACAGCGCATACGTCCCGAAATGGATGGCCGAAAAGGTGAACGCCGACAACAGCCAGATCTCCTCGATCTCGTTTGTGAATACACCCTATACGACTATAGCCGATAGCGCCGCCCGGGTGAGCGACGCGGAAATCATGGATTATGTCAACGAGCATGCCGCGGATTTCAAGCAACCGGAAAGCCGCGCGATCGCCTACGTCCTGTTTGACGGCAGACCGACTTCGGCAGACAGCGCAAACGTGCGGCAGCAGCTGATCCAGATGTCAAAGGAATTCGCCACCACAAAAGACCCCGCGACCTTCCTGAGCCGGGTAGGCAGCGAAACAGCATACGCCGATACGACCTTGGCCAAATCGATGATCCAGGTCCCGTTCAAGGACTCGATCTTCGCCCTTCAGAAAGGCGGTCTTTTCGGACCTTATCTGGATGCCGGCGACTATGTCGTGGCGAAGCTGATCGACGAGCATACCGTTCCCGACTCCGTCGAGGCCCGGCATATCCTGGTGGCGACGGTCGACCCGCAGACGCGTCAGCCGATCATGGAAGACAGTACCGGAAAAAAGAAGATCGACAGTATCCGGAACCTGATCGAAAAAGGCGGCCAACGCTTTGACAGCGTCGCCGCACATCTGTCCGACGATAAGTCTTCCGCCGTAAAGGGCGGTAAGCTGCCCTGGTTCGGTCCGGGCCAGATGGTAAAAGATTTCCAGGACTTTGCGTTCGGTCATAAGACCGGCGATAAGGGTGTCGTAAAAAGTCAGTTTGGCTACCACTATATCGAGATCCTCGGACAAAAGAATTTCGAACCGGGGTATAAGGTCGCGTACCTGAGCCGCAAGATCACCCCCAGCCCGGAGACCGACCAGGCTGCCTCCGGCCTCGCCAACCAGTTCGCCGGCGAAAGCCGCGACGCGCGGGCGTTTGAGGAGAATATTCAAAAGGGTCATCTGACCCGGCTGGTAGCCGTCGACATCCCGCCGGCCGCGATCAGCATCCCCGCTATCGGCACAAACCGGCAGCTGGTGCAGTGGATCTATGGCGCCGAGATCGGGAATGTCTCGCAGCCTTTCCCCGTCGGCGATAAATATGTCGTGGCGCAACTGACCGAGATCAACAAGGCCGGAACGATGTCCGCGGCCGCGGCTAGACCAAGAGTGGAACGCATCCTGCGCAACCGCAAAAAGGCCGAAATGATCACGAAAAAGCTGGGCACTCCGGCCTCTCTCGACGCCGTGGCCAGCGCCAGCGGCCAGCCGGTCATGCATGCCGATTCCGTCAGCTTTTCTTCCGGCACCTTGCCGAACGCGGGCAGGGAACCCCGGGTGGTGGGCGCCTCCTTTGACAAGGCGCTTGCCGGCAAGCCCGCTTCGCCGCCATTGGCCGGCAACAGCGGCGTATTTGTCATCCGCGTCGAAAAGGTGGGCGCGCTTTCCAACCCGAACGGCGACATACAGCAGCAGCGCTTTGCACTCGAACAGCAGGAGCGGACTTCCGCATACAATATCGTGCAGGCGTTGATCAAAACGGCGGATATTACCGACAACCGCGGGAAAGTTTTCTAAATTATCCTGACGCTGCCGACGTACCTTTGTACCGGTATGAGCGAAGAGATCATCAATCGTGTTGCGCAAAGCGGCCTGCTGACCCTTGACCTGGAAGACTACTACCCCCGGGAGGAGATCGTTGTATTCGATCTGAAACCGCTGCTGTTCCGGGAGATGATCCTGAAAGAAAAAGAATTTCGTGCAGCCCTGCAGGCGATCGACTGGAACGCGTATGCGGGAAAGATCCTGGCCGTCACCTGCTCGGCCGACGCCATCATCCCGGCCTGGGCCTATATGCTGGTCGCCGTTCACGCGGGACCGGTCGCCCGAAATATCGTTCTTGGCGACACCCGGACCGCCCTGCAGCAAACCTTCCTCGCCAACCTGCACACGATCGACCTCGGCGGATTCACCGGCAAAAGAGTGGTTATAAAAGGATGCGGCGACCTGGAGGTCGGACCCTTCGCCTACCTGGAGATAACCAACCTGCTGCAGCCCGTCGTGAAGAGCATCCTGTACGGAGAGGCTTGCAGCAACGTCCCGGTCTACAAGAAAAAGTCGTGATATATGGATGTCGAAATCTTGGCCAGGATCCAGTTCGCCTTCACCATTGGATTCCATTACATCTATCCCCCGCTAAGCATCGGCCTCGGACTTATCCTCGTCATCCTCGAAGGGCTTTACCTGAGAACCAAAGACAAACGCTTCGAAATGGCCGTCCGCTTCTGGATCCGGATCTTTGCCCTGATCTTCGGGATCGGCGTAGCGACCGGGATCATCATGGAGTTCGAATTCGGCACTAACTGGGCCGTATACTCGAAATATGTCGGGGACATTTTCGGCAGCGCACTGGCCGCCGAAGGGATCTTTGCCTTCGCCCTGGAATCGGGTTTCCTGGGCATCCTCATCTTCGGCTGGAACCGCGTAAAGCCGCCGGTCCATTTTCTCTCGACGGTCATGGTATTTTGCGGCTCGCTTTTCTCGGCGGTCTGGATCGTGGTCGCCAACTCCTGGCAGCAAACACCGGCGGGCTTTCACATCGTCGGGAGCGGAATGAACGCACGTGCCGAGATCACCGATTTCTGGGCCATGTGTTTCAACCCCTCCAGCGTCGACCGGATCCTTCACGTCTGGATCGGCGCGATCCTCGCCGGCGCTTTTCTCGTGCTGAGCGTCAACGCGTGGTACCTGCTCCACAACAAACACCGGGATATCGCGCGGCCGACGTTTAAGATCGCCCTCACGGTTGCGGCGCTGTTCTCGGTCCTTCAGCTTTTTGTCGGCTCCCGCAGCGCCGATAAGGTAGCCCGCTACCAACCCGCAAAACTCGCCGCCATGGAAGGCCACTTCGACAGCAGCTCAACAGCCGATATGTATCTCTTCGGTTATGTCGATAAGAAAAAGGAGAAAACAAGCGGCATCCCCATTCCCGGCGGTCTGTCCTGGCTCGTCCACGGCCGGTTCACCGCTCCCGTCACCGGGCTGCGCGCCTTTCCCGTCGCGGACCGGCCGCCGCAGGTCAACGCCGTATTTCAACTATACCATCTGATGATCACGTTGGGGGCCGCGATGATCGTTCTATCGCTGTGGGGCTGCTGGCTGTGGTGGCGGCGGCGACTCTTCGACCGGCGCTGGCTGTTGTGGATCTTTGCCTGGAGCGTGCTCCTTCCGCAGCTGGCCAACCAGGCGGGATGGTTCACCGCCGAAATGGGGCGCCAGCCCTGGGTGGTTTACGGCCTGCTTCGGACATCCGACGCGTTGTCGCGGGCGGTGAGCGCGGGACAGATCGTTTTTTCGATGATCCTTTTCACCCTTGTCTATATGGTGCTATTCGCGCTTTTCCTCTTCCAGCTGAATCGCAAGATCCAGCACGGGCCGGTGGACTATGGCACGAAGGAGCCGATCGAAGAGGGCGCCCGGCGGGACAACCCCCTGCTGGAACACAATCGTTAACCCTGGCTTATGCATACATTTCTGGGTCTCGATTACCAGGTCTGGTGGTTCCTGGTCTTCGGCGCGATCATCAGCGGCTATGCGATCCTCGACGGGTTTGACCTCGGCGCCGGATCGCTCCACCTTTTTCTGCGGAAGGAAGAAAGCCGCCGGATCGCCATGAACGCGATCGGACCGATCTGGGACGGGAATGAGGTGTGGCTCGTCATCGGCGGCGGCGCGTTGTTTGCCGGGTTTCCCGTGGCATATGCCGCGATCTTTTCGGCCTTTTACACGCCTTTCATCATCTTCCTGATCGGACTGATCTTCCGGGCCGTTTCCATCGAATTCCGCAGTAAAGAGCCCTGGCTTTGGTGGCGGAAAAGCTGGGATGTGATTTATTGTATCGCATCCATCGTCATCTCCCTCTCGCTGGGTCTCATGCTTGGCAATGTCGTCGGCGGGCTGCCGCTCGACGGCAATCACGACTTCGCCGGTACCTGGCTGACGTTCTTCAATCCCTTTGCCATCCTCGTTGCGGTTACCACGCTCGCGCTCTTTATGATGCACGGCGCGATCTTCCTGACCATGAAGACGGAGAACCGGCTCTTTGTAAAGCTCCACGTGCTCGCCAATAATTTTATCGTTTTTTTTGTGATCAGTTTTGTCATCACCACCCTCTATGCGCTCCTGTATATTCCCCACCTGAGCGATTTCTTCAAGAGCCGGCCGGCCCGGTTTGCGATCCCCCTGGCGATGGTCTTTTCGATCGCCAATATTCCCCGCCAGGTAAAAGTCGGAAAGTATCGTTTTGCCTTTCTAAGCTCCGCCGTCACGATCGCGCTCCTGTTGATCATGGTAGCCCTTGAAGTCTTTCCATACCTCCTCTTTTCGCCCGGGCGACCGGCCAACAGCATCACCGTGTACAACGCCGCCTCATCGGACCGCACCATGCATATCCTGCTGATCATGGCCTTGATCGGCACCCCCCTCGTGGGCATCTATACCTCCTTTGTCTTCTGGACGTTTAAGGGGAAGGTCCGGCTGGACGAGATGAGCTATTGAGTGCCGCCGATACGGACGGGTGACGGAACGGCCCATGGTACGCCGGCTAGATCGCGTGCCCGGCCATGATGATCGAGCCCACGGTAAAGTAAATGATCAGACCGGTGACGTCTACCAGCGTCGCGACAAATGGCGCTGAAGAAGCAGCCGGGTCCGCGCCGAGCCGCTTTAGCAGCAACGGCAGCATGGCGCCGGCAAAGGTTCCCCACATGACGACGCCGATCAGCGCGAAACCGACGACCAGCCCGACTTTTATCCATTGCGGCCCATAGCTGTATATATGAAGTTCCTGCCAGAGCGTGATGCGGGAAAACCCTACGATGCCGAGAATGATCCCGAGTGTCAGCCCGGATAAAATCTCCTTCCTCATCACCCGCCACCAGTCCCGGAAGCGGATCTCACCGACCGCCATCGCCCGGATAATGATCGAAGAAGCCTGGCTTCCCGAATTGCCGCCGCTGGAAATAACGAGCGGGATGAACAGCGAAAGGACCAGCCATTTTTCGACCTCCTTCTGGTATCCCTGCATCGCGGTCGCCGTCAGCATTTCCCCCAGGAAGAGGATGATCAGCCAGCCGGCCCGTTTGCGGATCAGCCGGGGAAAGGTGATCGTCGTATACGGCTCGTCCAGTGCCTCGGAACCCCCGATCTTCTGGATCTCCCGCGTGCCTTCTTCTTCCGCCAGCCGGAGGACGTCATCCAGCGTCACGATCCCCAGCAGCACCCCCGTATCATCCGTTACCGGTAAGGCATACCGGCTGTTGTTCCGGAAAATATTGACGACCCCTTTTTGCGAATCGTTTACGTTCAAGGCCAGGAATTGATAGTCCATGATCTGCGACACCGGCGTGGAGGGATCCACGATCAGGAAATCCTTTATGTTTATATCGTCGATCAGCACGCCCTTCTCGTCCACCACAAAAAGCCAGTTTAGCGTCTCGGTTGCCTGGCCTCCCTTCCGGATGCCGGCCAGCACTTCCTGGCAGGTCTGATCCTTTGTGATCTCCATAAAATCCGGCGTCATGAGCCGCCCCACCGACCCCTCATTGTATCCCAGCAGCTCCAGCGTCTCGGTCCGGCGCTCGGGCGTCAACACCTTTAAAAGCTCCTTGACATGGCTCTTCGGCAACTCTTCGAGGAACGCCGTCCGGTCATCCGGCTGCAACGCATTCAGGAGCTCCGCCGCTTTCTCCTCCGGCAACGCATTGATGATCTCTTCCCGCGGCTCGTCCTGCAAAAGCTTGAACGCCTTTGCCGCATGGTTGGGATCGAGGGCCTGGAACAACCTGGCGGCCCATTTCGTATTGCGGTTGGCAAATTCCGCGATATCCTTTGGGGTTAGCTTGTTCAGCTTTACAAACTCCGTGAGTTTGTTGTGCTGCAGCAGGTTTTTGATGTCATTCATTTTGAGCATAGCCCAAAAGTAAGTAACGGCGCCGTTTTCGCGGAAAACTCAATACGTTATTTTAATGTTATAGACGAGGGTGCTTGGGGCGGGTGGCTCACGGCGAGTAGGCGGTGGCGGGCGGCTTGCGAGGATCGGCCTCAGGGCGAGAGGATGCCATCGGTCCGGTGCACGACGATATTGGACCCCGAGACGAGGTTGCCGCCGAGCCAGTTCACCGGAACGGCGTTGCCCGCGGCGGAAAACTGCAGCGTTCCGCTACCGGACAACCCTACCGTCACGGGATTGCCCAGCACATCGAAGACGGTGCCGGGGACCGGAAAGCTATTGGTCAGCCAGGTTCCCTTTATGATCTGGCCCTGGACGAGCGCGATGAGCGTGTCGACATTTGCGGAATCGACCGCCCCGATACTATCATACCCCGCCTGCATAAACGCGGCATTATTCGGGACCAGGATCGTATAGCTGCCCGTCAGCAACGTCGAATCGTACAGGTTGGTGATGGCGAGCGCCGCGGCGAAAAAACTGAGCGTGCTGTCCGATTGCAGCAGGGCCGGCAGCGAATCCGCGGCGAGCGGCAACAGCGAATGGAGGAAGTAGACCGACGCTTTTCCCACCGTCATCGGGGTGCTGCCGGCTGTGGAACTTCCGTTTAGCAACAGCAGCCCGCCCGTTGAATCCGGTTCGATGTACATCGGCGCCCCCAGCAGGGTGGGATAGGCGCTGTCCCCGCCGGTGGGAGCGATCTCCGGCGATAAAACATAGTTGTACCGCAAGATCTCATCCAGCACAAACGAACTGGTCGAGTCGATCGTCACGATGTTATACCCGGCCGCCCGGAGGACGTCATTGGTGGGGATCAGCAGACTTGCGGTGGTATCCTTTAGCAAACGCACATCGTTTGCGTCGATCAGCATTTGGTGAAACAGGGTCAGACCGGTATCCGAATTGACCAGCGTCTGCAGCGGCGTGATCGGGACCGGTTTGGCGGGAGCCGACTTTTTACACGCCGCGAGGCCGGCGAGGAAGGCGAGGCCGGCAAGGAACAAGCCCGCGCCGGCGGCCATAGCCCGGATGTAACACCTATAATCTCTCATATAATGCCCTTAGCCGGTCGCGGGTCATGACCTTTTCCCAGTCCTTTCCAAGCGCATTCTCCCACAACGGCTTCATGACTAAACTAACGTCGATCATGGCATCGAATTGTTTATCCGTCAACCCTTTTGTCACGTGTTGCGGGATATCGATCCGGTTCCGGGCCACCATTTTCTTGAATTCGGCCACGCCTTCGGGATAAAACTCCTCCAGCTTGTCGAAAACGATACAATTCCCGATGCCATGTTTTGTTCCCAGGAGATAGGACAGGCCATAGCTGACAGCATGCGCAACGCCCACCTGCGAATAAGCGATGCTCATCCCGCCGGCATAGGAAGCCATCATCAGCTTATCATCGCATTCCTCATCCCACTCCTGCTTTTTGACATATACCTCCCGGCAGAGTTGCAACGCCTTTTCACCGTAAGATTTGCTGAATTCGTTCAGGTAGGTCCCCTGGAGGCTTTCGATACAATGGATATAGCAGTCCATCCCGGTATAGAACCGTTGGTTGACCGGCGCGCCCGCGGTCAGCTCCGGATCCAGCACGATCTGATCGAAGGGCGTATAATCTGAATTCATCCCGAGCTTTTTGGTCGGCCCCGTCAGCACGGTGGTCCGCGAGACCTCCGCCCCCGTTCCGCTCAAGGTGGGGATACCTACTTTGTAGACGCCCGGCTTTTTTACCAGGTCCCAACCCTGGTAGTCCGCGGACGATCCCGGATTGGTCATCATCAGCGACACGGCCTTCGCGAGGTCCATCGCCGACCCGCCGCCGATCCCGATAATTCCGCTCACCACGCCGAATTCCTTTTTGAGCTCGTCCGCCAGCTGGTCGACATAGGATGTTTTAGGCTCATAGGTGACGTCCGCCCAAACGATCTTATCCCCGCCGCGCACCGGGATGCGCCCGGCCAGCGGCTGATCGGCGAAGAAACGATCCACGAGGAAGATCATCGGGGCGCCGCCCTGCCGCCGCGTGGCCAGGATCTCATCCAGCTGGTTGAAGCTGCCACGACCGTACACGACATAACCGACCATCTTAAAGTTCCGGAACGCCATTGCTTATGATTTTGAGCCGCAAAATTACGGTAAATTATGCCTCGCCCGCCGTAGCTTCAGCGAAGGTGGGTGACCAACGCGGCCGCCCCATATACGCCCGCACTATCGCCGAGGCTTGGTTTTAACAACGCCACCTCCACCCGGTTGTTAAAAATGACCCGGCCCAGCTCCTCCCGCCCGACCGAATACAGCGCGTCGATATTCCCCACCCCGCCGCCGATGACCATCACGTCGGGATCGAGCAGGTTTGTGACGACCGAGACCGCTTTTCCAAAAAAATGGCAAAGCCGGCCGATGGTGCGCGTCGCCGCCTCATCCGACCCCGCCCGGTCGCGCGCGACGATCTCTTTCAACGGGAGTGCCTGCCCCGTCGTTTCGAAATAGTACCGTTCGGTGGCCGGCCCCGAGATCACCGTCTCCACGCAGCCGCTGCGGCCGCAATAACAGGGGCCGCCGCTCTCATCGAGGAAGTTATGTCCCCATTCCCCGGCGATCCCATGCCGCCCGCCCCAGATCCGCCCGTCAATTACCAGGCCCCCGCCGACACCCGTCCCCATAATGATGCCAAAGACCATCCGCGTCCCCGGCGCCTCCCGGCTCACAACCCCCCATTGGGTTTCCGCCAGGGCAAAGCAGTTGGCGTCATTGGCGAGCACCACCGGTACGCCCAGCAGCGTAGCCAGATCGTCTTCCAGCGGCCGGCCGTTCAAAATGACGGTATTGCAATTCTTCATCGTTCGGAGCATGGGGTCGAGGATCCCCGGCGTTCCGAATCCGACGGCCCGGGGCTTCAGCCCGGAGCGCCGTTCCATGTCGCGCAGGAGGCGGGCGATCTGCCCGAGGAGATGATCATATCCTTTTGCGGCTTCGGTGTCGATCCGGGTGCGAACAATGGGGTGGGGATGTTGGATGGATTCGAGAATGGTTCCTTCGATCTTGGTTCCTCCGAGGTCGATCCCCCATAGCGGTTGGTTCATGCTTAAAAGTAGTGTTTCCCGCTTTTAGCAAATTCAAAAAAAATGGGGATGAGGCCAGGCGCACTTGCGGCGCGCGCGGGGCCGCCCCGCGCGCGCCGCCCTATAGCAGCCGCGCCGCTCGTTCGAGGTCCTCCGGCGTATCGATCTCCACCCCCATATAGTTTGTGATCGCCATCCGGATCGGAACCCCGTTCTCCAGGTACCGCAGACATTCGATGCGCTCGACAGCCTCCAGCGGACTCACGGGCCAGGACGTGAACTGCAACAACGCTTCCTTGCGAAACGCATACACGCCGATGTGTTCGTAGTACACCGCCGCCGCGGCCGGGTCCCGCGGATAGGGGATGACGCTGCGGCTAAAAAAGAGCGCGTTATTGTTCTTATCCAGCGCCACCTTGACATAATTGGGGTCTTCGATGAATTGCGGCTCCTTCAGGACCTGCACGAGCGAACCGACCCGGACATGGCGTCCATCCTCCCCGCGGAACAGCGCCAGCAGCAGCTCCAACGGCTCCCTCCGCACAAACGGTTCATCGCCCTGCACATTCACCACGATCTCCACCTCCATGCCGGCTGCCGCCTCCGCGATCCGGTCACTCCCGCTTTCATGCGGACGCCGGCTCATCACCGCGGCGCCGCCATTGTCCGTGATCTCCCGGTAAATAACGTCGCTGTCGGTTACGACAAAAACCTGGTCAAACAATCCCGTGGCCACCGTATTGTCATACGTATGCCGGATCACCGTCTTTTCCCCCAGCCGCTGCATCAGCTTGGCGGGGAAGCGGGTGGCCGCATAGCGGGCAGGTATCATGGCAACCGTCTTCATATTTTTGGAAACGTCTATTTTGCCCGAAAATAAGTATATTTAATTAGCTAACGCTTCCGCCTGCCTTCACGCTTTTCCAACCTGCCATTCACGTATGCAAACCACCGAACTACTGAACAACTATCTCGTCGACCCCAACACATGGGATGAAATGTACTCGCTGAGCAGCGTCCGCCACCAGTACGAAGGCGTCGTCGGCGTCCTGCAGCAGATGTCGGTCGAAGAGCTCAACAAAAAGGAAGAGCTGGCCAAACGGCTTTTTATGAGCCAGGGGATCACGTTCACCGTGTACAGCAGCGGGGAAGGGATCGAAAAGATCTTCCCGTTCGACATCATCCCCCGGATCATTACCGCCGGCGAGTGGAACTATATCGAAACCGGGATCACCCAGCGGCTGAAGGCCCTCAACCTCTTCCTCAAGGATGTCTACAACAATCAATTCATCCTGAAAGACGGCATCGTCCCCTGTGATATCGTCTACAGCTGCCCGCATTTCCTTCGCGAGATGCATGGATTCCCGGTTCCCTATGACATCTATGTGCATATCGCCGGGATCGACCTGATCCGCGATGCCGACGGAACCTTTTACATCCTCGAAGATAACCTCCGGACACCCAGCGGAGTGAGCTATATGCTGGAGAACCGGGAGATAACAAAACGGCTGTTCCCCGACCTCATCCCGAAAAACAAGGTCCGGACGGTCACCGAATATCCCGCGATCCTCCACCGCAACCTCTCCAGCCTGTCGCCGCGGCAAACATCCCAGCCGACCATCGTGTTGCTGACCCCCGGGATCTACAATTCGGCTTATTTCGAGCACACCACCCTGGCCCGGCTGATGGGGGTCGAACTGGTAGAAGGCCGCGATCTCGTCGTTGACAACCACCGGGTGTATATGAAGACCACCGGCGGTCTTCAACAGGTCGATGTCATCTACCGGCGCGTGGACGACTACTTCCTGGACCCCCTCGTCTTTCAGCCCGACAGCCTCCTGGGTGTCGCCGGCATCATGAGCGCCTACCGGAAGGGAAATGTCGCGATCGTCAACGCGGTGGGGAACGGAGTAGCCGACGACAAGGCGATCTATGCCTTCGTCCCGGCCATGATCCGCTATTATCTCAATGAAGAGCCGATCCTCAAAAATGTGCCTACTTACCAGCTGGGCAATCCCGATGAGCGCGATTATGTCTTTTCCAACATGAACCGGATGGTCATAAAGAAGACGAACGAGAGCGGCGGCTATGGCATGCTGATGGGACACAGCGCCACCGACGAAGAGATCCACCGGTATCAGCAGGAGATCGTAAAAGACCCGCGCCAATTTATCGCCCAGCCGATCATCAGTCTTTCTTCGGCGCCCTGTTATATGAACGGCCGGCTAAAACCCCGCCGCGTCGACCTCCGGCCATACGCCCTTTGCGGCCCGGAGGGCATCCGGATCGTGCCGGGCGGCCTGACCCGGGTCGCGCTGCGGGAAGGATCGCTGGTGGTCAATTCTTCCCAGGGCGGCGGCAGTAAGGATACGTGGGTGCTCGCCAATTAACACCAAAACCCGATAATTCACATGCTAAGCCGAGTAGCCGACAGTTTATATTGGATGAGCCGTTATATGGAACGTACCGACGGCATTCTACGCATGCTGCGGATCAACTACGCCTCCTCGCAGGATGACCTCCAGAATTTTTCGTGGAAGCCGGTGCTTTCGATCTTCACCTACCTCGACCCCGGCGGCGCCGCCGCCATCGCCCATCGTTCGCGCGCCGTCCTGCAGTATATGGTTACCGACCGGGAGAACAGCAATTCGGTGCTGAACATCGTTACCCATGCCCGGGAAAACGCCCGGAGCGTCCAGGACCATATCACCAAAGAGCTCTGGCAATGCCTGAACGACTTCTATCATACGATCCGTGACGAGCAGATCGTCCGCGGCCTGTATGCCGACGATCCGGTCAGCATCCTCGATGTGCTCATCCGCCAGGGTGTTTTGTACTACGGCATCACCGATATCACCATGGCCAGGGGAGAAGGCTATGCCTTTCTCAACATCGGGAAATTCATCGAAAGAGGCGTCCAGTCCGCGGATATCCTTGCCGTCCGGTTCAGCGACACGCAATTCGACTCGTCGCTAACCGACCCGTCGTACTGGAAATATCTGCTGCTTTCCATTTCGGGGTTCGAATACTATCTGAAGACCTATCGCAGCGGCTTCGATGCCCGGAACGTCGTCGAACAGATCGTCCTGAGCGCCAACTTCCCCCGCTCGATCCTTTATTCGGTCAGCCGGCTGCAGCTCCATTTCCAGCGGCTGAAAGGCGACGGGAACCGCGAGGCGTTCCAACGCATCGAATTTATGATCGGCAAGATCCATAGCAAGGTTCAGTACAGCACGGTCTACTCCATCCTGAACCAGGGGCTTCATTCCTTTCTGATCAGTATAAAAGAAGATCTGTCCGAAGTGGGAAATGCCCTCAATCAATATTATTTTGCATACACTTAGAAAACAGCCATGCCCCGGTTCAACATCCACCATATTACAAAATATACCTACGAAGGCCCCGTTCGCGACAGCGCCAACCAGATCATCCTTTATCCGATCAAAGATGAATACCAGGAAGTCTTGCGACAGGAGCTGTCCATCACCGGCAATCCCATGGTCGAACGATATGCCGACTATTATGGCAATGAGGTCGGCTCTTTTACCCATGCCGCGCCGCACGATACGCTGGTCATAGACTCCCGTATCGAAGTGATCACCCACCCCCGCCCGCCGATCAGCGATTCGGCCGAGGTGGAAGCGCAATGGGACTGGCTCGACCAGGCGCGTTGGAAGGTCCCCTTTGTCGACTTCCTGCAGCAGGAGCCCTTTGCCTATGTCCCGGAGGTCCTGAACACGCTGGGCAGTATCCGCTCCCTGACCCCGCTGCAGGCTGCCCGCCAGCTGCGAACCTATGTTTTTGAGCAATTCAAGTATATAAAAGGAATTACAACCGTCGAGACCACCCTCGACGAGGTGTGGAGACTGAAGGCCGGGGTCTGCCAGGACTTTGCGCATATCCTCCTCGTTTTTTTACGCCAGATCCGGATCCCCGCCCGCTATGTCAGCGGGTATATCTGCCCCAACCAGACCGGGATGCGCGGCGAAGGCGCCACCCATGCCTGGATCGAAGCCTATATCCCCAATAACGGCTGGGTGGGGCTGGATCCGACCAACAATTGCGAGGCGGATGACCTGCATGTCCGCCTGGCGGTCGGCCGCAATTTTTCGGATTGTTCACCGGTCAAAGGGACATACAAGGGCGCCGCGGGCCAACGACTCGAGGTCGGCGTTTCTGTCTCCTATGAGGATGGACGCCGGTCCGCGACACCGGATACGACCCTTGCTCCGCAACCCACCGTGAACGGGAAAGACAACAACTCCTACCGGCGGTACCTGGAAATGATGCAGCAGCAACAGCAGTAGCCGGCTGCGAAACGCGACCCGTCGGCGGGTCCCTTAGCGGTATTGCCCCTCCGTTTCGTTCAATATTTCCAGCGCGCGTTCAACCTGCGATTCCGCAACCATCAGTTTGATCCCGCCGAGCGCGGGACTTAACAGCGGATCAATGCTGATCGTGTATTCATCCTTTAAATGACAGTTGATACCGGTGTCCTGCAACCGGGCGAGGACAATATGGGCGTAGACATAGTTATCGTAGGATCGTATCGCGATAAATTTCGTCATGAAGTTCCGCTATCGCCTAGCTGTTGAGCATCAGCGGCATCACCAGCATCAGCACTTCTTCGTTCTCGTCTTCTTCGGTGGGGCGGATGATCCCGGCCTTTGTCGGGGTGGAAAGTTCCATCCGCACCTCATCGGAATCCGCCGATCCGAGCATCTCGATCAGGAAACGGGCATTAAAGGCGATTGCCAGGTCTTCGCCGTCGTACTGGCATTTCATCCGTTCATTTCCCTCGAAGGAAAAGTCGACATCCTGGGCGGTCAGCTGTAATTCGCTGCCATGGATGTTCAGCACCACCTGGTTGGTGCTTTTGTTGCTGAAAATGCTGACGCGGCGCAGGGCGCTTTGAAAATCGTTTCGCCCGACCGTCAGCTTGTAGGGGTTGTCCGCCGGGATCACCACTTTATAATCGGGAAACCGGGCATCGATCAGGCGACAGCTCATCTGCGTCGTTCCATGGGTGACAAAAAGATGATTGCTGTTATAGCTCACCTTGATCTCGTCCTCGTTGGCCGGAAGCGCGACCTTCAACAGGTTCAGCGGCTTCTTCGGAACGATCAGGGAGTCGCTTTTCGGACAGCTCACGTCCTTCCTTTTGTACCGCACCAGCCGGTGCGCATCCGTCGCGACAAACTGTAATCCCTTTTTGTCCATTTCAAAAAAGACCCCAGTCATCGCGGGCCGCAGATCGTCGTTGCTGACGGCAAACAACGTCTTGTTGATGGCCGTTACCAGCGCGATGGAACTGGTGGTGAACGACGTCGTTTCATCGGCCGCCGGCTCCTTTGGAAAATTATCGGGGTTTTCACCCATTACTTTATATTTTCCGTTGTCGCTCGTCAACTCGACCGCAAAATGCTTATCGATATTAAAGGTCAGCGGCTGGTCGGGAATATTCTTCAACGAATCCAGCAGGATCTTCGCCGGGATGCAAACCTTTCCCGTATCCTTGGCCTCTATCTCCAGGTGAACCTTCATGACCGTTTCCAGATCGGTGGCAACAACGGTGAGCTTGTTCTTTTCCACCTCGAAAAGAAAGTCTTCGAGGATGGGCAGAACGGTATTTGCGTTGATCACACCACTAATCTGTTGCAGTTGTTTCAATAGTGCCGAAGAGGAAACGATAAACTTCATGGAGGATGTCTTTGGTGGCGAAACTACTGATTTTTGCGTAATAGCCAAGATATTAGGAGAGTCGAACCCCCGGGAGGGATCATTTGTTAATTTCCTGTGATTAAAGCCGGACGGGATAAAAACATTCCCTGTAAATTTACGCGTACCTATCTATTATGTTCAAGCAACGGTCATTATCCGCCGAACAGGCATTGCAAAAGTTGCGGCACTACTGCGGCTACCAGGAACGCTGTCACCAGGAGGTGAGAGACAAGGGCTATTCGTTCGGACTTCGCAAGACCGAGGTCGAAACCGCCATTGCGACGTTGATCGGGGAAGACAGGTTGAACGAGGAGCGATTCGCGTTGCAATTTGCCGGCGGCCACTTCCGGTTGAAACATTGGGGGAAGGTCAAGATCCGGTATGAGTTGAAGGGGAAGGGCCTAAGCGATTACTGTGTGACGAAGGCGCTCGCGGCGATCGACGAGACGGACTATACCCGCACCTTGCATGCGCTTGCTACGCGCAAGTGGGCGGCACTAAAGGACGAGACGGCTCCCTTCGTCCGCCGGCGTAAGCTGCACGAATACCTGTTGCAAAAGGGGTACGAACACGACCGGATCGAAGCGGCGATCTCCGGTTTGAGCGGCAGCGACTAAAAAGCCTTATTTTGCACCCATGTCCTCGCTCACCGTCACGACCATCCAGGCCGATCTCCAATGGGAAGACAAAACCGCCAATCTCCGGCGGCTGGAGGAAAAGATCGATGGGATCGCCGAACACACCGAACTGGTGATCCTCCCCGAAATGTTCAGCACCGGGTTTAGCATGCGGCCGGAAGCCCTCGCCGAAAAAATGGACGGCCCCGCCCTGACCTGGATGCGACGGGTCGCCGCCCGCAAAAAGGTCATCCTGACGGGTAGCCTTATGATCGAAGAAGCCGGCCACTACTATAACCGGCTCATCTGGATGCTTCCCAACGGCCAGTTTGGATCCTATGACAAACGTCACCGGTTTGCCTATGCCGGCGAGAACGATCACTTTTCCGCCGGTACGAAACGCCTGGTGGCCTCGGTCAAAGGCTGGAAAGTTCTCCTCCTCGTTTGCTACGACCTCCGCTTTCCCGTGTGGAGCCGGCAACAGCCTTCCGGCACGCCGGCCCCGGCCCCCGAGCCCGCCTCCGCGCCTGCGCCCGCCTCCGCCCCGGGCACCCCCTCCGCCCCCGAGCTCGCCTCCGTCCCGGGCACCCCCTCCGCCCCAACCCTCGAATACGACCTCATCATCTACGTCGCCAACTGGCCCGAACGCCGCGCACATGCCTGGACGACCCTCCTCCAGGCCCGCGCCATCGAAAACCAATCCTATGTCATCGGGGTCAACCGGGTGGGGAACGACGGCAACGACATCGCCCACTCCGGCGACACCATGATCGTCGATCCCCTCGGGGAAACGCTCTACCATGCCGCGTCAAAAGAAGACACCCATACCCTTACCCTGACAAAGGAGCACCTGCAGGCCATCCGGCAGCGTTTTCCGTTCTGGCGGGATGCCGACCATTTCTTTATAGAACCCTAAATACCGTCCAATATGTCGACCGCATATATCGCCCGCGAGATCTTTACCGGCCATGAGATCCAGACCGGCAAGGCCGTGCTGGTCAGGGGCTCCAAAATCGTAGACCTCGTCCCGGTCGCCGACATCCCATCGAACTACCGGACCCGGGAACTCCCCGGCTACATGCTGGCGCCGGCCTTTATCGACCTCCAGATCTATGGTGGGAACGGCCTCCTGTTCTCCGCCGAACTCTCGACTGCCGCATTGGAAGCCACGTACGAGTATTGCCTCGAAGGCGGCTGCACGCAGTTCATGATTACGCTCGCTACCAACTCCATCGACAAATTCCTGCGCGGTCTCGAAGCGGCCCGCGAATATCAGCGCAACGGCGGGAAAGGCCTGCTGGGGGTCCACCTGGAAGGGCCTTATATCAACCCCGCCAAACGCGGGGCCCACCTCGAACGATTTATAAAGACCCCCACTCCGGATGAAATTGGCCTGCTGCTGCAAAAGGGAAAGGATGTGTTCCGGATGATGACCCTTGCACCCGAACGTTGTGACGCCGCCTGTATCGAATTGTTGCTGCGTAACGGGATCATCGTCTCCGCCGGCCACAGCAACGCCACCTATGAAGAAGCGATCGACGGATTCTATCAGGGTATCCCGGCGGCCACCCACCTCTTTAACGCCATGTCACCGCTCCAGGGCCGCCAGCCGGGCATGCTCGGCGCGATCTATGACCACAATGAAGTCCGCAGCAGCATCGTCTGTGACGGGGTCCATGTCGACTTTGCTTCCGTCCGCATCAGTAAAAAGATCATGGGGGACCGGCTTTTCTTCATCACCGACGCCGTAACCGAAATTCAGTATGGCGAATACAGCCATCTTTTTAAAGGAGACCGGTATACGCTTCCCGACGGCACGCTCTCGGGTTCCTGCCTGACCATGCTCCGCGCGGTCCAAAACGGCGTGGAAAAAGCCGGCTTTCCCCTGCCCGAAGCCCTCCGCATGGCCTCGCTTTACCCGGCCGCCGTCCTCGGCGAGACGGAAACGCGCGGCTGCATCCGTCCCGGCGCCTTCGCTGACCTGATCCTGCTGGACGACCAGCTTAACCTGCTGCAGGTCATTGTGGACGGGGAGGAGTAGGGGGCCGGCGCGGGGACCGAATAAAAGCCAGGGGCGGCCCGGCCGGATATGGGCCAAAAACTAATAGTATTCCTTTAACCCAAACATCGCTTTCTCTTATTCGGCGGAAAAACCGGCGCCGAGATTTCATTATTGGGGCGATCAGGCGTTAATATCGTACTACGTACTATGGAAAACCCGATAAACTTTTCGACCGCCTACCCCCTGACCATTCTTGTCGCGGAACCCTTTCACGATTCCCGGTCCGCCACGCATGACATCCTGATCCAAATGGGATACCGGCCCGAACTGGCGACCACCAGCCAGGAAATGCTGAGCCTTACCAGTCAAAAGTCTTATGACGTCGTGCTGATGGATGTTCGTTTGCCCGAAGCGGAAAATATCGTCGCGTCCTGTGTCGCCGGTTCCGATGAGAAACGCCCGATCTTTATCGCCATGACCACCGGCGGGCGAACCAACTTCAGGGAAATTCATCTTAGCGAGGGAATGGACCACACGATCGACAAACCGGTCGACCGGGAAGAGTTGGGCCTTCAGCTCATGGCTTGTTCGGTGCTGACGGGAAACCGCCGCATCCGGTCCGCTAGTTGAATAAAACTCCCGCGCCCTATTGCGTCCCCGCGCTATTCGCCGACTTCAGCCGGATCAGCTCCTTCACCTTGGCGGTCTTGAAATCGAGGCCCTTGCTGATGGCGTCAGCGCTGGGCAACGCCGGCACATCCGGCAAAACGCCCCGCCCATCCTTTACCCGCTGCCGGTCTACGACTAAACGATACCGCGGCAGCCGGAACCGCACCCCCGTCACCGGTAGCGTGACGTCGGGGATCATCCATGCGGTGTTGCCATAATACCCCCCGCCGGTTTCTTCCCCGACAAGCGTGATATTGGCCTGACCCTTCAGCGCGCCGGCAAACAGACAGGTCGCCGAAAAGGAATACCCCCCCGTCAGGATATAGACCGAACCGTCAAAATGATCTTCTTTTACCGGCGAATAGTAGTGACGCTCGAACCGCCGGAAATGATAGTTGCCGTCCGACTCGCGCTTGCTGGTAAAGAAGGTGAGCACATCGTAGATAAAACCATACCGGATGTAGCGATCGTACGGACTGTGCCGCCGGACGGCATACAACGAATCGGCTAGCTTGAATTTTTTGTCGATGAGGTAACGGGTAAGCAGGGTCGAAATCGACGCATCGCCGCCGCCATTTGTCCGGACGTCGATCACGAGGTTCTTCACCTGTTTTTCCCGCAGCGTCCGGAACGATCTCCGGAAGAATCGCCGGAGATGGTAGCCGTGTTCAAAGGTGTTGAGGGTCAGGAAGGCGGAATGGCTGGCGCTGTCCAGCTGCAGACTGCGGGTGAACAAAAGCTCCCTCGATCTTCTGGCCTTGCGGCCCGGCGGCCTCGTCGGGTGCGGCTGACCCGGGCGGATTTGCCCCGTACCCGGCAAGAGCTCCCGGCCGAGACTTCTTCGCATCGTGTCGGCCCGCGGATCATAGACGGGAATGCGCACTTCGCGGATCTCGCCCGCGGTGTCCCGGTAACGGATGTCATAGCCGGAATCGCAACCGAATATATCCTTATACCAGGAGGAAAAATGAAAACCCGAACTGAGATATTGATACTTCCCGGTTAGGTTATAGCCGTCGGAGACGATATAGGGGAAGATCGTGTCGGTCAGCTCCCGGGCCGTTCTGCCATTGATGCTGTAAATAAGCGTTCCCCGCCGGAGGACGGTGTCCTGCCGGTTTAAATTGTTGGCGACAACCATCGTGTCCGGCCACCACTTCAGGATAAGCGGGAACTGCCGTAGTTTGGCGGTGTCGAGATAATGGGAATAGTCTTTGGAGGCGCTGACCGAGGTGTGGCCGCAGTGGATCCGGGCGATCACATAGCTCAACACGCTCCTGAATTCGGGCTCCGTCATCGAATCGGTTAGCTTCGCATACCCCTCGTCAAAATAGCGGTCCATGCTGTCGCGGCCCGTATACCAATAGAGACTTGGATGCCAGGCCTCGAGGGTGCCGCGGAACACCCGGTAGTCTTTTTGCAGCTCCGCGGGAGAGTACTTGCGGTCGGACCGGAAGCCTTCGCGGGACGTTCCGCACGCCAGCAAGCCGAGACACGAAGCTAATATAATGAATGACAAGAATTTATGCATGTACAGCTCATTTGGAGGCAAAGGCATTCCACCCCTGCGCCGTAATATCAAACGTATTGCCTCCCTTGGTAATTATCTTTTTTCCCGATTCCGGCCCGGTCATATAGCCGATCACGCTGACCTGCTCGTTGAGAACCAGTTTGTCATAGTCCTGCTGGGCGATCGTAAATAGCAGCTCGTAGTCTTCGCCGCCGCTGAGCGCACAGGCCGTGGGGTCCAGCTCGAATTTATAGGCGGCCTTTCGCGTCTCCTCCGCGATGGGGATCTTCTCCTCGTAAAGGATGCAACCCAGGTTGCTTTGCCGGCAGATATGCAGGATCTCCGAGCTGAGCCCATCGCTGATATCCATCATCGCGGTCGGCATCAGACCGGCCTGCTGAAAGAACTCGATCAGGTCCTTTCTGGCTTCCGGCTTCAACAAGCGCCCGATCACATATTTCTCGCCTTCGAGGTCCGCCTTTACATCGGGACTTTCGAGGAAGATCTTTTTTTCCCTTTCCAGCAGGATCAGCCCGATGTACGCCGCTCCCAGGTCTCCCGTACAACAAAGCAGGTCGCCCTTTTGCGCCGTACTGCGGCGGACCCAACGATCCGGGGCTACCTCGCCGATCGCCGTCACCGAAATGATAAACCCCTTTCGGGATGAGACCGTATCGCCGCCGACAAGGTCGACCCCATATGCGTCGCATGCCGCATATACCCCCTCGTAAAATTCGTCCAGCGCTTCCACGCTAAACCGGTTGCTGATGCCCAGACCCATCGTGATCTGCGTGGGGATGGCATTCATCGCATAGATATCGCTGAGGTTTACGATCACCGACTTGTATCCCAGATGCTGCAAGGGAGTATATACCAGGTCGAAATGGACGCCTTCGACGAGCAGATCGGTGCTGATCACCGTTTGCCTGCCAAAATGATCGATCACCGCGGCATCGTCGCCGACACCCACCAGCGTCGAAGCATTTTTTATTTCGATGTTCGCCGTAAGCCGGTCGATCAATCCGAATTCACCAAGCGATGATATTTCGGTCCTGCTTTCACTCATTGGCTATTATTTTCGCGATCTCAAATCGGGGTGCCGGTCCTGCTCAAGTCGGGGTGCCGGTCCTGCTCAAATCGGGATGCCGGTCATTCACCACCCGGACCAGCTCGTCATGTATCCTGCCGTTCGTCGCAATGATATGCGGCTGATAGGGCGAATAGGTTCCCCCGGTAAAGTCCGACACCCGGCCACCCGCCTCTTCCACGATCAAATATCCCGCGGCGCTGTCCCAGGCATTCAGCTTGTGCTCATAAAATCCGTCAAAACGCCCGGCCGCCACCCAGCAAAGATCCATGGCCGCCGACCCCAGCCGCCGAACCGGCACCCCGGCACGGATAAGCCGCGAGAAAACCTCCAGCGGCCCGTTTGGCTGATCCAGGTAGGTATAGGGGAAACCCGTCACCAGGCACGACTTCAATACCGTTTCCTCTTTACTGACCACGATCTTCCGTTCATTCAGCGTTGCCCCGTACCCGCGCTGCGCAAAATAGAACTCGCGGATGAAGGGATTATATACCGCCCCCATGATCATCTGCCCTTCCTGCTCGATCCCGATCGAGACGCAACAGATCGGAAGTCCATGGGCAAAATTGACGGTTCCGTCGATGGGGTCGATGATCCACTTGAAACTCGAGTCCATGTACACCTCGCCCGTCTCCTCGCTCAACAGAAAATGATCGGGAAAATCATGCCGGATAACCTCAAAAATGGCTTTTTCCGAAGCATGATCCGCTTCGGTGACCAGGTTATTAATGCCCTCCTTGTGGGAGACAACGAACTCTCCTTCGAAGTATCGCTGCATCACCGCCGCCCCCGCTTCTGCCGCCCGGATAAGTGTTGATTTTAGCATGGCGCAAAAGTACGCAGCTTCTTCAACTCCTCGAGATATTCATTGAGCACATCGCCATTCAGGGTGTAGGAATAATTTCTCCCTTCCTTCTCGCCGTTGATCAGCCCCGACTCGACGAGGATCTTCACATGATGCGAAATGGAAGGTTGCGCAAGATCGATCACGCCCTGCAGCGCCGAACATTCCCCGCAGCCCCCTTTGCCGGCGAGATAGTAGAGGATTTTGAGCCGGTTGATGTCGCCCAGGGCCTTTGACACTTTTTCGATCTGCTTAAAAGAAAGAGCCATAAATAATTTACATTGACGAATGCAAATATATCAATTTTATCCCATGTTCCCAAAAAAATCGTATATCGCAGCTTCACTATGGTGCTCTCGGTTAT
The DNA here is from genome assembly GCA_035501395.1 of Puia sp. Taxonomy (GTDB): domain Bacteria; phylum Bacteroidota; class Bacteroidia; order Chitinophagales; family Chitinophagaceae; genus Puia. The sequence goes on from DATJWK010000159.1 coordinate 81,162, forward strand.
CATCGTCCATTATCGCGTCCCATACTTTCTCGACGGCTGTCTTCGGTCCCTCGGGAAGGCGCTCGAAGGCCTCGACGCCGAGATCCTTGTCGTGGATAATCATTCCGCCGACGGGAGCCTGGAGATCCTCCGCCCTTCGTTCCCCAACGTCCATTGGATCCTGAATCCCGTCAACACCGGGTTTGCCCACGCCAACAACCTGGCGTTGCAACAGGCGACAGGCGAATATATCCTCTTTCTGAATCCCGATACGATCGTTCCCGAAGACTTCGGCCGCCGTTGCCTCGCCGCTATTCATTCCTTGCCGCACCCGGGCGCGCTTGGCGTCCGGATGATCGACGGGGGCGGTCATTTTTTAAAGGAATCGCGGCGCGGGTTTCCCACGCCCTGGGTTGCCTTTTGCCGGTTGGCCGGCCTGGCCGCGCTCTTTCCCCGGTCCCGTTTTTTTGCCGGTTACTATCTGGGCAACATTCCCGCCGGCCAGACGCACCGTGCGCCGGTGATATCCGGCGCCTGCTTTTTTGTATCCCGTGCGGCGCTCACCGAAACCGGGGCCTTTGACGAAACATTCTTTATGTATGCCGAAGACATCGACCTCAGTTACCGGCTCGAAAAAGCGGGTTATATCAATTACTATTACCCGGACATCACCATCATCCATTTTAAAGGAGAGAGTACGCAAAGGAACATTTCCTACACCCGTCAATTCTACAAGGCCATGATCCAGTTCCGGCGCAAGCATTTTCGGGCGGGTCTGCCCGGCCTTGTTCTGCTGGAGCCGGCGATCTGGTTACGGGCAGGACTAAGCGCTGTTGCGAGATGGGGGGTTGGCGTTCGCCCGTCCCGACCCCGCCGCAGCTGGCTCACCGGCGATCCCGCGGCCATGGCGCAACTCAAAGCGGCCTTCGCCGCACTGCCCTTGGCCGCGGCGCCATTGGCCGAGCCGCCCTTGACCGCGGCGCCCTCCCGGCGCACGCTCGCAACCGATCTGGCTCACGCCGACGAGATCATCTATTGTATCGGCAACGATTTTTCCTTTAAATCCGCCATTGACGCGCTGGAAAAAAAAGACCCGGCAAAGACAGCCGCCTTTTATGCCGCCGGCAGCCGCGCCGTCATCGGCAGCGCGCGATCCGACCGGCAAGGGGAGATCTGGATCCTGTAAGGGAGACCCGGATCCTGTAAGGAGAGATCTGGATCGGGAGACCCGGATCCTACAGGGAGAGCTCCCTGATCAACCCTTTTAGCTGTCTCCGGGTCAGAAAGAACCCGATCGTCAGCACCAGCAGCCAGCCGCCGACAAGCGCATAGGCTTGCCACTGTCCCGTCTCCGGCCCGATCAGCCATTTGTTGAGCTGATGGTTCGATAACCGGTCCAGCCAGTCCGGCAGGAGGAACAGCAACGGAAAAGCGATCAGCTTGCCTTTATACCCCGGCAACCGGAAAAAAGCCCGGACGAGCGGCGGGACGTTCAACAGCAACACGATCACCAACCCGAGCCCGCGCGCGAAACCCCGGTTGGACATCGGGCCATGCCGTTGCAGCCATTGGACGCACTGCGTGATATCGCTGTAGCCGCCAAACGCCTCGATCAGATTTTTCAACGGCAGCGCGGCAAACACCAGCGCGACACCCAGGGAGTGCTCCTCCGGCGAATTCTCCGAATTCAGCAGGCTCCAGCCCGCCAATAGCAACACCACATCGATCACCGGACCGGAGACTGCGATCAGCGCGTGCTGACCGGCAGACGGACTGCCGCAAAGCACCCAGGAGCCGAATTCCCGCAACGGCCAGCAATGGCAGGTCACCCGAACCATAAGGAAATGCGCCCAGTCGTGGAGCTCCTGTACCAGGAATGCCAATATTAAGAATGCCAGGATATACAGCGGGGGGGCTTTCAGGTTCATATGAAATGGGAACAGGATCTCCGTTCAGTAAATAAATGTAATAAAAATATCATCCAAAACATTAATTTCGCCGCAGATAAAAGACGGGTTTCTTTAATGGCATTGATTGAAATTCAATTACCTAAATCGCTGGCAAAAACGCTGCGCCTGCCCCAGAAATCTCCGCGGCGGCAACAGCTTAAAGTTTTGCGGAAGCTGCTGCGGAAGGCGAGGTTCACCGAATTCGGTCAGAAATACCGCTTTGACGAGATCCTGCTGGACCGCCACCCCGGCAAGAAATTCCAGGAGATCGTCCCGACCTACGATTACAGCTCCATCTATGCCCGGTGGTGGAATCAGACCCTCGAGGGGAAGGCCGACGTGTGCTGGCCCGGGAAAATAAAATACTATGCCCTGTCTTCCGGCACCTCCGAAGCAGGCAGCAAATACATCCCGATCACCAACGATATGCTTCGGGGAAACCGGATCGTGATGATCAAACAGCTCCTGACCCTTCGGACCTACCGCGACATCCCGGTCAAAAGCCTGAGCAAGGGCTGGCTGATGATCGGCGGTTCGACCAGCCTGCAAAAAGGCTCCGGCTACTACTCCGGCGACCTGAGCGGCATAACGGCCAGGAAGGTCCCGTTCTGGTTCCAACCGTTTTACAAGCCCGGCAAAAAGATCGCGCGCACGACCGACTGGTCAAAAAAACTGGAGGAGGTCGTCCGGCTGGCCCCGCAATGGGATATCGGATTTGTCGTCGGCGTGCCGGGGTGGATCCAGCTGTGCATGGAAAAGATCATCGAGCGATACAAACTGAACAATATCCACGAGATCTGGCCTAACCTCGCCTTCTTCGTACACGGCGGCGTTTCCTTCGAACCGTATCGCATCGGCTTTGAGAAACTGCTCGGCAAACCGCTGACGTATATAGAGACCTATCTGGCCTCGGAGGGTTTTATTGCATACCAGGATACGCAGTACGGCCGCGGGATGCGCCTCGTCACCAACCAGCATATCTTCTTTGAATTCGTCCCTTTCGATAGCAGGAACTTCGATGCCGACGGGAACCTGGTGAAGGACCCGGAAGTGTTTATGATCGATGAAGTCGAAGAAGGCCGCGACTATGCGCTCCTGCTGAGCACCGCCGCCGGCGCCTGGCGCTACCTGATCGGCGATACCATCCGCTTCCTGGATAAAGACCGGTGCGAGATCATTATCACGGGCAGGACCAAACATTTCCTGAGCCTCGTCGGCGAACACCTGAGCGTCGACAACATGAACAAGGCCATCAAGGTCGTCAGCGAGGAAATGGACCTTTCCATACCCGAGTTTACCGTCGCCGGCGTGCCCCATGGCCTTTTTTTTGCACACCAATGGTGGTTGTCCTGCAACGATCCGGCGGACGCAAACGTCATTCGCGCGAAGATCGACGACAAGCTGAAACAGCTCAACGATGACTATGCTGTCGAACGAAACAGCGCGCTAAAGGACATCTATGTGGAAGTACTGCCGGAACAAAAATTCATGGATTTTATGCGGCTGAAAGGGAAGATCGGCGGCCAGCATAAATTTCCCCGTGTGCTGAAAGGGAAAATGCTGCAGGATTGGCAAACCTTCCTCGAGACCGGAAATATTTGACAGACATTTGGATTGACAGACACCACAGACACCAACCATTATGATGGAGGCCATATTGAAAGGACTGGCGCTCGGACTTGTTCTAGCCTTATCGGTAGGGCCCGTCATTTTCACCATAATCAAACAAAGCCTGAACAACGGGCACACCGGCGGATTCAGTTTCGTCGCCGGCGTATGGATCAGCGATATCCTCCTGGTCACGCTCAGTAATACCCTGACCTCCCTCGTCACCTCGTTGCAGGAACATTCCACCACCATCGCCTATAGCGGCGGCGCCTTTCTCATCGCCATGGGGGTCTATTTTGCATTCTTCAAAAAAGCGGTGGTAGCCGGTGACAACGTCGGCCCCGAAGGACGATTCCGCAAACGGGATATGGCCCGCATCTTCGCCTCCGGGTTTATCATCAATACCCTCAACCCCGGGGTGATCCTTTTCTGGCTGGGGAATGCCACCGCACTCTCGGCGAGCCACACGCTGCGCGAGCGGATCATCATCTTCTCGGTTTGCCTCCTGATCAATATGGCCGCGGATGTCGGCAAGGTCATGGCCGCGGGTACGCTTAGACGGAAGCTGACGGCGCGAACGCTGTCCATCATCAATAAGATCGCCGGCACCATTCTGATCGGCTTCGGAGTTGCGCTCATCTGGGATGTCATCGTCTTTCATCATCTGCCGAAGTAGCATTAACAGCAGCGGATTAACAAACAAGTTCCTTATTTTTGAAAACCATGATCCGGAAGATACTCATATTACTGATTTGCGCGATCCCAATGGCTGTCGAGGCGCAACGCGACGTCCTGGTGATCACTCGCAGAGGCATGCATGAAAAAGCCTTCACCGTCGGCGACCCCATGACCTTCGAGACCATCTACGGCCAATGGTTTAGCGGGACCATCGAAGATCTGCATCACGATACGGTGTATATCTCCGGCCAGGCCTTTAACTACAACGAGATCGGGGCGATCAGGCGTTCGGACAACAAAGGCGAGCTGAACGGCCTGGGGATAAAAATGATGGTCGCCGGCGCGGGGCTGGCGGTCATCAGCGCGGTCAACGGAGCACTTCGCCAGGATCACCCGAACCAATGGTTCACCACCAGCGGTTATATCATTTCCGGCGCCTTGCTGGCCGGCGGTTTCATCCTGGCGGAATTAAGGCCTAAAACGTACAAGCTCGGTGGGCGGTTCAAGCTGACCTACCTGCAAATATCAAAGTGACAACCCGGAAGAAAAGCGCCCATCCACAAAACGACCGACTGCTTTCCCGCATCTGGAGAGTAACCAAACGCGTCTTCCTCATCCTGTTCATTTTACAATTCGTCTATATCGTTCTCCTGAAATGGATCGACCCGCCCATCACCCTGACCCAACTGGGCAGCCTCCTCGGCGGGGAGGGCCTGCATCGAACCTATGTCAGCATGAACAATATTTCGCCAAACGCGAAATTGGCCGTCATCAGCACCGAAGACCAATTGTTTCCGGATCACGACGGGTTCGATTTCAAGAATATCGAAAAGGCGCTAAAACATAATCAGAAAAGCAAATCCCTCCACGGCGCCAGCACCATCAGCCAGCAGGTGGCGAAAAACGTTTTCCTCTGGCAGGGGCGCACCTGGCTCCGGAAAGGCCTCGAAGTCTACTTCACGTTTATGATCGAACTGGTCTGGGGAAAAAAACGCATCCTGGAAATGTACCTCAACGTCGCCGAAATGGGTAAAGGGATCTATGGCATCGAAGCCGCGTCCCGCGCCTACTACCACACGGCCGCAAAAAACCTCAGCCGGTTGCAGGCCGCGCGGATCGCCGCCTGTTTGCCGAATCCAAAGATATATACGGTAAAGCCGCTATCGGAACATGTCGCCACCCGCGCCGCCTGGGCGCTCGACCAGATGGCGCACCTCGAGACGGACCCCGATATCCAGAAGTTACTCGAGCAATCATCCGATAAATCATCGAAGTAACCGTTCCACCGCCCGGATGGCCGTCCGCACCCGCTCATCCCCCACTCCACCCACCTCCGCCCACGGAACGGTTTGATTGATCAGCAGGTCCTTGTAAATATGGTAAAGCCGCTCGCGTATTCCCGGATCGGGATACTCCCGCAGCGGATCCTCCGCCCAGGGCAGGTCCGTATTGCACAGCAGGTAGGCATCGTACTTCCGCCGGACGATCTCATCCAGGATCCACGCCTCGCACCGCCCGAATACATACTCGCTCCAAACCTTGATCACATACAGATCGGTGTCGATAAAAAGATTCCCGCCCCGTTCGGCCAGCCTCGCCGCCGCCTCGTCTTCCAGCGCCAGTTGACCCCGGGCGATCACCGCCAGGGTTTCATAACGATACCCCATCCCATGCTCCTCCAGGTACTCGCGCGCATACTCCCGCACCCACGCCGTCCGGAAATGCCCCGCCAGCGCCGCGCATAGCGACGACTTCCCTGTCGATTCCGGCCCGATGACGACGATTTTCCTAAGCGGCATATCGGATCTGTTTTGCCCGCCGCATCCACTCCGCCAAGCCCGACACCGCCATGATCAGCAGGATTAAATAGTAAACGCTGGTGAACGCATAATGCTTGACGAAATACAAGGGGATGGAGGCGATATTCGTCGCGATCCACCACATCCAGCTTTCCACCTTTTTTCTCGCCATCAGCCACATCCCCGTATAGGCCGTGGCGGAAGCAAAGGCATCCGCCCACGGGATGGCCAGCGGCGCAAACCCCCTTTTCAAATACGCAAGCGCCGCGAACACCACCAAATAAAAGAAGCCAAAAAAGGCGATCTCCTGCCACCACTCCCGGCGCGAGGAATACGTGATCTGTAATACATACTCCCGCCGCTCATTCTTCCGCGCCCACAAGATCCACCCATAGATACTGACAACGGTATAGTAGAAATTGACGCTCGCCTCGCCGATCAGCGAGGACTTAAAGCTCAGATAAATATAGATGATGGTGTTGACGAGGCCCGAGGGATAGACCCAGATATTCTCGATCCGGCTGAGCCAAACGCTCAAAATTCCGCTGATCACGGCCAAAAATTCAAGCAGGGATGTCTGTCGCAGATCGGTAATGAACTGAGACCAAAATTCCGTTATTGTCATTATTGGGATTCCGCCGCCGCTATTCCGACTCCGCCACTATTCCGATCCTGCCGCTATTCCGATCCCCGCACCGCTATTCCGACTCCGCCACCACTTCCTTTACCTCGGGGATCATCCGCTTCATCATGCCCTCGATCCCGGCCTTCAACGTGATCATCGACGAGGGGCAGCCGGAACAGGAACCCTGCAGCATGAGGTTGACCGTCCCCTCATTATAGCTTTTGAACTGGATCGCGCCGCCATCCATCTCCACCGCGGGCTTGACATAGTTTTCCAACAGCTCCTTGATCCGTTTTACGACATCGTCGTCGTCCGCGTCGATATGGTTCCCTTCCTGCCGGACCAACACGATCTCGTCCTCATTGATCACCGGCTTGTTCTCTTCGAGGTACTCCTTGAGGAATTGGCGGATCGCGGGGATCACATCGTCCCAATCGGTGTCAGGCGTTTTCGTGAGCGTCACAAAATTGCTGGCGATAAAGACGCTTTTTATAAACGGGAATCCGAACAGCTCGATGGCCAGCGGGGAAGGTTTTGCTGCCTCCGTATCGGGAAAATCGATGCTCTTCCCGGGATACAACAATTTGTTCGCCACGAATTTCATCGTTTCCGGATTGGGCGTCATTTCCGTATAAATGCTGATGATGGGATTTCCTGTTCTGATCATATGGCAAAGATAGCAAATCCTGCGTTAATACCTGCCAAAATGCAACGATGTTGCAATAAATAGGTTTTACCCGCCCCATCCTTACCTTTGTCATCGTATGAATAAGAAAAAAGTCGCTTTTTTCGCGGGGTTTTTCATCCTGCTGTTCGTGGCGTTCTATTTCGCATTGGTAAAGTGGGTGCCCGGTTTTGGAAAATCCGAGCTTCCGGTGCTTAGCCATGTTCCCGAGTTTGCTTTTGACAACCAGGAGGGGCAGGTCATCACCAACAAGGATGTGGCGGGCAAAGTCTATGTCGCCGAATATTTTTTCACGACCTGCAAGGGGATCTGCCCCAAGCTAAATGCCAACATGAAAAAGCTGGCCGAAGACTACGCCGGGGAGCCGGATTTCCGCATCCTTTCCTATACCGTCGACCCGGAAACGGACAGTGTGGCGCGGATGAAACGCTATGCGGACTCGCTGGGCGCCGACCCCCATCGATGGTGGTTTCTCACCGGCCGGAAAGACAGCCTTTATCATCTGGCCAGGAACGGATATTTATTGGACGACCCGAAAAACAACGCGCTGAACATCGGCGAACAGTTCCTGCACACCCAGTTCTGGGCGCTGGTTGACAGAGGCGGCCGGGTCAGAAAGATATATGACGGGTTAAAAAAGGAGGAAGTGCAGGAACTGGAGACGGACATAAAGGGATTGCTGACGGAAAGTCCATCCGCTCCGCGTTTCGCCAATTCGCTTTTCAATAACAATCCATAAACAATAACTCCGGCTGATATGGAAAAGAAGATAGACGAATTGCTGCGTAAGAGCCAATTGAGCGTCACCGGCGGCCGACGGAAGATCCTGGAACTTTTCTTACAGCAGGACGGCGCGCTGTCACACAGCGATATCGAAAAAAGGGCCGGGGAGAAATTCGATCGCGTAACCGTTTACCGCACCCTCCAGGCGTTTTTGGTAAAGGGCCTTATACATAGTATTCCGACCTCGGATAACTCTATCCGTTATGCGTTGTGCAAGGATGATTGCGCGGGCGGCCATCACCGGGATGATCATGTGCACTTTATTTGCAATCATTGCGGGAATGCGGTTTGCCTCGAAGATGTCGTCGTTCCATCCATCCGCCTGCCGCGCGGCTATATCGCACAACAAGTCGAAATGCTGGTCAGCGGGATTTGCAAGAGTTGCGCGAATCGTTGACCCGGCGATCGAGACGGCGGGTGCAAACCCGCCTTCGCTAAAGCTTCGGCGATCGAGACGGCGGGTGCAAACAGAAAGCCCCGATGTAGAAACACCGGGACTTTTGGTTAAGGCTCTGATTAGTAGCTTCTTTATTTCGAAGGCAGCTCACTGCCTGAAAAAAATCGAATCGTGCTTACAAATATAGCCGGAAAAAATCATTTGGACAAGTAGAAAAATTACTTTTCCATTTCTTCTTCCACAAATTTCATCAGCGTCCTGATCTGGTCTTTGGCAAAATCGAATTTCAGCCCCGCAGCCGCATATAATTCGGGCAGCGTGCGCGTTCCGCCGAGGCTCAGCGCCCGCACATAATTTTGTAAAGCATTCTCTTTATTGTGTTTATACTGCATCCAAAGTCCGAGCGCGCCTAACTGCGCGATCCCGTATTCGATGTAGTAAAACGGCACCTCATAAAGATGGAGCTGCTTTTGCCAACCAAACTCGCGGAATTCCTGTAACCCGCTCCAGTCAACGGAATGCGAAGAAAACTCATCCAGGATCTCCATCCACTTCTGTTTCCTTTCCTCCGGGCTGTGATGCGGGTTTTCGTATATCCAATGTTGAAATTTGTCAATAGTAGCGATCCAGGGAAAGATCGTGATGACACGTTCCAGTTGATGCTCGCGCGCCCGCGCTAAATCGTTTTTATCGCTGAAGAATATGTCCCAATTGTCCATGGTGAAAAGCTCCATCGACATGCTCGCCACTTCGGCGATCTCCATCGGGTACTCCTTGAAGGCGCTGAGCTTCAACGGATGCGTCAGGAAGGAATGGATCGCATGACCCCCCTCGTGTACCATGGTGGTCAGATCGCCCATCTGCCCCGACGCATTCATAAAAATAAAGGGCGCACCGGTCTCCGCTAACGGACAGTTATACCCGCCCGGGGCCTTTCCCTTACGGCTTTCAAGATCGAAGCGGCCCATTTTCAACATGGTGCGAAGACAATCGCCAAAAAAAGGATCCAGGCGGTTAAAACAGGCGATCGTTTTCGTCAGCAGATCATCCCCGTTCGTAAAGGGCCGGAGCGGTTTTATCCCTTCGGGTTCCGCTTCTACATCCCACGGTCTGAGCGTCTCCAGCCCGAGCTTCTTTCTTTTCTTTTCGTTGATCTTGTTGACCAGCGGAACGACATGTTCCTTCACCGCTTCATGGAAGCGGTAACAATCCTCCTTTGTATAATCAAAACGCCCAAGCTCCTGGAATTTGAAGTCCCGGTAGTTCTCGAATCCGGCATTCAATGCCTGCTGGTGCCGGATACCGATCAGTTTTGAATAAAGGTCGTTCAGCGCTTCCTTGTCCTGTAGCCGCCGCTCCTGCATCTTCCGGTAAACGCTTTCCCGCAGGGACCGGTCCGGGTTTTCCAGGAATTTACTTGCCTGCTGCAGCGTATACTCCCTGCCGTCCACCTCGACCGTCATCTTCCCGGAGATGACCCCGAACTGCTGCGCCGCCACACTGGCCTCGGCGTACAACGGAATGTTTGCTTCGCGGAACAATTCGATCCGCTTTCTAACCGACCGCAAATACGTAAAATACTCTTTTTGGTCCAGCTCCTGCGTGTGGGGATTCTCGACAAGCCTTCGGTTAAGCCGGTCAGCATACGGTTGGATCTTCGGCTGGATCTCCATAAAGAAGAAGTTGAACGACTCTTCCAGGCTTTTGTTCTCCGTGTCACAGGTCATCCGGATCTGCCGCCAGCACGCATCCTCGCTAACCACCGCTTCCAGCTCGCTCATATCGAGCAGCCATTTTTCCAACGCCGCGCGGGTCTCTAACGGCCTGCTCTCCAAATCCTGAAAATAAGGCTCCAGTCCGCTCCAGTCCGTCAACACAAATTCCGCCGGCAAAAAATGCCGCACCGGCTTTTTTAGATCAGCACTAATGGTCATCATGATTATTTCTTTTTGGCGGCCTTCTTTGGCTTGTCGGCGGTCTTCGCGCCGGCCTTCTTCGCAGGCGCGGATTTCCCCGCCTTGCCCGCCGCCTTCGCCTTTGCCGTTTCCGTCTTCTTCTTTTCTGCCGGTTTTTCGGTCTTCTCAGCCGCTTTCTTCTCAGCCGCTACTTTTTTCTCCGCCGACTTGTCCGCCGACTTGTCCGCCGGCTTGTCCGCCGGCTTGTCCGCCGAAGCTTTAGCGGAGGCGGAAGCCTTGGCGGAGGCGGAAGCTTTAGCGGAGGCTGCAGCTTTAGCGGAAGCGGGTTCCGCCTTTGTTTTCTTGGCCGCCGGCGCCGCCGTCTCTGTCTCCGCATCCGCCGTCTCCGTTTCCTCTTCCTCCGGTTCCGACAGTTTGATCTCGATATCGTTTGCCTTCAGCACCGAAAACCATTTTACCATTTTCTTCAGATCACTGCTATATACGCGGGTAAAATCCAGATCGGGATATACTTTGCTAAAGTAAGCCTTTAGCGCGCCGGCATCCTTGTCATCCGGCAGTTTGTCCGGGCCGGCTTCCATCGCTTTCAAAATATCCACCAGGTTGACATTGTCCCGAACGGTATACACCTCGATGCTTTCGAGATGCGAGAAATTGTGGATGCGACTCGAGACGAATCTTGTCGTCTTGTCATCCAGCGAACGAACGATAGCGCCATCGGATTTACTGCTCAGCAGCTCGTACAGTCCCGGCAGCCCGGTCACCGCAATGATCTTGTTATATTCCATATGCTAAAAACCCATTTGGGGACATGCAAGTTAATGTTAATCGCCCATTTGCGGACAATTATTTTGGCTGCAGACCCAATTCAGACAAGGCTTTATCCAAACTACCCTTGATGCTGTCGTGGTCGGTATAACCGCGGCTTAGCAAGTAAAACTTGGTGTCGCTGACCTGCAGGAAAACGGTGGGGAAACCCGTGACGTTCAATTGCTGCACCAGCGCGAACTCTTCGTATGCCTTCGCTTTGTATTGCGGATCGTGCAGCTTGCGGTAGAACTCCTGATCCGGGATCGCATATTTTTCCAGCAGGTGTCTGTACGCTTCATCATCCGTAAGGTCACGGCCTTCAAAGTGCAGCGCATACTGGAGCTCCGAGCTGAACGGCACGCAGAGCTCCGGATGATAATCCCGGAAAACACACATCGCGATCGCGGGCTTCTCCGAGCTGGGATACCAATCGCTTTCCTCCGGATGAAAAATGTGCCAGCGCCAGTCTTCGCCAAAGCGGATACCGGTGCGCTCTTCGACTGTTTTATAGGCCGTTTGAATATATCCCGCCATCACCCCGATCGGCTGCGGCTCCGCCGGCAGGATCATCCCGCCGGACAAGACTTCAAATGCAACCGACTGGCGGTATTCGTAAAAGATGCGGGTGATGACCGGACTGAACCCGTAGCACCACCCGCAATAAGCATCGTAACAATAATATATCGTTGGCGTCATGAATATATCGTTGGGGTCATGTCAGCGCCCGGTCGTCGCATCAGTGCCGCCGGCCGCCACCCCCGCCGCCACCGGAAGGTCTTGAACCCCCGCCGCCCGAAGGACGCGAACCGCCGCCGGAAGGACGCGAGAACCCGCCGCCGGCCGGCCGGGAAAAGCCCCGCGCCTGGTTAAAGTTCTGGCTCATCACCTGGCCTCGCGTCCGCATCTGCTGCTGCCGGTTTAAGTTCTGCTGGACCTGCGGATTGTTTTGTACCGGCCGCCAGGAATTGTTGCTCCGCTGCTGCCATTGATTCGTCGGCGTGCGCTGAAAAACATTTCCCGACCGGTCGCTGAATACATTGTTGTTTCCGCCCGGTCTTCCGGGATTGGCCATTCCGCCAGGCCGGCCGCCATTCAACGTGCCGCCCGGCCTTCCATTAAAGCCGCCCGGCTGTCCGCCATTGACCGCGCCACCCGGTCTTCCGCCCGTGAACCCGGGTCTTGTAAAACCCCGCTGGGCGAAACTATGGTTGTCACGCGTGATCACCCCCGGCCGGCTCGCATAGATATTTGTATGATAGTTGTTGACGAATACGTTCCGGTTCCGCGCAAAACCGGGGCCATAAAAGCCCGCCGTCCGGTACCGGTTCCAGGCATAGGCCGGATGGTACGCCGCGGGACCCCACCAGCCACCGCGCCAGCCACCCCAGCCGCCGTGCCAACCCGCGCCCCAGCCGAAATGGAACCAGCCGAAGCCATAGCCGAATCCGATCGACCAACCGACATACGGATTATAGCCGAAGCCAAAACCCCAGGTCCAGGGCCGTGGATAGTAGAAGCCGTTGAACCACGGATTGTAGTAGAATCCGGTTCCGTAAACGACCGTCGGACCATATATAAAGGCGTTGAGATAACCCGGCGTGTACCCCATATACACATAATCGGGTGTCACGTCATAGACGTAAACGTATTTTATGTTGTAAAGCGGAGACGTGGGCGGGATCTGATCGACCTCCTCCGGTCTGTCGGTTGCGACCGTCCAGGGCCCGTTCGGACCCGGCGCCTGAAACCAGACACCGTTGTCCACACAGTAATAAACCCCATTTTCCTCGATCACCGACGACCCGGTATTGGTGGCATATTGCATGTCCGTACCCGGCAGCTGCTGAAACTGCGGATCACCGTCATAATTGACCGACGTCGATGCGGTGTTCCTGTCCACCTTGGCGGTTTGCGGGATCTGCGCATCCATGATCGCCTCACGCGCCGCGTCCGTACCCGCTACGCTCGCCAGCACATTGTCTTTTGGCGAACCTTCCGGGATCTTTGCAAAATCGGGCGGCAACGCACCGGCCGCGACATAATGCCAACCGCCGCCAAGGGACGAAGAAGAATACCAGCGACCGGAGAGGAGCACATAGTACTTGCCGCCCTGGTCCTGGAATAGATCGTTTGATGAATTGCTGGCATAAGAAAGCGCCGTTCCGGGGATGGGCGTCCAGGCCGGCTGCCCGTTTGTCTGGATCAGCTCGGCCGGGCCCGTGGCGACGACGATATCCGACACTACATTATCCTGCGCGGCAGCCGCGGAATCAGTATAACCCGGTTGGGAGCTGTTCGCGTTGTCCACCGCGGTTTGAACGGGCTGGAGCTCGGACGGAACATTGCCGGCGGGGGAATAAGGTCCCGTCGGTTCCTGCGCCGTGTACCAGTGTTTGCCGCCATACAGGTAGTATTGGTTGTCATGCGCCTTGACAATGGTAAACGGCGTATTGACCACGACGTCCAGGTTCCAATCCTTGTTGGTTTGAATCTTGGGCTGGCCGTCGATCATGACCAGCAGCGACGGGTGGTCGGCATACCGGATCTGCGGCGCATTCGTATTAAGATTTTTGGAAAGTTTTTGTTGCTCGAGGTCCTGATCCAGCGAAGCAAGGACTTCGTCCAGCGACAGGTCGCCCGCCGTTGCCGGCAGATTCGCTTCGAGCGCCGTCTTCATGATATTGACGAAGTTTTCGTCGGGCTGGCCGGGAAACTTTACGTTCGGCACTTTCGCCGACTGGATCACCACCCGCCGCGCATCGCGGTCGGTTTCGACATTGGCCACCGACCAGAACGTCCCGAAGACGGGGTCCGTCTTGCCGGGTTGAAGGACCGATATCGCCCACCGGGACTTTAAAATATTATTGGAAAAAGACTCCGGCTGCGGTTGATAGATCTTTACGACCGTTCCATCGTCCATGGTAAAACTCCTTGGCCATTCCTGCTGCTGCCCGGCCTGCGGCGGCGGATCCGAGGGGGGCTGCTGGGCAAGAGCCGGAGCAGATAAGACGCTGACAGCCAATAGTATAGAGAAAACCATCGTCGTGCTTCTCATATTTAATTTTTTATACATTTCGAAAGGTTGGTTAGGAAGTACTTATGTATGACTGCCCGCGGGTCCCAAAGTTTGCCCGCATTTACAAATGAGATGTTAAAATGTGATTAATGCAAGTGATCAGATCAATGCGCCTCCAGCCAATTGATACCGGATCCGACCTCGGCGGTGGCCGGCACACCCTGCGGAAGCGGGAGCGCTGTCTGCATACAACGCATTATTATGGGTTTAATTATATCGATCTCATCCCGATGCGCATCAAACACCAACTCGTCATGCACCTGCAGCAGCATCTTGGAGCGCAATTTTTCGCGCCGGAACTCTTCGTGGACCTTGATCATGGCCAGCTTGATCATATCGGCCGCCGTCCCCTGGATCGGCGAGTTGATGGCATTCCGTTC
>DATJWK010000160.1:0-9133 GCA_035501395.1 Puia sp.
CGTCGTCAGGCCGGTAATTTTCTTGAATTGATTGGACAGATGCGCGAGGCTGCTGTAATGCATTTTATGCGCAATTTCCGTCAGTTTCATATTTTCATAGAGGAGCAATTCCTTTACCCGATCGATCTTGTGGCAAATATAGAATCTTTCGATCGTGATGCGCTGTGTTTCCGAGAACAGGTTGGACATATAGGTGTAATCATGGTGCAACTCTTCGCTCAGGTGGGTGGACAGGTTATGCACCAATTGCTCTTCGCTGTGGTAGACGACATCCAGGATGACGTTCTTTATCTTTTGTACGAGGATATCCTTCTTGTCTTCGAATAATTCGACACCGGCCTGCCGCAGTACGCCACGCAGCGTACCCTGTTGGGACCGGGTAAGCCTCTCATCCATCCTTATTTCGTTGATCTCTACGGAAACGCCGGGTACGCTTAGTCTGTCCAGTTCGTTGCGAACGAACATCAGGGACTGCAAGCTGGTAATATTTTTTATGAAAAGTATCAAGCTACACGATGCCTTTCGACTCCTCCTTTGAATGTAATTTACATCTTTTTTGGCTGACCGCGATCCGGAGTGAAATACCGATCTTTTAGTCTACCTTTCGTGCAAGGGCATTGCAACTTGTCGTTCTTATGGCGAAACAAATCTACCTACATGACCATATTGCTGGTTGACGATGATGAAGATGACCGGAAGCTTTTTATTGAAGCCACCAGAGAGGTGGACGGCACGATCGCCTGTCTTTCCGCTTCCGACGGCATGGAAGCGCTGGCTTACCTGCGGGACGATCGCAACGTTGTGCCGGATTTTATCTTCCTCGACCTGCGCATGCCTGGTTTTTCGGGAGAGGAATGTCTTATAGAGATCAGACAGGTGCCGCGGATGGCCGGTGTGCCGGTCATCGTATACACAACCTCCCGGGACGTTCAGGAATCGGTAAGGCTAAAACAACTTGGCGCCACACATTTTGCGAGCAAGCCGGTTTCCCCGGAGGAAGTATATTATATGGTATCGTTTATCATCGGAGAACGATGGTAGAGGGGAAGGCAGCAGGAATAGTATTAACTTCGTCTACCATGATCGAAAAGTCAGACCTTGAAGGCGTGCTGAAGGCTACGTTGTCGTTGAGTGGTTGTTCCATCAAGGTCAAGGTATCGAAGTCAACGGTAACGCTTACCGGGCGGGTGTTTTCCGCAGAACAGAAGAGCGAAGCGGAGCGGATAGCCTGGAAAACGGTCGGCGTGTGGACGGTTGGCAACGAGTTGGCGATCGACCAGGGGTAGATGGTTTGAAGCAAAAACCCGACTTCGCTAAAGCTACGCAAGCCGGGAATTATGGCTTAACCATGCGGCCCTGTCTTATTCCGATTTCAGACTATTCACCGGATTTGCAAAGGAGGCTTTAACTGTTTGATAGCTAACTGCAAATAAAGCAATCAGCATAGTAGAAAGACCTGACAACAGAAATATCTCCACATTCAAATTCGTTCGATAGGCAAAACTATCCAGCCATTTGCGCATGATCCACCATGACAAAGGGAAAGCGAGTATAACAGCTATCAATATGAGTTTAAGAAAATCTTTTGAAAGCATGACTGCAACGTCGGCGACCGTAGCGCCCACTACCTTTCTGATCCCAATTTCTTTTTGCCTTTTTTGAGCCGTGAAAGCTGCTAAACCAAGCAGCCCTAAACACGAAATAGCGATGGCTATGCCTGCAAAATATCTCGACAATGATGAGATCCTTTCTTCTGAATCATATAATGCCTGATAGTCCTGGTCGAGGAACCGGAAATCAAATGGCAGCCCCGGATTATATCGATGATATAACTGCTCAATATTGGAAATTGCCTCCCTCTCCTGACCCGCCCCGATCCGGGCCAAAACATTACCTCCTGAAGATAAATACAAAAAGCATGGCTTTACCCCCTCGTGTAGTGATTCGAATTGAAAATTATCGACCACTCCCAGGATTTGGTAATCAGTGCGCCAAAGCCTAACTGTCTTTCCAACGGGGTCCTTCAGGTCCATGGCATCAATGGCAGCTTTGTTAAAAATAACCTTCTTACTGTCTGTGCCAAAGGTCCCGGAGAAAGACCTTCCGCTTATGATTTTAACCCCAAGCAATTCGATCCAGTCATATCCCACGGCAAAATTTGCAAATTGGATTGATTGGTCAGGTTTTTTCCCTGGCCATGAAAGATCTGGCGTTGATGCATAGTGACCCGTTAGATCATTGTTGGATATTGCGACCTTCGTCACTCCGGGCGTCTTTTTCAATTCCTCCAAAAAAGCCGGCAGATCCTGATTTAAAGCGCCGTCCTTCTTAAACGTAATGACATTATTCCTGACATAGCCAAGGTTTTTTGTCTCGATCAGCTGCATCTGTCGGTATATTACCCAGACGGAGATTATAAAGATTGCTGAAAGCGTAAATTGAAATATGACAAGGCCTTTTCGCAACCAAAGTGAAGTGAGTGATGATATCAATTTACCTCTTAAAATGGCAATAGGTCTTAAGCCGGAAAGGTAAAAGGCCGGATAGCTGCCGGCAAGCAGGCCAGTGAATATGGTAATGGATAAGACGGATAAAATTACATTCAAATCAATCCTGATTGTCAGATCCCGGCCTGCAATTTCTCTGAAAGAAGGAAATACCAACCAGACTAAAAGAAGAGCAACGAAAAGCGAAATAAAAGTCAGCAATAATGCTTCGATCATGCATTGGATGACAAGCGCTGACCTCCGGGCCCCTACTACCTTTCGAATTCCGACATCCTTTAACCGGCCGGATGCCTTCGCGGTTGACAAATTCATAAAGTTGATACAGGCAATACACAAGATGAATAAGGCAATAATCGAAAATAATCTTACATATTCGATCCTCCCTCCGACCTGAAATCCATTTTCATAGCGATTAAATAAATACCTGTCGGCATATCGTTGAACAAATAGAGTAGGGATCGAACCGAGATATTTGGCGTCAATAGTGTTTCTTAATTTGGCGCGGGCAAAATCCCGCAACTTATTATTGAATTGCGTGACGTCAGTGCCTTTTTTCAAAACCACGTAGGTGTCAACATTATTATTTCCCCAATTTTCTATTATTTGGGTATTTTTTTCATAAAAAAGATCAAATGACATCAATATGTCGAATTGCAGGGAAGAGTTAGAGGGGGGAGCCTTAAAAATACCGGTTATGGCATATAGCCCGCCTGTTTTTCCCAAATTATCGTTGGTAGGTTTCCATTCGACCGTTTTGCCAATAATATTACTGGTTGTATGAAATAACTTCAAGGCCAATTGATCGGACAAAAGAACTCCTGATCTTCCCGAGAGTACTTTGTTCGGATCACCCTGGATAAGCGTAAAAGAAAAAACGTTGAAAAAATTTCTGCTTGCAAATAATTGAGTGCCTTTCAAATGAGAATCATTAAAAGAAACGATGCCTTTAGTTTCGGCAAAGTCGGATACGGTCACTGCCGCATCTTCAACCTCCGGCATTTCTTTGACCAAGGCTTGTGCCAAAATGCCCGGTGTGTACTCGATGGTTTGAGTTACGTCACCCATCGGCACATTGGCCATAACTTCGAATAATTGCTTATTGTTTTTATGAAACTTATCAATATTCCATTGATAATATACCCAGAAATAGATCAGAAGCGAACTGGCTAATCCTATAGAAAGTCCAAGCAGATTGAGTACAGTAAATTGTGGGGACTTCAGGAGATTTCTCCAGGCTATTTTCAAGTAATTCCCTACCATAAGAGAGGGTTTAATTAGATTTCTTGTTCAAGGACGCCGGCAGGACCTCCTATATATGTCTAATTTACATTGAAAATGTTGCATGCGTTATTCAGACGTGGCGACCAAGCCAATACCCCCAAATCGGAGACAAATTCAAAAACCCCAGCAAAGCTGGGGTGCAGTGATGAAGTCTTGCGGAGAGAGAGGGATTCGAACCCCCGGAAGTTTTACCTTCAACGGTTTTCAAGACCGCCGCAATCGACCGCTCTGCCATCTCTCCGGGCGCAAAATTAGGGTCTCTCCATGAACGGCCAAATTTTTTCGGCCCGGGTTCGTAACTTCGCACAAATTTTTGGTTTGAAGCATTTAAGAGCGGTCAACAAGTATTTCTGGAAGTATCGGTGGCGCTTCCTGCTGGGGCTCGTATTTATCATCCTCTCCAATTATTTTCGCATTCTTACTCCGCAGATAACGGGATACGTGGTCAACTCCGTCGACCGGGAAGTGCAGGCGAAGATCGACGCAACCCGGGCGGTCAACCCTGAGTTGGGAGGAGCGGCGCGAGGCCAGGGTCCCGGGAGCGGATCGAGCCGCGCGCCTGCCCACGCCGCCGGCAACGACCGCCCCGCCGGCAACGACCGCCCCGCCGGCACCGACCGCCCCGCCCATGCCAACGCGCGCGATACCGCGAACTATGACATCCTTGTCCGGAAGTTCGTCCGCAAACTGGATACCTGGCATCCGAATTTCGACGGGTACAAAGTGGCGATCTGCGGCGTGACCCTGCTGGTGCTTGCGCTGATCAGCGGGTTTTTCCTTTTTCTCATGCGGCAGACGATCATCGTGATGAGCCGTCATATCGAGTATGACCAGAAGAAGGAGATCTACGATCATTATCAGCAACTGGACACGAATTTCTACCGTACCCACAGCACGGGTGACCTGATGAGCCGGATGGCGGAGGACGTCAGCCGGGTGCGGATGTATACCGGTCCGGCGATGATGTACCTGGCCAACCTGCTGGTCACCATTGGCTTCAGCCTCTTCTTTATGTTGCGCAGCGATGCCTTGCTGAGCTTGTACGTGTTAACGCCGCTGCCCATCCTGGCGATAACGATCTACTATGTAAACACCATCATTCACAAACGAAGCGAACATATCCAGGCCCTGCTGAGTAACCTGACGACAAATGCCCAGGAGTCTTACAGCGGGATCCGGGTCATCAAGTCCTTTGTACAGGAAAACGCGATGCTGCGTTTTTTTGCCCATAACAGCGAGGAATACCGCAAGAACGCCGTCGGTCTTGCCAAAGTTGAGTCCATCTACTTCCCTTCCATGGGGCTGATGATCGGCCTCAGTACGCTGCTCGCAATCATGATCGGGGGTATATATGTCATCTATGGCAAGCATAACACGGACCTTGGAACGATAACGGAATTCGTTATCTATATTACCATGCTTACCTTTCCCGTCAGCGCGATCGGCTGGGTCGCCAGCATGGTTCAACGGGCCTCGGCATCCCAGAAGCGGCTGAATGAGTTCCTGGACACCGAACCGGTTATTCAAAGCCCGGCATCTGCCGTGACCAGGACGTTGGAGGGTAATATCAGCTTTCAACAGGTGAACTTCACCTATCCCAATACGGGAATCCACGCGTTGAAGGATTTCAACCTGGAGATCCGCAAGGGGGAGAAAGTGGTGATCATCGGCAGGACAGGCAGCGGAAAAACGACCATCGCCCAGCTGTTGCTGCGGATGTATGATCCCGATACCGGAAAGATCCTGGTCGACGGCACCGATTTACGTTGTTTCGACCTGCAGCAGCTCCGGCGGCAGATCAGCTATGTGCCGCAGGACGTTTTTCTCTTCAGCGATACGGTTTCCGGCAACATCCAGTTTGGCCTGGAGAAGGCCGACGAGGAGAAAGTTCGTCAGGCCGCCCGATATGCGAGCGTGGACAGGGAGATCGAAGGGTTTACCGACCGCTATGCGACAATGATCGGGGAACGGGGCGTCACCCTCAGCGGCGGCCAGAAACAACGCATCTCCATCGCCCGGGGACTTATCAAAGACCCGGAAATCATCGTATTCGACGATTGCCTTAGCGCCGTGGACGCCAAGACCGAGAAGGAGATATTGGGTAACCTGTACCAATATTTGCAACATAAAACAGCGATTATCATCACACACCGCATATTTTCCCTCTTCGATTTCGACCGGATCGTTGTGCTGGAAGATGGTAAGATCGTCGAGACCGGAACCCACCGGGAATTGATCGCGATCAACGGTTATTACACCTACCTGTATGAGCAGCAACAGGCTGAGAATAACCCGGCTTGAGCTGCGGACCGGGCGAGCATGAACGAACCGGCGAAAAAGACTTAGTTCGCTGCTACAATTCCTCTGGCAAATTTTGCTAATTCGAAAACAATACTATATTTGTGGCTACTTAATTTGAAATTTTCAACTGCAAAACAACTCATTGTGGCGTACGACAACAACGACAAAAGAATGGAAAGCGTTTATAGCAAACGCATCAGAGCGGGGAAACGCAGGACATATTTCTTCGACGTAAGAGCTACCCGTAGCAACGATTATTATCTTACGATCACGGAAAGCCGGAAGAAATTTGATCAGGATGGATACGACAGGCACAAGATCTTTCTATACAAGGAGGATTTCAACAAGTTCCTGAAGGCGCTGACGGAGGCGGTTGATTATGTAAAGACCGATTTGATGCCGGATTTCGATTTTGACGCATACAACCATGACAACGATGGCGAGAACCAGAATAGTGGTGTCTATAGCGAGAACGGTCATGCCGCCGCCACCGAAGAGGTAGAGGACGACGTAAGAGAGCCGCGGCATACCCCCGCCGCCCCCGGTACCCCTACG
Source organism: Puia sp. (assembly GCA_035501395.1). GTDB lineage: Bacteria > Bacteroidota > Bacteroidia > Chitinophagales > Chitinophagaceae > Puia. Next base: position 6,645 of record DATJWK010000160.1, read on the forward strand.
GCCACCGGTGAAGAGGTCGATAAATGGTAACAATCCCGTTGTAAAACGATAGAACCCCTTGAGCGATCGAGGGGTTTTTTAATGCGTTAATCTTGCCTGCACCCGCCGCAGGTAAGCCAGCGCGGCCGCCCCCACCCGGGTCTTTTTTTCGGTTCGCGGAATGGCGGCCACTTCCCGCCAGCCTTTTGCAAACCCCTTGACGTCCCATCCGCTTTTCCTGAGGTATTGCAGGCTCCACAGGAGCGCCGTGGTGAGGAAGTAGCGAACCGGCAGATATTTCCAGGCCACCTTGCTTTTGTTGACCCACATCCCGCGAAGCTTCTGCCGGGGCGGAAGCCGGCCGCCGGGCGACTCTTTATGCCAGATCAAGACCCGGTCGTCGAAACGAATGGTATATCCTTTGTCGATTGCGCGGTAGCTGAGGTCGTATTCTTCCATGCCATAAAAGAAGTTCTCCGGGTAATATCCCGCTTCTTCGAAAACGGAGCGGCGGATGGCGTGGGCGGCGCCCGAGAAATAGGCCGTATCGAAGCGTGGCAGGTCTTTTCGTTGGGTAAACCGTTTATGCGGAAAGGCATTTATCTGCATTTCCCCGGTGGAATGATAAAAGATCCTGAAGGCTACTATCCCGATAGCGGGGTCTTCCCCGAATATGGCGCCGATCGCCGGCAGAGCGTCGGTGCTGCGGAAAAGGGCATCGTCGTCGAGAAAGACCAGGATTGGCGCCCGGCTGAGTCGCACGGCGTAATTCCGACCCCCGGAGACCCCCAGGTTTTCCGGGGCGATGACATAGTTGAACGGGATCTCGGGATGATTGGCGATAAAGGCCTCCACCGCTTCGTAGGAAATCCCGGAGCGATTATTGACGATGATCACCTCCTCTACCCATTGCCCGACCCCTTCGAGCCGACTGATATTGCCGGCGAGTGCCAGCATATCTTCCGGCCGGTTAAACGTGATGATGACGATGCTCAGCGGCTTCATAGGCGGTTGTTAGGCCTTTGCGGCCGGAGGCCGGGCTTTTCTCTTTCGCCATTCTACAAAGGATGCGCCGATCAGCATCGAAAAGATGATCAAACTGAACCAGGTGGTCAGCGTTTTTCCAAGTGTGTACGAGCGCGGCTCGAACCGGAATTCGATGGTATGTTCACCGGCTGGGATCGGTAATCCGCGCAACAGGTAGTCAACACGCAGGTAATTCGTCTTTTTGCCGTCGATATAGGCATCCCAGCCCTTGTCATAGTAGATCTCACTAAAGACGGCAAATTGATTCGTCTTTGCCGAGAATTTGTAATCGATCTTCTCGAGAACGTTGTCGGTCAGTCGGATGATGGCAGTAGAATCCGGCACGGGCCGGAAAGGTATCAGCGAAGCATATTTCTGCTGGATGATGGCCGTATCGCGCACATTGACGCTGTCGAGAGCCTGCATCTCTTCGTCGCCATTTTTAACATAGTGAATTCCCTTGACCAGCCAGCAGGGACCGAATGCGCCGGGATTTTGCTGGGCCTGGAGCTGACCGGTGCGCTGGTCCGGGAGCAGGATATATTTCGTGTTCAGCATGTTGAAGACCTGCGGATTCCTTTTGGTCAGCTGATGGTCGATGAGATCCTGGTATAACCCCAGCTTGGCGGCGGAGTAGCCACCCAGCGAGTTGTGGAAATTGGCGGCGCGGGCATCCTGCGAGAATGAGGGATCGCTTGCATCCCAAACCCGGAAGTTCTTGTCGGGATCGGCCATGATCCGTTGATCGGCCGGCGTCGGCTGCAGGGATTGTTCGAGGTCCGCCGGATCGACATAGCTATCGGCCTTTAGATACCGATTGTCCACCGCCAGCAAGTCGTAGCTACTCAGTACCAGCAATGCAGCAAGCAGGACGACAGCTTTGATCTTCTTCTTCAGGTATAGCCCAACCAGCGCCGCAGCGATGAGGATCAGCACGATCGACCGCCACATATCCGCCGAATACATCGATTTCCGATCCTCGCTGAGACCTTTGAATACCGCGTTTACGGCGGTCTGAGCCTGGGCCTGAGCGCTTTCTTCCGGTTGGCCGGCACGGGTCAGCGCTTGCGTCTTCTGTTGAGCCCAGCTTTGTTTGAACTCACTGTCATAATTGTTATATCGGCTATCCGGTTTGAATCCGGCCGTCAGGTAGTAACCGAGCATGACGACGATCAGTCCGCCGGAAACTATGGCCGTCAACCGGAATTTTTTCCATAACGTGGCGGCGTCCAGGCCGCCGGTAAGGAGTTGTTGAAGCCCGAGTGCCACCAGGATCGGCGCGGCCAACTGCGGCAGGAATAATGCCGTGGATGGTGACCGGAATTTATTGTAATAAGGGAGATGATCGAAGATGAAATAGTTGACTGAAGGCAGATGATCGCCCCAGGCCATGACGATCCCAAGGATCCCCGCTGCCACCAGCCCCCACTTTAGCCAGCCCTTCAGCAGGAAAAAGGAGAAGATAGTGAGGAAACAGATCACGG
>DATJWK010000161.1:0-6530 GCA_035501395.1 Puia sp.
CAAGTTTCTTTTCCTGGTCCCCGCGGTTGAACAGGCAAACCGCGGTATCGCCGCCCTGCAGGGGTTTTATAAAGATCTCGAGGTCCTGGTTGAAGCTTGCGCGGTACCCTTGCTGTCCCAGCGCGTCCTGATCGATAGCGATCACATCCTTGTTTGTCAGGATGCGCTGCGTCTCGGGCGACATGTGGCGGAGATCGTTACCCGCCATCAGCGGTGCCGCCAGCATACACCAAAGCGTAAAATGCGATTTCTCCTCTTCGGTCGTCAATGCCCCGTTGCCCACTTCCAGCATGTCGGGATCGTTCCAGTGCCCCGGCCCGGCATACTTCTCAAGCCCGTTCTGCAAGTCGAGGTTGCCGACGACGCTTCCCCCGTATGCGCTGCCGTTGCCTGCTTCCATGAAATTCCAGGTGTTCCCGATATCACCGCAGGAGCGCCAAAGATGACCGACATCTTTCGCCCATGTCCAGGGCTTGTTCGATCCCCACTCACAAAGACTGAACACGATCGGCCGGCCGGCCTTATACAAGGCATCGCGCATGAGGGTATAGGATGCGGGTGCATTTTGTGTGCCGGTGTTGCACCAGTCCTCCTTCAGATAGTCCACCCCCCACGCCGCATACTGCCGCGCATCCTCGAATTCATAGCCTTCGCTCGCCGGTCTTCCCGCACAGGTGTTGCGGCCCGCACAAGTATAGATGCCGAATTTCAACCCCTTCGAGTGCACGTAGTCCGCCAGCGCTTTTATCCCATGCGGGAACTTCACCGGATCGGCAACGATATTTCCCGCGCTGTCCCGGCTGACCTGCCAGCAGTCATCGATCACGATATACTGGTAACCGGCGTCTTTCATTCCGCTGGCTGCCATCGCATCCGCGGTTTCGCGGATAACAGCTTCGTTGATCCCGTCGCAGGCAAACTTATTCCAACTGTTCCAGCCCATCGGCGGCGTCCTGGCCAGCTGCTCGAATTTCTGGGCACTCACATCCAAACCCGTCGTCATAAAAATAGAAAAGGCGATGCCGCATAGCATCGCCCTGTAGATGCAGAGTTGATGGCGCATTGTGTAGTAGTGGTTTGGGTTACATAAAGAATTGTTCGGACACGATCTTCCCGTCTTTCACGTGATAGATGCAAAGCTCCTTCATGTTCATCCGCTGGCCGTTTTTCATGGAAACGTCCATGCTCATGGTTACGGCAAAGGAAGAGTCGGCGATAAGCGGCTCGGAACATTCGCCACCGTGCATTTCCTGTACCATTTCGCCCCACTTTTTCCCTTTTTCGAGGATCGCGTCCAATCCCTTGGTCTCTTTCTGGAAATCCTGCGAAGCATAAGGCTCGATGCTGACGGCATCGTCGGCAAACAATTCCCTTTGGGCTGCTTCAAAATTGCCTTGACGGCACAATTCGACGAGGCGGTTGGCGACGTCAACCGTCGTCATGGTTGTGGTAGTTGCTGACATAAAAAATGGTTTTGGGAAAGGTACCGCAAATTCGGGACCCACCCAAAAAAGGTATACGGCGCGCCCCTTCGGGGCGCGCCGTGTGAGGACCGAAGTCACAAAAACTTAATACCTATTTGTATGCGATATATTTGGATTCCGCCTTTACGATCTTTCCAAAGAAATCCTTCATGGCCTTGTATTCCGCAGGGGAAACATCGTCCCGCTGAAGCACCGCTTTCCGGAGGATCGTGAGCTTGCGCGTACCGGAGGGAATATACTGGATGCTATAGGTGCAATTCCGGAATGTATAACTTTCCGTCTTTGGGACTTCAATAAAGTGCGCGGCAGCCGGGATCTCTATCGTCACCCGCGTCTCATATTCATCCGAATTCTCATACTGCCAGTATTCGAGCGGAAACTGCCGGTCATCCTTTGTAAAATTATCCATCGTCGCAATCAGGTCCGTGAACGGGATCTTGATCATATGCATGTCGCCCACTTCCACTACTTCGTTCTGAACCGTCGCGTTGAAAGAATAACTTACCGAATCGGTATTGTCGTTCAGCCCGTGAAAGACCACATGGTCGAGCTTTACCGGGTTCTTGTATCCCCCGCTGACACCCTTCTCCAGTTGCTCCTGCTGTTTGTCCGGCGAGAGTTCGGCATAGTCATCCTTCACCCCCGACACCAGCGCGCCCTTCTTGGTGATCACCTCCGCCAGTTTCATATCCGCTCCACTGACCTGCACATTGACCTGTCGGATAACTTTGTCCCGTGGCCGTAGCGGCGATTCCACAAATTCCAGCTTCGCATCCGCCGCAGCCGACCCCTCACCGGAAGGGATCACCAGGCAGGAAGCATGGATATCTCCGCCGGGCAAACAGGTAAAAGGCAGGTTATTGTCCGTGAGCTCGAGGAAATACGGCTTTCCGTCGATCCAGGTCTTGACCATACAGTGATTGAATTCCAGCGAGGGCAGCTCCATACTTTTCAGGCCGTTGTCCCGGGTATTGACTAACACCAGGTTGGCCTTGAGCCCGCTGAGCCGGGCGAGGGCGACAAAGAGGCTCGACAGATCTTTGCAATCCCCGAGCCGCGTATTGATCGTTACCGAAGCCTTCTGAGGCACATATGCCCCCTGACGGAAGGATACCGACGAGTAGTGAATATTGTGACAGATATACTGATAAATGCGGCTCGCTTTTTCCCGGTCGCCGAGTTGTGCCGCGCCTTTCGGGAACAAACTGTCGTACAACGCCTTCACTTCAAAATCATCATCCGTCTTGGCGGTCGCCAGATCGCTGTACCAGCGCGCCACTTCGTTCCAGGACTCCAGGGTGGAGACATGGACCGTCGGACCGACATCCATCAGGGGCGGCATAAACGGCTCGCTCTTGCAGATCGCCGGATTGGTCATCTCCCAGGTATACAACGTGAAGTCGTCATAGGTAGACCGTTTGGGCTTGAGATCGGCATTGTCCATTTTATATTGTGCCTTGGCTTTGTTGGAGATCAGCAGGCAATATCGCGCCGTATCTTCCGGCACGGTCGCATTGAATCCGAAACGATCCCAGTAATGCCGGGTCACCCGCCCTTCCGCGAAATTCTGGATCTTATATTTCAGGACGACCGCATCGCCGACTTCCAGCCCCGTAAAGACGATCTGGTTATCATTCTGTTCCGCGGGCACCACCGAACCGTTCTTCTTTACTACCTCCGCTTTTTCCACTTTGAGCTCCTGCGTGTTCTCGTTATACCCGAGGTTATCTTCCTTCCAGGTATCGATCCCTTTCTGCGTGAGGATCTTCACTACCGTCGTCGTATATTCTTCGGTCGCGCCTTCGGCATAAACGACCGCAAACTTTTCGTCGAGCACATAGAAATAGTCGTAATCCATCTGTTTGTTCGCAACATTTTTGATGGCCTGGTAGACATCATCCTGCGGGAAGGCCTTCCACACCGATGGTTTCTTTTGGATATCGCGGAGGTGCTCCCGGGCGGAATATTTGTTGGCGTCATAGTAGAGCGCCTGGTTATATGCCTTTACCGCTTCTGAATCCTGATGCTGTTGCTGCAGCTCCAGACCCAGGTTCTCCCAATATGTCGCTACATAGGGGGCGAGCTTTAGCGCCTGCCGGCCGAAGTCCGCCGCTTTGCTGTATTGCTCCTGGTCGTAGTAGAAGCTGGAGATATCCGTATACAGGTCGGGGTCATAGGGAAATTCTTCCTTTGGCTGCTGCAGCAGCTTCAGTGCCTTGTCCTTTTCGCCCTGCTTGGTGTACTCTTCCGTCAATTTCTTGATGATACTGTAGCTGTAGTTGTCCTTGAGATAGTTTTCCAGCACTTTGATGCCGCCTTTGGCATCTTTCATCCCGTTTACCTTCAGGCTGAACATCCAGTCGACGATTTCCGTGTTTTCCGGATACTTCTGATAGGCGGTCTGGATGGACTTGACAAGCAGATCCATTTTGTTTTGTTTCTGGTAAAGGTTGATCCGCGCCAGCCAAATGTCATCGTCTTCGCCATACAGGTTCACACACCGGTCTACTTCCTTGAATGCCTCATCATATTTCTCTTCACCTGACAGCTTCCGGATATTGAGCCGGATGGCGATAAGACAGTCGGGGTCCTTTTCCTTCATCCGCTCTACTTCTTCCAGCAGCAGCGTGCGGTTCTCTTCCTTGATCAGGATCTGCATAAGCTGGAATCGCAACAACGAGTTGTCGGGCGCGTGCAAGAGCGCCTTTTCAATGACCCGGCGGGCATCTGCCGTCTTCTGGCTCCGCAGATAGACTTCCGACAGGAGGAGATAATTGATATAATTGGTCGGTTCGGCCGCGACCTTCTTTTCAAAAAAGTCTTCCGCAAAATGTTTGATGGGTTCTGGCGCCGTGGCATTCGCGGCGCCCGCGGCCGTGCCCCCGGTCCCGCCTCCGGGTATCGACATCCCACCCGAACCCGTCATCCCACCCGAACCCGTCATCCCACCCGAACCAGACATCCCACCCGAACCAGACATCCCGCCCGAACCGGTCGTCCCGCCCGAACCGGTCGTCCCGCCCGATTTCGGATAGTTCTGGTACGTAGAAGAATAGGTCAGCCCCGTCACCGGAAAATATCGTTCATTGGTAAACCGTACGATAAAATTGGGTTGGCTCGAATTGCTGTATCCCAGCTGCACCAGCAAGCGGTTATATCCTTTCCGGAGGGTCACATGTTGCTTGTAGAAATCGAGCTCGGTCACCAGCTCCTTCGATGCTGCAAGAACGGGCTGATCGTTTAACCAAACCTTTATGGACCCGCAGGTTCCCACGTCGATCAACACCTGCCGGTCATCCGGCGAATAGACGAATGTCTGCGCATAGACGATGGCCGTGTTGCGCCGGAAATGCGGATAAGGGAAAGTATAACCTTCCTTGCTCATGACCGGCGGAGTAAACCACCGTACCGTAGCGTTATTGAACGAGGTGAACGTAGCATCCGATTCCGGATGGGCCAGCGGCCCATAATCTTTGTAATAGCCGCTACCCGAGATGTTATCAAACGGTCCCGCCAGCTCCCACGCGGGGCTCACCGCCCCGATGGCCTCCCACTCTTTTGCCGCTTTGCCGATATCGTTGGACATTTCATAATGCAGCGCCTTGAAATAATGCGCGGCGGCCCGGATCGACCCGTTCACCGCCGTATCCGAAAGCAACCGCTCCAGCAGCTGCATCTGGTGACCCGCTTTCTTACCATACGGCCCGAGCACTGCACCGTTGAACCACAAGGCAAAGACATACGGGTTGGGGTCCCTGAGGACATTGTACATCTTCGGCATGAAATCGGTCAGATCCGATTCCCTGCCGGTAAAACTTTCCAGGTAGATATACGTGGCGTACGCATCCACTGCGGTGCGGGGATCCTTCATGGCCTTCAACAACAATTGCTCGGCCGTCTTTCGGTCGTTGCGGTCGATAGCCTTCCAGGCATCATCATAATCATTTGCAAATACATGAGAAGAAAGAAAATATGTCAATAGCAGGCAGACGGCGGAACGCAGGGGCATAAGGTGGTATTTTTCAGTCGTGATATGGATACCCTATTTAACGATCCGGGCGCAGAGAAAATTGCGCTTATTTATCCACCTTCACCACCTTCTGGCTGACGAGATGGTCGCCATACTGGATTTGCAACGCATAGGTCGCGCTGGCCAGGCTGCCCAGCCCGTAAAGGCTTATGCTGTTCAATCCCTGATTGACCGGCTGGATCACTCTTCGTAATGAGCGCCCGAACAGATCGATCATGGTGATCGTCGCTGTCCCTGCGGAAGGCGCGGTTAATTCCATATTGATCTGGTCGATGAAAGGATTTTGCACCGACCGGACGTTGAAGGCGATCGCGGTGTTGCTGAGCAGCACGAGGTTGCTGTATTGAGCAATAGAATTACTGGTAAGCTGAATACGGTAATAACTTTGAGCCGCTACCGGGGTCGGGTCGTTGAAATGATAACTGGCCCCTTCCCCCGGGATAGCCGTGCCGGGAAGCGTGCCGATTGTCATATAATGCACTCCATCGTCGCTGCGTTCGACGTTGAATTGCAATCCAGGCACCTCGCCCGTAGTGGTCCACTGAAGGTTGGCCAAGCCACCGGTCTGGAGCTGCCCGCGGAAAGAAAGCAGACTTGTCGGGAGAGCGATCATACAATTTACCCCAACCACATATTTCGGTTGCGTCGTCGCATAGGCACAACTGCTGTTGGCCAGGTTGGCCATCGTACTCGCTACCACCAACTGGTAGATCGTTGTCGAAGTCGAAGCCGGAACCTGGAAATAACGTGTAACGGTATCCACATATAAACCCGTGACCGCATTGTATTGCGGCACCACCGTACCCGTGTCGGGACGATTCAGCGTATCTTTTCCGGCGGGTACCCAGGTGGCGCCGCCGTCGGTACTCTTATTCAATTGCCATTCGGTGAAATTGTTGACAAACGAAGAGATTGCAAATTTGACCGTATCGTCCGCCCCATAACAAAGCGTGTCGGGCTTATCCGGCGTCAGCAGCAGGCTGGGCGGACAAGTGGCCAGCGTGATATCGTCCAGC
>DATJWK010000162.1:0-37005 GCA_035501395.1 Puia sp.
CTCCCTTGCGGTTGAGATAGCGTGCCAAAGCATACACCTGGGCCTTGTAAACATCTCCGAGGACGCTCAGGCCCCCGGCCATGTCGCCGTAGAGGGTGCCATAACCCGTTGCGAGCTCGCTTTTATTGCTCGTGTTGAGCAGGATATACCCAAATTTATTCGCGAGTCCCATCAGGATATTTCCGCGGGTGCGGGACTGAAGGTTCTCTTCGGCAAGTCCGAACGGTAGATCCGAAAAGGCCGGTTTGAGGGCGTGCAGCAGCGACTCGTAGACTTCACGGATCGGGATGATGTCGTAGGGGTTGCCCAGGTTGCGGGACAATTGTTCGGCGTCGCTTACCGAATGGCCGCTGGAATACGGTGAAGGCAACAGGACGGCGCGTACGTTGCCACTGCCCAGGGCCTCACATGCCAGGGTGAGCGTTACCGCGCTGTCGATCCCGCCGCTACTCCCGAGGATGGCTTTCGTAAAGCCCATCTTGGAAAAATAGTCCCGGATACCGAGGATCAGCGCATGATGGATCTGGGCGATATTTTTCTCGTCGGTGAGGTACTGAAGGATCCGGTCCGGGTCATTCTGTTTCGCCACGCGCATGTCCTTGTCAAAGACTTCGGCCGCCTCGGCGTGCGGGGCGCTGCGTCCGGTACTGGTTCGGGGCGAGTTGATCGCGACCGAGAAACCGGGTAGCAGCTCTTCATAGAGCGGCGGCACGGGCCCCGCTGCACTGCCGTCCCCGCCGGTTACGGGTTCCATCAGTGTCACGATGGCAAAGTCTTCTTCGAAATAATTCATTTCCTTTACCAGGTTACCCTGAGCATCATAGACTACACTGCCTCCGTCAAATACGACTTCGGTCTGAGAGCCCACGGCATTGCAATAAAACATCGGCAGTCCATATTTCAATACATTTTGCCGGACAACCTCTTTACGGTCTTCATCGTGATCGTAGTCGAACGGGCTTGCGGAGATATTGATCATCAGGTCCGGTTCCTGGTTCATCAGCTGATCCATGGGACAGTTCCGGTATAGTGGATTGTCGCCCATGTTCCAGATATCTTCACATATGGTCAATGCGATACGTTTGTGCTTGAAGGGGATCACTTTCCAGTCAAAGCCCGGTTCGAAATACCGGTATTCGTCAAAAACGTCGTAGTTCGGCAGACACGTTTTATGGGCCACGCCCTTTATCTCCTTTTCGTAAAGCAGCCAGGCGGCGTTGAACAGCTCCTTGCCCTTTTTCTGGGGATTGCGGGCGGGGCTGCCGACGATCACTCCGATCGTGTCCGCGGCTTCACGGATCCTGTCGACCGCGGCATAACATTTTGAAATGAAATCCTCGAATTCCAGGAAGTCGCGCGGGGGGTAGCCGCAGATGGAAAGCTCCGAGAAAACCACGAGGTCGGCGCCGGCGGCTTTTGCTTTGGCGATACCTTCCAGGATCTTTCGGGTGTTGTCTTCGAAATTCCCGATGTGATAGTTCTGTTGAGCCAGCGCGATATTCATAGCGCAAAGTTACGACATGCAAAGTTACGTGCCGGGAAGTTATATCTTTGTCGGGTATGTATCGTGTATCCCTCCTGCTCGTGCTCCCGATCCTTCTTACATTGGCCGGCTGCCGCAATGACGCCAACCATCCGAACGTTTCCGGTATCCCCATACCCGAGGTCCGCATAGAACGCTTTGATACCGCCTTTTTCAATCTGGATTCAAATCATATCAGGGAGGGGCTTAACCGGCTTGAAATGGAGTATCCCGATTTCACCGGTGATTTTGTAGGAAATATCCTGGGTGTGGGCCCATTGTCGGATACCGCCTCGCTGGCATTCGAAGCGGCAAGGCAGTTCCTGGTCAGCTATTTGCCGATCCGGGATTCGCTGAAGACCAGGTACCGACGCCTGGATTGGCTGGAAAAAGAACTACAGATGGGGTACCGGTATATCAAATACTATTTCCCCCGTTATCCGCTTCCCCGGGCGGTGGTGACCTTTATCGGTCCGATGGATGGGCCGGGAATTGCCCTCACTACGAACGATCTGGCGATCGGGTTGCAGTCATATGCCGGAAAGGATTTCTCCTTTTATCACACCGGCAAAGGACAGGATATGTATCCGGGCTATATTTCCCGCCGGTTTGAGCCGGAATATATCACGGCCAATTGCATGAGCGCTTTGGCCGAGGACATTTTCCCCGACAGCAGCGACGGCCGGCCCCTGGTCGAGGAGATGGTCGCGAAAGGGCGGTATTGGTGGCTGGCAGGCAAACTGATGCCGGATGCCCCGGACAGCATCGTGACCGGGTATACACAGGCTCAACTCAACTGGTGCGCTGCGCATGAGGGAGATATCTGGGGTTATCTTTTGCAGGGCAATGTGCTCTACACCGTAGACCCGGATGTACTCAAGAACTATATCGGGGAAGGGCCCTATACCATCGGAATGCCGGGTACCTCACCGGGGAATATCGGCGCCTGGGTTGGGCGGCAAATCGTAAGAAAATATATGGAGGCGCATCCGGAGCTTCAGCCGGTAGATCTGATGAGGGTGCCGGCGCAGAAGATCTTCGAAGAATCGAAGTATAAGCCGCGCTAGGCCGTCTATTTCTTCCTTTCCACCTTGGACAAAAGGAATAACATCGTATCTCTGCCCATGACTCCCTGCCACTGCATATGACGGCCGTCAAAATGACTAACGGCGGCAACCACCGTATCATGCCCCTCCGGCTTGCTTCTATGGAAAATAAGCTGTAGCTGCCGTTTGGTGCTATTGTAAGTATACCGGGCCCAAGAGCTCCTGTCGTCGTCATATACGTAGGGGTTAGGGCAGAGCCCTAAGCTTCCGTATTCTTCCACATAAACGGTGGTCCAGGCAGTGCTGTCGGTTAACCACGCCGATCCCTTTATGGTGTCCCCATTGCGGACAAGACGGTCAATGGTCCACTTGCCGGCCAGGGGAGCGGGAGGCCTCAGCGTCGTGAAATAATAGATCATCCCGAAAGCGCAGGCAACCGCCAAAAACCGGAACAGATATCTGAAACCACCAAGCCGGAGCTCGGGAAGATTGGAGCCGGTCCGCAAAAAAACCTGGATGAGCTCATCCCGTCGCATTAAAAGCAGGTATAGCAAACCCAGCGAGAACAATACCGAATTCATAAAAGCGCCCGGATTGATATCGTAGAAGAAATTGATCAGGACAATGTTGATCATCACCGGCAATAGAACGGCTGCGCCGAGCAACGTAGTCCGCCGAAACAACAGGAGAATAGAACCGCCGATTTGAAAGGAAGCGATGATCACGGCAAATGCGTAGGAGTGCGCAAAGTAATTCCATGTCAGCTCGAATCCATCGAGCTGGCCAACGGGTGTATCGTCCCGGTAATACTCCATACCGAATTGCGTTTTCAGGATCTTTGCAAATCCATAAGCGCATATCTCGAAAACGAGCCAATAGCGAAGAATTCCCCCGAACCAGGCACGCAGTTTGCCGGAGTTGATGCGGTTCTTCATTTCACTCCGCTGCCAGTAGACAGAAAAGGGGACGGCAAATAAAAGGCTGATCAGCACTTGGCCCCAAAGCGTATAGGATGACAACTCCTCAACGAGTTTCTCCTGCACTTTCAGGAATAGCGCCAGCAGCAACGAGGAAAGAGTGTTCATGATGGCGATGCCGGCGAAAAGGCTTTCGACGAATTTCATGAACCAGGATGAAAAATACGGCCTTCCCGGATTTGTCGGGGATAACATATAGGTATTTACACCTAAGTTAGCTATTTTTTGATCCGCTCTTTTAGCAGTTTTCGCGCGGCCTGGATCTCTGTGATGTCCTTGAACGAATCTTTTGGGATCATGAAGAATGAACTGGAATTGAAATAGACGTGGAAGAAATAGATCGTTTCCTTGAACGCGCTGAAATCCTCCCAGCGCCATAACTGGTTCCCTTTCTTTGTCTTGAGCAGAACACCCTGGTCGGTCAGACTGAGCACAAAGTTGTCTTTGAAGGTCGCCGAACGTCTATAAATGCTGAGCGGGAGGAGCCATCGGATGCCGATCCAGAGGGTGAACCAAAGTGTTGCAAATATCAGAAAGGGAAGCGACGGGATCTTTCTAAGGGCGAAAAGGACAAAGGAGAGGATGGCAAAGACATTTATTGCTATGATGAGTATTCTTATTTCCGGGCGCCCGATGAAATGGCCCCGTAAACCATCCATGACCTCCTTTTTGTTGTAGCCGAATTGTACTGTCATTACGTTGTGTGAGCTTCCGGTAAAAATAGCAAAAACCACTCGCTTCCCGCGAGTGGATCCAAAATTGAATTTGCCCTAAACCTTTTTCTTATGAGGTGATGCTTACCGCATGTCCCTGCAATGCGAATAGTGATTGCTGGCTGCCTGTTCGGGAGTCACGCTACGACTGCAAGAAAATAAGGTAGTGCTGGTGATGATGATGATTGCGGCCAGGAGGATACGTTTCATGTTTTTCATTTTGGGTTTATAGGATCTAATTTTCCTTCTTTATTATAACGTCAAATCCGGCGGTAAAGTACTCTTAAATCCGATGAAAAAATAATCCGATTCCTAAAGGAGACACGAAAGGGAGACAAATATGCCCCCGGAACGGGGACGCGGGAGGTCCGCGCCAGCTCCGGGGGTGTCTAGGACGTACTTAACTAGCTGCAACCCATACTATTACCGCAATTCAGACATTTGTAGCAGGTCCCGCTCCGGATAGTGATATGACCGCAGGTGTTGCAGGCGGGAGCGTCACTTTGCATGCTGCGCGCAGCCGCATTGACAGCATCCAGCTGACCTACCCTGGCGGGCCGGGCAGCCGAAGGATTGGGCCCTGCCGCCGACTTGGCAACGATGCGGACGTCACTAAGCTCGGGCGGCTGCCGATCCAGCTCTTCCGACCCCGGCAAGTCCCACTCTTCCTTACCGGTGTTGGCGACTTCCGGTCGATCGAGGACGTGTACCAGGTCGGTCCTTCCGAGATATTCGTAGGCCAGCGATCGGAAGATGAAATCGACGATCGATGTCGTGCTCTTGATATTGGGGTGATCTACCATCCCGGAGGGCTCGAACCGGGTGAAAACGAATTTCTCCACAAATTCTTCCAGCGGCACTCCATACTGCAGGCCGATAGAGATGGCGATGGCAAAACAGTTCAGCATGCTGCGCATGGTTGCTCCTTCCTTGGCCATATCGATAAAGATCTCGCCGACCGTCCCATCCGCATATTCGCCGGTGCGCAGAAAGATGGCCTGGCCGTTGATCTTTGCCTTTTGCGTAAAACCGCGGCGTTTAGCCGGCAGCGTTCGGCGTTCCACAATGGTAGCCAATGCCCTTTTCAACTTGGTGTCGGGAGAGGACTGGACCCTTTTCTGAACTTCCTCCAGCAATTCCTGAACCGTCAGCTTGCTCATGTCGACGATGTTTGATTCAAGCGCAGGTTCGGACGCGGCCTCGACGGATGCGGGCTTTTCCTTATCTTCTTCCTTCTTTTTCTTGTCGGACTTCGTACTTAGCGGCTGCGAGAGTTTCGACCCGTCGCGGTACAGGGCGCATGCTTTCAGCCCCAGCTGCCAGCTTAACATATACGCATCGGCAATCTCTTCCACGGTAGCTTCATTGGGGAGGTTGATCGTCTTGGAGATCGCACCGCTGATAAACGGCTGCGCCGCGGCCATCATCCGGATATGGCCATGGGCATGGATAAATCGCTGGCCTTTCTTCCCGCACTTGTTGGCGCAATCGAATACGGACAGGTGTTCGTCGCGGAGTTGCGGCGCCCCTTCCACGGTCATCGTGCCGCAGACGTAGTCGTTTGCCGCTTCAATCTCCGCGTCGGAGAAGCCAAGCGCCTCCAGCAGGCTCCATTCGAAATTGTAATACTGTGCGGGTTTGAAGCCGAGGCGTTGCAGGCATTCTTCGCCGAGCGTATAGACGTTGAAAACGAATCCGATCTCGAAGGCGGATCCTACGGCGGTGTCGAGCTTTTTTATTTCCTCGGCGATAAAACCCTTCTCACTCAGCGTTTGATGGTTGATAAACGGCGCACCGGCAAATGTAGCGGAGCCGACGGCATACTTGATTATCGCATCGATCTGCTTGTCGGAGTACCGCAGGTTCTTCAATGCGGTGGGAACGGACTGGTTGATGATCTTGAAATAACCGCCGCCCGAGAGCTTTTTGAACTTTACCAGCGCAAAATCGGGTTCGACTCCGGTTGTGTCGCAATCCATGACCAGCCCGATCGTCCCGGTAGGGGCGATCACGGTAGCCTGGGCATTGCGATAGCCGAATTTCTCACCCAATTGCACCGCTTCATCCCAGGCTTTGGTGGCGGCCTTCAGGAGATAATCCGGGCAGTATTTTGCCTTGAGCCCCTGCGGCTTGACCTCGAGACCTTCATATTCATCCGCGTCATAAGCGGCCAGCCGGTGGTTACGCATGACCCGCAACATCTCGTCCCGGTTCTCTTCGTAGCGGGGGAAGGCGCCCATTACTTCCGCCATTTCCGCGGAAGTCCGATAAGCGACGCCGGTCATGATGGCGGTGATGGCGCCGGCAATCCCACGGGCCTCTTCGCTGTCATAGGCGATACCCATGACCATGAGCATGGATCCCAGATTGGCATACCCAAGACCGAGAGTCCGGTAGTCGTAAGACAGCTGAGCCACTTCTTTCGAGGGGAACTGGGCCATCAGCACGGATATTTCGAGTACCGTGGTCCACAACCGGCAGGAATACTCGAAGCCTTCGACGTCGAACGCATTGGTGTCTTCATTATAGAACCGGCGGAGGTTTACGGACGCGAGGTTGCATGCGGTGTTGTCGAGGAACATGTATTCGCTGCAGGGGTTTGACGCCCTGATCCTGCCGCCGGCGGGGCATGTATGCCATTCGTTGATCGTCGTGTCATACTGCGTACCGGGGTCGGCGCAACGCCATGCGGCATAGGCGACCTGGTTCCAGACTTCCCGGGAGGGGATACGCTTCATGACCCGGCCGTCATGACGGGCAATGAGTTCCCAGTCTTCGTTGTTGTCGAGACGGCGGAAGAATTCATTTGGGATGCGAATGGAATTATTGGAATTCTGCCCGGAGACCGTCCGGTAAGCTTCGCCTTCATAGTCGCTGGCATAACCGGCGGCAATGAGGGCGCCCACCTTTTTCTCCTCTTCGACTTTCCAGTTGATAAAACTCATGACTTCGGGATGATCCAGGTCGAGGCAGACCATTTTTGCGGCCCGGCGGGTTGTTCCGCCCGATTTGATCGCGCCTGCGGCGCGATCCCCGATCTTCAGGAAACTCATCAGCCCGCTGGAAGTCCCGCCGCCGCTGAGTTTTTCACCTTCGCCGCGGATGTGGCTGAAATTCGTTCCAACCCCGGATCCATATTTAAAGATCCGCGCTTCGCGAACCCACAGGTCCATGATACCACCGTCATTGACGAGGTCGTCTTCGACACTGAGGATAAAACAAGCGTGCGGCTGGGGGCGCTCGTATGCGGAACTGGAAAGTTTCAGCTGACCGTCTGCTGCATCGACGAAGTAATGTCCCTGGGGTTTGCCGGTGATCCCATAGCTTTCATGCAGACCGGTATTGAACCATTGCGGCGAGTTGGGCACGCATGCCTGGTCGAGGATGCTGTAGACCAGCTCTTCGTAAAAGATCTGCGCGTCCTTCGGCGTGGCGAAATAGCCGTAGCGTTCGCCCCACACCTTCCAGCAATTGGCCATCCGGTGAGCGACCTGTTTGACGGAAGTCTCCCGGCCAAGCGAACCGTCGGCCTGTGGAACGCCGGCCTTGCGAAAATATTTTTGGGCAAGGATATCGGTAGCGATCTGGCTCCACCTGGCCGGGACCTCGACGTTGTTCATTTCGAAGACGACCTCCCCACTTGGGTTGCGGATGACCGAGCTGCGGTAATCGTAAGTGAACAGATCGAATACACTGGTGTCTTCTTTGGTGAAGCGACGGGTGAAGTGCAAGCCCTTCACGGATTGCGGTCTTGTTGGCATGAGTCAGTCCCTTTTGTTGTAAAAAATGATGGTTAGTTTTTGCGGCGGGTCGGCGGTTAACGAAAGTATTTTTTGATTTTCATATTTCCTTCTCCGAGATATTAACACATGTGCAAAACAGATGTGTATTTTTTCAAAGATGAGATGGGTCGCGGCTTCCGGAATGCCGCACAAAGTTCGGCTATTTTTTTATACACATATCGCGGTTGCGGACAGGCGGACCCCCGGCGGCGGCTGAAAGGGTCCTTGCTCTCAATAACATCTTGCTAATCAGACTTCACTACCAGATCTGCGAATTCGGGATGCCGTTTGAGGTAAGCCTGCACAAACGGGCAATAGACTTTTACGGGCAGGTGGTTGGAACGTGCATAATTTAGCGCGAACTCCGCCAGCGCCGAGCCGATGCCATGACCGCCGAGCTTGTCGGGGACTTCCGTATGCATGAGGGTGAGCCTGCCCTCGTATAGCCGATATTCGAGCGAAGCGATCTCACCATCAACCGATACCTGAAATTGTTGTCGTTCGGCGTTGTTAAATACGTTGAGTGCTTCCATGGTGTGAATTTCGTCGAATTCCCCGTTTAAAGCGGAAAACTTTTCGCATTTTTGCAGGAACCGGATGCAGCCCGGTTTAGTAATGAAGAAAGACATCTATGAATCTTTGTTGGCAAAGAAGGCAAAAGGCCGGCGTTCTTTCGTGGTGCTGATCGATCCGGATAATGTGAATGCGGCAAAATTGGATGAGCTGATCGCGCTTGCGATCGGTGCCGGTGTGGACTATCTGTTGGTGGGCGGCAGCCTCGTGATCTCCAATCATCTCGATGAGGTGGTACAGCATATCCGCAAGAACTGTCAAATTCCGGTCATCCTTTTTCCCGGCACGCCGGCGGGGGTATCCCGGTTTGCCGACGCACTTTTGTATCTTTCCTTGATCTCCGGCCGTAACCCGGAACTTCTGATCGGCCAGCACGTTATTTCCGCGCCGGCCGTCCGGAAGAGCGGTCTGGAGATCATTTCCACGGGCTACATGGTTATTGACGGCGGCGCACCCACGACGGTCTCTTATATCAGCAACGCGACACCCATCCCCGCAGACAAAAATGAGATCGCACTCTGCACCGCCATGGCCGGAGAGATGCTTGGGATGAAGCTGATCTATATGGACGCAGGCAGCGGCGCCCGCCATCCGATCCGCGAGGAAATGATCGCGATCGTGGCGCGCCATATCGAAATTCCGCTCGTCGTCGGCGGCGGGATCCGGGACCCGGAAAAGGCCTATCGCAATTGCAAAGCCGGGGCCGACATCATCGTCGTCGGTAACGCCATCGAAAAAGATCCGGGGTTGATCCGGGAAATGTCCGCTGCGGTTCACTCCGTTCCGCTGGAGCCGATCAAATAGTTCATGCCGGCCGGTCGGTTGAATACCTGGCGTCGCGCAGTTATTTTCAGGTAGTTGGCAGCCATGGCAGGCCGGTTGGATTGCCGCGAAAATGCGGATTTCGACAGTGGTGATGCCCGGGGCGGCAGCCTTTAGGGAAGGTTTAACGGGCGCGCGGCACCGGTCAGCCACCGCAAACCGGGCCGGACGGGTAAAATTTGTGTAAAAATCTCATTTTAATCCCTTCGAATTCAAAAAAATGTGCAACTTTGCCATTCACAAAATTCATTTTATACTGAAATGAAAAAAAACTCACCCATATCACCCCTCCTGGTGATATTGCACGCCTTCAACAAGCGTGGGTTTTTTGCTGCGCCCATGTGCACAGTTTTTTCACGCCGGCCCGTTCCTGAGGCTAATTACGAGCGCCTCGCGCCCGTCAGGGTACGACGTTGATACTCCCTCTTTATTATAGCGACCCTTTTAGCGGCGTTAGTCCGTGTCTCCCCGTTGGCTTCGAAACCGTATCGACGGAGGAATATTCATCACTAAGGCATCGTTCACAACAATGGAACATCAACAATTCAAAATACTCATAGCTGACGGATCCCATCAGGATTTCGCGCAGATTATCTGCGACGAAATGGAATCTTCAGCGCTGGCGAGAGGAACCGGCATCGCCAAACGCAGCCCGGACTATATCCAGCAGAAGATGCGGGAAGGGAAGGCAGTGATCGCATTCACCGAAGACGGGATCTGGGCCGGCTTCTGTTATATCGAGACCTGGAGCCACGGCGAATACGTCGCCAATTCGGGTCTGATCGTCGCACCCCCTTTCCGGAAAAGCGGGCTGGCCAAACAGATCAAACGAAAGATCTTCGACCTGAGCCGGGCGACCTACCCCGAAGCGAAGATATTCGGGCTCACAACGGGGCTTGCGGTTATGAAGATCAATTCGGACCTGGGATACGAACCGGTCACCTATTCCGAGCTGACGCAGGACGATGCCTTCTGGGCCGGCTGCAAAAGCTGTGTCAATTACGAAATTCTCATGAGCAAAGAGCGGAAGAACTGTATGTGCACGGCCATGCTCTATGACCCGAAGGATCACTACGAGCCGGAAGAGACCACTCAGGAATTCAAGAGGCATTCCAAGCTGTACGAACGATTTATGCGCATCAAACAATGGAAGCTGCTGGCCCCTTTCCGAAAGAAAGACGGCGATGGCCACGGCGGCAACGGCGGTAACGGCGGCAGGTCGCGGTCCTTGTTCCACACTTTCTTTCATCTCTAAACATATTCTTGAAAGCCATGAGCAATAAAGTCGTCTTAGCTTATAGCGGCGGATTGGATACTACATATTGTGCGATCTATCTCAAAAAGGCCAGGAATTTCGAAATCCATGCGCTCACCGTGAATACCGGCGGTTTTAGCCCGGAGGAAATCCGGCAGATCGGGGATCGCGCAAAAAGTCTCGGTGTGGCGTCCTTTGAATGTGTTGATGTCACCCGGGGATACTATGACAGCTGCATCAAATACCTCGTTTATGGCAATGTCCTGAAGAACGCCACCTATCCGCTTAGCGTCAGCGCCGAACGGATGGTCCAGGCGATCGCGGTCGCAAATCATGTAAAAAAGGTTGGCGCTGTAGCGGTTGCTCATGGAAGCACCGGCGCGGGTAATGACCAGGTGCGGTTCGACATGGTATTCCAAAGCATGTTGCCCGGCGTTGAGATTATCACGCCGATCCGCGATCTGCGGCTTAGCCGCGAAGAGGAGATCGCCTTTCTGAAGGAGAATGGCGTAGAGATGAATACCGAAAAGGCCAAATACAGCATCAATAAAGGACTGTGGGGGACATCGGTTGGCGGAAAGGAAACGCTGACGTCAAAGGAGTACCTGCCGGAAGATGCCTGGCCTACTCCGGTCACCGAAAAGGGGACGCGCCATCTGGAGCTCGGTTTCCAAAAGGGGGAATTACAAAGCGTGGACGGGAAATCCTTTCGGCATCCGGTAGAAGCGATCCAATATTTGCAGGCCATCGCCCAGCCATATGGCGTTGGTCGCGACATCCACGTAGGCGATACGATTATCGGGATAAAGGGCCGGGTTGGTTTTGAAGCCGCAGCGCCCATCATCATCATCAAAGCGCATCACCTGCTGGAGAAACATACGCTCACCAAGTGGCAACTCTATTGGAAGGACCAGCTGAGCAGCTGGTATGGAAACTGGCTGCACGAAGGACAGATGCTCGATCCGACCATGCGAAATATCGAGAAATTCCTCGAAGACACGCAAGCGACAGTCAGCGGCAAGGTCTTTGTCACGCTGCAGCCGTACCGGTATACCGTCACCGGCATTGAAAGCGCGCATGACCTGATGAGCAGCAAATTCGGCAGTTACGGAGAGATGAACAAAGGGTGGAGCGGCGATGATGTCAAGGGATTTGCGAAGATCTTCGGCAACCAGACCGGCATTTTTCACAAGATCAATGAGGGTCAGTCATGAAATCCATAACGGCTGGTATCATCGGCGGAGCGGGTTACACCGGCGGAGAAATGATCAGACTGCTGATCGCTCACCCGGCCGTGGACATCCGTTTTGTTCATTCGAAGAGCAATGCGGGCAAGCCGGTATATTCTGTACACGAGGACCTGGTAGGCGAGACGACACTTGCCTTTGACGCCGCATGGAACGGCGATGTGGATGTTCTGTTTCTTTGCGTGGGACACGGAGAGGCGGCGACATTCGTGAAGGAAGCGGGAAGCCGGCTCGACGGTGTCCGGGTTATCGACCTTTCACAGGATTTCCGGCTAAATGCGCACGGCTGGGTTTACGGGCTGCCGGAGCTGGATCGGGAGGCCATACGCGGGGCGAAAGCGGTGGCGAATCCCGGCTGCTTCGCAACAGCCATCCAGCTTGGATTGTTGCCGCTTGCGAAGGCAGGGCTACTGAGTGAAGTTTATACAACCGGGATCACCGGGTCGACCGGCGCCGGACAGGGGCTGTCGCCCACGTCACACTTCTCGTGGCGGGCAAACAATATCCAGGCGTACAAGACATTGACGCACCAGCACCTGCGGGAGATCCGCCAAACGCTCGGCCAGTTACAGGGCGACGCGCCGGCCGTTCATTTCGTTCCCTGGCGGGGAGATTTTACGCGCGGGATTTTTGTCAGCAGTCAACTTCGATGCCGCAAAAGCGCGGAGGAGGTCTTTGAACTGTTCGAAGACTACTATAACGACCACCCCTTTACGCACGTGAGCCGGACGCCTGTTTCGCTGAAGCAGGTCGTCAATACCAATAAATGCCTGATCCAGCTGGAAAAGGAAGGGGACCAGCTTGTCGTTCACTCGGCACTCGACAATCTCCTGAAAGGTGCGTCGGGTCAGGCGGTGCAGAATATGAACCTCGTTTTCGGGCTGGAGGAGGCGACCGGCCTGCAACTTAAATCGATCGCCTTCTAAAAGAAAAGCTATGAAATTATTCGACGTCTATCCGATCAACGATATCACGATCGTAAAAGCAAAAGGCTCCTATGTGTGGGACGACCAGGGGCAGCAATATCTCGATCTGTACGGCGGCCATGCCGTCATTTCCATCGGCCATACCCACCCGCATTATGTACAGCGGATCACCGATCAACTCAATAAGGTTGGATTTTATTCCAATTCCATCCACATCCCGCTTCAGGAAGAGCTGGCTGACAAGCTGGGTAAACTTTCCAGCCGGCCGGAATACCGGCTGTTCCTTTGCAACTCCGGAGCGGAGGCCAATGAGAACGCGCTGAAGCTGGCCAGCTTCCACAATGGCCGGAAGAAAGTGGTGGCATTCAGCAAATCGTTCCACGGCCGGACCTCCCTTGCGGTAGCCGCCACAGACAATCCGGCGATCGTCGCCCCGGTCAATCAGACAGACAACGTCGTCTTTCTGCCGTTCAATGATGAGGCCGCACTGGGCGCTTATTTCACCCGGCACGGAGAAGAAGTTTCTTCGGTAATCGTGGAAGGTATCCAGGGCGTCGGTGGAATCAGCGAGGCTTCTGCCGGATTTCTGCGGGCGATCAGCCGCCTTTGCAAAGAACACGGTGCAGTTTTTATAGCCGACAGCGTTCAGTGCGGATACGGGCGGAGCGGAAAATTTTTTAGCCAGGATCATGCGGGCGTCGACGCCGATATCTATACCATGGCCAAGGGGATGGGCAATGGATTCCCGGTGGCGGGCATCATCATTGCGCCGCATTTACAGGGCAAACATGGAATGCTTGGGACGACGTTCGGCGGCAATCATCTGGCCTGCGCTGCGGCCCTGGCGGTGCTGGAGGTGATGGAGCGCGAACAGTTGATCGCCAACGCCGCACAGGTGGGGGACTATCTGATGACTGAACTTCGGAAGATCCCGCAGTTGACGCGGGTGAGGGGAAAAGGGCTGATGATCGGATTCGACCTGCCGGACGAGCTGAAAGAGCTGAGAAAGAATCTGCTGTTCAAACAAAGGATCTTTACGGGTGAGGCCAGGCCGAACACGATCCGGCTGCTGCCGTCGCTGGCGCTTCGCAGGAAGGATGCCGATGCCTTCCTGGATTCGATACAGGAGGAGATCCATGCGATGGCCCTAAATACGCAACCATGAAAAATTTTATTTCCGCGCATGACGTCGCGGACATTGACGGTCTCATCCGGCAGGCGTTGGCCTACAAAGCCGAACCTCTGAAAGATAAGAACCTGGGCGCCAACCGCCGGGTTGGGATGCTCTTCCTCAATCCCAGTATGCGGACGAGGCTATCGACACAAGTCGCGGCGCAAAACCTTGGGGCCGAGCCGATCGTCTTCAATGTAGACAAGGAGGGCTGGGCTCTTGAGTTTGAGGAAGAGGCGATCATGAGCGGTAATACGGTCGAGCACGTCAAGGATGCAGCGCCCATTATGGGGAACTATTTCGATATCCTGTGTATCCGGACCTTCCCGTCGCTGAAGAACAAAGCAGACGACTATAGCGAGCTTTACATCAGGCAATTCATTAAATATTCCGGGATCCCCGTGGTAAGCCTGGAAAGCGCGACACTCCATCCGTTGCAGAGTTTGACGGATATCATTACGATCAAGGAAACAATGACCAACTCCGTCAGGCGACCAAAGATCGTGCTGACGTGGGCCCCCCATGTGAAAGCGTTGCCGCAGTGTGTTGCCAACAGCTTTGCCCAGTGGATCAATGCATGGGGGAAAGCCGGCAACAAATTGGATTTTGTGATTACCCATCCCGAAGATTACGAGCTCGACACCCAGTTTACGAAAGGCGCCACGATTACCCACGACCAGGATGCAGCGCTGAAAGATGCGGATTTTGTCTACGTGAAGAATTGGAGCACCTACGCCGACTACGGCAAGATCTATTGTAACGACCCCGGGTGGATGCTGACGAATGAAAAGCTCCGCCTGACCAACCAAGCCAAAGTCATGCATTGTTTACCGGTGCGGCGGAATGTCGAACTGAGCGACGAGATCCTGGATGGTCCGTCAAGCATCGTCACGCGGCAGGCGGCCAATCGGGTATGGGCCGCGCAGGCCGTGCTGGCGGATATTTTACGGAGCAAATGAACATGCAATTAGCCATCATAAAGATCGGGGGAAATATCATCGACGATGAGGCGAAGCTGGCGGCCTTCCTGGATGGTTTTGCCGCCGTCCCCGGTAAGAAGATCCTGGTGCACGGCGGCGGCAAACTGGCGACAAAAGTGGCGGCGGCCCTGGGGGTCGGCCAGCAGCTTGTCGACGGACGACGGATAACCGATACCGAGACGCTAAAGATCGTTACGATGGTTTATGCCGGAACGATCAACAAGAACCTCGTTGCACAGCTCCAGGCCCGGGGGTGCGACGCGATAGGGCTGACCGGGGCGGATGGGAACAGCATCCGGGCCCACAAACGGGTACACCCGGAGATCGAATATGGCTGGGTAGGCGATGTGGACTCAATTGACGCGGCATTTCTGACCGGCTTGCTGCTGCTGAATAAAACCCCTGTGTTTGCGCCGATCACCCACGACACCAGGGGCCAGCTTCTGAATACGAACGCGGACACCATCGCACAGGAGCTGGCAAGGGGATTAGGGCGCTCTTTCGACGTTAGCCTGGTGTATTCCTTCGAGAAGAGCGGCGTATTGCTCGATACCAATGACGAGGATTCGGTCATCCCGCGGATCGGCCCGGCATACTATGAGGAACTGAAGCGCAAACAGGCGATCTTCGCTGGGATGATCCCAAAGCTCGACAATGCGTTTACGGCATTGCGCAGTGGCGTTAGAAAGGTTATCATTGGCCGGGCTGAGGAGCTGCCGCGGTTGCTTGATGGAAAGGCGGGGACAACGATCGTCAATGACTAAAGAGCATTACCATATCGAGGCGCTTGCGCTGCTGAAGAAGCTGATCGCAATTCCTTCTTTCAGCAAAGAGGAAAACAAAACCGCCGACGCCATCGAAGCCTGGCTGAAATCGAGAGGCGTTCCCGCCCGGCGGCTGATCAACAATGTCTGGGCATCCAACCGCCACTTCGACGCCGCCAAACCCACGATCCTGCTCAATTCGCATCACGACACCGTCAGGCCCAATAAAGCGTATACACTCGATCCGTTCGAACCGATGGAAAAAGATGGCAAACTATACGGCCTGGGAAGCAACGATGCCGGCGGTTGCCTGGTCTCGCTCCTTGAGGCGTTCATGTTCTATTACGACCGGGCGGACCTGACTTGTAATCTCCTGCTGGCGGCAACGGCGGAAGAAGAGATCTCGGGCCACAACGGGATCGAATTGCTGCTGCCGTCTTTGGGAAAGATCGAATTCGGGATCGTAGGCGAGCCGACAAATATGCAGCTGGCGGTTGCGGAGAAAGGACTGTTGGTGCTGGACTGTACGGCCCATGGTAAAGCAGGGCATGCGGCGCGCGAGGAAGGCGAGAACGCGATCTATAAGGCATTGCAGGATATCGAATGGTTGAGGTCCTATGAGCCGCCGAAAGTGTCCGATCTGCTCGGCCCGGTAAAAATGAGTGTAACGGTGATCGATACCGAAAACAAGGCGCACAATGTCGTGCCGTCCCAATGTCATTTCGTCGTTGACGTTCGGGTCAACGAATTGTACGGTTTTGAAGAGCTTCTCGGCGTGATCCGGGCAAACGTGGCCAGCGAAGTCGTGCCGCGGAGCTTAAGGATGCGACCCTCGTCCATCCCGGTGGATCATCCGATCGTACTATCGGGTATTGCGCTTGGAAGGACGTGTTACGGCAGCCCCACCACGTCGGATAAGGCGCTGATGCCTTTCCCGGCGCTGAAGACAGGACCGGGTGATTCTGCCCGTAGCCACACGGCGGACGAATATATTTTTGTGGAAGAGATAGCGGAAGGGATAAAGGGGTATATCGATCTGTTAAAACCGGTACTCGAGCCGCCTCCGGCGGCTCGTCCGAAGGACAGACATTAGCGAATTGCCGAAAATCACCTATTTTTCGCGGAGGGGATTTTCGGCGTAATTTTACCCAAATGAGCAAACTCTGGAGTAAGGAAGGCACGTCAACCTCCGCGCTGATCGAGCGTTTTACGGTCGGACGGGATAAAGACTTCGACGCGCTGCTGGCGGAATATGACGTGCTCGGAAGTCTGGCACATACGGAAATGCTCCATGCTGTCGGATTGTTGAGCCGGGAAGACCTGGCGCTTATTCAAAACGGCTTGCGGCAAATTCTGGCCGAAATCAGGGCCGGCAGCTTTCGGATCGACAAAGATGCGGAGGATGTCCATTCGCAGGTCGAAGGATTGCTCACGGATCGGATCGGTGAAGCGGGAAAAAAGATCCATAGCGGAAGGAGCCGGAACGATCAGGTTGCCGTGGATATCAAACTATACCTGCGGGCCCGCGTGCTGGCCGTCCGGGACGAAGTCCGGGAGCTCTTCCACCAGCTGATCGGCTTAAGCGGGAAATACAAGGACAAACTCCTGCCGGGTTATACGCATTTGCAAATTGCGATGCCTTCCTCATTCGGGTTGTGGTTTGGAGCTTATGCCGAAAGCCTTATAGATGACCTTGAAATGCTCGCCGCAGCTTATCAGGTGACCAACAAGAACCCGCTCGGCAGCGGCGCCGGCTACGGTTCATCCTTCCCGCTCGACCGGGAGATGACCACAAGGCTGTTGGAATTCCGGACCTTGAACTACAATTCCGTCTACGCACAGATGAGCCGGGGAAAGACAGAAAAGATAGTGGCGACGGCGCTGGCCTCAGTGGCGGCGACCGTGGGCCGCCTCGCGATGGATTGTTGCCTGTATATTAACCAGAATTTCGGATTTATCTCCTTTCCATCCGAGCTGACGACCGGAAGCAGTATCATGCCGCATAAGAAGAACCCGGATGTTTTCGAGCTGATCCGCGCAAAATGCAACCGCATCCAATCGACGCCGAACGAGCTGACCCTGCTGACCGGTAATTTGCCATCCGGATATCACCGGGACCTGCAGCTCACCAAGGAGATCCTTTTCCCGGCCATTGAGGAAGGGTTGTCCTGTATCCAAATGACCCGGTTAATGCTGGATCATATCGAGATCAGGGATCATATCCTGGAGGACGAGAAGTACAGGTATCTCTTTAGCGTGGAGGCTGTTAACCAGCTGGTCAACCAGGGTATCCCTTTCCGGGAGGCCTACCGGCAGGTCGGCAACGCGATCGACAAGGGCGAATTCCGGTTCGACTACCGGCAGCAGCTTCACCACACCCATGAGGGGAGTATCGGCAATCTGTCGAACGACAAGATCGTGGCCGAAATGGAAAAAGTGCTTGCGAAATTTGCATAGTTCCCTCATTCTTCGGAAATTATTGCATGTCCCACCACATCGGTCCCGAAATCGAGCGCGAATTTGAGCTGGAACGTCTTGTCCTGTTCAGCGATGCCGTCTTTGCCATTGCCATCACCCTCATGGTGATCGAAATCCGCTGGCCCGATATCCCATACAGGTCAAAGGGTGTAGACCTTGGCCGGTTGTTTGAGCCTGCCATCCTGCAGTTTCTGGTTTTTTGCCTGAGCTTTTACTTTATCGGCCGGCTGTGGGTGGCGCATCTGAGCGTGTTCCGGCTGTTAAAAAAATACGACCGGAAGCTGATCAATCTCAATCTCCTGCTTCTCTTTTTCGTCGTCATAGCGCCCTTCACCGCATCCGGAGTGTTCGAACATTCCAGGCCCTGGTTCGCCCTTCCGATGTTTCTCTACATGGGCAATATAGCCGCCGTTTTCTTTATCCATGCCCTGATCTGCCGGTATATTTCCGGCGGAAATCCCTTGTTGTCCGTCCGGGGAAAAGAAGATGAAAAATTATATCTCTTTGTCCAGGCAAAATATGTCGCACTGGGGATCGCGATGACCTTGATTGCGATGATCCTTGCCGCCATCCTTTTTCCCGGCAACAGCGCATATTCTTCCCTGGCGTCCCTGCTGTTGCCGGTGTTTGTCGCCATGGTGACCAAAAAAGCAAGGAAATACAAACCAATAAATACAGAACTGAAAACCAAACGAACGATCCTTACTTTATTGCATGAAAACGATCTTCCTGCCATGACTGCCATGGCGCAGGAGCCCGAAACATTCCGGTATATCAAAAAGCTCCGCGTGATGACCGACACCGAATATCAGGAGTTCCTACGGTTCAAACTGGAACAGATCCGGCTCAAGACCGGCTACCACTGGGCGGTGTGGTTGAAGCGAGACGGTAGCTTCGTCGGTGCCGTCAATCTCAATCCCATCGGCGACACCGGGAGATTGCAGATCGGCTGTCAGCTTAAGCGCGAGTTCTGGGGACAGGGGTTCGCAACCGAACTGACAAAAAGAGTGTTGCAATTTGCCCTTCGCGAAGCGGGTCTGACGGAGGTGTATGGCGTGTTCGAGAAGGACAATGTCGTCTCCCGCCGGTTGCTGGGCAAACTGGGCTTTGCCTGCATAGAAACAAAAACGGAACAGGGCGTGGAAATCGAAACGCATCGTTATCCGGCTTGAAAGGATAATAGCGTGAGCGCGATTAAAGGCTCATCATTTCTTTGAACTTGACCGTCTGTCGCCGGCTGACCTCGATCTTTTCCCCGCCCTTCATCTCCAGCAGCAGACCGCCGTTAAAATAGGGCTCGATCTTTTCGATCAGCCGAAGATTGACGATGTGTTTTCGGTTCGCGCGGAAGAAGACTTTTTCGTCGAGCCGTTCTTCGAGCGCGTTCAATGACTTTAGGATCAGCGGCTTGTTGGGACCAAAATAGACTTTGGCGTAGTTCCCCACGCTTTCAAAAAGGCGAATATCGGAGAGTTTGACAAACCAGCACCGTTCTCCGTCCTTGACGAAAACCTGGTCGTGTTCATTGAGGATGCTGCGGTTGACGGAGATAGTATGGTCGGAAATGGGCTCCTTGTCCTCTTCCAACTGAAGTTTTTGGAGGGCGTCGGCGAGTCGCTTGGGTTCCACGGGTTTTACCAGGTAGTCGAGTGCGTTTACCTCGAAAGCCTTGAGCGCATATTCATCGTACGCGGTGGTGAAGATAACGTTTGGGGCCCGCTCCAGTTCCGAAAGCATATCGAACCCGGTCTTTCCCGGCATTTGGATGTCGAGGAATATCAGGTCGGGGTTCAGGCTGTCGACCTTTTCCGCGCCTTCCGTGGCATTAGCCGCTTCCGCGATCACTTCGATCTCCGGGAAGTCCAGTAACAGCTTTTTCAGTTCGTTGCGGGCAAGGCGTTCGTCGTCAATAATGATGGCTCTGATCATGGTAGTAGCTGGTTATCGTTTATTTGTTTCCTCGACCGGTATCAGTACCCTTGCCTGGACGCTATTCCCTTCAATTTCGCGGATATCGAAGTTGGCCTTTGTTCCAAAAAGTATTTGAAGCCGGTTCTTGGTGCTGGCCAGGCCGAACCCATCGACGTCCCGGTTGCCGTTCAATCCGCCGGTGTTGACAATGACCAGTTCATGGTAATTTTCCCGGAAATCGGAGACGATCTTTACTTTTCCGCCACCGACCTGGCGGCTGATGCCGTGTTTGATGGCGTTTTCAACGAGGGTTTGGAGCATCATAGGAGGTATGGGTTGATCAAGCGTATCTTCGTCGATCTCGTATTCAACCTGCAGCCGCTCTTCAAACCGGATATACTCCAGCGCCAGGTAATCTTTTACGATATTCAGTTCTTTTTCGAATGTCACGGTCTCCAGCTTTTCGGCCTGCATACTGCTGCGAAGGATGTTGCTCAGTTCGGTCACCGCCTTCCGGGCCCGGGTAGGGTTCTCGTCGATGAGCGCCCGGATGCTGTTGAGTGCGTTAAAGATAAAATGAGGATTTATATGTGCCTTTATCGTCTTTAGTTCCAGCTCCTTGACAAGTGCTTCCAGCTTGAGGGTGTCAAGCTGTTGTTTCCGGCTGCTTTCCATATAGTGGTAGAAAAAATAGATGACCGTCCAGGGAACGATCAGGATCGCATATTCGGAGATCGAGGCCATCAGGTCGGCGAAAAAATTAGGGGTTTCCCTGGCATGGAGCAGACTGAGAACCCCGAAAATGCCGATGCGGATAAGACTCGCACCAAGGCACGTCAGGAGGATACCGATCAGAAATTTCGGGAGGGACTTTTCGACGGGTAGCTTTAGCCAGCCGGAGCTTCGGATAACCTCCCGGAAGAGGTGGGTGGAAACAAGTCCGAGGATCACCAGAATTGCCGTATAAAGGTATACGAATTCGACAGTTACAGTCGGTTTGAGTATGGTGGTATTTGCCACTATAATGATCACGGAAACAATACCCCATCCCCCGATCTGGCACAACCAGTAATATCTATTTGATTTTTTTGGCATTTCGCTTCAAAACTAGGCTTTTCCCCCTCCTTGCACCCGGTCTTTTGTATTAATGGCCAAATTACCCCTCTTACCGGTCCGATACGATAAGCAAGGGGGGTGAAATCCCGATAACGCCGGGCCGGGCCTTAAATCTAGGGAAAATATGTAAATTTGTACGCTTAAAGAAAGAAGGAATGGAAATCACCGCGGGGCCCCTGCTTCGGACCGTAAATTCGCCTGCCGACCTCAGGAAACTGAGCCGGGAGCAGTTACAGCAATTGAGCGACGAGCTCCGCCAATATATCATTGATACGGTGAGCGTCCATGGAGGGCATTTTGCCGCCAGCCTTGGTGTGGTCGAATTGACGGTGGCGTTGCATTTTGTCTTCAATACCCCCTATGACCAACTGGTTTGGGATGTCGGTCATCAGGCATATGGCCACAAGATCCTGACCGGGCGGCGGGAACAGTTTGCCAGCAACCGGAAATACAACGGGCTTAGCGGTTTTCCAAAACGCACGGAAAGCGAATACGATACGTTCGGAGTCGGACACTCTTCCACTTCCATCAGCGCCGCGCTGGGGATGGCGATGGCTTCCAAATACAAGGGTGAGACCGATCGCAAGGCCGTCGCGGTCATCGGAGATGGAGCCATGACGGCGGGACTTGCCTTTGAGGGAATGAATCATGCCGGGGTAGCCGATACCGATCTGCTGATCGTCCTGAATGACAACTGTATGAGCATCGACCCCAATGTCGGTGCATTAAAGGAATATCTGACGGATATCACCACTTCAAAGACATACAACAAGCTGAAGGACGATATCTGGAAAGCGCTCGGCAAGCTGCCGGGCAGCCAGTTCAGCCGGGACATGGCAAGTAAGCTGGATCATACCATCAAGGGATTCATGATGCGAAGCAGCAATCTTTTCGAGTCGCTCAATCTCCGGTATTTCGGACCAATCGACGGACACAATATGACCAAACTGGTCGACACCCTGGACGACCTCAAGGGGATGCCGGGACCGAAGCTGCTGCATATCGTCACGGTAAAGGGCAAAGGTTACGCCCTCGCGGAGAAAGATCAGACCAAGTGGCATGCACCGGGGTTATTCGACAAGATCACCGGCGAGATTTACAGAAAGCATTTTACCAGTCCGCAGCCGCCGAAATACCAGGACGTATTCGGGCATACGCTGATCGAGCTGGCCGGGAAGAATCCGGCGATCTTCGGGATCACCCCGGCGATGCCCAGTGGATCTTCCTTGAAATTCATGATGGAAGCGATGCCGGATCGCGCTTTTGACGTGGGGATCTGCGAGCAGCATGCCGTGACGCTTTCCGCAGGGATGGCCACGCAGGGGATGCGCGTGTTCTGCAACATTTATTCCTCCTTTATGCAGCGGGCATTCGACCAGGTCATACATGACGTAGCCATCCAGAATTTACCCGTTGTGTTCTGTCTTGACCGGGCGGGGTTGGTTGGCGAGGATGGCCCGACACACCACGGCGCCTACGATCTTGCCTATATGCGTTGTATTCCCAACATGATCGTTAGCTCGCCTATGAATGAAAGTGAACTACGCAATCTGCTCTATACCGCCCAACTGGAAAGCAATCAACATCCTTTTGTGATCCGTTATCCCCGCGGTGAAGGCGTCCTGCCCGAGTGGCGGACGCCGTTCCAGGAGATTCCTGTCGGCAGTGGGCGCAAGCTAAAAGATGGTGAAGGAATAGCTATTCTGAGCCTCGGCCATCCGGGAAATTTTGTCACCGCGGCGATCCGCGAGCTCCGGACCGATGGGATCAACCCTGCACACTATGATATGCGATTTGTCAAGCCATTGGATGAAGGCTTGCTGAAAGAAGTTTTTTCCCGATATGACCGCATCCTGACGGTGGAAGACGGGACCGTGCTGGGTGGGTTTGGCTCTGCGATCCTGGAATTCCAGGCGGCAAACGGCTACCAGGCCAATGTCAGGATCCTCGGCATACCCGACCGCGTCGTCGAGCACGGCACACCGAAGGAGTTGCAGCGCGAATGCGGCTTTGACGCGCCGGCAATCGCCGCGGCCGTTCGCGAACTCATGAAAGACAAAGTACACGTGATCCTGTAATACGTGATCTTCTAAAACATGCGGGTACGACAGTTGTGGGCGATGCTCACATGCCTTGTTGTGGTTCTCCCTTTATGCCGGGGACAGGAGTACCTGTTTGTCCGTTATCGTCCCAGGGATGGTCTTGTCAATAGCCGGGCGAGGTTTCTGTACCAGGACAGCAAGGGGAGACTGTATGTTTCAACTTTTGGCGGGTTGAGTGTCTACGACGGCTCCCGGTTTATCAACTATACCACGGAAAGCGGATTGTCCACAAGCCTGGTGAATGATATCGTCGAAGTAGGGGATGACTCGCTGTTGATCGTTCCGAACGGCAGGGCGATGACCGTGATGGTCCATGGCATCCTTCGGAAGATCGAGACATCCGACCACTATTATCCCGTCACCAACCAGCTGGTAAAATGCAGCGACGGGTTCTTTTATTCGATCTCCGATGACGGTTTTTTCCGGTGGGAGAAGGGGCGGTTTGTCAAAATATCGTTGATGACGGCGGAAGGGATCGAGGCTGGGCCGTATCTGATCAGTGCCGTAGAATCCGGCGGCAGGCTGTTTATTCTGACCGATCCCTTGCTGGGGGGCTATCCCGGTAGGGCCGCGTTGATCGTATACGATCTTCGAAGTCACAAGGTATTGACAGCCGGGAAACCCAACGGCTTTGAATCGCTGGCGCTCTCGCCGTCCGGCGACGTGGTCGTCTCCACCCGGGATGGGATCCACCTGGTCGATCGTGAGTCCCTGAAAGCGGATACCATAAAATTGTTGCCGCTTCCCCCGCCTTTTGAAGCCGCGACGAGCATTCACTGCAACTATATGATGTTTGACCGGGAAGGAGATCTGTGGTTATCGGCCGGGAAGGAAATAATCAAGATCGACCGGCAGGGGATGCTCACCTATATCGGCGCCGTCGGCGATCTGCCGGTCGGAACGATCAATTCAGTATTTGAGGACCGGGAAGGAAATATCTGGCTGACCAATTCGCAGGATGGGATTGCACGGTTGCAGAGCCAGCAGGTCCGCTGGTATCCGACCTATCAGCCGGATTTCAATGTCAACGATCTTTTTGCGCGACCTTCCAGCGACTCGGTCTGGTGCTACGACTGGATCGGGCGAAGTCTGATGTTGCTGACCAGGAATACCCGGGAGATCTTTCGCGGCGAGGGGACGTTGCCGGCATACGGGCATGTCGAGTTCAACCAATCGGGATGGCTGACCAGCGCAAACACGATCTACCAAATACATTTCATGCCTGGTCATCGTTTCGGATTGACGGTCGCCTTTCGCGATACCTTGACGATTGACGGCAGAAATTGTTTGGATCTGCAGGGCAACCTGGTGATGCCGACCCAACAACTGACCGTCTTCGGGGACGGCAAGGTGGGACGGCTGGCGGTAAGCAACCTCGCTGACCAGGTAGGGGTCGATCAGTACAACCGCCTGTGGGTGATCACGAGGTCCAACCAGCTGTTGTTGCTGACCGAAGAAGTTACCGGGGGAAAGATCCTGCTCAAAACGGCCGGCTCCTGGCAGGCCACTCCTGGCGCCAGTCCCCGCTCGATCGCGGTGGACAAAGCCGGGCGGGTCTGGGTGGGTACACGGGACCATGGCCTTTACTGTCTTTTTTTTGACGGACTGAAGATCCGGTCGGTGAAACAGCTTACGGTGGCGAGTGGATTATCGGAGGACTTCATCCGATGTCTTTACTGTGATTCCGACAATACAGTATGGGCGGGATCCCCGTCAGGCCTGGATTTGATCCGCTGGCAAAAGGATAGTTGTACGGTCACCCATATTGTCCCGGGTCATGAAATGAGTGTGGAAAAGATCTGCCAGTCGGCTGGCGGGATACACTGGGTGTTGGCGACAGGTGGTTACATGCAGGTATTTCCGTCAAATCAGCGCGATATCGGTAATCGGCCACCGGTATTGTTCTCACGCATTCTTGTCGGCAATGACGTTGTACCCGATGTGCCGGGACAGTTGTTGTCGCTGCCTTATGACCGGAATGCGCTGTCGTTTTATGTCGGCGTACCCAGCTTTATGGATGAGGGTCAGACGCGGTTCAGCTATTTGTTGGAGGGCAGTACCGATGCACGATGGAGCACGCCGTCCGATCAATCGGCGATCAACTTCGTCAATCTGCCGCCGGGCAAATACGTGCTGCGCGTCAAGGCCCACTTTCTCTCGGGCGTATATCCCGATGAAACGGGCGCCTATACCTTTCGCATCCGGCCGCCGTGGTGGCAGACCGCGTTGTTCAGGGTCACGATGGCGATTTTGCTGGCGGCGGTGATCGGCTGGGCGATCCGCAGTTACACCTTGCGAAGATTGGAAGCGCAGCGGATCCTGCTGGAGCGGCAAAGAGCCGTCGAGAAGGAGCGGACCCGTATTGCTACCGATATGCACGACGATCTGGGGGCCGGTTTGTCGCGGATCAAATTCCTGAGTGATACGATCGGCATCAAGCAGCAGATGCAACATCCGATCGATGATGAGATCAGCGGAATCCGGGAATATTCTAAAGAAATGATCGACAAGATGGGGGAGATCGTTTGGGCGTTGAATCAAAAGAACGATCTCCTCAGCGACCTGTTGTCATATACCCGGTCCTATGCCGCAGCTTATCTGATGCAGGCGGGGATCCGGTCGAGGATCGAAGCGCCGGAGGAGTTCCCTTACCGCTTCGTGAGCGGGGAGTTCAGGCGGAATGTATATCTGGCCGTAAAAGAAGCGTTACATAACATTGTCAAGCATTCGCAGGCGCAGGAGGTCTACTTGCGAATGGAGGTGACCCGCGATTTGGTGATCGTGCTGCAGGATGACGGGATCGGGTTTGACCGGGGGTCGATCCGTCCTTATGCGAATGGGTTGCACAATATCGAACGGCGGATCGGCGAGTTGGGTGGAACGGTTAAAATTGAAAGGGGGCCGGCTTTCCCCGAAGGCCCGGCTTTCCCCGACGGCCCGGCTTTCCCCGAAGGCCCGGCTTTCCCCGAAGGCCCCGCCTCCGCCGGAGATTCCGCAAACCGTTCGGCGGGCGAACGGAAAGGAACGATCGTGACCATTATTGTTCCCGTATAACTTTTATACTATTGTGAAGCGTGCCCTTAAGTGGTAGATTTAGCTGGTAAGCCTATGCCAATTAGTTTAGCAATCATAGAGGACCTTGATGAGGTCAGGGACGGCTTGAGGAATTTCCTCGCGCTCAGCACCGAGTTTAATGTGCTGGACAGCTTCAGGACGGCTGAAGAGGCATTGGACGCGTGGCCCCGTTGTCAACCCGATATTTATATCGTCGATATCAATCTGCCCGGAATGAACGGGATAGAATTTGTGCGCAAGGCCGGGGGCGGGAATGTGGGGCGAACGCAGTTCATGATGTTCACCGTGTATGAGAATGACGAGAAGGTATTTGAAGCGCTGAAAGCGGGGGCTTCCGGGTATCTGCTGAAAAATACCGGTTTGGTCCACATCATCGAGGCCCTAAAAGAATTGTATCAGGGAGGATCGCCGATGAGCTCGGCGATCGCGCGCAAACTGGTGAGGTCATTTCAGGAGCGGGGTGGAAGGGGTCAGGGTGAGCGCGGGCAGGGGCCGGGTGAACGCGGGCAGGGGCCGGGCGAGCGCGGACAGGCCTTGCGGGAGCAGGCAGACCGTTGGGGAGAACCGATTGCCGGCCAGGACCTCCCGGAGCAGGATGCGCCGGGTCCCGAGTGCTGGGATTCGGCTTTGTCCGTCCGGGAGAATGAGATCCTGCAACTGTTGGCCCGGGGGTTGCTCTACAAGGAAATTTCCGACCAGCTGCATATCTCCACCAGCACGGTCCGGCAGCATATTCACCGGATTTATGATAAGCTGCATGTCCAAAACAGGACCGAGGCCATTAACAAAACGTCCAATGTGCGGGAAATGCGCCCAAAGAAATAACTTTTGTTCTATTGACGCAGGATATGCCAACATGTAGTTTTATCCCCGATAACCCCCCTAAAAAATTGGACTATGAAACGAATCGCCGCGCTCCTGATCATGTTGATCCCATTTTACCTATACAGCCAACAATGGCCGACGCCACCAGATTCGGGTGGTCACAAAAAACCACATCATTCCATCGGCGTCGGCATCAAGGCCGGGTTCAACTTCTCCAATGTAACGAATGCCTCGCAGATCAATGCAGCCAGCCGGACCGGCTATCACATCGGGGTCTTTCTCTCTCCGGAATCGAAGTCCATTCTGAGTTCCCGGACGGAACTACTCTATTCCCGGCACGGTTATAATTATTCGGACAGCATGTCAAAAGCCAACGGGTCGATCGACCTCGACTATGTGATGTTCGCACAGTACTTGTGTATCAACATAACGAAATATGTCCAAATCCAGTTAGGAGGCCAGACCGGCTATTTGTTGCACGCGAAGGCCGACAGTGGTCAGATGAATACCGGCAATGCCCAGGCCAATTCGATCCTCAGCTTTTACAATCGTTTCACTTACGGATATGGCGGTGGTGTCGAAATCCATCCCTATTCCGGGCTGCTGATCGGGGCGACATACATTATCAGCCTGAACAACCTGTATAACTTCTCCAGCACCAGTTTTACAAGCGGAGGAACCCCCTCCTTCGCACCCAGCGTCAACCTGAAAAATAATATCATCCAAATCTCCGTTGGCTGGAGAT
Organism: Puia sp.; assembly: GCA_035501395.1. Classification (GTDB taxonomy): domain Bacteria; phylum Bacteroidota; class Bacteroidia; order Chitinophagales; family Chitinophagaceae; genus Puia. The sequence continues at coordinate 28,031 of DATJWK010000162.1, forward strand.
TTTGATGGGGTTGACCGGTCGCCTCCGGGTCAGGCAAACATCGGCACTTCGATCGCCAGCACTTCGGACGGCGCCAGCGCCTGGATGATAAAATCGTCTGCACCGACGATTCCCAGGCCGTCGCGGTCGGAAAGGGTTTTGTCGCCGATCTCCACCCCGCCCGTAAGGACGAAGACGTAGACGCCGTTGCCTTCGAATGCGTTGTCGTAGCGAAGGGTCTTTCCTTCCTCGAGATGGGTGAGGGCGAGACGGGCGTCCTGGTTGATAAACAGGCCTCCCTCTCCGGGCAGGGAACTGACAACGATTTGCCAACGGTTGACACGGCCGGCGGGATCAAAACGTTTCTTGTCGTGGCGTGGTTTTATATTGAGCTGTTTGGGGAAGATCCAGATCTGCAGAAAGTTTACCGGATCGAAGTGCGATGCATTGTATTCCGAGTGCCGGATCCCGCTGCCCGCGGACATGATCTGCACGTCGCCGGCACTGAGGATGCCCTCGACGCCGGTACTGTCTTTGTGCGCCAGGGTTCCTTTCAGAGGAATGGAGATGATCTCCATGTTTTCGTGCGGATGGCTGTCAAAACCATTGCCGCCCTTGACGACGTCGTCGTTTAGTACCCGCAAAGCGCCAAAATGAACTTTTTCGCCGTTGTACCAGTTGCCGAAACTAAAGGAATGGTGGCTGTCGAGCCAGCCAAAATCAACATGCCCCCTTTCAGGAGCGGGATGGAAGATATTGGTCATAGAATATTAATTTAGCGATCTATCTCAATCAGTTTGCCGACGGATCAAGCAAACCGGGCAGTGTGGGTATTCCCGGATCCGGGTCGTCCGGACGGTCGGCGTTGAATTCCACGATAAAGTTATTTCTTCCTTCCCCGGTCAGAATGGTCATGTAGTTCTGTTGTACCAATTCCAGCATGGATAAAAACAGGAAGATAGCATGGAGCCGGCTGTCGCAATTGTCGAAAATCTTTTCAAACGACAGGGTGCGCTCCTTCTTTACCATGAAAAGAATATATTCCCTGCTATCCTCCATCGTATAGTTGTACCGGACGACGGTGTGGACGGGTCGGTCCCGCCGCTGTTGGATCCGGAACATCAGCCGTTCGAATGTTTTCATCAACTTGAACAGGGTAATGGTCTGGATCTCCGTACCCTCTCCGGCTTCTTCGCCGATCAGCGAGAGGTCCTTCTGCAGATTACCTCTTTTTACCATGAGGTGCCGGATAGCTTCCATTTCCGCGAGGGTGGCGGCTGCTTCTTTGTAACGTTTGTATTGCAGCAGTTTATCGATCAGCTCCTGGCGGGGATCGATTTCATTGCCTTGCTCGTCGAGCTCCTTTCTCGGTAGAAGCATTTTGGCTTTGACGCGCATCAGGGTGGAGATGAACAGGATGAATTCGCTGGAAAGTTCGATATTCAGGCTATCCTGGGAGTGAATGTAGGTCAGGAAGTCCTGGATGATCCGGTGAATGGGTATATTGTAGATATCCAATTCATCTCTTTCGATAAAAAAGAGCAGAAGATCGAATGGGCCCTCGAATTGGGGTAATTTGATCTGGTACGAAGTCATATTCCCGCCGAAAATAGCGAATTTTTCCGCGCGGGGCGCAAGCGCCCCGCGCGGGTTATCCCCAAGTTATTTACTGGGCCGGCGGAGGCGGCGGTGGCACCGGTTTGCGCGCTTTTTTGGCGAACTTATAAGCCAACCCGATCCCCATGATCTCCTGCAGTTGGAGTTTTGGACCACCGGAGGTTCCATCCGAATTTACCGATTTGATCCGGTCGTCATAGATCAAGGTTAGCGAAAGGTTCATGGCCAGAACGCTTGTTACTTTTACATTCAGGACGTTTGTCATAAAGATGGCGACATTCTGCGGTTTGTTAAGATAGTCGGAGAACAGGTCGAGGCGGCCGACATAGCTGGCAGGTTTTGAAACATCGGTGTTGAAGTTGATGGAAGCATAGGCCCCGAATTCAAACCTGGCTTTCTTACCGGAATCGACACCAAAAGCACCCATTGCGGCGAGCGAGTCATTATTGACGATCAACTCCCGGACCGTTGCGGGAGACAAAAAAAGTGAAAAATTGGAATTGGGTTTATAATTCATCCCGAGCGAAAGCAACAGATAAGCCGGGGCGAGAAAATCGGAGGTTAAGACCTTTGTTTTGGCATCGGGATAGTTGTAGCCCGGCGCGAACTGCGTCCTGAAATCAAACAAGCCGCTGAGGTACCATTTTTTCCCCAGGTCATACCCATATTTCGAGGTGATATCAAACAAGTCAGTCGTTTTACGGGTGCCGAGACTGGTTGTATTCGCGATCCCATACTGCACGTTTAGCAAATTATCCCAGGAACGGCGGCCGTCTACATAAAAAGCATACAGGTTGAGCTGGGTATTCAGGGAAATCGCGGACTTGTCTCCGCCGGCCGACCAGTTGCTGAGCGCTGCCTGGTTGAATGTCAGGGTGTAAAGCCCCCCGGTCTTCCAGGTCATCTTGGTGGTATCTTTGGGGTCTTTCGCGATCGTCACACCATTCACCGCGTTTTGAAGGGACTGGGTAGGGTTTTGGGCCCGGCAGGTGGTAAGCGAACCGAATAAGGTAATAAAGGCGAATAGTATCGCTGCACAACAAATCTTCATAATTCGTTAGTTTAATTTAGAAATAGCCTTACAAAAAAGCTGCCAGGCCGAAAACCCGATTGGCTTATTTATTCCCCTTTTTCAATTCATCGCGGATCTCGGTTAGCAGTTTTTCCGTCAAGGTTGGTTCGGGCGGGGCGGCTGCCTTCTTCTTTTCCAGGGAATGAAAGGCCTTTATGATCAGGAAGAGGATAAATGCAATAATGATGAATTTGATCACGGCAGCAAGGAAGAGCCCGTATTTTACCGTGCCCCAGGCCAGCTTGTCTATGTCCGAAAGGTGGGCCGCATTCAAGGCCGGCGTCAACAATAACGGCGTGATCACGTTGTCCACAAGGGAAGAGACAATGGCGCCAAATGCCGCACCGATGACGACGGCGACTGCCAGGTCTACAACATTACCGCGCATGATAAATGCCTTGAAATCCTTAAGAAGACTCATAACAGATGTTTTAGTTGTTAAACAATATACGGGAACGGAAACTATGCGGAAGCGATCTATACGGCCATGATCTCTTTTTCCTTTGCGGCAAGGTGCTTGTCTACGAGAGTAATATGTTTGTCGGTGATATCCTGGATCTCTTTCTCGGCATCTTTTGCTTCATCCTCGCTCAGGCCGTCTTTCTGCAATTTCTTTATCTGTTCGATCGCTTCGCGGCGGATGTTGCGGATCGCGACCCGCGATTGCTCGCCTTCACCGGATGCACGTTTGACGAATTCCTTTCTCCGTTCTTCCGTAAGCGGTGGCATAAACAGGCGGATGATATTGCCGTCATTTTGAGGCGTTACGCCTAGGTTGGCGTTGATGATCGCCCGTTCTATCGGTTGCAGCATATTCTTCTCCCAGGGCTGGATAGTCAGGGTGCGGGCGTCCATCACCGAAATATTGCCAACCTGGTTGAGAACGGTCGGACTTCCGTAGTAATCGACAGTCAGGCCTTCCAACATTTGCGGGCTGGCCTTTCCAGCTCTTATCTTAACCAATTCACTTTCAAGATGGTTGAGCGCTTTTTTCATGCTATCTCTGGCGTCCTCCAGGATTAGCTCAAGATCGTCTGACATAACTGCTAATGCTTGAATGCGCGAGAAATTCTCTTTCACAGAAATTAGCGAATTTCTCGCAAACCGCTAACGTCCGACTTATCAGTCGAGCCGGAGAACTTCGCCTTTAACACCGTTAAAGGCTCGTTCGCAACCTTCGCTTCGCTCGGTTGCTGCCGGCTCCGTGACCGTGCAAACCTACGGCAAATATGGAAAAAATCGGCTCTTGCTTAGTTATTTTGTTCCAGAATGGAATCCTTGAGGGCTACCAATTGCGACGCTTTGGTCAGCTGGGCGTTCTCTTCCTTTGCCGTCTTGGCAACAAACAGCCGGGGCGCGGGCATGAGATAGTAGATACCCGCGATCAACCCAAAGAATACGAGGAATACCGAGAAGATGAGGACCGTGCAATTAAAGGATCTGGCGAAGAACACGACACCGATCATCAAAAGATTGATCGAGACCAGCGTCAGCGTGATGGAGCGATGAGAAAATCCGCGATCCAGCAACAGATGATGAATGTGATTTCTATCGGGGCTGAACGGCGATCGGCGATGCAGGATTCGGATACCGAATACGCGCAGGGTATCCAGCAATGGGATCATCAGGATGGTAAAGCCTACTGCGGGCGAAGCATTGATCGGAAAGCTGACGCCGGATGTGTTGGCGATGTTGATGAATTTCACTACGAGGATCGCATTCACGGTGCCGACGAGCAGGGAACCTGTATCGCCCATGAAGATCTTCGCCGGCTGAAAATTGAAGATCAGGAAGGCCAGGAGGCTGCCTGCCAGCGAAAACGCAAGCACGGCATAGGAAGGCATTCCGATATAAAGAAAGTAGATGCCGAAGATAGTCGTGGACAAAAGGCCCAGGCTCCCCGCCAATCCATCGACGCCATCGATCAGATTGAAGGAGTTGATGACGACGATCACTGCAAAATAAGTCAGCAGCAAACTAAACATCTCCGGCAGCTGATAGATCCCGAGGAAGCCGTTCATGCTTCTGATCTGGATGTTGCCATAATAGATAATGATAAACGCGGCCAGCACCTGGCCGATAAATTTCTTGATCGGCGAGATCACCAGGATATCATCTTTGAGGCCAAGGAAGAAAATCACGAGTGACGCGGCAATAAAATATTGAATTTCACTTGATTCAGAAAAGTGCATCGTCAAAAGACAACCGAAAATAAAGCCGGCGAAGATTCCCAGCCCGCCAAGAGGAGTTATGGGTGAATTGTGTACTTTGCGGGCATCTGGCATATCGAACAGCTTTTTCATCTCTGCCACATTGATCACGGCGGGGATTGCGAGAAAGGTAATGGTAAATGAAATAGCTATCGAAAGTAGAACATCAAACATCCGTTCGATTTTGGCGTGTGAACAAAATTAGAATACTTTTTTTAGATTTGCTACCAGGAAACAAACTTTATATCCATATGGCTGACTTAAAGGCAATTGCTACACAAATCAGGCGAGACATCGTAAGAATGGTCCATGGCGCTCAAAGTGGTCATCCGGGAGGCTCTCTCGGTTGTGCCGATTTTTTCACGGCCCTTTATTTCAAGGTGCTGACACACGATCCCAATTTCCATATGGAAGGAAAGAACGAAGATCTGTTCTTTCTTTCTAATGGTCATATTTCTCCCGTCTTTTATTCAGCCCTCGCCAGGTCCGGGTATTTCGACATCAAAGAACTAACTACCTTTCGCAAGATCAATTCACGGCTCCAGGGTCATCCGACCACCCATGAGCATCTGCCGGGTGTCCGGGTGGCCAGCGGCTCCCTGGGACAGGGCATGAGTGTGGCTATAGGCGCTGCACTAGGTAAAAAACTCAATAACGATAAAAATATTGTGTATTCATTGCACGGGGACGGGGAGTTGGATGAGGGGCAGAATTGGGAAGCCATCATGTTTGCGGCGGCACATAAAGTGGATAACCTGATCTCTACGGTCGATTGGAACGGTCAACAGATCGATGGGACCACCAGATCTGTCATGGACCTGGGTGATATTCATGCCAAATTTGAAGCGTTTGGCTGGACCACCCTCGAGATGAACGGGAACGATATGGATGACGTGCTGGCTACGCTCGCCAAAGCCAGAAGCTTGACCGGCCAGGGCAAGCCGATCGCCATTATGATGCACACCATTATGGGAAAAGGAGTGGATTTCATGGAAAATGACCACCATTGGCATGGTGTCGCACCGAACGATGAGCAGCTAAAGAAAGCACTGGCGCAACTTCCGGAAACCCTGGGCGACTACTAGGTCAACTCTTCAATTCTATGGGCGTCCTGGCGGCTTTCCGGGCGGGGATCCACGATGCCAGCAGCGCTACGATCAGAATAGTGGTAAATACGAGCAAAAAATCCCCACTGACCATTTTGACAGGATAATAGTCTAAAAGAAAAGACCCTCCCTGCAACGGTATTAGTTTGTATCTCAACTGAAGGACGCAAATCAGGGCTGCCAACCCGATCCCGCAAACGCCGCCCAGCATGCCCAGCAGCACACCTTCGCTAAGGAATATCCGTTGGATCAGCTTGTTGCCGGCACCCAGCGCCTTGAGGACGTGGATGTCTTTTTGCTTATCCCACACCAGCATGGTCAGGGCGCCAACCATGTTGAATGCGGCAACAACAAGGATCAGGGTCAGGACGATATAAATTACCCACTTTTCGGTACCCATGACGCTAAAAAGGCTTTGATTCTGTTCGTAGCGGGTCTGCACACTATAACCTTCTCCCAGTAGCTGCTTGATCGCTTGCTGGACCGCCGGCACCAGGCGAGCGTCTCCCACTGCAATTCCAACCCCGCTATATTCATCGGTCCCCAGACCCGTCATTTGTTTGACAAAGGCCAGATTGGTGATGACATAGTGATCGTCAAAATCTTCCTGGATGCGAAATTCTCCGGCCGTGGCCATGGCCGCGTGACTATACGAAGCCAGGGGATCGACATGGTAATCCGGACCTCCCCGCCGGAACAGATAAACATCCAGCGGTTGGATACTTTTTTCCGGTTCAAGGGCAAGCGCGTAGTCGACGCCGGAACCCAGCACTGCCATGGGCCGATCGGCGGTACCGAGTGCGTACTCCCCACGATCTATCTTACCCGCCACTCCGGTGACTTTCGTAAAGTTGCTGTCTACGCCTTTCAGGTAGGTTGAAGTAGGCGGGTTGTCACCATTCATCAATACCGCCTGGGCCTGTGCTTCCAGCGAAATCGCCCGCACGCCGTTTATCGCCTTGAGCCGTTGGAGTTGTTCGGCGGTCAGCGTAATGGTTTTACCGCTTGCGGGCGTCACTTTTATATCCGGGTAAAAACTGGTATATAAGGATTTTACCAGATCCTCGAACCCATTGAAAACACTTAGAACAAGTATCAGGGCAGCAGCGCCGACGACGATCGCGCTCATGCTGACCCAGGCGATAATGTTGATCGCATTGGTGGATTTTTTGGCGCGAAAATAGCGCCAGGCAAAGAGAAGATTCACCGCTCGCCTCCTTCCGGCGGCTGTTCATCCCTGATCTTTTTGAACAGCGCTTCCATCCGGTCGGCATGCTCGAGGGTATCGTCATGGATATATTGCAATACGGGGATGCGGCGGAGCTGATGTTTTATCCGTGCCGCGAGTTCGCGCTTGATCTCCCGGCTTCGCTCTTCGATCGCTTTCATGGCTGCGGCGGTATCTTTAACCTGGAACAGGCTCACATACACCCGCGCCTCCAGGAGGTCGGGGGTCAATTTTACCGCGGTCAGCGAGATCAGCCCTCCATCCCGCATGCTCAGGCCAAGACGCCGGAAAATATCGCTCAATTCCTCCAGCAGCAATGCCCCTACTTGTTTCTGTCGCTTGCCTTCTTCCATAATTCATTCATATGGGGTCGAACGGCCTCCGGCCGTTTAACGATGTTCTTAACAATAATCCTATTAACTTTGCCCCCCAAATCTACGTCTATTGCAGAAATTTGCGGTGATCCTTCAATATTTGTCCAGATATAGGGGCAAATTGGCTTTGTACATGTTTTTCAATATCCTGTCCCTCCTCTTCGGGCTTGTCTCTGTCGGAATGCTAAGCCCGTTCCTCGATATTTTGTTCAACAGCGGAAAACCCGGTCAAAAGGGAGTCTCCCTCCAGGGCAATGCCATCGGCGGCCTGAAGGAGATCTTCGCACATCTCGCCCAGACCCACGACAAATCTACCCTGTTGATCGTGATCTGCATCGTGATCATCGTCACCAGTATTTTAAAAAACCTCTTCTACTATTGGTCATCCTATATCTCTTCTCCCATCCGGAGCGCCACGATCACCTTCCTGAGAAATGACGTATACGCGAAAATCCTTGAGCTGCCGATCGGTTATTTCACCGAAAGGAAAAAGGGGGACCTTATCTCTCGGATGACGAACGACATTTATGAGATCGAATCTTCGGTAGTTGCGACGCTGGAAGGCTTGATAAAGGATCCGCTGACGATCGTCGGTTATCTCGCCTATATGATTTACCTCTCTCCTACCCTTTCTCTCTTTCTCCTGATCCTTTTGCCGGTCACCGGCTTCCTGATCGGGCGCATTTCCCGCGTCCTGAAACGCCAGTCGCAGGATGCCGCCGTCCGGTTGGGTGAAAGTCTTTCGGTTCTCGACGAAACCCTGAGCGGGATCCGGATCATAAAGGGTTTTTGCGCGGAGACGATCATGAAGTTGAAATTCTTCCGTATCAATGACAGCCTCTTCCATATTCGCAATAAAATGAACGCCCGCCGGGATCTGGCCAGTCCATTGACCGAAACCCTGGGTACCGTCATCCTTACCGTCATCCTCTATTACGGCGGCATGCTGGTGATCCGGAATAATGGACACGGGTTTTCCGGCGGGGACATGATGGCCTATATCGCGATCTTCGGGCTGTTGATCAACCCGGCCAAAAATCTTTCCACTTCGATATTCAATATTCAGCGGGGCGCTGCCGCCATGACCCGCGTGGAAGACCTGCTAAAGGCGCCGGTGACGATTATGGATGACCCCAATGGGCGGAAACTGGAGCAGTTTCGCAACCGGATCGAGTTCCGCAACATCAGCTTTTCCTATGAGGATGCGGGAATTCTCGAAGATATCAATTTAGTGATCGAAAAAGGCAAAACGGTCGCGCTGGTCGGAAGCTCGGGCGCCGGCAAGTCCACGATGGCCGACCTTGTGCCGCGATTCCACGATGTTTCAGGGGGCGAGTTGCTGATCGACGGGGTAAATATCCGGGATTATTCGCTGCGGTCGGTAAGGGA
>DATJWK010000163.1:0-36328 GCA_035501395.1 Puia sp.
GGCCGTCGGCGCCCAACTGCCCGCTTCCAGGATCTGCATCAGGTCCTTCCGGTCGACCGGCCGATCCGGATCGAACGGCGTTCGCGAAGATTGTCTATTCTTTATCAGATTGATTAATTCTTTCATGATCCTTAAAATTGATGTTATACTTAACTCCAGCTATTCTCCGGCAACAGCAGGAACGGCACCCTCGTCTCGAAAATGACCTCCCGGGCAGGGTTTCCCGCGAGCCAGCGCTCCATCAGCGACTGATGATGCACCGGCATGGCCAGGAGATTGCTGTGATGTTCGGCCAGGTAACTGGTCAGCATATCGGTAGCATGCCCGTTGTAGGGGACCTCTTCCAGCGGACTGATCACCCCGGTTATTCGCCGCAGATTGCTGGAATAGTCTACTATTTCGATGACTTCCGCGGCCCGGTGTCCCAGGAAACGGATCACCGTAAGTTTTGATTTGACCTCGGCGGCCAACCAGCGAAGGAACGGAGGAATGCCGATCTGCGTCTTCGGAACAAAATCATTCGCGATCACGATATTCGTCGGTGCCTGATATTCGGTGCCTTCCGGGACGACCAACACCGGTGCGAACGTCTTATTGGCCAGACCGGTGACGGCGCTTCCGAATAGCCGCCGGAACTCCTTTCCATGCTCTTTCATCCCGGTGATGATGAGGTGTGCCGGCCATTCTTTCGCTACCGCCAAAATAGCCTCCGCAGTGGCACCTTTCCTGGAAAATACATCGATGTGCGGAATTCCCGGCAGTGCAAACAAGTCGGCTTCTTTCGTCAATTGCTCCATGACAACGTCCTCCATATCATCCGGCGTCATAATCATCGGGTCATCAGGGACCGGTACCGGCAATGGCTCATAGGCGCAGACCAGACTGACTTTCGCATTCAGTGCCGCAGCCAATTTTATCCCATATCTGGTCGCGCAGCGTGCTGCCGGTGAAAAATCGGTTGCGATAAGTATATTTTTCATGTTTACAGGTTTGATCGTGTTTTGGCCGGATGTAATGATTTGACGGACAAATCTATTCACGGGCCGATAGCCGCCGCCTGATCTTGTTCAGCATGCAGCCTGATATTGGTCAGGTACAACCCTAAGTGTTTTTTGTTATTTGTGTTTGTTCGCCTTTGATTTCTCTGGGCGGCGACCTATCTTTATGGACCGACTGTTCGGTTCTTCCTTAGAGGGCCGCCGGATATGCCCCGTTTTAAAAACATATTTATCCTCCTTTTTGCGGTAATCATGACCGGGCTGTTTCTGCTTGCCCTTGTGACCTGGAGGTACGAGAACACCGCCGCCGCGAGATCCGCTTTCGCCTGGCTGCTTGGCGGCCTTTTCCTCCTGCTGATCGCATTATTCATCATCGTTCTCCATAATCTTGACCGCCGTAAGTCGGCGGAACGGAAATACAAGGCATCTGAAGCCCGGTTCGCACTCCTCGTTCGCGATGTCAAAGATCTCGCCATCTTTATGATCGACCCCGATGGTCAGGTCATGAGCTGGAACCGGGGCGCGGAACGCATCAAAGGGTATGCTGAACAGGAGATCATCGGGAGACCGATCTCTCTCTTCTATATTGAAGAGGATGTCCGGAAGGGCGAGCCGGCCGCCAACCTCAAACGCGCCCTGGAAGAAGGCCGCTACGAGAGCCTTGGCTGGCGCCGAAAAAAAGACGGCTCGACTTTTTTTGCCGATGTCCTGATCACACCCCTTTATGATGAAGGGGGGCAACTGGAGGGGTTCGCCAAGATCACCCGGGATATAACGGACAAAAAAAGGGCCGAAGAAGATATCCAACGCTCGCTGCAGCGGGAACAGGAACTCAATGAGATGAAATCCCGGTTCCTCTCCCTGGCTTCACACGAATTTAAAACCCCGCTGAGCGTCATCTTATCCTCCGCCGCGCTGATCGAGAAATATCGGGGAGCGGAAGACGCGGACAAAAGAAGCCGTCACATCCAACGCATCAAGTCCAATGTCAGCAACCTGCGTCAGATCCTCAACGATTTCCTTTCCGTCGAGCAGCTTGAAAAAGGGATCATTCGCAGCAGCCCTTCGGTGCTCGACCTGCCGGCCTTTCTCAAAGAAACGCTCCAAAACATGACCGAGGCTTGCAAAACCGGTCAGCAATTCGAGCTGTCCATCCGTGGTACCGAACGAAAAGTCATCCTCGATGCTCATCTGCTTGGCAATGTCCTCAATAACCTGCTTTCCAACGCCATCAAATATTCCGGTGAGGAGAGCATCATCCGTGTCTTCCTGGACTTTGGACCCGATTTTCTGCGGTTTACCGTGAAGGATCAGGGTATCGGCATTCCGGCGGCGGAGCAAACCCATCTCTTTGAAGAGTTTTTCCGTGCGAGCAACGCCAACTCGGTCTCCGGTACCGGGCTTGGACTGAGCATCGTCCGCAAGTACATTGACCTGATGGCCGGAACGATCACGTTTAGCAGCGCTCCCGGTGAAGGCACCGAATTCATCATTACCCTTCCATCCCGGATCGCCGATGATGGATCGATCGGCCCTGATGGGACCAGTCAGGTTTCATCCGACTATCCAGCCAATTATCAGTCCCAACCCTGACCGTGGTCATGTTGCCCCGATCGCCGTCGCATTAGCTTCAGGCCGGCGGGATTCGAAAATCCCGTTCATGGATCAAAATGAAACGCATCTATCTTTTGGTCACCGCCATCACAATCTGGCGCATCAGTGCTTTCCCGATCCTGATTGCGCTGATCTGCCTGCGGCAGCTTCCGCTTTTCAGCGCGCTCCTCGCGCTTAGCTTCCTGACCGATGCGATCGACGGCTTCCTTGCCCGCCGCTATCACGTGACCAGCCGGGGCCGCACCGAATGGGACTCGCCCGGCGATGACCTCACCGTAGCCGCGGCCGTCATCGGCCTGTTCGTATTCCGGTGGGATTTCGTTGTCCGGGTACAATTTTTTATTTTTATTCTCACCATCCTCTTTCTGATCCATACCGTTGCCGCAGTCGGTCGTTACGGCCGTCTCACCGCCTTCCATACCCGTCTGGCGAAGATTTCAGGACTCGCCCAGGTGGTCTTTTTCCTGCTGTGTTTTTTCTTTTCCGCCCCGCCTTATATCGTATTTTATGTCGCCGCCATCCTTACGATGTTCGACCTTGTCGAAGAGATCGCCATGATCCTTTCCCTGGAGGAGTGGGAGCCGGACATCCTTGGCTGGTTCGAGCTCCGGCGCCGCAGGAGCAGGAACAAAGGTGACCACTCTCATTCCCCCCGATGACGCCTGTCGTTGTTTTGGCCGTGGCGCCCGTCCTACCTTTATGCCACAAACAATGATTCATTTACCAATCAAAATAAAAGGAGTTATTTATGAGCAACAAATCTTTGATCAGGAAATCAGAATCGCTTCCGTCGGTCTTCAGCGATTTCTTCCGCCCCTGGGAGTCCATGTTCGATTTCAACGGCGGATCCCTGATAAATACGCTTAACCCGATCAACATTCCTGCGGTCAACATTGTAGATAACAAAGACAACTATGAGGTCAGCCTCGCCGCACCCGGAATGAAAAAAGACGATTTCAAGATCGACATCGATGCAAACACTCTGACGATCAGCGCAGAAAAAGAAGAAAAGAAAGAGGAGAAAGAAGACCGGTACACCCGGAAGGAATTCAACTATACTTCCTTCTCCCGCAGCTTTTCCTTGCCGGATTGGGTGAATAAAGACAAGATCGATGCTTCCTATGAAAATGGGTTGTTGAAACTCGTTCTGCCGAAAACCGAGGAAGCCAAAAAGATCGCTTCCCGACATATTACTGTGAAGTAATGGTTCACAGGTTGGTTAAGGCAGGTTGGGACCCCCGTCTTTGCAAGAGGCGGGGGTTTTTTGGTTGATCAGGTTCCTGAGCTTTCAGTTGATCAGGTTCTTGAGCTTTTCGGCATTGAGAATAAAGATCTTTCCGCTCCGGATATCGATCAGCTTTTCCGATTTGAAATCGCTGAGGGTCCGCGTCAGCGATTCCGTTGCGCAGCCGACGATATTAGCCAGGTTCTCGCGCGAGATCGCCACGGCCCCCTCCGCCTGTAAAGGTGGGCGGCTGAGAATCTCCAGTTGGATCAGCCCGTTGGCGACCCGTTTCCGCAACGAGTTGTACGCCAGGTTTAGCAAGCCCGCCTCTTTTTCCGCCGCTTCCTTCGATATCAGCCGGATGAACCGTCTGGCGATCGCCGGCTTGCTCTCCATCCAGCAAAGGAATTCCTGCCGGGGGATCTGAACCAGGCTGACATCCTCCAGCGCCTGTGCGTTGTCCGAAAAATTCCGGCCGTCGAGCACGGCCGGATAACCGAAGAATTCCCCCGGTTGGTACAGGTGCATGATGAGCTCTTTCCCATCTGTGTCGCTCCGGTAGGTCTTGACCTTGCCCGACAGGATATAGTAGATGCAGGCCGGCCGCTGTCCTTCCAGGTACAGCACCTGCTTCTTCTTGTACGTATGGATCGTACGCTGCGCAAGCTCCGCATGCAGGGATGCGTCATCGTTTTCTATCGGCTCTTCCGCCGAAGCGGCCGCCGCGATACCTTTTTCCCGCTTCTCCTTCTTCCGGATGCAGCTTTCGACGGCCTTGAGCAACTCTACTCCGTCGACGGGTTTCATCAGGTAGTCGTCAGCGCCCATGGCCATCGCCCGCCGCCAGTCATCCTTTTCCGTTCTGCCGGTGATAAAGATGAAGGGGATGCCTGCCGTCGCCGGATCGTGCTGTAACGAGTGCAGCACCGCATAGCCGTCGACCGCCGGCATGATAATATCGCACAGGATCAGATCCGGGCTTCCACGAAAGGCCTTTTCTACGCCCTCTTTCGCGTTGGCGGCCAGATCGACGTCATAGTGGGACAGACGCAGGATCTCGGCCATGTTGTCCCGGAATTCGGGATCGTCGTCAATGAACAGGATTTTTTTCATGTGCATTTATCTGGTGTTTTAATCGATTCACATCTTCCGGCCGGCATAGGCCCGTGCCCGGATGCAGCGTCGCCGCCGTCCCGCAAATAACTCCGAAAGCCACCGACCGCTCCAGCGACATCCCGCTATCCAGACTGAGGACGATACCGGCAAGCATGCTGTCGCCGGCGCCCACGGTGCTGGCAACCTCAACCCCGGGAGCCGGAAATCGCTGGCAGCCTTTGCCGGTAGCCAGGAGAGCTCCGTCCGGCCCCAGCGAGACGATCACGGCTTCACAGCGTCTTTCCGCGAGCAACTGTTGCGCGCGAGCTTCAATATCGGTGCCATCCCGCAGACCCGTGGTCAGCGTCAGCAATTCGTGCAGGCTGGGCTTCACCAGGTATACCCCGCTTTGGAGCGCCGCGCGCAGGGCTTCACCGCCGGTGTCGACTACGAGCCGCATTCCCTTTTGTTCGGCGAGTGCCGCCAGCCGCGGATAAATGTCCGTTCCCATCCCCGGCGCCAGGCTTCCGCTGACTACCAGCCACCGGATGCCGTCTCCCTTTTCCAACAGGACCAGCAGGTCTTCCAACGCCGCCTCCGGCATCGGTGGGCCGGGCAGATTGCAGCGGTACTGCAATCCGGTCTTTTCATCGCGGATGATGATATTTTCCCTGGTCTCCCCTGCCACCTCCAGCACGACCATAGGCACCCCCTCCTCCGCCAGCAACTGACCCAGCCGGTCGCCGGTAACGCCACCCGCCATGAATACCGCGGTAGCTTTCCCACCCAGGTTCCGGACCGCCCGCGCGACATTGATGCCGCCACCTCCCGGCTGCCGTTGTACTTGCGTGCAGGCCAGCTTGACATCCGGCACCAGCGAGGGAACCGATAGATTTACATCGATACAGGGGTGAAAGGTCACCGTGACAATCGGATCCATTTTTTTCAGCAAACTAGCCCAATGGGCGGCACTGCCACATGACACCATCCCATCGACAGGCATGAAGTTTATCATTTATGTCGCTGATGATCGTCATGAATTGGGCCTACCCCCGCTTCTACCTTTGAAGCAACAAAACATTACCACTATGCTTGGAGTCCTGAATTCGGGCGAGATCGAACGGCTGTTGGAGCGACAGGTGATCGGAAGGATCGGCTGCAGCAACGCCGGAAAGACCTATGTGGTCCCGATCAGTTATGCCTACGACGGCGAATATGTATATTGTCACACGCACGAGGGGATGAAGATCGAATACATGCGCGCGAACCCCAACGTCTGCTTCGAGGTGGACCATCTGCACAATATGGCCAACTGGCAAAGCGTCATTGCGTCGGGTGTTTTCGAAGAACTGACCGATCCGGAACGGCGGGTAAAGGCGCTGCATAAATTGCACGAACGTATCCTCCCCTTTATCGCCAGCGAAACGGTGCAACTTTCGCCCGACTGGCCGTTCCCGCCGGAAGAACTCAACAAGATCCCGGGTATTACGTTTCGGATCCACCTGACCGAAAAGACCGGCCGCTTTGAAATGACGGACTCGGAGACATTCTATGCATCCTGAAAACCGGCGCCATGACAACCCGCAGATCCCGCCCGCTTAGGACCGCATTGCTGCCTGCTTGTCTGCTAATGCTGGCAGGTATCGTACCGGCGACTGCGCAGACGCTGCGTTTTATCGACATCGACCAGGCCTGGCGGCTCGCCGAAAAGAATTATCCGCTGACCGCAAGGCGGAAGCTGCTACAAAAAACAGCGGATTTTACTATCGCGAACGCCGCCAAAGCGTGGCTGCCGCAGGTGACCGTGAACGCGCAGGCCACCCTTCAATCGGACGTGACCAATTTGCCCATCAAGATACCCATCACCGGATTCAGTCTTCCTGCGTACAGCAAGGACCAGTACAAGTTCTATGGAGAGATCGATCAGAACCTGTATGACGGCGGCCTGATCCATACCCAGCGGATGAGCGCGACGGTGGATGAACAGATCGGCGAAAAGGACCTGGACGTCCAGTTGTACGCCCTCCATGACCGTATCGACCAGCTGTATTTCAGCATCCTGTTGCTGGAAGAGCAACTTCGCCTCAACGACCTGCTTCAGGCAGATATTCTCAACGGTATGGAAAAGACCCAGGCGCTCATCGACAATGGGACCGCCTATGCCAGCGCGATCGACGAACTGCGCGCCCAGCTGCTGACTACCGACCAGCAGCGGATCGAAGAAGAATCCAGCCGAAGGGCCTACCTCGACATGCTGGGGCTTTTTATCGGGTCGTCCCTCGATACGTCCTCGTTGCTCGCAACACCCCCGCCGGCCAACCTCGCCGACAATATCCTGCGCCCGGAATTGCAGTGGTACGACCTTCAGAAGAGAAGCTTCGATCTGCAGGACGCCCTGGCCGACGCCCAACTGCGCCCGCATCTCGGCCTGTTCTTCCAGGGCGGCTATGCCCGCCCGGGTCTTAATTTGCTCAGCAACAATTTCGAATGGTATTATATCGGCGGCATCCGCCTCAGCTGGTCGCTCGGCGGCTGGTACACCCACCGGAACGAACGCCGCCTCTCCGAGCTTGGACGCCGCATGCTCGACGTGAGCAAAGAGACTTTCCTTTTCAATACACGCCTGTCCATGCGGCAGGACGACGAAGAGATCCGGAAGTACAACCAGCTGCTCCAATCCGATAGCCGCATTATCGCCCTTCGCACCGAAGTGAAACATACGGCCTACGCCCAGATGTCGGAGGGCGTCCTGAGCGCGCACGATTTCCTTACCCAGGTCATTGCCGAAGACCAGGCGCGGCAATCTTATATCCTGCACCAGGTCGAGTGGTGGCAGGCACAATACAATTTCCAAAACCAGACGGGCCACCACCCATAAATGATTCGTGTATGCGCCATTCATTCTTGTTGTTCACCCTGCCTTTTGTCGCCTTTGTGAGCGGATGCGGCGACAGCGACAAGGCATTCGACGCTGAAGGCGTCTTCGAAGCCGATGAGGTCATCGTCTCCTCCGAGGTGCCCGGTAAGATTTTACAACTTAATCTCGATGAAGGCTCCATCCTGCACAAAGACAGCCTCGTTGCCGTCATCGATTCGATGCCCCTCGTTCTCCAACGTTCCCAGGTGGAAGCCAGTATCGGCGCCCTCCACGAGCGGACAATGGACGTCCGGCCACAGGTACGGATGCTGGAAGCCCAGGTTGCCGCCCAGGAGGCTCAACTGTCCGATCTCGAGCTGGAGAGAGGCCGAACGGAACGATTGATCCACTCGGCCGCCGCGCCCACCAAACAACTGGATGATTACACGGCCCAGATCGCCGTACTCCGCAAACAGATCGAAGCCACCCGGCAACAGATCCGGGTACAGGAAACGACGGTAGGGACCCAAAACAGTACCGTCTGGAGTGAATACCGCCCGCTGCGTCGCTCGGTCGCCCAAATCCAGGACCAGGTCAACCGAACCAGTATCTTCAATCCCATTTCCGGCGTCGTACTGACCAAATATGCCATGGCCGGGGAGGTCACCGCCGCGGGAAAGGCGCTGTACAAGATCGCCGACCTTTCGATCATCACCCTTCGGGTGTATGTTTCCGGCACCCAGCTGGCAGAACTAAAGATCAATCAGCCGGTAAAGGTATTTATCGACGAAGGTCCCAAACGGTATAGGGAATATCCCGGTATCATCACGCTGATTTCCGATAAGGCGGAATTCACGCCCAAAACCATCCAAACCAAAGAGGAGCGCGCCAACCTTGTCTATGCGGTCAAGATCCACGTGAAAAACGATGGTCTTCTTAAGATCGGAATGTACGGTCTGGTAAAATTCCACTGATATGGAGAATGCGGTACAGATCGAAATGCTGGTCAAGACCTACCATGGTCGCCGGGGAACGGTGAGTGCCCTGCAGGACATCAGCTTTGATGTCCCGCCCGGCGAGATCTTCGGCCTGATCGGCCCCGACGGCGCGGGCAAAACGTCTCTTTTCCGCATCCTGACGACCCTTCTTCTTCCCGACAGCGGCCAGGCCCGGGTCAACGGCTTCGATATCATTCGTGAATTCCGGAAGATCCGGCAATGCGTCGGTTATATGCCCGGTCGCTTTTCCCTGTACCAGGACCTTTCAGTCGAAGAAAACCTTCGATTTTTTGCGTCCATTTTCAAAGTCGATATCGAAAAGAACTATGGGTTGATCCGGGATATCTACGACCAGATCAAATCCTTCTCCACCCGCCGGGCAGGCCAGCTTTCAGGTGGAATGAAACAGAAACTGGCGCTTTGCTGCGCCCTGATCCACCGGCCTGCCGTACTTTTTCTCGACGAACCGACCACCGGTGTCGACGCCGTTTCCCGCAAAGAGTTCTGGGAAATGCTGCATCGCCTGAAAGAACAGGGGATAGCGATCCTGGTATCCACCCCCTATATGGACGAAGCCGGGCTTTGCGACCGGGTAGCCCTTATCCAAAAAGGAAGTATCCTTTCTATCGACAGCCCTGCCGGGATCCGCGAAAAGTTCGGCAAACCCCTCTGGGCCGTCCGGGCGGCGGAAATGTACCATCTGATGATCGCCCTGCAGCAAGATCCCGCGG
The DNA here is from genome assembly GCA_035501395.1 of Puia sp. GTDB lineage: Bacteria > Bacteroidota > Bacteroidia > Chitinophagales > Chitinophagaceae > Puia. The sequence goes on from DATJWK010000163.1 coordinate 9,519, forward strand.
TGGAAAGTTGTTACCCTTTTGGTCAATACCATCATGTGGTCTTCCGGTCCCCGGGTGACGATCAGGGTCGCCTGACGCAGGTTATCCAACAGGGAAATTATACCGACGCCGAAGTGCAGGCCATCGCTCCCGGCATCGAAGATTGTTTTATGGCCCTGATGAAAACTGCATGACGTGGACAATTCACCTGTCATAACCGCCTCTTGCCTGACCAAGCGTTTCGGCGAATTCACCGCCGTCGACAATATCTCTTTCGACGTCCGGAAAGGCGAGATCTTCGGCTTTCTCGGCGCCAACGGCGCCGGCAAGACAACCGCCATGCGCATGCTCTGCGGCCTCTCCCTGCCTACATCCGGCGCGGCCAGCGTCGCCGGCTTCGATGTCTATCATGAAACGGAGAAGATCAAACGTAATATCGGCTATATGAGTCAGAAGTTCTCTCTCTACGAGGATCTGACCGTCTGGGAGAATATCCGGTTCTATGCCGGCATCTACGGCCTCAGCGACCGCGCGATCCGTGACAAAGCAACGACACTCCTTCGGCAGCTCCAGTTGGAGAAGGAAAGGGACCACCTCGTTCGTTCCCTGCCGCTCGGATGGAAACAAAAGCTGGCCTTCTCCATCGCCATCGTCCACGATCCGGCCATCGTCTTTCTCGACGAACCCACCGGCGGAGTCGACCCCATCACCCGGCGCGAGTTCTGGACCATGATCTATGGCGCGTCCGATAAAGGCATCACGGTTTTTGTCACCACGCACTATATGGACGAAGCCGAATATTGCCACCGGGTCTCCATCATGGTCGACGGCCGCATCGACGCGCTGGATACACCAAAACAACTGATGAAGCAGCACGGCGCAGCATCGATGGACGAGGTCTTCCTCCGCCTCGCCCGGAAAGCAAAACGAGCAGGGGACTAAAACCAGGCACGATGAACCAATTCTTCATATTCGTCCGAAAAGAGATCTCGCACATCTGGCGTGACCGGCGTACCCTTGCCATTCTTATCGGAATGCCGATCATGCAGATCGTTCTATATGGCTTTGCCCTCACGAATGAAGTGAAGAATTCGCGGATTGCCATTCTCGACGAATCGCGCGACCCCTCATCCATTTCGCTTATCCAGGAGATCGGCGCCAGTCGCTACTTCGACGCCGTCCGGCTGCTGCGCTCACCCGAAGATATCGGCCGGGTCTTCCGCCAGGGCAAAACGCGCATGGTCATCTGTATCGCCCGCGGATTCGCCGACGACCTGCTCCATACCCATCACGCCACTGTGCAGCTCATCGCTGACGCATCGGACCCCAATACCGCCAATACGCTGACCAACTATGCGTCCGCCATCATCGGCGACTTCCAGCAACGCCTCAACCGGGATCAGCCGCTGCCCCTGCAAATCAACACGCAGGTCCGCATGCTGTATAACCCGGAGTTGAAAGGCGCCTACAATTTTGTTCCCGGGGTTATGGCCCTGGTCCTTATGCTTGTCTGCGCCATGATGACCTCCATCTCTATTGTCCGTGAAAAGGAAATGGGTACCATGGAGGTCCTGCTGGTATCGCCGTTGCAACCCTTTCTGATCGTGATCGCCAAAGCTATTCCCTACCTGCTCGTCTCTTTTATCAATATCGTCAGTATCCTCCTGCTCAGCGTTTATGCACTCGGTGTCCCGATCGAAGGCAGCCTGGGGCTCCTGCTCGCCGAGAGCGCGCTGTTCACCGGTACTTCCCTGTCCATTGGCCTGGTGATCTCGAATTTTGCCCGAACCCAGCAGACCGCCATGCTGTCGTCCATGATGAGTTTAATGCTGCCCACGCTGATGTTCAGCGGCTTCCTCTTCCCGGTGGAGAACATGCCCGTGCCCCTGCAGGTCATTTCCAACGTCGTTCCGGCAAAATGGTACTATATCATCGTCAAGCAGGTTATGATCAAGGGATTGTCTTTCCCGTCCGTCTGGAAGGAGACCGTGATCCTGGCCGGCATGACCGCCACCCTCCTTGCCATCAGCATTCGTAACTTCAAAATCAGACTGGCATGAGAACGCTAAGATTTCTGCTGCAAAAGGAATTCACGCAGATCCGCAGAGACCCGGCGATCTTCCGCATCCTGGTCGTCATGCCGGTTATCCAGTTGCTGATCCTGCCGCTGGCGGCCGACTATGAGATAAAGAACATCAACCTGAGCATCGTTGACCATGACCATTCCACCTACGCCCGGAACCTGGTGACCAGGATCGTCGCTTCCGGCTATTTCCGGCTGACCGATTACAGCCCTTCATACCCGAAAGCAGTCAAGTCGATCGAACGGGATAAGGCGGACCTGGTCCTCGTCATCCCGACCCACTTCGAGCGGGACCTGGTCAAACAGGATGCCACCACCGTTTTCATCGGGGTCAACGCCATCAATGGCGTGAAGGCCGGCCTCGGCGGAGCCTATATTCAAAGCATCCTCCGGGACTACAACCAGGAGATCCGGGACAAATGGGTTCAGATCCCGCGCATGGACCCGCAGCCTGCCATCGAGATCCGATATTCGGACTGGTACAACCCGCACATGAACTACCATTATTTTATGGTGCCCGGTATCCTGGTCATGTTGATCAGTATGATCGGCTCTTCCTTTGCCAGCAATAACATTATCCGCGAAAAGGAAATGGGTACGATCGAACAGATCAATGTGAGCCCGGTTAAAAAGTTTTGGTTCATTCTTGGCAAACTCATTCCCTTCTGGCTCCTGGGCCTGCTGGTGCTCAGCATCGGCCTTACGATTGCCCGCGTTGTATACGGCATCGTCCCGGTGGGCCACTATCTTACGATCTACCTATTCGCGGGGGTCTATCTGCTTTCGTTGCTGGGCCTCGGGCTGCTGCTCTCCACTTATGCCGGAACCCAGCAGCAATCGATGCTTGTCTCCTTTTTCGTGAATATGATCTTCAATCTGATGAGCGGCCTTTATACTCCCATCGAAAGCATGCCCGGCTGGGCGCAATGGATCACCCGATTTAACCCCGTGTCCTACTTTATCGATGTCATGCGCATGGTCGTCCTCAAAGGCAGCGGCCTCGCCGATATCCGGCCCCATATTTTCGCGGTCCTTGGCTTCGCGCTTTTCTTCAATACCTGGGCCATACTCAATTACCGCAAGCGGTCCGCGTGAGCCCGCCTGTCACTCATGAACACTAATGACAGGTACGGGGCAATGCAAGAGGATCTTTTTGGACAGGCTGTGATGGAATTCAAGTATCCCATGATGTTTGGGGAAGAGGATCAGCCAATCGACGTCATGTTCAAGCAGATAGCTGCGGATACCCTCGTCGATCGTAGCGGCCTTTATAACGTGCACCTCGGGAACGACGTCCCGCATCCATTCTTTCCATTCATATCGTTCGAAGTCGGCGTTTTCCCTTCGGGACGCCTTTTCGGTCGTCACGTTGATCACTTCGAAATGGCAGGCCAGCATTTCTTTGAGATCTTTCAGGAATGTCAGCGATACCGGCATGCCCTGCTCTAATTCGGTGAGGTCGCAGGCGATGGCGATCTTACGGATAGCCCGGAAAGCAGTTCCGGGCGGCACGATCAATACGGGGCAGGGCAGGTCCCGGATGCCGGGCGTTCCCATAACCGCGAGAAGCGGCGTTGTGCGGTTGCAATATTCACGGATAGCGAATTCCGGGCTGCCGATCTCCAGAACGGCAGTGACCGTGACTTGCCTCCTGGTCCTTTCCCGCAGGTCTGCGGATAAGCTGTCCAGCAAATCCCTGGCATTCTTTTCCATTTCGTCGAAGAGACAGCCGACCGGCGCTTCCGCGGGTACGACCGGCACTTCAAATACATGCAGCAAATGGATGTCTGTCTGCGCGGCCAGCGCCACGTCGGCCGCATAGTGCGCGGCATTGATTGCGTTTGCGGTGAAATCGACCGGGACTACTATGGGTTTCATGTTACCTTGATTTTCCACTAAACTATAGGTTCGTCCCGGCACCGGATATGACGCCGCTTAGTTATCCCGTTGATAGGGGTCATATCCCGGTAATCCTGCGCCCTAAACGTGATATCAATCAGGCCGCCTGTTGATGCGCGTTCTTTTCGGGGATGGGAAATCTGAATAATATTGCATGGGTTGTCATTAAGGGTCAATAAAGGAAGGTATCTATGTTATCTATTTCTTATTCCGCGGTAAGCGGCAAAAAATCTAAGGGATCAGCGGAGCACATGATCTCGCTGGTCAGGAAGACCGGGGGATCGGGGATGGTCAATTCGGGCAAGGTGACCTCGATCGGGCCAGTGTCAAAAGACCAGCTGATAAAGCTGAACGAGCTGGCAAAGCATCGCCCCTTTAACATTTTGTATAAGGTTAAGCGCTATGATCCGCTGTGAGGATTAACGAGGATCATGCCTTTGACCGACCAGAATCAGATTTTCCTGCTTGCCGGGTGATGTAATTTTAGGAGTATCTTATTCCGTTAATTTTTAAAATATAGTTATGAAACCAATTAAATCAATGTGGCTCCTTTCGGTGCTAACCATTGGGGTCTCTTCTCAATCCATTGCGCAGCAAACTTTACCGCCCGCCACGGTGGTGCCGGTCAACTATAAGTACCTGACATCGGTCAATGGCCGGGAGGTCGCGCAGCCGGTAAACATGGTTCAGCTAAAAGCGGCAACATTCAACGTGAAGAGCTCGGAATTTTATGAAGATGACTATGATAACTATTTCATTTCCTTCTATATTCCCGAGGGAGTTGTGCTTGCGGTCTATGACAAGGACGGCAAGCTGTTGCGTACGGTTGAGAAATTCAAGAAAGTCTCGGTTCCGCCGGCTGTAAAAGACGCGGTGGCACAACGGTTCCCGCAGTGGGCGATCAGCAACGATGTGTACCTGGTAAACTTTGACGATGCAAATGGAGCCAAAAAGGTCTACAAGATGCTGTTACAAAACGGCGATAAAAGGCTAAGGGTCAAGACAGATGAAAATGGGGACTTCCTATAATAATTTAACCCGGTCCTCTCAGGTAGGGGAAGAGGAAGCCGTCGGTGCCATACGGCAATGGGCTTATCCGCTTACGGGTCGAGATCATCTCGACCCGTTATTTGAGCGGATCGGGGATGCCCGCATCGTGATGCTGGGTGAAGCGTCACACGGTACGCATGAATATTATAACTGGCGCAGCTATATATCCAGGCGGCTGATCGAGGAAAAGGGGTTCAATTTTATTGCCGTGGAAGGGGATTGGCCCGACTGTTACCGGTTGAACCGCTATATAAAGAATTACCCCGAGGGCGGGAAGGGGGCTTTCAATGTGTTACACTCGTTCAACCGCTGGCCTACCTGGATGTGGGCCAATTGGGAAATGGTCGCCCTGGCGGATTGGCTGCAGGAATACAACCGAAAACTGGCGCTCAACAAGAAGATAGGCTTTTATGGGTTGGATGTCTATAGTTTGTGGGAGAGCCTGGAAAGCATCATGGAATATCTGAAGAAGACGGATCCCCAGGCGCTGAAGGTGGCAGAGGCGGCATTTACCTGTTTTGAGCCCTATCGATACGAAGATGGGCAATCATATGCGAGGGCGACCCAATTCGTCCCGGAGTTATGTGAGCCGGAAGTGGTGCATTTGCTGAAGGAGATTCGGACCCGGCTGCCTTCTTACAACACGGACCATGAAAATGTCTTCAACGCCGAGCAGAACGCGCTAGTGATGGTGGATGCGGAGAAATATTACCGGGCGATGGTCCATGGCGGCCCTCATTCCTGGAATGTGCGGGATGACCATATGGCCCGGACATTGGACCGTCTCCTGCAATTTCATGGCGAAAAGGCAAAGGCCATCGTATGGGCCCACAATACCCATGTCGGAGATGCCCGCGCGACCGATATGAGCGAGGAAGGAATGTATAATATCGGTGAACTGGCCAGGTTGAAATACCACGACCCCGATGTGGTGCTGGTAGGTTTTGGTTCCTATAAGGGGTCCGTGATTGCCGGGCGTAGCTGGGGAGCAACCATGCAAAAAATGGAGGTGCCGCCGGCCCCAAAAGGATCGTGGGAATACCTGCTGCATACGGCCGGCGATCAACCTAAGTTGTTGCTAATGGACGATTTTCATCAGGACATATTCCTGGAAAATCTCATAGGTCATCGCGCGATCGGGGTGGTCTACCAGGCGCAGTATGAAAAATATGGCAACTATGTTCCCAGCATACTTCCGCTCCGGTATGATGCATTCATTTATGTCGATGAAACAACCGCTTTACATCCCTTGCATATCCAACCCGAGGGACACCAGGTACCGGAAACCTTTCCGTTTGGGGTTTGATCAGGTTTATTTTTTCACTTACAATAAAAAACCATGGAAGTCTATACATTCTGTCAGAGTTGCTGCATGCCTCTTGACAAAGAAGAAATGCGAGGTACGGAGAAGGATGGGTCCAAAAGTAATGAATTCTGCAAATACTGTTACCAGGAAGGGCAATTCACCAGCCCGGACACGACCCTGGATGAAATGAAAGCTATTGTAATAAGCCAGATGAGGAAGATGAACCTGGGCGAGGACCTGATAGCCATGACCGTCCGCAGGCTGCCGGCGTTGAACCGTTGGAGCGCTGCCGCGAAGCCGATAGGATGAAGGACCGGCTTATGCCTGATGTCAATCAGCTTTGAGTCGGGCAGATATCATTGGCTGGGAGAGGATTTGGGGATAGTTTTATCAAAAGTATATTATGGATACCATCATTGCAGGCGAGACCGTAACAAGGACGGAAACCATAGAGACGATTTATGAACGGCGCGCCGTAAGAAAATACAAAGACAACCTTGTAGACATCAACCTCATCGAGAAAGTATTGGACGCTGGGAGGATGGCCCCTTCGGCCATGAATAGGCAGCCGTGGCAATTTTACGTTCTTACCAACAAGGAAACCATCCAGGCCTTTTCCCGGGAAATAGCCGGCGTTATGATGAAAGGGGCGTTTAAATCCGGCGTATCCGGCATCGCGCAGCTATTGAAGGCAGCCTCCGGGCTTTTGCACCTTTCGCATGGGGTCGATCTGCACGCGATAAAAGACCCGGTCTTTTATGGAGCACCGGTGGTCGTATTTCTTACCGCCCCGCGGGACAATGAATGGGCTTCGCTGGATGTCGGGATGTGTGCGCAGAATATCATGCTGGCTGCGAAATCCCTTGGACTGGATACGTGTCCGGTAGGGTTCGGGAAATACGTGGAAAAAACCAGCATCTTTTCCCGGCTGCATGTCCCGGCTTCTGAAGAAGTAAAGCTGGCCATCATTCTGGGTTATGGCGATGAATCGCCGGAAGTGCATGAAAGAATAACGAATAACTTGTTGTTTATTGATTAATCGTTTTTATGTTTACCGATCGAATAGAAGCAGGCACATTGCTTGCGCAAAAATTGAAAAAATACCGGAACCAGCCGGGGGTCATACTTGCCGTTCCCAGGGGCGGCGTGCCGGTTGCATATGCGGTGGCAAAGGAGCTGGGGCTGCCGCTCGACCTGATCCTTACTAAAAAGATCGGCCATCCGGTGAACCGGGAGTACGCTATCGGGGCTGTCAGCCTGACCGATTCTTTTGTCGTTCCTCATGGGGGAGTGTCGCAATCTTATATTGACCGGGAGATCAAGACTACCCGTGAACGATTGAAAGAAATGTACCGGAAGTTCATGGGTGATAGAGAGCCGGAATCCTTTGCCGGTAAGACGGTAATCGTGATCGACGATGGGATTGCTACGGGAAATACCCTGCTGGGCACTATAAACATGCTGCGCAAGAGTAAACCGGCAAAAATTGTCATAGCGGTCCCGGTGGCTTCCGATAGCGCCGTTCAAAAATTGTCGGAAGTAGCGGATGAGCTGGTCGTTGTCCTGATACCGGAAGAATTTTATGGAGTGGGCGCCTTCTATGAAAATTTTGACCAGGTGACCGACGAAGAAGTGATCTACTACCTGGATAAATTGAGCAGGAAAATGAAGAAAGCAGGATAAATGCCCGAGTGTGCAAATAAAGACGGATTGTATGATTATTATCGTATTGGGGTTGCCGGGTTCGGGGAAAAGTTACTTTGCTTCCCGGTTTGCGAAATTGATCCATACGGATTATGTCAGCAGCGACCAGGTAAGAAAGAGCATGTTTCCCGTCAAGTCCTATTCTGAACGGGAGAAGGCGTCAGTTTACGATGGAATGCTGGAGCTGATGCGTCAGGCGATAACCCGGCATAGGGACTTGGTGCTGGATGCAACATTCTACAAAAATGATATCCGAAAGAAGTTCATCGATGCAGCCGGCGGAGATGTCGTCCTTATTGAAATTAAAGCAGCAGAAGAAGTCATAAAGGAAAGGCTAAAACAACAACGGGCGGACAGCGAAGCCGATTTTGAAATATATCAGCTCCTGAAGAATCTGTGGGAACCGTTGCATGGCCACCGGCTTATTTTGATATCTTCCAATCATAACATAGATGAGATGTTGCACGAAGCCGCCGGTTACCTAAAGTTGAGATATGACAAACCAGCATATTGCTAAATTGATTTCGGAAGGGGAATTTCCGGAGCAAGCGGGCCGACCGGAATTGGTGGAGACGCATATCTCCTGGATATTGGTATGCGACCGGTTCGTCTATAAGATCAAGAAACCGATCCGCTATTCTTTTCTTGACTTTTCCACTCTGGAAAAACGCAGATATTTCTGTGAAAGAGAGATTGAACTGAACAGAAGACTTACCCATGATATATACCTCGATGTGCAGCCGGTTGTCGAAATCCGGGGTCGACTATCCATTGGCGACCGGGAAGGGAAGATAATCGATTATGCCGTGAGAATGCGCAAAATGGATAGAAGCCGGCAGATGGACGTGCTCCTGGCGAATAATAAAGTCACTTGCTCCGATATCCTGCACCTCGCGGGAAAAATAGCCGGATTTCACAAGGTAACCCGGGTCATTTCCAAAAAAGATGTGCTGGAAATACGGGCCGAATTTAATGACCTGAAGAATGAGCGGGAGTATTTAAGCGCTGAGAACGCCGCCCGCATTGACAAGGCTGTAGCCGTGTCCAATACATTTATTGAATGGCATACATCGCTCTTCGCCGAGCGGCTTGAAAAAGGTTTCTACAAGGATTGTCATGGGGACCTGCATTCGGGGAATGTCTTTTTATTACCGGACCCGCAACCCTTCGATTGTATAGAATTCAACGACGAATACCGTCAGATCGACGTGCTGAACGAGGTGGCCTTTCTTTGTATGGACCTCGATGCATTTGGCAGACCGGAACTGGCTGAGCTGTTCCTCCGGTATTATAACCATTTTTTTCCCGCTATACGATCCGAGGAAGACCGGAGGCTTTTTCTTTATTATAAAAGCTACCGGGCCAATGTGCGCGCAAAGGTCAGCAGTCTTCGTGCGCGGAATGCAGATAACGATGCTGCGCAAAAAATGGCGCTGGCGGACGCGGACAAGTATCTTATTATGATGGATGGCTATCTCGCCGGGATCGCGGACCGCGCTCAGGGAAATGCAGTGACCAACAAATGCCTGCTGAACCACCGGCCCGCTATTTCAGTTACCTTATCCAACGTGCCGTATTCCTCGAATAAGTGAGAAGCGCCCGGGATTATTTCCAGTTTTTTTTCACAATGGAGCCGGTCGTATGCCTGTGCATTCAATTCAAGCACCTCATGGTCAAGACCACCGACGATCAGCAATGTGGGAGCTTTCACTCTACCCAATGCGTCCATGGCTAAATCCGGTCTCCCGCCGCGCGACACGATGGCACGTATCTCCGGCAGATCCGCAGCAGCTTTCAGGGCCGAGGCCGCGCCGGTACTGGCGCCATAATAACCAATGGAACAGTTCTCCGCCTCGCTCACGGTGCCCACCCACCGGGTAGCTCCGGTCAACCGCCGGGTGAGCAATTCTATATCGAAGCGGGTGGAGTATTGTTGGTCTTCCTGCGGAGTAAGGAGGTCCAATAATAGCGTCCCGAGGCCGATTGTCTGTAAGTGTCGCGCCACTTTTCGGTTCCGGGGGCTCATGCGGCTGCTTCCGCTGCCATGCGAGAAAATGACGATTGCCTTCGCTTCCTCCGGAATGACGAGTTCGCCTCCCAGGCTTGCATCCCCTGCGTTGATCGATACTTCGTTCTTATAGCGAAATTCCATTTTAAAAATTTGTTTTCAAGGTATCTGAAATTGCTTCGCTTTACCATGATGGCGATCAGGATTTGGATTGATCATGCTCATAGAAACCGGTACGAGTTCCCACTTACCTTGCGATATAAGTGAGGAAGCCTTTAAGCAGTTATGAATAATTTAGCGCAGCGGACAATCACCGGGGGCGTATTAGGACTTATCATAACGGTTTCAGTAAGCTGGAACGCGTATAGTTTTGTCGTATTGATGCTCGCGATCGATTTGCTCAGTTTAGTGGAGTTTTACCGGTTATTCCACAATGCCGGCCTGGCGCCGCAAAAAAAGCCCGGCCTTATATTGTCTACGAGCATGCTGATCACCTGTGCAACGGTTATGAGTAGACTATGCGGGCCGAGGATATTATTAGTCAACATCCCTGTCGCTTTTGGTATTTTTATTTTGGAGCTTTTCCGGCAGGCTAAACATCCGGTTCAGAATTTGGCTTTTACCTTTTTGGGCGTTCTCAGTATATCCATTCCCATTTGCTTCTTTGTTGGGATAGCCTTTCTGCCGGTCGGATCCGGAATATATCACTCCGGGGTGATTATCGGATACTTCCTGGTCCTTTGGGCGGATGATTCGGGAGCGTACTTTATAGGCCGGGCATTCGGTTCCCATCCTTTATTCAGGCGAATTTCTCCGGGGAAAACCTGGGAAGGAAGCCTTGGGGGCGCTGTCTGTGCGCTGCTGATTGCTAACCTGGTTTCCCGTTTCGTAACCCTTCCAACCGGCGCCGACTGGATGATCATCGCACTCATAATAATTTTTACGGGCACATTCGGCGATCTCATAAAATCGCTCATGAAAAGAAGCCTGAATCTGAAGGATTCCGGAAAAATCTTACCCGGGCATGGCGGGATGCTTGACCGCTTCGATACCTTGCTGGGTTCCGCTCCCTTCGTCTTTTGTTATTTAAACTTATGACCCTTTGCCGCGATCGCCGCCCTCCTTTTATCGGGGTCTTGGGAAAAGGCATCGATATGAAAATTGCCATGCAAAAGTTGACAAGCGGGTGAGGCTGGCCTGGAAGTTATACGCGTTAATTCGTATGAGTTATTTCAGGCAAGATCAGCAAAGGAATATTCGTCTCGAAGATCATTTCCCTTGTTTTGCTTCGGATAAACCATCGTTCAGGAGGGGACTTCCGATGCGGCACCATTGCCAGCAGATTGACCTGGTGCGTTGAAATAAAATGTTGCAGGGCCTTGACAATATTCTTATCCAGGGGATATTCATACAAGGGATCCAGCTTGGATACCATTTCGGTTAGGTTGAATGGCCGATTGAGGATTTCAACCACTTCGTTTGTTTTGTTTGTGACTACCCTTACTATGTATAGAGTCGAATGAAACCTTTTCACCAGCGTGCGAAGGATGTCCAATACATGTGTGCCTGCGTGAAAGGAAATATCGTTTGCCAGAGCAATTGTTGCAGGTCTTTTATAGGATGCCTCTTCCGGGACTACTATTAACGGAACAGTCGTCTTTTTCGCCAGCGAAGTGACTGTACTACCGAAAAATCTGCGCGTGGCTTTGCCTGCACCTTTTATACCGGCCAGGATAAGGTCCGCATTCATTTCTTTGGCAGCCTCGAGGATTGCATTGGCAATAGGGCCTTCTTTGGCCATTATTTCAACGGGTGTTGCTTCTTCGGAATTAAGAAAGTCCGCCTCCGCTTCCAATTGCTGTTGTACTGCCTCCCCCATATTTGCGGGCGCGGCCGCTACCAATGAATCGGTAAGGACGACGGGTACTTGCTGGAAAGCGCTGAAAAGGATTACTCTTCCGTTCAATGCCCTGGCCAATTCTATTCCATAGTGAGTGGCACTCCGCGAAGCTGCCGAGAAGTCCGTTGCTACCAAGAAAGTCTTCATATGGAATTCTTTATTGGTTGATTGTTTTACGGCTTCTCTTACTCTCCCCTATAGCCGGAAGTAAATCCTGATTAAGCCGTTTATCGAATGCCCGGAAGATTTCCCTTCTTACGGTTTTCGGGATGCTGTCCGGCTCGATGCGCAGGCTGTAGCCCTCTTCTTCCTTTTCGGCATAGTCGAATTGAAAATACCTTTTCCGGAACGAGCGGGGGTGCTTTCCTTTTATATCCCTGATATCCTGAAGAAAAACCCCAAAAAGCGCGTCCGTTCGGGGTGTCTTTGCATTTCCCATGGCGATCTTTTTTTTCAAGTTACAACCTGGTTATTCCGGGAAAAAGAACATTACGCCGGGTCAGGCCTGATATCAATCAACTTTCTTCTTGCCGGGCGTCATTGTCGGAAGGCCGATTTGGGGATAGCTTTAGTCAAAAAATATATGGAGAAGATAGTTTTGGCGATCGATAGCCTCAATCTGGACGAAAATGCGGTCCAATTCGCGACGTATCTGGCGCGTCTGACCGACTCGAATTTAACGGCAATCTTTTTGCAGGACCTGGTTCGGGAGGACGCGGTTGTCCTTCCACTGGGCGAGGACGGCAGTTCCGGAGAGGTGATCATGATCCGGGAAAGCGCCGATGATCAGGACTCTGTGGAACTGAGGGATGAGAATATCCAGCTTTTCAGGGAACTGGTGAGGGAAGCGGGGATTCCCGCCAGCGTCTACCTGGATAACGGAGATCCGGCCAGGGGTATTATCGCTGAAAGCAGGTACGCTGATCTGCTGGTGATCGATCCTGCCACGTCCTTCTCGGCGCTGTATGACGGTCCGCCAACTCGTTTTGTAAAGGATATTCTGCAAGAGGCCAACTGCCCGGTGGTCATTTCTCCCAAAAGCTTCGAGGACATCGATAATATCATTTTCTGCTATGACGGCAGCAAATCCTCACTATTCGCGATGAAGCAATTTTCCTACCTGTTCCCCGAGCTGCGATCGAAAAGGGCAAAGGTGATCGACCTGGTCACCGGGGAATTCGCGGGGGACAAGGAGGGGGTGACCGAGTGGCTCAAGTATCACTATGATGACGCCGAATGGATTGCCGCCGAACCGGAGGTGACCGATGCCTTGTTCAACTACCTGCTCAGGAAAAAGAACGACTTTGTCGTCATGGGGGCTTATGGAAGAGGGCTGCTGGCCTCCTTTTTTGAAGAGGATTTCGAAGAAGGAACTACGCGTACAACCACCCTGCCCATTTTTGTGGCCCATTACTAAATCGGGATTATTGGTGTTGTTCATTGATTAAACAATCTATATGGAAAAAATCTTTGAAAATAAGGTAGCCATTGTTACCGGCGGCAGCTTTGGAATCGGCCGGGCAACAGCCCTGGCCTTCGCGAGGCGAGGCGCAAAGGTGGTCATCGCCGACTGGATTGAAGATAAAGAGCATGTGACGCTGAAGCAGATCGAAGCGGCAGGCGGCGATGCCTTTTTTGTGAAGTGCGATGTCGCGAAGGCCGGAGATATCACCGCAATGATCGATAAAACCTTTTCGACCTATGGCCGGTTGGATTTTGCCTTCAACAATGCCGGCATTGAGGGAGTATCGGCGGTCACACAGGAATGCACGCAGGACAACTGGGACAGGACGATCGCGATCAACCTGACCGGTGTTTGGTTGTGTATGAAACACGAGTTGCCGCACATGCTTAGGCAAGGGAAAGGAGCGATCGTCAACTGTGCCTCGGTAGCCGGGCTCATCGGGTTTGCAGGCCTCCCGGCTTATGTCGCCACCAAGCATGCGGTAGTAGGCCTTACCAAGACGGCCGCATTGGAGAATGCAAAGCTGGGAGTGCGGGTGAACGCCGTGTGCCCGGGTGTCATCCGAACGGCCATGATCGACCGGCTCACCGGAAAAGACAAGGTAGCGGAACAGCAATTCGTCGATATGGAGCCGGTAGGCAGATTCGGCGAACCGGCTGAAGTGGCGGAAGCGGTGGTTTGGCTTTGCTCCGATGCGGCTTCATTTGTGACGGGTCACGCGATGCCGGTCGACGGCGGATGGATTGCCTCATAAAATTCAAATTCAGAAGTTATGAAAAATGGTCATAAGCTTAGCTGGAGTGTTCTACCGCTCCTATCAATCTTTGCGCTGCCGCTGCTTATTTCCTGCGGCCCGTCGGTGCGATTGACCGCCTCCTGGAGCGACAGGAGTATTCAGCCGGTACGCTTTACCAAAGTGCTGGTCATGGCGATCGGCAACGATTTGGAAAAGCGAAGACTGGGGGAGGACGGAATAAAGGCCGAATTGCAGCGGCATGGTATTGCCGCTGTCACAAGTCTGGATGAATTCGGGCCCGACTTTGCCAAAATGAACGATTCTGTCCGGATGCGCCGGATATTGCGTGACAAGCAGTTTGACGGAGCGGTGACGATCCGGGTGTTGAATGTGAACGAACATGACCGCTGGGTGCCCGGCGGCTATTTTTATGGACCTGTTGGGTTCTACCGCGGATTCTACGGCTATTATTACCACGTATGGGGTTATTATGATGAACCTGGTTATGTCGTCAAGGATGTGGAAGTGCTGTTGGAAAGCAATCTTTACCTGGTGGATACCGGCGAACTCTTGTGGTCCGGGCAGTCGAAAGCATTCAGTCGGAACCCTACGCCTCAAATGGCAAGTCGGTATGCAAAGAATATTGTGAATGACATGATTGCCAAAGGAGTGATCGCGCGTTAAAAAAATGCGCTATGCCGGTTAGCTTGCCGGAATTTCGGGCGGAGAAGGCTCTCCTGGTTCTTCGGGTTCCTTTTCCGGCATGATTTCAGGATTCTCTTCGGGCAGCACCGGATTCCCCGGAGGATGACCGGGTTGAATTTCCGGATCCTTATCCGGCTGGGGAACTTCAGCGGGAGTAAGGGGTTTCTTTGTTTTGCTCATGATAAATAAATGACTAAAAATACCGTATCAGGGCTATGCCCCCATAATCCTTCAACGCGCCATTGCTGACAAATTCCACATCGCCGCCTGCCGCCAGTACTTTCTCCATGACGACGTCCACTGCATCCTTTATGTAGAATGGGTTATTCAGGCTTAGGTCTTCCTCGTAAATGCTGTCGGGTTGAGAGCCCTGGTGAGCGGAATACATAAAGTCCTTTTCGACCACCAGCAGCCGGCAGTTTTTATGCGTGGCAGCCTGCCAAACCTGCCTGATACCGAACTCCAGCTTCCTTTCCCCGAGTGCCTGGTCGATCTGCAGCAGCGCAGCCTTTTCCCTGATTGCCTGCTGGTCCTTTATATAGGGTTGTATTACCGCACGGAACTCTGCTTCGGAAGTATCCAGGTAATTCCCGGGGATGAATTCGACCAGGCTTTTTGTATTCCGCGTCATTTTTTTAAAATGACCGAGCACCCTTTCGGGTCCCGTTACAAAAACCGGCAACGGAAACGATTTCAGGATCAGGGTAAGACCCTGATCACAGTGGTGAAGGAAATTATCCAGCAGGATCTCTTTATGTTCTTCCGGGTCGGAATACTTTCCGACTTTCTCCGGCATATCTCTTTCATAGGCGTGAACATCCTGCGGAAGGCCGGACTTAAGGAGGATAAATTTAGTTCCATTGTCCAGATATATTTTTGAGGATTTGCCGCTCAGCTGGAGTACCAAATATTGGATGAGTTCCTTTTTACAATATATAAGATCCCGGATCTCAAATGATTCACCGACAATGATCTTTTCGTTTACCGGAAAATCCAGGTAAAATACCTTCTCCAAAATGGGCGAAACAAATATCGCCAACCCTTTTTTGCTGGTATCAATTGCGAGGTTCTGGGCGAGGGCCTTTAGCTTGTTGATCACGGGCATAGCCTTTTCCTTTGGGTAATTGGCCAACAATTGCGATTCGACCTTTTCTACTGCAATCTTAAGCTGATAGTGCAGTTCGGTCTTTAATGACATAACCGGATCGAACGGCAGAATGACAGAAACTTCCGGTTGATAGGATGTCGCGCCCGCTACCTCTTGTTCTTCCCTGGACAGATGGACCTTCATAATGAATAATTTGAAAATCGAAGCTAGCTGAATTGGAAAACCTTCCGTATGACACGAATCAGCAGGGGCGATGAACATTATCATTTTTACCGGCCATTTTCCTTTTTATATTTGGCATGGTTTTTCAGAGGATATCGGAATTAAGTAAAGGGGTGAGATTTCTATTTTACCCCTACTTTTTTAATGGAAAGTCTTCATCCACAAAAAAATATATGAAAGCAGTAAAATTCGACAGATATGGCGGCGTCGACGTTCTGCATCTTGCGGAAGTTGCCAGACCTGTTCCGACAAAAGACCAGGTCCTAGTACGGGTGAAAACCGCAGGGATCAACCCGGGTGAGGCCGGGATCCGGGAAGGTCGATTTGACAAGATGTGGCCGACCACCTTTCCCTCGGGAGAGGGAAGTGATTTTGCGGGCATTGTCGCAGCAGTTGGCGAGGGTGTCAAGGGGATTGCGATCGGGGACGAGGTTATCGGATTCACGAATGACCGGGCGAGTCATGCTGAATTCGTCGCGGTTGACGCCGGTCAGATCGTCAAGCGCCCGGCAGGTGTCCCGTGGGAGCAGGCAGGCGCCCTATTTGTCGCCGGAACGACTGCCTATGCAGCCGTTAAGGCGGTTTCGCTGAATCCGGGCGATACGCTGGTTGTATCCGGCGCTGCCGGCGGAGTGGGTTCCATTGCCGTGCAGCTGGCAAGGAATGCCGGCGCCAGGGTCATCGGTCTGGCCAGCGAGGCTAATCACAAATGGCTTATTGCGCATGGGATCGTCCCGATCGCTTATGGCGAAGGCCTGGTCGCCCGCATCCGGAAAGCAGCCGGGGGTCAGGTTGATGCATTTATCGATACCTATGGTCATGGTTATGTCGAACTGGCCATTGAGCTGGGAATAGCCCCCAACCGGATCGATACCATAATTGACTTCGAGGCGGCGTCGAAATATGGTGTGAAGACCGATGGAAATCGTCAAGGCGCAACGGCTGACGTGCTGGCGAATCTCGCCGGGATGATCGCAGCGGGCCGGCTTGAGATACCGATAGCGGGAATCTATAACCTGGCCGATGTCAGGGACGCCTACCGCGAGTTGGAAAAGCATCACACCCGCGGAAAGATCGTTGTGGTGCCATAAGAACCGGTACCATAAAAAATGCGATAGAACACGTCTATCGCACTTCAAACATCCCGTCTATCACGCTTCAAACATGCCGCCGCGGGCTATTAGTCGAATATGTATTCCGGTACTTCGACAAGCAATTTATTTTCCACTCCGGTGACACCGGCGGCAGACCAGGCGGCGAGTTCGGCATCTTCCTTTTCGGCCAGCGAACGGACATTGCCCCGAAGGATGACCTTGTTGCCTATAAGCTCGATGCTGATCTTTGCTGAATCGATGGTGGCGCTTCGCCGAAGCGCCTGCCTGATGTTCTCCCGAATATCGGCGGATGTGGGGCATGCCTTTACCGTAATATAATTTTCGACCCGGATAATACCCGGTAGGTAACGGATGGCATCTGCCGCAGACTCGCGCTGATAGTTCCAGTCCACTGTTCCTTCGAGCGTGACCACGCTGTCTTCGACCTTTATCTTCATCTTATCTTCCTGAATGGCGGTATGCCATTTCAAGGCGTTCAGGACAGCCTCGGCAATTTCAGGGTCCGATCTTCTGAAGGCGGGAGACGGTCCTACATGAATTTCTTCAGCGACTGCTTTTACACCCCGAACCTTTTTGGTGGCCAGTTCCGCAGCCAGCTTTTTGCTATAGCTATCCACGCGTCCGGACAGCGTAACGACGCCGTCTTTTACTGCTACTCCGATCTCGGCGGAATTAAGAAACGGGTCCCATTTCAGCTGGGCCATTACGTCCTTTTGGACTTCTGTATCTGTTCTCATGATTTAATTTTTAAGGTGAATAATTTGTTGCTCCGAAGACACAAAAGTAGACTGTCGCTTAGACAAAAGGGATAATGGCGATCAGCTCAGGATCTGAGTTTGGTTATCGAAACGGCCGGCCATGACATCTCTCACCGGCGGGTATGATTTAGGTTCGGATCGGGTACTCAAATTAGCGTTCAATTTGCGATCTTAAAAGATCACCATGAAAAGGTTTATTCATTGCCCGTCCGTCAGCATCCCTGATCTATCCGCAAGAAATGGAAAACAACAGACCGGCGTTTTGTAAGTGGGCGGCCATGGCTGCCGGCCTACTGTCGATTTGGATGCCCCGGACAACTGCGGCGCAGGACAGCGTTCGTTCGACGCAATTCTTTTCCGTTCGCATAGATGACGACTTTCTGAATCTGGCGGGAGAGGGTACGGACCGGTATTATACCGGCGGCGACTATTTTCGTTATTCGTTTTCGGTTGCGGCAGGCAGAAATAAGACGCCCGGCAAAATACTCTATTCGCCTTATTCCGGTGTCGCTTCGCTCTATTCCATCGGCGTCACGCAATGGGTATATACCCCCGACAGCCTGGCCGCGAAGACACCCGTAGTCGGCGACTATCCTTACTGCGGGGTCTTGTTCCTGCGCTTTAGCCGGGAGAATTTGTCGCCGGACAGGAAACGCCTGTTCCGTTCCGGCCTTTCGCTGGGGGTGATGGGTCCGGCGGCCCTGGGCAGGGAAGTTCAGACAGCAATCCATAGGTGGATCGGGGCCGATGAGCCTGAAGGGTGGAGAAATCAAATGCCGAACTACCCGGTCGTCAATTACAGCCTCTATTACGAGCCCAATCTTTTCTCCGTCAGCCGGGTCTTAAAAATGAACGCAACGGGCTCCGCACAGGCCGGCACGTTACAGACGGAGGGAGAGATCGGGCTGGATGCCTTGATCTCGAACGAAAAGGATAATTTCTTTCCCGGCCGGGATATCAGGACACGCAACAGCAAAAGGCGAGTGCCGGGGTTCTACATCCAGGTTAAACCTGCGGTCAGAATCGTCGGGTATAACAGCATATTGGAGGGTGGTCTTTTCGACAGCAGGTCATATTATCGTATCCCGGCGGGACAGATCACCCGCGTCCTGTTCGAAGGGACGGGAAATATCGGTATGCAGTTGGGAAATCTTTCCATTCAGTACCGGCAAGTGATCGAAAGCGCGGAATTCAGGACCGTTCAGAAGCAAGTATATGGCGGATTTCTTGTTGAGCTGCGGCTTTGAGCGCATGATCACAATCAGGACGTTGACGGCCTTTCGTCATCTGTTGTGCAGGAGAGGGGGATTAACTTTGGTTAATTTCTTATCCGAAAGGGATCGGACAAGCAGGAAGATAGATATATTTGTTTTAAAAGACAATAAACTAGCCGACCGCAAAGCAGGAGAAAAACTGTGAGCTTGACCAGGAAAATGGCGGGTAAGATAGACGTTGTTAGAATATCCGCTTGCAAAAGACCGGTAACCTAACATCGTTGATGAGGGTGGCTTCCGGAGGCTACCCTTTTTATTTTTATTATGTTGGAAAAGGAAGTATATCAATGGCTGGCCGCTGCCGGACTTCCCATCCCCGAATACCGGTGTTTCCCGCTTGACGGAGCGCTCACCGCCATCGCCTGGCCGGCGGTGTTGAAGATCATGTCCCCGCGGATCGTGCATAAGACGGAGGTTGGCGGAGTGGCGTTGAACCTAAACAGCCGGGAAGAGTTGGAACAAGCCCGGCAGTCGATCCTCGGCCGGCTGCGTTTGCACGGATTTGTGCCCGATGCCGATGATGCCTGGATCGTCACGCGCCAATATACCGGCATCGAGCTTTTTTTTGGAGTGGTGGAGGACACGGTATTCGGGAAAGTGATCTTGTTCGGGGCGGGCGGTACGGCTGTGGAACTTTTCAGGGACATCTGTTATATCGATAGCGAGGCAGGCGAGCGGGAGATAAGGAATGCTATCCTGCAGACCAAGGTCGGCCAGATCTTCGTTGCGGGATTTCGCGGTAGGAAATATGACCCTGCACCTATTGTAGACCTTATACGGAAATTACAGCGATTGGAGGTGAAAGAGCTGGATTGCAACCCGGTGATCCTGACGGAGGAAGGAGCGGTAGTCGTGGATGCCAGGGCGCTGGCCGGACCATCCACGCCGCATTCCAAGCCGTTGAAGTTTATTCCGGAACTGTTCCGACCGCAGCGCACGGCTATTATCGGTGTGAGCAGCCATCCGGAGAAAGTAGGGTATGCGCTGGCGAAAAACAACGCTGCCGACGCGGACTGCTATTATGTCAACCCGCACCTGGACAAGCTGTTCGAAAAGCAGGTATTCTCCCGTATCGAAGACCTTCCCGGGATCGACACAGCCGTACTGTGCATTCCGCCCCCTGCTTTACCGGACAGCATCGAGCGGCTGGTCGCCAAACAAGTGAAAAATGTCGTCATCATTACGGCCGGCTTTCGGGAGGCGGGACGGGACGAGCATTTCCTGGAAGCGCTGGCGGCAAAATACAACATCAATATTATCGGCCCCAATTGCCTCGGTATATATACCAATGGAAAGAACCTGACCTTCGGACCGGGGATGCCCAAGGCCGGCGATGTCAATTTGTTTTCGCAGTCGGGCGCCATCGTCGCAGAGTTGATGGACAAGGCGGTATATAAAAACATCGGATTCGGGAATATCATTTCCGCGGGGAATATGGCGGACGTCGATTTTGCCGATCTTGTCCATTCGTACGAAGGCGAACAGCCGATCAATCTCTACATCGAGGGGGTGTCGAATGGAAAGAACCTTTTGCGGGCGATCCGCGCCAGCAAGGTCCCCGTCCGGTTTTTCAAGGCAGGTCGCACCGAAGCGGCCAAGAGAGCGGCCTATTCCCACACCGGTAACCTGGCAGGGAACTACGACATGTTCACCGGTCTGCTGAAGAGCGCAGGCGCCGGGGTGTTGCGCGATATCAACGGGCTCTTATATCCGTATCATTTTGAAAAGGTGCTCGTCATCACCAATGCCGGCGGCGCGGGCACCGTGATCAGCGATCTGATCAGCGAAAAATTATACGCGCTCAGCCAGGAACAGATCAACAACCTCAGTGAAGTGCTGCCGAAGCACTGGTCGAAGAACAATCCCATCGATATTATCGGTGACGCCACTCACGAACGGTATCTTCAGGCGCTGATGATCGCCGACGCATTCGGCGCCGACGCCATTTTTGTGCTGGTGACGCCGCAGTTCATGACCGATGTGGACGAGATCGCCAGAATCTTTTGCACGCATTCTTTCCGGACAAAAGTATTTCCCGTATTGCTGGGTGGAGAGAAGATGGAGCCGGCGTGCCAGCGGCTGCGGTCAAAAGGAGTGACCTATTTTGAAGAGCTGTCGGAGGCCGTGTCCTTTCTCTGATCATGCGGTCGCCGGCGCTACGCCACCGGCGTAAACGCTGCCGCCGCCTGAGCCGACATATGCTCGTAGGTCTTCCATCGCAGGTCGATCAGCTCCTGCGCAATGGCGGCTAGTCGTGCCGCTTCTTCGGGATTAGAACGTACGAGGCTCGTATATCTCGATTCGTTGCAGGCATAGTCATTGAAGGTCTTCGTCGGCCGTAGCGAATCCAAAACAAACGGGGACTTCCCAGCCTGCCGTAACGTAGGGTTATACCGGATCAGCGGCCAATAACCGCAGGCGACAGCCAGCTTCTGTTGCTCTAGGCCCTTTTGCATATCGATGCCGTGCTCGATGCAGTGGCTGTAGGCCAGCACCAGCGAGGGGCCGGGATAAGCTTCCGCCTCCCGCATGGCCAGGAGGGTCTGTTGCGGATTGGCGCCCATAGCCACCTGGGCAACATATACATTTCCGTAAGAAATGGCTTGCAGAGCGAGGTCCTTTTTGCCGACCTTTTTTCCCGCGGCGGCAAATTTGGCGGTTGCCGCGGTAGGAGTGGCTTTTGACATCTGGCCGCCCGTATTGGAATACACTTCCGTATCCAGTACGAGTATATTTACATTCCGGCCGGTCGACAGGACATGGTCCAAACCGCCGGCGCCGATATCATACGCCCAGCCGTCACCGCCCACGAGCCACACGCTCCGCCGGACGAGATAGTCCGCTACAGACAGCAATTCGGCGGCACGGGGATGATCCATTTCCTGCAACCGCTTCCTGATCCGACCCAGCCGGCTTCGTTGCGCGGCAATCTCCGATTCCAGCCCTTGCGGAGACCGGAGCAGGTCGGTGATCAATTGTTCGGCGGCATCCTGGCCCATTTTTGCGCCCAGTTCGGGTTTCAATTCCTGTAAAAGACGCCGGGCTGCTTCTTCCTGCATATCGGCGGCGATGCGCATCCCCAGCCCGAATTCGGCATTGTCTTCAAAAAGGGAATTGGACCAGGCGGGGCCGCGGTGTTGGGCATTGACGGTCCAGGGTGTGGTCGGCAGATTGCCCCCATAGATGGAAGAGCAACCGGTGGCGTTGGCAACCAGCAGCCGGTCGCCGAATAACTGGGTCAGCACTTTTATATACGGGGTCTCGCCGCAGCCGGCACAGGCGCCGGAAAATTCAAACAGCGGCTCCAGGAACTGCACGCCGCGCACCGCGGAGAAGTCTACGTCCGCCCGCTCATTGACCGGAAGGCTTTCGAAGAACCGAATATTTTCCCTCTCCTTTTCGAGGTCTCCCTTTGGCCGCAGATTGATTGCCTTCGGTTGCCTATCGCCTGCTCCGCTCCCCTTCGGTCCCTCGCTGCCGCCGACGGGGCATACTTCCACGCAAAGGTTACAGCCGGTACAATCTTCTATATATACCTGTAAGGTGAAACGCGTCTCGGGAAAACCGCGTCCGTTGATCGGTGCGGATTGGAAGGCAGCCGGCGCCGTCTCCAGTTGTGCCGCGTGATAGAATTTCGAACGGATGACGCTGTGGGGGCAAACGAAGCTGCAATGGCCGCACTGGATACAGCTAACGGGGTCCCACTGCGCCACGTCATCGGAAATATTGCGTTTTTCCCATCGGCTCGTGCCCGCCGGATAAGTGCCGTCCGCCGGCAGCGCGCTGACCCGCAATTCATCGCCGTCGCCCCGGATCATAACAGCCGTCACGTTTTTTACGAAATCGGGCGCTTCGGGCGAGACGGTCGGCGGCATGACCATCGTACCGGTTGCCTTGGCAGGGGGGAGGACTTCGCCCAGGTTGTGCAGGCTGGCGTCCACCGCGGCAAAGTTGAGGGCCACTACCGCCTCTCCTTTCGAGCGATAGGATTTCCGGATGGCGTCCTTTATTCGGCCAATCGCTTCTTCCCGCGGCAACACACCCGACAGCGCAAAGAAGCAGGTCTGCATGATCGTGTTGATCCTGCCGCCCAAACCGCCGTCCTTTGCCACTTTTGAAGCGTCGATGACAAAGAACCGAAGTTTCTTCTCGATAAGCCGGTCCTGAAAGGACCGGGGAAGCTTGTCCCACACATCATCGGGTCCAAACGGACTGTTGAGAAGGAAGACGGCGCCGGGCCGGGCATAGCGCAGCATATCGATCCGGGTGATAAAATTATACTGGTGACAGGCGACAAAGTCGGCCTGACGGATGAGGTATGGAGCATGGATCGGATGTATGCCGAAGCGCAGATGACTCACGGTCCGGGCGCCTGACTTTTTGGAGTCATAGACGAAATAGCCTTGGGCATGGAGACCGGTCTCTTCGCCGATGATCTTTATGCTGTTCTTGCACGCGCCCACGGTGCCATCGGAACCCAAACCGAAAAAAACGGCGCCCACCTGACCCTCCGGCTCGATGTCGAAGGCCGGATCGTAGTCCAGGCTGGTATGGGAGACGTCGTCATGGATGCCGACGGTAAAACCGTGGCGGGGTTTGTCTTTGACCAGTTCTTCGAAGACGGCTTTCGCCATGGCCGGGGTGAATTCTTTTGACGACAGGCCGTAGCGGCCGCCGATGATCATCGGAAGCCGCGGTATCTCGCCGCGGTTATACGATCCGAATAGCGCCGCAACGATATCCTGGTACAGGGGTTCGCCGCCGGATCCCGGTTCCTTGGTCCGGTCGAGTACCGCGATGGATCGCACCGTCTGCGGAATGGCTTCCAGGAGATGCAGCGCCGACAGCGGGCGATAGAGTCGCACCTGCAACACGCCGGTCTTCCCTCCCGATCGATTAAGATGCAATGCGGTCTCGCGGGCGGTCTCCGCACCGCTGCCCATGATCACGATCATTCTATCCGCGTCGGGAGCGCCATGATATTCCAACGGCCGGTAGCGTCGGCCGGTCAGGTTGGCAAATTGTTCCATCAACCCATCGACGATCACGGGAGTGGCCGCGTAATAGGGGTTCACGGTCTCCCGGCCCTGGAAGTAAACATCCGGGTTCTGTGCGGTCCCGCGGATAAACGGATGATCGGGATTCAGACTTCTCCTCCGGTGCGCATAGACCAGCTCGTCGTCGATCATCGCCGTGAGGTCGCCATCGGACAGCAGGCTGATCTTGTCGATCTCATGGGAAGTACGGAACCCGTCGAAGAAATGGATAAATGGGATCCGCGATCGGAGCGTTGCTGCCTGCGCGATGAGGGCCATATCCTGCGCCTCCTGTACGGATGCAGAAGCCAGCATGGCGAAGCCCGTTGTTCTGGCCGCCATCACATCGCTATGGTCGCCGAAAATCGAAAGACCCTGGGCCGCCAGCGAGCGGGCAGCCACATGAAAGACAGTCGAGGTTAGTTCGCCTGCGATCTTATACATATTGGGCAGCATCAGCAAAAGGCCCTGCGATGCGGTGAAGGTCGTCGTCAGCGCGCCGGTTTGCAGTGAGCCATGCACGACGCCTGCCGCTCCGCCTTCGCTCTGCATTTCAATGACGTCGGGAACCCTGCCCCAGGTATTCGTCATCCCGGCAGCAGCCCATTCGTCGACATGCTCCGCCATGGGTGAGGCGGGAGTGATCGGGTAGATAGCGCACACTTCGTTGAGCCGGTAGGCCACAGCCGCGACGGCTTCATTGCCGTCGATAGTGGCCACCCGGGGCCCTTGCTCCTTATTCATGGTCGTGATGCTTGAAGGTTTCAAATCTCGTCGAACTGTCCCGGACAGGTTCGGTTACCAGGGCGATCGCCTGGCAGGGACATTGTTCCGCACAAATCCCGCAGCCCGTGCACTTGTCGTAATCGACGCGATAGCCGTTGCCTTTCCCCAACCGAACGATCGCCTGTTCCGGGCAGGCGCCGAAACAGCCATCGCATTCATAACAATTCCCGCAGGACAGGCATCGCCGCGCTTCGAACAGGCCCTGTGAATCGCTCAGTCCGGCTTTAATTTCATCAAACCCCCCGAGCCGGCCGGCTACGGGCAATTCGGTCTGCGCCTGTTGCGGCGCAACCGTCCTCATCCAGACGTGAAGCCCTTCCGGACCGGCAAGGGGCGGGGCAGGGGCTTTGTTGTATGGCTGGCCTTTAAGCCAGCCGTCGATATGACGCGCCGCCTTTTTTCCATGGCCGATCGCAATGGCTGCCGTTCGCTCCGAGGGAACCATGTCCCCGCCGCAGAAAATGCCGGCGCAGCCCGTCATCATATCCGGCCCGACCTCGATCGTGCCGTCATCCCTGAAGGCGAGGCCCGGGACATTTCTCAAAAAATTCGTGTCGGTATCCTGGCCCACCGCCAGTATCAATGTGTCTGCTTCCAGCGTTTCGAACTGTCCGGTCCCCACCGGCCGGCCGTCTTCCAACCGCATGATCTCCACCTGCAGACCTCCGGGGCCCATGGCTTTGATGGTGCGCAGCCAGTTTATTTTTACTCCTTCCTCCAGGGCCTCCGTTGCCTCGAAATCATGCGCGGCCATGTGCCCGCGGTCGCGCCGGTAGATGATCATCGCTTCATGACCGGTCAGCCGCTGCACTGTGCGGGCCGCGTCCATCGCGGTGTTGCCGCCGCCGTAGATGGCTACTTTGCGGCCCAGTTGCGGCTCTGTTCCGTTCTCTACCTGCTGCAATAAGGTCAGCGCGTCGAGCATCCGCTCTGCTTCGCGCCCGGGGATGTCCACCTTTTTCGCCAGGTGGGCGCCGATGGCAATAAAGACGGCGTCGAACGACCCCGCCGTTTTTTCCGCGAGGATATCCTGCACTTTATGGTTGAGCACTATGTTTACGCCCAGGGCGGTAATGCGATCGATTTCTTTCTCCAGTATGTTCCTCGGGAGGCGGTAAGCCGGAATCCCAAAATGCATCATCCCGCCCGGCACGGGGCCGGCCTCGCGAATCTCGACAAAGTGACCCAGCCGGCGCAGGTGATAGGCTGCGGACAAACCGCCGGGACCTGCACCGACGATGAGCACGCGCTTACCGGTAGATGTCTCCGCAGCAGGCGGCGACCAACCCTGGTCCAGCGCCCGATCTCCGAGCCACCGCTCCAGGGCATGAATATTTACCGGGCTATCCGTGAAGGCGCGATTGCATCCGTCTTCGCACGGATGATAGCAGATGCGACCGAGAACGGCCGGAAGCGGGTTATCCTGCATAATCACCTGCCAGGCTTCCGCCAACTTTCCTTCCTGCGCAAACGACAACCACGCCTGGATATTTTGCCCGGCCGGACAAGCGTGATTGCAGGGGGGCAACAAATCCCGGTAAGCCGGCCGCCTCGTTCGGGCTGCGCCTGTTCCGGCAGCATGACCAAGCAGATCCGGCAACGAAGTGATATCCGCCAGTGAACGATTCATCAGCCGAAAGTAAGCGGAAGACCTGGCGGAACGGGTGATATCGCTC
>DATJWK010000164.1:0-33547 GCA_035501395.1 Puia sp.
CCCCTACTACCTGACCTATAAGGCCGCTGCACTGGGTTACGAATCCAAGGTGATCGCTTCCTCCCGGTACATCAACGACGACATGGCAAAATATGTGGCCCGGAAAGTCATCACCCATGTCCTCCGTATCTCCAACGAACCGAAGGTTCTTGTCAAAGGGGTCACCTTTAAAGAGAACGTGAGCGACATTCGTAACTCGCGTATTGTCGATGCGGTGAAAGAATTACTGGCCTTCAACATCCACGTCGACGTGGAGGACCCCTATGCCATGGAAGAAGAAGTATACGAAGAGTATGGCCTACACCTGACCCGTCAGACCCGGAAAGATTACGACGCCGTGATTGTCACCGTTCCCCACAGCCCCTATAAAGACCTCGATGACGCCTGGTTCAATTCCGTGACCCGCGAAGGCGCACTGATCGCCGACTTAAAAGGTACGTATAAGAACAAGATTGTAAACCGAAAATATTGGAGCCTGTAATGTCCAGCTACATCAGAACCATTCTCATCACTGGCGGAGCCGGTTTCATCGGATCCCATGTGGTCAGGCTGTTCGTCAACAAATACCCCCAATACCGCATTATCAACGCCGACGCGCTCACATATGCCGGTAATCTCACCAACCTCACCGACATCGAGCACGCCCCCAATTATCACTTTGAAAAGGCCGATATCACCAACGAAGCCCGTATCCAGGAGCTCTTCACCAAATATCATTTCGACGCCGTGATCCACCTTGCCGCCGAGAGCCATGTGGATCGTTCCATCATGGACCCCCTGGCCTTTGTCCGCACCAACGTCCTCGGCACGGCAACGCTGCTCTATATCGCACACGCCAACTGGCGGAAGGACCCCGACGGCAAACTCTTCTATCATATATCCACAGATGAAGTCTACGGCTCGCTTGGCGCCGAAGGTTTCTTCACGGAAGAGACATGTTATGATCCCCGGTCGCCTTATTCGGCATCTAAAGCGTCATCAGACCACTTCGTCATGGCCTGGCATCATACGTACGGTCTGCCGGTCATCCTGTCCAATTGTTCAAATAACTACGGCTCTAACCATTTTCCGGAAAAGTTGATCCCGCTGATGATCAACAATATCCTCCATTATAAACCGCTGCCGGTCTATGGAAAGGGGGACAACGTCCGCGACTGGCTTTTCGTCGACGACCATGCC
The DNA here is from genome assembly GCA_035501395.1 of Puia sp. Taxonomy (GTDB): domain Bacteria; phylum Bacteroidota; class Bacteroidia; order Chitinophagales; family Chitinophagaceae; genus Puia. The sequence continues at coordinate 1,180 of DATJWK010000164.1, forward strand.
CATGCAATCGATACCATCTTTCACCACGGCAGGGTAGGGGAGAAGTACAATATCGGCGGATTCAATGAATGGAAGAATATCGATATCGTCAACCTCCTTTGCTCGATCATGGACCGCAAGCTGGGCCGGCCTGCCGGCGAATCCGCAAAGCTGATCACCTTTGTGAAGGACCGCCCCGGCCACGACCTGCGTTACGCGATCGATGCGGCAAAACTCAATAGTGAACTGGGTTGGCAGCCTTCACTGCAGTTTGAAGAGGGATTGGAGAAAACGGTCGATTGGTATCTCGCCAACCAGGATTGGGTGAAGGCGGTTACTTCCGGCGAATACCAGAACTATTATACCCAACAATACGCTAAGCGCTGACAATGCCCTTTCTAAAGACCGATATTCCGGACCTTCTTATCTTCGAGCCCGTTTTGTACAAAGACAACCGGGGCTACTTTTTTGAATCGTACAACGAGCAGACGTTCGTAAAAGAAGGCATTCCAAATCGTTTTGTCCAGGACAACCAGTCCTTTTCTACCTATGGCGTGATCCGCGGCCTTCACTATCAGCTCGATCCACACGCACAAAGCAAGCTGGTGCGTGTCCTGCAGGGCAGAATTCTCGATGTCGCCGTCGACCTTCGCCGGTCCTCCGGAACATTTGGCAGAAGTTTCGCCATAGAACTGTCTTCCGACAACAAACTTCAGCTGCTGGTTCCCCGCGGTTTTGCCCATGGATTCTCCGTTCTAAGCGACACGGCCGAAGTATCCTACAAATGCGACGCGCTATACCACAAGGAAAGCGAAGGAGGTATCCGATTCGACGACCCCCGGCTTAACATCGACTGGGGGATCCCCTCCGGAAAAGCCATCGTCTCCGCCAAAGACCTCGATCTTCCGCTTTTTGTAAATTGCCGGAACAACTTTTAATAACTTAGCGGAATGCACGCCGCAAAAATCTTCGTAACCGGTTCCAATGGTCAGCTCGGCCGCGAGCTGCGGGTACTCGCTCCCGACTATCCCCGATATGATTTCTTTTTCTTCGACCGGGCCACCCTCCCCATCGAAGACCCGGACGCGGCTCACGCCTTTCTCACGCGTGAAAAGCCCCAGTGGCTCATCAACTGCGCCGCCTATACCGCCGTCGATAAAGCCGAATCCGAAAAAGAGACCGCCTTTGAAATTAACGGCGACGCCCCCGGCTATCTCGCCGCTGCCTGTCATAAGACCGGCGCCCACCTCATCCACGTCTCTACCGACTATGTATTCGACGGAACCTCCGCCACCCCGCTCAAAGAGACCGACCCCACCTGCCCGATAAACGCTTACGGCGCCTCAAAACTTGAAGGCGAACGGCAGGCCTTCCTTAATCACCCCGAAGGCACGATCGTGATCCGCACCTCATGGGTTTACTCAGAATTCGGGAACAACTTCGTAAAGACGATGATCCGGCTGATGAAAGAACGCTCCGCTATCAACGTCGTGGATGACCAGATCGGCTCCCCGACCTATGCAGCCGACCTCGCCAGCACCATCCTCCACATCATTGACTTCCCCGCCTTCGCGCCCGGTCTTTTCCACTATAGCAATGAAGGCCGTATCAGCTGGTTTGACTTCGCTATCGCCATCCGCGATGCTATCGGTAGCTCCTGTACGGTCAACCCCATCCCGACCACTCAATATCCTACCCCCGCCCGACGGCCCAACTTTTCCCTGCTCGACAAAACCCGCATCCGCGAAACGTATAATCTGACCATCCCCGACTGGCATCCCAGGCTCCTCGCCTGCCTTCGCCGGCTCGGCGTGCCGATCCGCTAAGCTCCTGTTAACCGACCCGACAGGCCCCCGCACCCGATCCCTCCAAATAACCATTAAAAGGTACAGATTTTGGCCAATTCCGAACGGTAATATATAAAGTTTATATAGTGCGTATTTTATTTATTGCCAATAGCGGAACCCCGGAAATCGCGAAAACCCGTACCACCCCTCGCTAAAGCCCGGTAAAACCCCGATTGACAGGCAGCCAGATTCTTCATAGATTGCATTTGTTACTAATAGGAACCGACAGACTGACCCACTGGCGGGGACTACGTAACTATAATCCATACTTATGAAACCTGTTTACACGCGCAGGGTTCGACGTGCCCTCTTTATCCTATCCAGCTTCAGCTTTCTGAGTCCATCCGGACTCCACGCTGAAGGAACAAAACAGATCATGCCGAATCCCAATAACGGTACCGGCCTGATCGTTTCCACTACCACCACCTTCCCCCTCGGTAATGTCGGCGCCTATCTCAACTGTCCCGTTGACGACCGGATCTTCATCCACGTGAAGGATTTCACTACGGAGATTATGTATATGGGCTTTAACTGGGAGACCCTGAGCCCGGCGACACCGATAACGACCTACACTGATGTGTACATGAACCTGTATGACCCAACCGGCGCACTCGTGGCCGGTTACCCGGTTAACCTGGCGAGCACTGCCGGATCGGCCGGCTTCATCAGCACCTATGCCTCTGCCATTGCGGGTCCCCAGATTGCCGGCGCGCCCGCGTCCGGATACAATCCTTTGTCTTATACCCCTACCATGAATGGCGACTATTATGTCACGTTCTACCGGAGCCCGGACGGTGGCAAAACGCATATGGCCGGCGGGGAATCCATGCTCTCAAAATATTTTGATATCACTGTCGCGCAGGGTGCCGCCCGCCTGATCGGTCGCGTGCACTGTAACGAATGGGCATTCTCCGTATACAATCCGGGAAAAAATGACATCCAGGACCCCATGGGTTCAACCAACGCCGCTTTCTACGGGTACACGCCCGACTCGGTTACATTAAAAGTTTCCTTCCCGGCCAGCGGTTTCGAACCCCTGTCCTATATCGTCGCATTTAACAGCTTCGGCGTTCAGAATACCGGCAACTGGCAAAACGACCGCCGGTCGATCGTCCTGACTAACCTGGTACCGCCCTATCTGACCGGCGGCTACCTCGTGTTCCTGAATCCACCGGATGCCAGTATCTATCCGACTTCCTCCATTCCGAATCCACCGGTACTGCTGGACCCCGTGATCTCGGGCTGCCCTCCGGGCCCCTTCAATATCCGGTTCCAGGCGCCGCAAGCCGGCGACTACTGGCTGCTATTCGACCTCAATGGCGTTACCGGTTATCAGCCGGGCACTTCCGACTTCTGGGTCGAGCTGGACAACCAGTCTCCCGGCATCATCACCTATACCTGGAATGGTAAGGACGGTCTTGGCAACCAGGTGCCCGCCAATACGACATTCCCGATCACGTTCTCTTTCCGGAAAGGCCGGATCAATATCCCGATCTATGACGACGAGTTGAACATAAACGGCTTTAACCTGACGGGCATCTCACCCGCCGGAGCGATCTCACCCAACCCGACCCTTTACTGGAATGATACACTCATCACCAACAACGGGACAACTTGCGTCACGGGTCAAAACAATAACAATATTGCCGGAACCGGCTACGACAACTCGATCGTGGGCGTGACCCCGACGGCTACAACCGGCCGGGCCTGGAACGGCAACGGTAACCCGACCAACGCAATCCCCGCGCCGGGGGTATATTACGGCGGCGTTAGAAATGATAGTGACCAGCTCCAGTGTAATGACTACGGTAATGCCCGTCTTCTCAATACATGGGCCTGGGGAATCGTTCTTAATTCCATTCAAAACCTCACGCTTACCTGCGTCTCCGTATCCGGTACCGTGTGGGATGACGCCGACGGAAGCGCTCAGAATACGTTCAATAATATCCGTACGAACAGCGAGACGGGCACCAACGCCGGCGGTACGTTGTATGCCAGCCTCGTCGACCCGATCTCCGGCGCCGTCGTAGCAACCACTACCGTCAATGCCGACGGGACCTATTCGATCGCAAACGTGCCCGTTAACTCGCAGGGGATGTCCATCTATATCTCGACACTGAAGGGCGTGGTTGGCAGCCCGCCTCCGGCGAATAACCTGCCTTCCAACTGGGTCAATACGAGCCCGCTGATCCATACTTTCAATGCAGGCACAGGCAATGTGACCGGTATCGACTTTGGGATCGAGCAACTTCCCTCTGCGCCGAACCAGAACTATACCATTGGAACGCCGGCGCTGAACTCGATGGAGCCACTCAACGGAACCGGCATCATCACCAGCCCCGGCCCGCTAAACGGTACCGATCCGGAAGATGGTGCGCTGGAGCTCAACAAGACCGTCGTGATCACTTCGGTCCCGTCCAACGAACAGCTCTATTACGGCGGGAACCTGGTCACCAACAACGAGACCATCCTGAATTATGATCCGGCCCTGCTCGATATCAAGTGGATCAATCCTGCCGTCGTGGTTACCTCATTTACCTTTGCTTTTGTCGACGCGGCAGGCAGACAACAACCGACACCGGCAACCTATACTATCAACGTGTCCGTCGTGCTCTCGAACACGCTTGGCAGCTTTACCGGCCGGAGCAACGACCAGGGTAATATCCTGAGCTGGACGTCTTACGATGAAACCACCGCAACCAACTTTATCGTGCAACGGTCTACCGATGGCGTGACCTTCACTACCATCGGAACGGTCGCCGGTACCGGTGACAACAGCACCGTCAATCATTCCTACGTCGATATCGACCCCATCCCCGATGTACCCAACAGCTATCGACTGATGTGGACCGACGGCAGCGGCAATATTGCCTACAGTAATATCGTCTCGCTGGCCGCAACCACCAACAGTACGGTAGTCGCCGTAACCCCCAATCCGTTCCAGGACCAGTTCACCGTGCGGATGAACCTGTCCCGGACAGAACCCGTCGTGATCCGTGTGATTGACGGTAAAGGCGCGGTGCTACGGCAGGTGCAGGCGCAAGGCATCAAAGGCCCCAACGCCATTGACGTCAACGGCCTGTCCGGCTTGCCTGTCTCTGTCTATTTTGTCCAGGTCGTTCTACCCGATCGGGTATTCGTAAAAAAAGTATTTAACAACCGGTAACCGAATCCTATGCGCGCAGTAACCATATTTTTCCTATGCTTCGGCATAGCCGCCACCGCTGTTGCCCAAACGGGCGAGTCAGTGACCCCGGCCGTCGTCAACAATATCCTGCTGGGTAACTATACCGCGTCGACCTACCAGGCGACGTCCGTCATCACGGATCCGAATACGATCTCACAGGGGTTGCTCAGCAGAATTTCCGCCGACTCCCTGACGGCGGACCTTGTGGCCTTGAACAGCTTCCAGAACCGGAATACCTTTTCCGATACGACCTCTTCGACTTTCGGCATCGGCGCCAGCCGTCGTTGGGTCTATAATAAATTTCTGCAATTTAGCCAGGCGAACGACAACCGGCTCCAGGCGGGGTATCTCAAATTCACCTACAACCCCTCCTCCGCCGGGTGTTCGGAAAGCCCGGCTATCAAGACGCACTATGACGTCCTTGCCGTCCTCCCCGGCAGCCAGACTGCGGATAACTCCCTGCTGATCATCGAAGCGCATATGGATAGCCGCAACAGCAACAACTGCGACGTTGCGGGAAGTGCGCCCGGGATCGGCGACAACGCCACCGGGACCGCCATGGTCCTCGAACTGGCCCGCGTCATGAGTAAATATACCTTCCGGAACACCATCGTGTTCGCAGTCAATACCGGCGAAGAACAGGGCCTGATCGGCGCCCATGCCCTTGCTCAATACCTGCAAAGCCAGGGTATACTGATAAAAGCCGTCAACAACAACGACGTTTCCGGCGGCATTTTCTGTGGGCACACCGCTTCCAACCCGGGATGCCCTTTCTACGGCGCACTGGATAGCATCGACCTGAGAATTTTTTCGTTAGGGGATGTCAATTCGCCCAATAAGCAATGGGCGCGATATGTAAAACTCGAATACAAGGAGCAGCTCAGCTCCCTCGTCGCTATCCCGACCGCACTCCAGATCATGGAGAATGACGACCGCATCGGAAGAGGAGGGGACCATCAAGCGTTCACTGATGTCGGTTATACCGCCGTTCGCTTTACCCAGGCCTACGAAGACGGCGACGCCAGCAACGGACCCGGCTATTCCGACCGTCAGCACAATGTTCGCGACAGCCTCGGCCGCTTCAAAGCCGGCGTCTATGATTCCCTATATGTGAACCCCGGGTACCTCGCCCGGAACGCCCTCGTCAACGGGAACTCACTGGCCATGGTGGCGCTTGGTCCCGACACAGTAACGCTGAACGCGACACTGTGGACTGCCAACACCGTGCAGGTGAAATTTTCGCCGGCCGGCTATCCTGCCTACCGCGTGGCCATCCGGTCTACCACCAACGATTGGGACTCGGTGTATACCATCACCGGCGCGTCCACCGCGATTATCACGGTACCCTATGGCGCCAACAAGACCTTCTATATCAGCGCGGCTGCGGTCGACGCCAATGGCACCGAAAGCCAGTTCTCTACGGAATGGACGCTGTCCACCGGGATGGTCGTCCTCGACCTGACGACGGATTCGACCGAAACGCCGAACCCGTCCGCCGCGAATTTCTATGGAATTCAACTCCAACCGAACCGCCCGAATCCCTTCGATGAGTCCACACTAATCTCCATTACTTCCGGTACCGATCTGTTCGCCAACCGAACCTGCCTTCTTATCAGCGGTCTCGACGGTCGCACGATCAGCCGCATCCCGGTGTGGCTCCAAAAAGGGGTCAACCAGGTTGAGTACAACCACGGTTTCGAGGTGTCGGGTGTCTATATCTGTAGCCTGCTGATCGACGGTCAGCCGGTGCAAAGCACAAAAATGGTCTTTTCCCACCACTGACGGCTGAAACCGCAGCCTTCGCTCCCGCCGAGCGGGAGCTCAAAAAAAATTTGCGCAACCGATCAATTGCGCGTATATTTGCAATCAAAAGGTTGCAAAATATGCGTCGCGACATCTTTCAGGCTGTAGCCGACCCCACTCGCAGGAATATCCTTAGTCTCCTGGCCACAAAAGCCATGACCCCCAACGCCATCGCCGAACACTTTGAAAGCAGCCGCCAGGCGGTGTCCAAACATATCCAGATCCTCGCCGAATGCGAAGCCATCGACCAGCGACGCACCGGTCGGGAGATCTACTATTATTTCAATCCAAAAAAAATGAAAGAGATCGACCAATGGCTGGACCCCTTCCGCAAACTTTGGGAGGACCGCTTCGACCAATTAGACAAAATTTTAAAAGAAATCTAAAAATCAGGATCATGAAACATCAAGCCAATTTTACAAAAGCCGCCAACGGCAAGGAACTCATTGTCACCCGGGCATTCGACGCTCCGGTCGAAAAAGTTTGGAAAGCCTGGACTGTGTCCCAAATTCTCGATCAATGGTGGGCGCCGGGACCCTGGAAAAACGAAACGAAATCCCTGGACTTCCGGCCCGGCGGCCTATGGCTCTATTCGATGGTCGGCCCTAACGGCGACCGTCACCACTGTCGCGTCGAATTCAAGGCGGTCGATCCCCAACGCAGCTTCAAAGCCGACTCGATGTTTTGCGATGAAAACGGAACTCCCAATACGATCCTCCCCGTCATGCACTGGCACACCGTGTTTTCCGCCACGGCAACCGGTTCCAAAATCGATGTAACCATCGGTTTTGACAAAGAGGCCGATCTCCGAACCATCGTCGAAATGGGATTCGAAGCAGGCTTCAGCATGGGACTAAGCAATCTGGACGAAGTACTGGAAGGAGCGCTTGTCGGCTAGAAATTAAACCCAAGCCGCACTCCGGCCACACCACCTGTACTGTTGGAGAAAATGTCGTATCGTACCCCGATCTCGAACGCGTTTGCCTGGAATCCGACGGATGGCGCCACCAGTACGGCCCCGCTGGACCTAGAGGCGATATTCCCTTTACTTCCAAAATACGTATTGAAATCCGAATACCCTGCCTCACCCATCAGGAAGAAGTGATGCTGAATAATGTATTTGTAACCTGCACGAACCGGAATTTGCAGCCCCGCCTTCGCCGGCACACCTTCGATTTTTTTTGGCGGATAGGCGATCGCCCCGCTCGTCAGTGTAACAAAACCGGGCCCGGCCACTTTATACAATAGCGCCAACCGGTACTTTCATATGATGTCAACAAAAGTGACCTTATCCCTCCGTACCCGCAATAACGCAAATGTAGTATTTCAACCCCTATGCTGACTTGATGCGGGGCAAACGGTTGATTCAAAATTACTCCTTATATTTAGCCATTCCCCGCCACCATCAAACCGTTATTTATGAAATGTACCGCATTGGCCCTCATCTTCATCTTGGTAATGGGCCGCACAATTCCCGGCCGCGGCCAATCAGGCAACAAGGCAACTGCCAGATACTATTTTGAAGAGGTCGTCAACAGGCAAGATCTGAAAGGCCTAAGCAAGGTCTTCGCCGATAGCTTTGTGGTTCATGTGCTGTTGGACAGTACCGAGACCAAAAAAAGCATCGCCGATCAGGCCGATTTTCTAAGGTATTTCTTTAAAGCCTTTCCCGACGTACACTACTCTATTGGTGATGTCTTGGAATCGGATAACCGCATAGCCATGCGGGTAATATTCAGCGGTACCCACAACGGTGAATTCTGGGGCTATCCGCCTCCCGGGAATCACATAAAATACCTGAGCGAAATTTTCTTCTTTCGCTTCAAACGAGGCAAAGTTGAAGAACTATGGGTTCAACTCGACCTGTACAACCTCTTCAGGCAATTGAAAAACAGCAGCTAGAAAACTTCCATGGGTTCTTCAATCGCGACCAGTCCGCCATCCGACCTTACATTATCTGCAAGGCCACGGTCCGCGCGCCCAATACCCGCCGGGCCACCGTCCGCCCGCATCGCTCCTACGATTCCGCCATCCGCCATCCGATCACCCGCTTTTTGCATCAACTCTTCCGCCAGCTGCCGATAGTCCTTGGCGCCGTTCGAGCTTCGGTCAAAGCTAAAGATGTCCTTACCCGCTTCCTGCGCCTTGGCCAACTGGATGTTTGTGCGGATGACGGTCCGAAAGACTTTGCCGTCGAATTTTTCTTCCAGCTGTCTTCGCACGCCGACATTCATTTGCTTGCGTTCATCGTACCTGGTCATTACCATGCCCAATAACTGCAGCCGGGTGTTGAGTTTCTTTCGAATGACGTCGAATTGCCGCATAAATCCGTACACCCCCTTCAGCGGCAGGAATTCCCCCGGCAACGGGAGCATAACATAGTCGCTGGCAACGAGGGCATTCACGGTAAGTAAACTGATCGCGTGCGGGCAATCGATAAAAATGTAATCATAGTTTTCTGTCAGTGGTTTCAGTAGATCATTCATGAGGTATTCCCTGCCCATAAGACCGGCCATTTCCAGTTCGACGATAGCCAGGTCGATAGAAGCCGGGACTACATCGATACCCGCCGCCGTGTGAACGACTGCGTCCGATAGCCGGCCCCCTTCCTGCAGGATCTCCTTCTTTAATTCCGAATACAGATTGAATCGGGGTTCATCCTCGATTCCAAGGGATTGGGAAAGGTTTGCCTGCGGATCGGCGTCGATCAACAAAACTTTCTTTCCTTGCCGGGATAAGGCGGCCCCTAAATTGAGTGCAGTGGTGGTCTTTCCCGAACCACCCTTTTGAATCGCAATGGAGATAACTGGCATGTTCTACTGTTTTAGGTTAATGTCCCTAAAAGTATACCTACTTGCTCTTACGCGGCAAATATAGTTCCCCACCATTGTGGATTATTCGGGCATTCCAGCATCCAGGATATTGGCGCCAAAAAACTTTCGCTTGTTCGCGATTCTCATTTCTCCAGTGCTTTGTCGAATCCCAGCTTGATATAAGACTGCTCCCTCATATTCACGGGCCGGCCTTTGAAATCTCCGAATATGGCATAGGCCTCATCCACGTCAACCACTCCCATGTCGAAACAGGACTTTCCCCATTGATAGAGCGCCATGCCGATTCGAGTATCGAAGACCCCGGGTTTTATCTGGATGCCTTGCATCTCACGGCCCTTTATTGGAGTAAAAAAATCCAGTCTCCCCCCTTCTTTCGTTTGCTCCAGAATCATTTTATGCAATTCTTCTTTCGTTAGCAGCGTAACCGCCGATGATCCGAGGGTATCAAAATGTTCCCGTTCGATGAGGTCGATCACGACTTCCCTAGTCTGCTGGTTCGTATTGATCCTATAGCGCTTACCGTTGAAATTCAGCTTGCCGTTGGAGATAGACGCCGACGAATCATAGCGGGCCTTAATAAGTTCGTTGGCCCGGTTTTCGGCAATGTCCCCTTTTAGCGGGTTCTTATACCTCCTGGGCTCGGGATCACCCGGGGTGCTAACGAGAATCCATTTCTCGGGATAATTGTTTACGAGGATGAGCTTGAGTATTTGGTTATTTCTAACCAGGATAAAAAAATCTGCCGGTAAATTGGTCGCCGCCTTCGCTACTTCGTCGATGGTTGGCTTGTCGGAAATGTAGACAGAGGTCGTTTTGTTGTCGATATTATTTTGAAGGGTATAATAGTTGGCGAGCAATTTGCACCCGCCGAGGCTGTCCTGTCCGACAGGAATTGAATTAAAGACAGGATTCCCGGTTTGTCCGAAACAGGAAAGTGTCGACGAAATGGCGAGAATGGTCAGATGGTATTTCATTGGTCAGGTATTTGAGAATAATACTACAAACTATAAAAAAATAGAATGTATTTATGGCCGGTGTAAAAAAAGATGGAAAACTCCCGTTACCTTGATAGCTGATAGTAGCAGTCTAAATTGAATTGGAGTTGTTCAATACTTTGAGTATTTTTACTCATTATATTGAGTAATTTGCAAAATATGTTTGAACGCCCTCATTTGCAACTGCTTACGAAGAGAATTATCGAACCAAGAAGATTTATTCAAGTATTACTTGGTCCACGCCAGGTTGGGAAAACAACCTTAGTCTATCAACTATTAGAAAAATGCAAATTACCTAGCCATTTTGCCTCCGCGGATGCTGTCGCCGCTTCTAACGTAAGCTGGCTTGAGCAGCAATGGGAAACAGCACGCTTGAAAATGGACCAGGAGAGGGCCGCAGAGTTCCTATTGGTGATCGATGAAATTCAGAAAATAGAGGATTGGAGTGAAATTGTAAAGTTATTATGGGATACCGATACCCACACAAAAAGAACGTTGAAGGTAATCCTGCTGGGATCATCTCGTTTGTTATTGCAGCAAGGACTTACCGAATCTTTGGCAGGACGGTTTGAGACAACTTATATGGGACATTGGTCACTATCGGAAATGGAGCAGGCTTTTGGTTGGACCAGCGATCAATATGTCTGGTTCGGTGGCTATCCGGGATCAGCGCCGCTGATCGCTGAAGAACAACGATGGAAGGCATATGTCCAGCAGGCCCTTATCGAAACGAGTATATCAAAAGACATACTCATGCTCACGAGGATTGACAAGCCCGCTTTGATGAAGCGTCTTTTCGAATTGGGATGTCTTTATTCCGGCCAAATACTTTCTTATACAAAGATGATCGGACAGTTGCAGGATGCCGGCAATACAACTACTTTATCGCATTATCTTGACTTGCTGAATACGGCAGGCTTATTGGCAGGGATCGAGAAATTTTCCGGTAACTTAATTTATAAAAGATCTTCAAGCCCTAAATTTCAGGTACACAATACAGCATTGATCAGCGCCCAACGGGGAGAACTGTTCGAAGAAATACAAATAAGGCCAGAAGAATGGGGCAGGTTGGTTGAATCCTCAATAGGAGCTCATTTGATAAATTACTCGCTGGTCGAAGGATTCATAGTTTCTTATTGGCGTGAAAGAAACGAAGAAGTTGATTTCGTCCTTGAAAAAAAAGGGAAGGTTATTGGACTTGAGATCAAGAGCGGAACGACGCAATCTTCCTCGGGAATATCAGCGTTTAAAAAGGCGTTCAACCCCGATAAAGTGTTGCTAGTAGGGAAAACTGGAATTCCCTGGCAGGATTTCCTAAAATTAAATCCTGGAGAATTGTTTTAACCTGCTACGCAAAGATTTTCTGTGGAAATCACTTGATCTTGTGTCTTACTATTGATGACGAGAAGGGAAAAATATTACGTTCCTGGAATGATTAGCCTATTGGGACTGCCGATATTGTTATGGATATACACATCACACCCCAAACCTCAACCACATGTACTGCAGGTGTTTTTCCCGTATGAAGGCCCCGATACAAGTTTATATAGATTTTCTAAGTTCTCTTTCTTGAAAGCCACCAAAAACAAGAAATTGCTTTGTGTCGATTTGAGCGATCCTGCTCCATCTCGAAATAAAGATATCTTCGCGAGGAAGCTAAACTTTATTTCTCAGGAGATTGAACGAATGCAATTTTTTTACGACACGTCAGTGGTTTTAAAAATTAAGTTTGGCGATTCGAACACTTATGGCCAATTTGTATGGTTGATCAATCAAGCTAAATTTTACCAGGTTAAACGGTATGCCTTTTTCGATGCCGCCTTTTTCTTGCTTGCTAACAGGCCCACTGACACCGTTACAACGAAGGTGGTACCAATGATTGATCTCTAGTTTTCTCTTTTCCTGTCCGTTCACGCAAGTAAACTCGCTTCGCTTCCGTGCAAAAAAAGACCCCTCGCTTTGCGAGGAGTCACTTGTTGCCCAACCTGGATTCGAACCAAGACACTCAGATCCAGAATCTGACGTACTACCCTTATACTATTGGGCAATGGGACCGCAAATTTAGCCAATTTTTCGCTTAAAGTCCAAATAAAACTGCGTCTGGCGGCGGACGTAGCGGCAGAAGAAATTTGTTGCGCAGGCTACAGCATTTTCTCCAGCCGCCTAATTCGATTTATATTAGCTGCCAGTCCAGACTTTTCCAGCCAGTCCCGCAAACCTTTTCCGCAGCCCGCGCGGACTGCGTAGCAATCCTGTCGGAGATCCCCGATCTTCCGCAGGCCCCAAATCAAACCCCGAAAGAGTGAATCCAGCAAGAAGAAGAATAGCAGGGGCAAAATGACCGGCGACGACAATGCCAATAAGACAAGACCTCCAACAATGGTTAACCGAAATCCGCGCCGGATGACTCCCCGGGCTACCCTAAAGCCACGAGCGAATATTCCGGCGCTGAAAAATGCCGCTTCCAGGATTGGATCGCCGTCGCGGAGATGACCCCATTCATGCGCCAGGATGCCGCGCAGCTCCTCATCCGACGCTAGTAGCAGCGTACTGCTGCTGATAATGATCGTTCGACATCCAAAGGACCCGTCGCCTGCCGTCGCAGTGCTTCGGACAAAGAATCGCACCTCCTTCCCGGTCTTTTCGTTCGATCCCATTCGCTCGTACACCTCGTCGATCAACCCAAACAACCTTTCTTCCTCTGACTTGATCGGTCTCCGGCATCCTTGTCCGATCAGAAAACCCATCCTTTCAAGGACCAGAACACCACCAAAACAAACCGCGAACCACCCCACCAGCATCACCCATCGAAGCCAATCCGGCATCCTCAGACCAAGAAGCACCAACCATACGATGACAACCATGATCGTCACAAAAACATAGACAAATACAAGCAGGACATGCACCCAACGACACGCTCCCAGCCACCTCGCGGTACCCATAAGATAAAAGTTTAAAAGGACCGCTAAGCTAGTAGCAATTTTTAACTTGCGACCTTCCAAAAAACCATTAGACATCCATTATCTTTACCCCATGAAGCGCATGCTCCCTTTACTGTTTTCGATCGGTATTTCAAATGGAATCGCACAGTCAACTTTTCCCGAAGGTCCTCTCCTCTCTTCCGTCGACCCCTACATCGGTACCGCCGCCCATGGCCATACCTTTCTCGGAGCGAGTGTTCCGTTTGGCGCCGTCCAGGTGGGCCCCACTAACTTCAACAAAGGCTGGGACTGGTGCTCGGGCTACCACTACTCCGACAGCATTGTAAAAGGGTTCTCCCAAAATCATCTAAACGGCACCGGCGTCCCGGATCTCTGCGACGTCCTCATCATGCCGTTCACCGGGCCTATCCGGACCGAACCCGGAACCCAAGCTAACCCCGTCATCGGCTACTCCTCGCATTATGACCACGGGCACGAGATAGCCCGGCCCGCTTATTACTCCGTCTGGCTGAAAGACCATCACATAAAAGTCGAATTAACAGCGACCGAACGGGTCGCTTTTCACCGGTATCATTTTCCCGGGGACCGCCCCGGGCATATCATCATCGATCTGCTGCAGGGCAACTTCGACACCGGCTGGCAGCATCCGAACGTCCTTGGCAGCCTGCGACGTATCGACGATAGCACGCTGCTGGGCTGGCGAAACACCTCTCAGTGGGCACAGGGCCGCCAGATCTATTTTGCCATTCGCAGCAATATCCCATTGAAAAACTTCATGCTCCATGACAGTCTAAGAGGTGTCATCTCAACCGGTCAGCCGGTCGTATTACTAAAGATCGGGGTCTCCAATGTGAGCAGCGAATCCGCCCTGGCCAACATCGCCGCCGAGATCCCCGATTGGAATTTTGATGCCGTTGTAAAGGAAGGCAACGCAAAGTGGGAAGCCGCACTGGGAAAGATCACCGCCGAAGCCGCCAACGCCACGCAGAACAAAGTTTTCTACACTGCGTTCTACCACACCATGATCACTCCTGCGCTGTACAACGATCACGACGGCAGCTATCGCGGCGCCGACCGGAAGGTCTATACCCATCCTGGATTTAGCAACTATACCATCTTTTCCCTCTGGGATACTTATCGCACGCTAAACCCGTTGATGACCCTCATTCAACCAGAACGGGTAAACGATATCGTCAATTCCATGCTCGCCATCTATCAGCAACAAGGCAAACTGCCCATCTGGCACCTGCAGGGCCGGGAGACTAACTGCATGGTCGGCTACAGCGCCGTCCCCGTTATCGCAGAGGCGTACCTGGAAGGCTACCGGGGATTTGATCCCAATCTCGCCCTCGACGCCATGAAGGCTTCCTCCACCCGTGACGACTATGGAATGAAGTACCTCAAGGAGGAAGGCTACATTCCGGCCGACAAGGAAAGTGAATCGGTCTCCAAGGCCCTCGAATACGCCGTCGACGACTGGTGCATCGCCCGCATGGCCGCCGCCATGGGCCGGACGACCGATAAGGAATACTATTCCAGGCGTGCTGCCTATTTTACCCGCTACTTCGACAGTACGACGAAATTCATGCGGCCGGTTCTCGCCGACGGCAGCTGGCGCACACCCTTTAACCCGTTTATTCCTTCCGATTATACCGAAGGCAACGCCTGGCAATATACCTGGCTAGTGCCGCAAGACGTAGAGAAATTGATTTCTCTTCTCGGCGGTGACAAACCCTTCGTCGCAAAACTTGACTCGCTTTTTACCGTGACCGGTTCCCTCGGCGCCGACGCTCCGCCCGACATCTCCGGCCTCGTCGGGATGTACGCACAGGGCAACGAGCCCAATCACCACATCCCCTACCTGTATGATTTTGCCGGCTATCCCTGGAAGACAGCGGAAAAGATTGCAAGGATCGCCTCGGAATTGTACACGGCCAAACCCGATGGGCTCTGCGGCAATGATGACTGCGGCCAGATGAGCGCATGGTACGTCATGTCGGCGCTCGGTTTTTATCCTGTAAACCCGGCCAACGGGATCTTCGTATTCGGGACCCCACTGGTAAAAAGGGCTATCCTGAAAACAGGCGATAGGACCACATTCAAAATGGAGACGGTCAATTTTGGCCCGGGCAATATCTATATCGAGCGCGCGACGCTAAATGGTGTCCCATACGCGAAATCCTATATCGATTTCCATCAAATCAAGTCCGGCGCGACCCTGTGCTTTTATATGGGGCCGCACCCAAACGTAAATTTCGGTGCCGCGCCGCCCGATCGCCCTCAATCTTCTCCGCCACTGGCTACGCCTTGATCGCGTTCAATCTCCCGCGCGACAACCCACGCCTTGACGACTGTTGTCCCCAGCCCTCCCAAATTGGCGGGTAAGTCCCATTGTGGGAAGTCGTCCCCTCATTATCGTAATGATAATCAGTGTCCTACACCCGGCATGCGCATTGCCTTTTTAGGCCAAACCCAAGGATCAAAATGAAACGTCTATATGCAAAAATAACCGGCGAAAGCATAGAGGAGATGGAAGGGGCTGAATCTTCCCCGTCCCTGACCGGCCTCCTCGCCGCCTTTCTGAGCGGCGTGCTTTGCTGCATGTTTATTCACTGGCTCTTATTCTAATATTGCGGGTCCTATCTGCTGAGCAAGTAAATTTGTCAGCATGAAAAGGCCAATCGCTCTCCTGACTACCTGTCTCCTCTTCCTATCTTCCACACTCCGCCCGCAGTCGCCCACCGCTAAGATCCTTACCAACCAGGTGGGATACGAAGCCGTCAAACCCAAACATGCCGTACTCATCGCCACCCGCCGGCTTCCTCCCATGCAATTCGACCTTATCGATGAAACCAGCGGTCAGAACGTCTATGACGGAAAGGTGGTCTACAGCGGTTCGGTCGACCACTGGAAGAACTGGCTATTCTGGACCATCGACTTCACAAACTTCACGACGCCCGGCTCATACCGCCTCGTGATCCACGGTGCGGGCGCCATCCATTCCGAACCCTTCGCCATTGGCTCGAATATCCTCGAAAAAGCTACGCTTTCCGATATACTCTACTATTTTAAAGGTCAACGCAGCGCCGGCGTCATCGACCAGGCCGACCATCATCTGCCATCGGTCCCCGCAGCCCCGGCCTCGGTCGCCGAAGCGCCCCGCGCAGGCGACACCTCTCGTGACAGCACGCTCGACCTCCACGGCGGCTGGTACGATGCCACGGGGGACTACGGCATCCATCTTTCCCACCTCTCGTTCTCATCATACTTCAACCCGCAACAAGTACCCTTCGTCGTGTATAGTTTGCTTAAGACACACGAACTCCTCGCCCACCGTCCCGGCACCGACTACCGCCAATTTATGCGCCGCATCCTTGACGAAGCGATGTATGGCGCCGATTACCTCGTCCGGGTCAAGGCAGCAGGAGGATCGTTTTATCGCTCCATCGGTGCGCCTGGCCCCGGCAAACTGGCCAAAGATCGCGTGATCTCCCCCGAACAACAATCTTATCGCATCAAGGCCACAAAGGACGCCTCCTTTGGGGGTGACCGGACCGTCAATGACTGGCGTAGCTATCAGTCCAGCTTTCGGTCGGGTGGGGGAATGGCCATCGCCGCCCTTGCCATGGCATCCCTGTCCGACGTCCCGGGCGACTACTCCAATAAACGATATCTGCAAGCGGCGGAAGCAGCTTTCAAATTCCTGCAATCCAACAATTCCGCCATGACCAATGACGGCAAACCCAATATTGTCGACGACTATTGCGCGCTGGCCGCGGCAACCGAACTTTATAAAGCCACCCGCGACGACAATTATCGTGACGCCGCCGAAACATACGCCCGTCACCTTATAGACCGTCTTCATTCCTGGGGGAGCTATACCGATTATTGGCGCGCCGACAGCGTGGACCGCCCTTTTTTCCATCCTGCCGACGCCGGCTTGCCCCTCGTCAGCCTGCTGTATTATTGTCCCTATGCCACCACGGCAACCCGCGCCCTCATCCGCAGCGCCGTGAGGAGATCGCTGGACCACGAGTTGGCCATCACCCACGAAGTCAACAATCCCTTCGGCTATAGCCGCCAGTTGGTTCAGGACACTCTCGGCAAACGCCATAGCGCATTTTTCTTCCCCCATGGCAGCGAAGCCTCCCCCTGGTGGCAGGGTGAAGATGCCCGCCTCGCTTCCATGGCCGCCGCGGCGCGCCTCGCCATCCCGTTGTTCGCCGACAACCAGCCTTCCACCACCGCCCCCGGCCCGTCCGCCTATACCGCCGACAACCGACGCTTCGTCGATTCCCTCGAGTCCTTCGCCCTCGACCAGCTCAACTGGATATTAGGCCTAAATCCCTATGATGCCTCCATGCTTCAGGGAACCGGGCGGAACAACCCCGCATACGGCTTCTTTGGAACCTTCGAATATACCAACGCCCCCGGCGGAATCGTAAACGGCATCACCTCCGGCCTTACCGACGAATCCGACATCGACTTCAACCTTTCCTACGCCCAAACCCACAAAGACTACGATTGGCGCTGGGCCGAACAATGGCTTCCGCATGATGCCTGGTACCTTCTGGCTATCGCCGCCGGACAACCGCTGAGCGAACTTGCCACCGCCATCGACGCCGAACACATCAACGATCACCCGACACTCGCCACTGGTACACCAGCTCCGGACTTCAGCCTGGAAGGGGTCGACGGGCGAACCTATACGCTGCAGTCCTTTAAGGAAGCCAGGGTCCTCGCGGTGGTTTTCATGTGTAACCATTGTCCTACGTCCCAGGCCTACGAGCAACGCCTGATCCAACTCACCGCGGACTATACCCCAAAAGGCGTCCGGATCGTGGGCATCAGCCCCAATGCACCGGAAGCCTTGCGAATTGACGAACTGGGCTACAGCGATGTGGGCGATTCGTTTGACGATATGAAAAGGCGCGCAAAAACAGCCGGCTATAACTTTCCTTATCTGTACGATGGCGAAACCGAATTCGCATCCAGACAATACGGTCCCGTCGCCACCCCCCATATTTTCATCTTCGATCAGGATCGAAAACTCCGCTACAACGGCCGCATCGACGATACGGAAGATCCGCACAAGCCACCGCACATCAACGACGCCCGCAATGCCATCGACGCTATCCTGGCAAGGCAAGACCCTCCTGTCGCCGTGACAAAACCTTTCGGTTGCTCGATAAAATGGAGGGAGAAAAGCAACTGGACGGAAAAAGCTGCTGCCAATTGGGCAAAGGAACCCGTGCAACTGGAGACGATCGGTCTCGATAGCCTCACCAGACTCCTGCAAAATCACAGCAACAAACTTCGCCTGATCAATTTCTGGGCGACCTGGTGTGTCCCTTGCATCCAGGAATTCCCGGACCTGGTTTCGCTAAATCGAATGTATCGCGATCGCGGTTTTGAACTGGTCAGTGTCAGCCTGGACAAACCGGACACTGCTACACGATCAAAAGCCCTGCGCTTTTTGGAGAAGCAACAATCTTCTTCACCGAACTACATTTACAGCGACGATGACCACTATAAGCTGACTAACCTGGTTCCCAATTGGCCGGGCGGTCTCCCATTTAGCCTTCTCCTCGAACCCGGCGGCAAGATCATCTTCTCCGGCGAAGGGGCCATCGACCCGGAAGCCCTCAGGAAGTTAATTTTCGACGACCGCTTCATGGGCCGCATTTATAAGTGAGGTTATTCGGAATGCAGACTTTTCACCGGCGAGACCATCGCCGCCCGGATCGCCTGATAGCTGATCGTCCCAAACGCGATCAGCATGGCTATCAATCCCGCCCCCGCAAAAATCCACCACGCTAAGCCCGCCTTATATGCGAAATTATCCTGCCACCGGTGCATCACATACCACCCCACCGGCGCGGCTACCAGGAACGCCAGCCCCACCAACTGCAGAAATTCGAAAGATAGCAGCCGCACAATCCCTGTAACCGACGCCCCCAGCACCCGGCGAACGCCAACCTCTTTTGTGCGTTGAACGGTACTATATGAGGCCAATCCCAACAACCCCAAACACGAAATGAAGATCGCCAGCACCGCGAAATCGATAAACAGGCGTCCAAACTTTACTTCCGCCCTATACTGCTTGTCGAATTGCTCGTCCAAAAAGAAGTAGTCGAACTCCTTATTCGGCGCCAACCCCTCCCACTGCTTCCTGATGGCCGAGATCGTAGCAGGCAGATCCCGCATTCCAACCTTGACGGATAAATAATTGCAGTCCTCCAGCTTGATGCAGATACTCAGCGGCCGGATCTCCTTCTGCAAGCCCTCGAAATTATAGTTGCGGATCACCCCGATGATCATCCCCGTCTTCCCCCACTGATCGAACCGCCGCCCGATCGCCTGCTCCGGCTTCGAATAGCCGAAAAGCCCCAGCGCTTTCTCATTGATGATCATCGCCTGCATCGTATCCGTTGCGATATGCGGGTCGAAGAAACGCCCTGCCAGCAGCCTCATCTTGTATTGTTCCAGGTACCCGAAGTCCACATAGGTCAGATCCATGTTCGCCACCTGCATTTCCCCACGGCTGTTCTCTATCCTGGAATAGGCGCCCCAATCGCCCTCACCGGGAACACTGCCCGAGAACGAAGCACCCTGCACATTCGGCAACTGCAGAACCTCTTGTTTAAGTACAAATTTATGCGGGTCATTGTGCTCATCTATCACCAACTCCTGCTGTTTATCAAATCCCAGGTCCCGGCTGCGCATATAATCGAGCTGCGAAAAGACGGCCACCGTCCCGATGATCAGACCGATCGAGATCGTGAACTGAAAGACGACCAACCCGCGCCGCAACAACAACCCGCGGGTACTCGTGCTGAACCGACCCTTCAACGACTCGATCGGCCGGAAGCCTGACAATACCAACGCAGGATAGGCTCCCGCCAACACCCCGATCAGCAACGCTACGCCCAGCAAGACCACGACCGAATCCGGCTTGCCGAGGACACCGGTGCTGACCGTCTTACCCGCCAGTTGATTGAAAAAGGGCACCGACGCCTCACAAAGCGCACCCGCCAGTACAAATGCGATCAGACACAATAAGACCGACTCACGCAGGAACTGCCTGGTAAGCTCCCACCGCACCGCACCGATCACCTTCCTGATTCCGACCTCCTTCGCGCGCTCCGCCGACCGGGCTGTGGTCAGGTTCACAAAATTGATACACGCAATAAGCAAAATGAACAACCCGATGATCGAGAAGATATATACATTGGCCCTGCTCCCGCTCACCCGTCCGCCGCGCTCCGACCAGTACGTGGCCTTGAGGGGCTCGATGGATAGTACATAGTCCTGCTGCTGTGCTTTTAGCTTGTCTCCCATATGCCGGTCCATAAAGGGCTTAAGCTGCGCCTGCAACGCAGCCGGATCTGCTCCGGGCTTTAACAGCAGGTACGACGTGACGTTGAACCAGCCCCACCGGTAATCGAGACTGTCCCCGACCGGCTTCCGCGTCGCCGTCGACATGGAAACGAAGAGATCGGCCTTGACCGTTGAATTCTCAGGCAGATCCTTCATCACCCCCGTGACCTTAGCAGGGAATGCACTGTCTGAAAGGAGGATAGTCTGACCAATGGGATCGGCGTCCCCAAAATATTTTTTGGCAGTCGATAGCGACAATACGACGCTAAACGGCGCCCTCAACGCTGTAACGGCGTCCCCCTCCACCAGCGGGAACCCGAAGATGTTGAACAGTCCCGAATCTGCGTAGACCGTTGCTTTTTCGGCGAACTGCACATCGCCCCGCTTAAAAAAAGTGGTCTGCCCAAGCAGGCGTACAATGTCTTCGACCTCCGGGTACTCCCGTTTCAGGTTTATGGCCATCGCCATGGCCGTGTTCGAACTATGCTGGGTCGCCGACGAAGACACCAGATCGGTATTCAGCCGGTACACCCGGTTCCGTTTCGCAACAAAATCATCATAGCTATACTCGAACCGGACATACTGGAAGATCAGGAAAAAGGCGGCCATGCCGACAGCCAGCCCGACAATATTAAGCGCGGAAAATCCTTTGTGCCTCCACAGACTGCGGAAAGCGATCTTGAAATAGTTTTTTAGCATACCCGAGTGATTAACTAATCCATTCGGAGCATACCCGATGCCAACTTGCCAATCTATTAGGAATCAACCCGGCATGCGCCGCGGACATTTCGGGAGATGTCCGTTTCCGATACACCCGTTGTTCAATTGTGAATACCGGACAACGGCGCGGCCGTCCAACTTTCGGCGACAGCCCCATCGGCAGAGCGCAACAACATCCGGGTATATGGATGCGATGGGAAAACCAGCGCCGTCATCACCGTTAGCCCGTGGTCCGCAAACAACTCGATCGACGATTCGTCGATAAATAGCGTCAGATCGATCGTAGGCGACGTCGAAATCCGCCGAGCAATATAACGCCGGTCAAAATCCGCCCCGACTGCGACACCCGCATGCCTTCGATCGATAAAGTAGTTCCCCAGGCCATCAAAACCGATAGCGGTGCTGTCCCCTTGCCTATTGGAGAGCACCAGGTCGAAAGGAGCAACCTTTTTTGTCTTCAGGTTGACCTTTGCCAGGTTCGGCAACGGAGCTTCAACCCCTTTGCGCTCACTCTCCCGTTCTCCCTCGAGCAATTCCTGCATCGGTGGCCCTTCCAACGCTTCCAACTCCGCCACCGGCTGCGACGTGACATAAAGTGAATCCCCCACCTTCGCCAGTCCTAATTCCCTTGGTATGGTATTCGCGCTCCGCCACGGATCCGTCGGCACCTGCTGTCCATAAAGCCAGTTGCTCATCCAACCGAGGAACAGCCGCCGCTCACCCGTATTCGACCATGTCACTCCCGCATACTCATCCGGCCCGTAATCCAGCCAGCGCGTACCCGAAGTAAAAGGAGTAAATGTCCTCCCGTCAAAATTTCCCAGGAAGTATTGAGTGGCCGAACCTCCGTTCGGGCCACCGGGGTTGATATTGACGATCAGCACCCATGTCGGATGGCCATGACCGTCATTCAGCGGGAAAAGATCGGGGCATTCCCAAACGCCGCCATGAGCCCCCTTGTCTTTCCCGAATTCCCCGGTTTTTGACCAGGCCTTCAGATCGGCCGACCGGTAGAACTCGACATGGTCTTTCACCGCGAGCACCATGATCCATCTCCGCTGCGAGCCATCCCAAAACACCTTCGGGTCGCGAAAGTCCGCGATCCCGGGATTCCGCAACACCGGGTTACCCGCATATTTTAGCCAGGTCTTTCCGTTGTCCAGGCTGTACGCGATACTCTGATTTTGGAAATCGTTCTTGTTCCCAGCCGCGCCTACCGGGTCATGTTGCGTAAAGATCGCCACAAGCGGCGCCACGCCGTTTTTTCCCAGTCCGGACGTGTTGTTGAGATCCAACACCGCGCTCCCTGAAAAAATATACCCCAGTTTATCCGGAAACAACGCAATCGCTTGCTCCTCCCAATGCACCATATCCGGGCTCACCGCATGCCCCCAATGCATCGGTCCCCAAACCGAGCTGTCCGGATAATATTGAAAAAAAAGGTGGTAGGTCCCGTTAGTGAATACCATACCGTTGGGATCGTTCATCCAATGCGCCTTTGGCGAAAAATGGAATTGCGGCCGCCATCGTTCGTGATATGTCGACGCGGGCTGCTGGCCTTGCGCGGATCCCATCATGACGCTGAATCCAAAAATCAATCCGATATTTCTCATAGATTAAAAATTCACCCCGTGGGGGGATGTGCGTCGGCCCTTCCTATTCCGTCCTCAGACTTCTCACCGGGTTTTGCATCGCTGCCCGCATCGCCTGGCCGCCAACGGTGACAAACGCAATGGAGGCCGCCAGCAACCCTGCCAACCCGAAGACCCACCAGGAGATGCCGACCCGGTATGCAAAGCTCTGCAACCAGCTATCCATCGCCAGCCAGGTGACGGGAACCGCGATGACAAACGCAACTCCCACCAGCAGCAGAAAATCCCTGGACAAGATCAGTAACAGATTTTCCGTCGATGCCCCAAGCACCTTCCGGATGCCGATCTCCTTCGTTCGCTGGATAACATTATACGCGGACAGACCTAACAACCCAAAACAGGCGATCGCGATTGCGAACAGCGCAAACAACCCGAACACCACCCCGAATCGCTGATTTTCCGCATATTGTTTGTCGAAATTTTCGTCCAGAAAGAAATAGTCATACGGCTCACCCGGAAAATACCGGTCCCAGACCCGCTTGATCGATGCGATCGTCTCTGATGTGTTCGCTCCCTGTAGTTTGATGGAATAGAAATGCCGCGTATTGCGGTTGGGGAACAAGATCAACGGCTGGATCGCCTTTTGCAACCCCTCGTTGTGATAGTCTGCGATAACCCCCACCACCTGCATCGAATCCATATTACCCTGTCCGCCGGACATCAACTCGCCGATGGCCTGCTGCGGGGTGATCCCAAGCGTTTTTACCGCTTCTTCATTCAGGATGATTGCTTTGCGGTCTGCACCGATGTCACTCGAAAAATCCCGGCCTGCTATGACGCGCAATCCATAACTCCGGATAAAATCTTTATCGACACCCAAATGAAAGATATTCGAAACCTGGTTGCTCCGGCTGTGAAGCCGGCGCCAGTCCGTGGACCAGAGGATCTCATCCCCCATAACCTCTGAAGAGGAAGTCATACTTCGGACGCCGGGGAGTTTTTGGATGTCACCCTTGAACCCCCGGTAGACATCCTGGTAAGAGGAATCGGGCAAACTGCTCGCTGCCGCGCGCACGACCAGCGTCTCATTGATATTTACGCCCAGCGCCTGATTGCGCATATACTCCACCTGCCGGTACACGACGATCGTTCCGGCGATCAAAATGATCGACGCTGCGAACTGCCCGACTATAAGCCCCCGCCGCAGCCACTGTCCCCCCGCTGCGTTCTTGAACATTCCTTTTAGCACGGCCACCGGCCGATACCGGGATAAAATAAGCGCCGGATAGACTCCTGAAAGCAATGTGCCGGCAACAAACAATGCCAGGAAGATCTCCCAGTATGCCCGCGGCAGCGTGTACAATGCCGGCATCGGCCGCTCCGTCAGGCGCACAAAGAAGGGGTTTACCGCCAGCGTTAGCCCAAAGGCCGCCACGAGCGCTATCGAATTCATCAGCAAACTCTCCATCATGAATTGCCGGATCAGTTCCCCCCGTAATGCGCCGAGCACTTTTCGGACGCCCACTTCCTTGGCGCGCTCCAGCGATCGGGCGGTAGCCAGATTGATATAATTGATCCAGGCAATTCCAATGATAAGGAAGGCGATCAGGAACAGGAATGAAACCGATTGCCCGTCCCCCGGCGGCTCCGCCTCTTCCGTATAGTGCGATCCGAGGTGGATATTCTCAACCGGCATCAGCGAAAGCGCGAGGCTGTCGCCGGAATTCTTCGCTTGCGGCAGATTATTGTAATTCTTGTCGACCAACGCCGGTAACCGGGCCGCCAGTCGCCGGGCACTTGTCCCTGGCCGCAATAATACATAGGTATAAAAATCGGTCCAGCCGTAGCTCGTCTCAAAAATATCATTCGGCTTTCCGTACGTCCCATGGAGCACGCTCAGGCTCGGATAGGAAACCAATAAAGGGAACTGCAAATGCGAGTTTAGCGGTCTGTCCATGAACACGCCTGTGACTTCCACGGTCAGCGGCGCCGGGCGGGCGCCGCTGTGCAGCGCCAACGTCCTTCCGACGGGGTTCTCCTCTCCAAAGAATTTTTTCGCTTCGGTTGCCGACAACAATATTTTGGCCGGCCCGGTCAATGCCGTCCGGGCGTCTCCGTAAATCAAGCGGATCCCAAATAGTGGTATCGCGGCCTGATCAGCGTAATAAAAGCTTGATTCCCTGATTTTTAAGGCCCGGCTGTCATCGGCCAGGATACCGGCCCCCCGATAGAACCGGCAGGCATTCTCCACCTCCGGGCACTCCCGCATCATCCCCCCGGCCACACCCGGCATCGCGGCGGCACAAGGCAGAACCATCCTGCCTCCTTGATAATCTTCATCTTGCACGCGATAAAGGCGATCGGCGTTCGGCTCGAACCGGTCGTAGCTGCGCTCATAAGCCACATATTCGAAGATGATCAGGCAGCACGTGATCCCGATGGCCAGACCAAGGATATTCAACGCTGCATATCCTTTTTGCCGGCCCAGGTTTCGCAGGGCGACCTTAAAGAAGTTGCTGAACATCTCCAAATTTAGCAAAAAAAAGCCACCCCCGGCCTGTTGGGGGGCGGCAAACAGCAGACACAATTATACCGTCCTCGCCGTCGTCGCGATCTCACTTTTGTTCCTTTTGTAGTCGTTCATCACCAGCCGGACGATGACGTCTTCATCGATGTCAAAAAAACCGGCCATAATAAAAAGATCCTCCAGCATAAATTCTTCGACCCTGCTCATTAGGGTGTTGAATCGATCGACCTTCTTCCCCAGATCTTTTGCCACTACCGTTTTTGGGATGTACTTGAAAATATCGTTGAAGAACATGATCTTGCCGGTTTCGACCATAGGCTTGATCAAATCATAACGATGATCCCGCTTATGTTTAATCATGTATAAAGAAAGGTTTTTATTTTAATTGGCTATGTCTTAAGAGAAAGGTTGTTTCCAAAAAACTCCGTATTAGTTACCTTATCCATCAACGTTAGAAGTGTCACATTTTTATTCCCTGAAATTTTCTTTTCTGCTCCGCATCTTTCCCTGGAATCCGATGGCCGCCCCAAAATTACTAATTAATTTAGCATAACAGATACTAAAAATATTAGTTTTTTTTATTCCCCTGGTCATGTACCTCTGCAAGACATATTTCAGTTTTAAATACGGCACCTTTTCCACCAAAGACCTTGTCAGCAGCGGTCTGGACGCCGGCGCCACCACGCTTGCGCTGACAAATATCAATGCTACCTGCGACACCTGGGACTTCGTCCAGTACTGCCGCGAAGCCGGCATCCGGCCGGTCGTCGGTGCGGAGATCCGCAACGGTAACAAGCTGTTATATACATTGTTAGCCGCCAACAATGCCGGCTTCCGGCGCATTAACGCTTTTCTTTCCGAACACCTTCTCGAAAAGACGGACTTTCCCGCTACCCCCAAAGGGCTCTACCAGCGACCGCAGGATGGCTTCACCATCTACCCGTTTGGCTCCCGCTCCCCCGAAGATCTCGAGGACAACGAACGGATCGGCGTCCTGCCCGAAGAGGTGAACCGCCTCCTCCGGACTGCCAACTGCCAAACGAAACCGACATCGAAATCAAAATCAGAATCAAAATCATTTGAGAAGTGGGTCATCCGCCAGCCCGTCACCTTCCGGGACAAGATCCACTACAACCTCCACCGCCTCCTGCGCGCCGTCGACCGGAATACCCTCCTCTCCAAATTGACCTCCGAAGATCTCGCCGGAACAAATGAATATTTCGTCCCCCAGTCGGATATCCTCTCCGCCTTTCAGGCCTACCCATCGATCATCACCAATACCTACCGCCTCATCGACGCCTGTTCGATCGAAATGACATTCGGCCAAGACAAGAACAAAAAATTATACAGCGCAAGCCGGGAAGACGACCGCGTCCTGCTGGAGAAGCTTGCCCGCGAAGGATTCCGCCTTCGCTACGGCAACAATAAGAAGGCCCGCGAACGCCTGACAAAGGAGCTGGCTATCATCGACCAGATGGGCTTTACCGCCTACTACCTGATCACGTGGGACATGATCCGCTACGCACAAAGCCGGGGGTTCTACCATGTAGGCCGCGGCAGCGGCGCCAATTCCATCGTGGCCTATTGCCTGAAGATCACCGACGTGGATCCAATCGAGCTGGAACTGTATTTTGAACGCTTCCTTAATCCCCATCGCACCAGTCCTCCCGACTTTGATATCGACTTTTCCCACCGGGACCGCGACGAGATCATCGACTATATGATGAAACGCTATGGCCGAAACCACGCGGCGCTTCTGGGTATGTACCCGACCTTCCAGCACAATGCGATCGTCCGTGAGCTGGGCAAGGTCTTTGGCCTGCCTAAGCAGGAGATCGATCGGTTGGCCGAACGCGGTGTCGCCGGCGGCGACCGGATTGCCCGTGCTATCCTCCAATATGGAAAACTGCTGAAGGATTTCCCGGCAGGTCTCAGCATCCATCCGGGTGGTATCCTGATCTCGGAAGAACCACTCTCCTCCTGGTGTGCCGTCCACCTTCCACCGAAAGGGTTCCCCACGGCACTGATGGATATGTTCGTCGCGGAGAACATCGGCCTCTACAAACTCGACGTACTGAGCCAGCGCGGCCTCGGCCATATCCGCGAATGCATCGAGCTGGTAAAGGCCAACCGCCGTATCGACATCGACATCCATGACATAGAAGCATTCAAGCGCGACCCCCTCATCCGCCGGCAACTCATGCAGGGCCGCACCATCGGCTGCTTCTACATCGAATCGCCGGCCATGCGTCAGCTGATCAAAAAGCTGCACTGCGATAACTACGCGACCCTTGTGGCCGCGAGCTCCATCATCCGGCCCGGCGTCGGCCGCAGCGGGATGATGCATCAATATATCTTCCGCCACCATAACCCTAACGGTTTTGAATACCTGCATCCTAAGCTGAAAGAGCTTCTCGGTTCGACGTATGGCGTCATGATCTACCAGGAACAGGTAATCCAGGTTGCCCACGAATGGGCCGGTCTGGACATGGCGGACGCCGATATGCTGCGGCGTGCAACCAGCGCCAAATACCGGGGCAGCGCCCATCTTCCAAGGCTGAAGGAGAAGTTTTTCTCCAACTGCGCCGCCAGGGAATACCCGTCCGATGTCACCACTGAAGTATGGCGCCAGATCGAAAGCTTTGCCGACTTTAGTTTCTGTAAGGCGCATTCCGCCAGCTACGCCGTCGAAAGCTACCAAAGCCTTTACCTCAAAACCCATTTCCCCATCGAGTTTGCAGTAGCCGTCATCAATAACTTCGGCGGCTTCTACAGCCGCGAGCTCTACTTCTACGAACTCATGCGCGCCGGCGCCCGCGTCCATCGACCCTGCATCAACAACAGCGATCATTATACCAATCTCCGTGGAAAGGACTCGTGGGTGGGCTTCATCCACGTAAAGGGCCTCGAACTATCCACCATCGAAAGCCTCCTCGCAGACCGCGACCGCCGTGGCACCTATACTACCCTCGCTGACTTTATCGACCGTACCGGCGTGGCCGCCGAACAACTCGAGCTGCTCATCAGGGTGGGGGCCTTCCGGTTTACGGGCAAAAGCAAGAAACAGCTGCTTTGGGAAGGGGATTACCTGCAGAAGAAAATGCGGAACCACAGCGCCCGCTATGGCGCCGTTTGCGAACCGTTGTTCCGCGAAGCACCCCCGAACCTGACGCTTCCCCTGCTGCCCGATCATCCGCTGGACAATAGTTTTGACGACATCGAACTGCTGGGCTTCCCGGTGGATGACCCCTTTATCCTCATCGATGACGATCCCTCCCGTTACGTCGCCGCAAAAGATATCGGCAACCACCTCGGACAGGTCATCACCGTCCTCGGCTACCATATTACCCACAAACCCGTCCGAACCGTGAAGGACGAGATGATGAGTTTCGGGACCTTTCTCGACGCTGCCAAAGACTGGATGGATACCGTCCATTTCCCGGCTATCCATGCCCGATATCCACCCCGTGCCGGATTTTACCGGATCACCGGAACGGTCCTTGAAGAATTTGGCGTCCACAGCATTGAAGTAACCCATGTCGAAAAGGTCGGCCTCCGGCAAAAATCGCCACCCCCTTAACGCGCAACCATGAGACAGATCGCCCACTTTGACCTCGATACGTTTTTTGTGTCGGTAGAGCGCCTCAAAAACCCGTCGCTGAGAGGCAAACCGATCCTCGTCGGCGGCGCCGGCGACCGCGGCGTGGTGGCCGCCTGCAGCTACGAAGCCCGCCGCTTCGGCATCCATAGCGCCATGCCCGTGGTTTTCGCCCGCCGCCTTTGCCCGGAAGCCATCGTCATCCGCGGCGATATGGAATCTTATAGTAAATACTCGCAAACAGTCACCGATATCATACAGGATACCGTGCCCCTGTTCGAAAAGGCGTCCATCGATGAATTCTACATCGACCTCTCGGGGATGGATAAGTTCGTTGGCTGCAGCCTCTTCGCCCGGGAGCTGAAAGGGAAGGTGCTGAAGGAAAGCGGCCTCATCGTCTCCTATGGCCTCGCCAGCAACAAGCTGATCAGCAAAGTGGCGACGGATGAGATCAAACCTGATGGCCAGTTGGAGGTGGCCTTTGGCGACGAACGTTCCTTCCTTGCCCCACTCTCCATCGGCAAACTGCCGGGTATCGGTAAAGAGACGGCATACAAGCTCATCCGCCGCGGCGTCGAGACGATCCGCACCCTCAGCGAAATCCCCGTCGAAATGCTGGAGACCATGCTCGGCGCAACCGGCATCGACCTCTGGCGAAAAGCCAACGGCCTCGATGACTCCCCGGTGATCCCCTACCGCGAACAGAAGTCCATCAGCACGGAGAGAACCTTTGAATCCGACACGACCAATCTGGCTTTTTTGCACGCCGAACTGGTTCGAATGACCGAATCGGTTGGCTTCGAACTGCGCCGTCAGGATCGCCTGACCGGCTGCATCACGGTAAAGCTCCGTTATTCAAACTTCGATACCGTCGCCCGCCAGAAGACCATCGACTTTACAAACGCCGATCATCTCCTCATCCCCGTCGCTCAATCCCTTTTTGATAAGCTATACGACCGTCGTCTACTTATCCGCCTGGTTGGTGTCCGCCTTACCCGTCTAGTTCCCGGAAATTACCAGATCAAACTCTACGAAGACACGGCGGAAGCCATCCGCCTTTATCAATCCATCGATTCCATCAAACGCCAATACGGCGAAAAGGCTATCCACCGCGCCGTCGGCGCCCGCGATCCCCCAAAGACAGAAATGAGGACGCCTGCAGTCAAATACCAGGGCATCCAAAGTCAAAATAAAGAACGATGATAGTTTAAGTAGCCAATTAACCCGTATTTTGATCATGGTGAGAGACCCGCGGTACAACCTTATTCGACCAAAGTATAAGAGAAACGAGATCAAGCTGTTTTCCGACATATTCCAGACGCTCCCCCGGTCGCTCGTGGCCAAAGACCTGGGAAAGGAAAAAGGGCGCTTCAACGAACTGGTTGAAGATCCAAATGAATTCACGTTCTCGGAGCTGAAAAAGTTTAGTAGCAACTGCGAAATGAGTATCTCCGAATTTGCCTTGCTCATAGAAAAAGAGCACCCGAACAATCATCCCCGGACATTCCGATACCCCGACGTGAAAATGATGTTTGAAGAAGGCAAACTCCATCGCCTCGAAGACATCTTCGATTACGTCAACCGGTCGACGGTCGCCAAAGACCTCGGGAAAAAACGCGATACCCTCAATCGATTAATGGAAAATCCTGATCGCTTTACGTTTGGCGAAGCCCGTTCACTCGCGGAACTATGCGGCCTGAACATCATCGAAATATTAAAGCTCTTCAACTGATTTTTCCATCCATTACCCACCTTTCCTATTAGCACAGCCGCTTCCCGGGGACCTCCCAACCGGGCTCCCCACCGGAGGCGGCTATTTTTGTATCTTACACATCCATGTACAATCCATTTCCCTTACTTACCCCCGGTCTCCTCCGGGATCAGGTGGCTAAAGGCAAACGATTCTTTGTGCGTCAGACCTTCCCCCGCGGCTGCGACGCCCGCCTGAAAGCCGCATTCCTCCTTCGAGCTTATGAGGCGATCGATCAACGCACCGCCGAACAACACCTCGCCGTTCTCACTCGCCGACCTGTCCGCGGAAGCCCTGGCGAAGGCGGAAGCCCCGGGGGAGGCGGGTCTCCCGATCCCCATGCCTATTTATACGACGTCACCATCCCGGATCACCTTGTCCGCCTCAAAACCGCAGCCACCCAACCGTTTGGCTACAAGGTCTTCTATGCCGCAAAAAAAGGTGTCGACTGGACACCACCCGAAATCTATCGCGAAAAAATGCGGCATTATATAAACAGAAACCACCCCGATTGGCGGGGTACACAGGGCCGGGAACCCGTGGAGATCGGCCTGTATGAGGAATTTGGCGAACTTTTCCTTAAATTTAGCCACCGAGACAAACACGACACCATCCCATTTGACCTGATCGAAACGTATTAGATATGTGCCTGGATATTTCGTTTTATTCCGCACTGCAACTGATTGACGACTATTTCCCAAACCTGACACACGACGGTGAGATCGTTTTCGATCTGGATATCGGCATGCACTTCCTGGCCCTCGGCCACAGTCGCTATCCGGTCATCGTCGCCAACAACCAGCATTATCACCGGAAATACTTCGAATGGGGTATCATCACTGAGTACATGGACACCCCCGAAAAGATAAAAGCCATGCGGAAGTCCATGGTCAATGCCCGAAGCGAAAAGATCCTCGAAGACCGTCGCTCTTTCTGGAATAGAATCCGCGGCAAACGATGCCTCATACCCGTAACGGGCATTTACGAACACCGCGAAATAACAGGCTGGAAAAATAAAGTTCCCTATTACATCCGGTTAAAAGACCGCCCCATGTTCTGTATCCCAGGCCTTTACCACTATAACCTGAAAAGACCCTCCGACCCCGAAACCGGCGAAGTCCGCGGTACGTTCACCTTGATCACCCGCGCCGCCAACCCGGTCATGCGACAGATCCACAACAGCGGCGACAACGCCTTCCGTATGCCGCTTTTCC
>DATJWK010000165.1:0-40749 GCA_035501395.1 Puia sp.
CCTGGCGTCGGTTATTTCCCTTTTATTTTCTGGCCTGCCGGCCGACGAAGGCTGGCAAGTCCTTCGTTCCACCCTGCGGCAGTTGCGTTTCCCCATTCTGAGCATCGCCGCGATCCTGGGATTTGCCTATCTTGTCAACGACTCCGGCATTACCCTCACCATCGCACAAAGCCTGGCGGCAACCGGTGTCCTATTCCCTCTCTTCTCGCCGCTGCTGGGCTGGCTGGGCGTTTTTATAACGGGATCGGATACTTCCTCCAACGCCCTCTTCGGTAAATTGCAGGCGACAACAGCCAAATCGATCGGCGTGGACCCCGTGGTGACCGTCTCCGCAAATGTGAGCGGCGGGGTGGTTGGCAAAATGATCTCCCCGCAATCGATCGCGGTTGCCGCCGCAGCGGGCGGCCTCGTCGGACGCGAATCCGAACTCTTTCGCTTCACGGTCCGCCACTCATTCATCCTCCTCGGGTTGATCTGTCTCCTTGTCCTTGCACAGGCCTACTGGATCAAATGGTTCATTCCCGTATATTCGCCTCTCCATCACTGATCGCATGCACATCCTGATCGCGCCGAACGCATTCAAGAACAGCCTTGCGGCCGACAAAGCCGCGGCCGCGATCCAGCGCGGCCTGGCACGAAGCCGGTTAACCGCAACGTCCGAATGCTTTCCTGTCGGCGATGGCGGCGATGGTACCGGTGACCTCCTGATCGACCGGCTCGGCGCGCAGCGTATTCCCGCGAAAGCGCGCGACCCGATGGGGCGGATGCTCGAAACGTATTTTGGAATGAGCCCGTCTTTTACCGCCATCATCGAAATGGCCAGCGCCTCCGGCCTGCGCCTCCTTCCCCGCTCTGCGCGTGACCCCCTTCACGCCTCATCCGCCGGGACCGGCGACCTCATCCGCGCCGCCCTCGACCATCATGCGAACCGGATCATCATCGGCATGGGCGGCTCCGCTACCGTCGACGGAGGCGCGGGAATCCTGCAAGCCCTTGGGGTCGGATTTTATAACAGCGGCGGCCGGCTGCTGACAGACCTTCCTTTGCAGCTCGGCGACCTCAGCTCGATCGATATGGCAAATGTCGACTTGCGGCTTGCCGCAGCCGAACTGATCGTTCTTTGCGACGTCACCAATCCGCTTACCGGCCCCGATGGGGCGGCCGCCGTCTTTGGTCCGCAAAAAGGCGCTTCACCCGCAGCGGTGCGAATCCTCGAATCCGGTCTTATCCAATTTGCGAAAGTCATCGCCCGCCGGACCGGCATCGACTTATCGACACTCCCGCGCGGCGGCACCGCCGGAGGGGCAGCCGCGGGCATGTATAGCCTTCTGGGAGCACGGCTGGTCGGCGGCATCGACTATTTTTTGGAGGTCACGGGTTTCGACCGGGCGCTCGGGCTTGCTACCCATGTGATCACCGGCGAAGGGAGTATCGATCGTCAAACCCTCCAGGGCAAGGCCCCTTTTGGTGTCGCTTGTCGCGCGAAAGCCAAGGGCATCCCGGTCATAGCGCTGACCGGCCGGTTGCCGGATGATCCAGTCATGCTTCGGCCTTATTTCGATGAGATCATTTCGATCAATCCTCCGCGCACGGCATTTGCGGTGGCTCTCGCCGATACGGCGGCAAACCTGGAGCGTGCGGCATTGGAGTGGGGGAACCGCATGCATTAGTAAATCTAACTGCGGCGAATTCGCCGCAGTTAGGTGAGAAGGTATATGGCCCCGCCTTAATGCTCCCCCGAAGGTGTCGCCACCATTTTTCGGGGTTGCAACAGCTTCGCCACCAGCCCGGTCCACCCCGTCTGATGGCATGCGCCGAGCCCCTTTCCGCTGTCCCCATGAAAATATTCATGGAAGAGAACATAGTCCCTGAAATGAGGATCGGTTTGCATCTTCGCCGAAGCGCCAAACACCGGCCTTAGCCCATTCTTGTTTCGCAAAAAGATCCCCGCGAGCCGTTTTGACAACAACATACTGATCTCATCCAGGGTATACATCTTCCCCGAGTGCGTCGGATACTCAATTTTGAAGTCATCCCCGTAATAGTGATAAAACCGTTGCAACGACTCTATCAGCAGGTAATTGGGCGCCATCCAGATCGGCCCGCGCCAGTTGGAATTGCCGCCGAATATGGTAACGTCCGATTCCGCCGGCGTGTATTTGATCGTTAACTGGTGCCCGTCCACCTGCAACTGATATGGATGAGCCTCATGATACTTGCTTACCGACCGCACCCCATATTCACTCAGGAACTCGGTCTCATCCAGCATCCGGTACAGCAGGCGCTTGACCCGATGTCCCCGCAAGAGGGATAACAGATGCTTTTCATCAGAACCCTTTTCATGCCAGCGGGACACCAGCGCCGCCAGGTCGGGCCGCTTTTCCAGCAACCAGGTCAACCGTTTTGCAAATTCAGGCAACAGGTCCATGATCTTATCGTCGATCACCTCAACCGCAAACAACGGGATCAACCCCACCATAGACCTGACCTTCAACCGGATACTTGCATTCCCGGGCATTCGGATGGTGTCATAGAAAAATTCGTCGTCATTATCCCAAAGTCCATTGTTGTCGTTTACCGCTCCCATGCTGGCCATCGCCGCCGCGATATGCAGGAAATGCTCAAAGAATTTGTTGGCCATATCCTGGTAGACCGGATTGGCCAGCGACAATTCGAGCGCAATCCGCATCAGGTTGAGACAATAGGTCGCCATCCAGCTTGTCCCGTCCGCCTGCTCCAGCCGGCTGCCGTCGGGCAGTTCGGTGTTGCTGCGATCGAAAAGCCCGATATTATCCATTCCGAGAAACCCGCCCTCGAAAATATTATTTCCTTCCGCATCCTTCCGGTTCACCCACCAGGTAAAATTCAACAACAGTTTATGGAATACCGTCTCAAGGAAAGCAATGTCCCCTTTCCCACCGTTGTTCGCTTTATCGATCTCGTAAACCCGGTAAGCCGACCAGGCGTGCACGGGTGGATTTGTATCGCTGAAAGACCACTCGTATGCCGGCAGCTGCCCGTTAGGGTGCATATACCAGTCATGCGTGAGCAGCAACAACTGATGCTTGGCAAAATCTGCGTCGATCATCGCGAAGACAAGGCAATGGAAGCCGAGGTCCCAGGAAGCATACCACGGATATTCCCATTTGTCGGGCATCGAAATAATGTTGCTGTTCTTCAGATGGGTCCACTCATGATTCCGGCCTTTCGACCGCTCCCCGGGCGGCGGCGGCTGAGCCGGGTCCCCCATCAGCCATTGCTCGACGTTATAATAATATAGCTGCTTGCTCCATAGCATTCCGGCAAATGCCTGCCGCTGGACCCGGCGCTCATCCTCATCGGTTATCTCGCGCTGCAGGTCCGCGTAAAATTCGTCTGTCTCCCGGATCCGCACCGAAAAAACCTCGTCGAAATCCTGGAAAGGATCCGGCCGCTGCGAACAAAGCCGGACCCGTACGGAGACCGAACCGCCTGCCGGCACGACCCGCTCATAGTTGAGCACCGCCTTTGTGCCCTGGTCGTAGTTGATCGCCTCCTCCCGGCCATGAATCAGATACTCCTGTGCCCCATCCTTGCAATATCCCCTGTTCTCTGAGTTGTATAGCCGCCGGTAATTCGTTTCATTGTCGCAGAATAAATGGATGTCGGGCTCCTCGCCGTAAAGAACGAATTCCCCCAGTTCGCGATGGTTGACTACAATATTCTCCCGGTTCGATGAGATCAACGTCGGTTTGTAGTCGTCATAACCCCATGCCCAGGTATTGCGAAACCAGATCATGGGCAAAATATGCAGTGGCGCATACGCCTTTCCCCGGTTGTGCGCCGTCACCCTTAGCAGAATGTCATCCGCATCGGCCTTTGCATATTCGATAAAAATGTCAAAATACGCATCCTCGTCAAAGACTCCGGTATCGAGTATCTCGTACTCGGGATCGGTGATTCCGCGCCGCCGGTTTTCCTCAAGCAGCCGTTGATAAGGGAACGCCGCTTGCGGGTACTTGTACAGCATTTTCATATACGAATGCGTAGGGGAGGAATCAAGATAATAATACAGTTCCTTCACATCTTCTCCATGATTCCCTTCGTAGCTCGTGAGCCCGAACAACCTTTCTTTGAGGATCGGGTCCTTCCTGTTCCAAAATCCGACCGACATACAGATCCGCTGCCGCTTATCGGAAAACCCGCCGATCCCTTCCTCTCCCCATCGCCAGGCTTTGCCCGAAGCCATGTCATGCGTGGTATATGCCCATGCCTGCCCGTCGGCGCTGTAGTCCTCCCTTACCGTGCCCCATTGGCGATCGGACAGATAAGGACCCCAGTCCTTCCAGCCGGTATTTTTCAGTCTTTCTTTTTCGATGCTCATAGCTTTATCCGTTTGTGCTAAATCCGGGATAGAGGGTCATGCCGCCATCCACAAACAACGTCGTACCCGTCACATAATCGGAGTCGTCACTGGCCAGCCACACGGCAGCCGCCCCGATATCGCCGACGTCGCCAACCCGGTCGTATGGGATGAGTTCCAATAATTTCTTTTCGGCTTCCGGCGTGGCCCATGCCGCATGGTTGATCGGTGTCCGGATGGCGCCTGGCGCGATCGAATTTATCCGGATTTTTGAAGGGGCAAATTCCTGCGCAATGCTTTTCATCAGCATCATGATGCCGCCTTTGCTGGCCGCATAGTTGGCATGGCCTGCCCAGGGGATGACCTCATGCACGCTGCTCATGCAAATGATCTTGCCCGCAGCCCGCGACCGTTCTGCGACGACCCCGCGGCGCAAAAAGACCCTGATGGCCTCCCGCGCACAGAGGAACTGCCCGGTAAGGTTGACGGCAAGCACGTAATTCCATTGCTCCAGCGTCATTTCCTGGAATGGGGCATCCCGTTGTAAACCCGCATTGTTGATGAGAATGTCGACGGTTCCGAATTGCGAGACCACGTCCGCGAACATTTTCCGGACTTCGTCTTCCTTGCTGACGTCACACTGGCAGGTGATGCCGGAGCCACCTGCGGTTGTGATCTCCGCCAGGACACTCTCCGCCGCGGTCTTCGTAGCTTCCACCGGATGATTGACGATTACCGTCGCGCCGGCCGCCGCAAGCGATTTGGATACGCCCGCACCAATGCCGGAGCTGGCACCGGTGACAATGGCGACCTGTCCCTTCAATTTTTGGTCCATGGCTAAGCTTTAGCCCGTCAAGTTAGCCATTATATGTAACTATTCCAGCCGTATTTGTCCGGTCGCCGGCCATAGCGGATTGCGTCTAATTCTTCCTTGAGCGAAGACCCTATGCTTTCCGCGTTTGTTAACGAATAATTAATCCCGTCGATTCCGATCGTCTCGATTGGCGCCACTACCGCCGCCGTACCCGCGCCGAATACTTCCGTTATCGTATGCCGCTCGAGGCCTTCCCGAAGCTCGTCTACCGATATTTGCCGCTCTTCCACCGTCATCCCCATATCCAATGCCAGCGTCAACAGACTGTCCCGCGTGATCCCGTCCAAGAGGGTGTCACCCAGCGGCGGAGTGACCAACGCGCCGTTTATCACGCAAAAAATATTCATCATCCCCATTTCCTCGATATGCCGGTGTTCAATACCATCCGTCCAGATAACCTGATCGTACCCTTCCGCTTTCGCCTGCTGCGTCGGATAAAACGCACCCCCATAATTGCCGCCGCATTTCGCATAGCCCGTGCCGCCACGGACAGCGCGAACAAAATGCCGCTCGATCTTCACCCGAAGCGGGCGCGAGAAGTAAGCGCCCGCCGGCAAACAGAGGATCGCGAACCGGTAACTGTCAGAGACCCTGACCGTCAGCTGCGTACCTGTTGCAAACATCATGGGTCGCAGATACAGCGACGTTCCCGTCTGACCGGGTACCCAATCCTTGTCCACTTCCACCAGCCGCCGTAACCCCTCCAAAAACAAACCGGCCGGAGGCGTCGGCATGCACATCCGCTCCGTGGTACGCACGAGCCGCTCATAATGCCTGTCGGGTCGGAAAATATGAACGCCACCGCCCTCTGCGCGAAAGGCCTTCATCCCTTCAAAAATGGTCTGTCCATAATGGAGCGCCAGCGTAGTCGGCAATATCGTGAACGGTCCAAAGGGCTGGATCTCCGGCGTATGCCACCAGCCATCCGAATAGTCCCAGACCAACATATGATCCGAAGTGTAGGTCCCAAGCTCCAGTTTGTCCCAATAGACCTCGTTCAGCCGGCTTTTATGCGCGCGTTTGACCGGAATATAGAATTCAGACGTCGTAGCCATAAGAGATTGTTTAATGGCATAAAATTCTGAAAGAAAAATGATATATAACAGATGCAGATTTGTTATTTTTGACTGGATCAGATTTATTGAAGGAAAAAAAATCAACTGTGGGAGCCGAAAAATTAGTAAAATCCTTAGGCCCATCCCGCCGCGGGTCTTCGTCGGACCCCCTCTATATTCAAATCGCCGGCGGATTGGAAAAGATGATCAGCGACGAGATCCTGAAGATCGGCGACAAACTGCCGTCGGTCCGGATGTTTAGCGACAAATACGGGGTCAGCATGGGCACTGCTTTCCAGGCCTATTACCACCTGGAAGCAAAAGGTCTGATAGAGGCGCGCCCGAAATCAGGTTACTATGTTCGGTTCAATATGCGCCGGATGCCGGGCCTGCCGGAGATTGCCGACCCTGAGCCGGTCCAAAGCAATGTCAGCGTGCAGGAGATGATAGCAACCGTGTATCGAAATATCAGTTCCGATGACCTGGTGAATTTCTCTATCTCCGCGCCGCCGCTTAGTCTCCTGCCCGCCGCCAAGCTCAAGAAGTCGATGCTCCACGCGCTGCGCAACTCGCGGAATCAGGGAATCCTGTATGAAGACATCCAGGGCAACCCGGAATTGCGGCGGCAGTTGGCACGGCATTCCTATAGCTGGGGTGGAAAATTCGCTGCCGGAGACGTCATCGTAACCGCAGGGTGCATGGAAGCGCTCGTCATGTGTCTTAAGGCGGTCACCCGGCCCGGTGACACCGTGGCCATCGAAAATCCGACTTTCTTCGGCATCTTCCAGGTGATCGAAAGCCTTGGACTAAAAGCACTCGAGATCCCCACCGACCCCGTTACCGGCATCGAACCGTCGCAACTGGCCGCGGCAATAAAAAAGTTCCCGATAAAGGCATGCGTTTTTGTACCCACTTTCAGCAACCCGCTGGGCAGCTGCATGCCGGACAATAAGAAAGAGGAGCTGGTACGGCTGATCACCCGGCACCGGATCCCGCTGATCGAAGACGATATCTATGGGGAAATGTTCTTTGGCCCTCACCGCCCCCGTACCTGCAAGTCGTTCGATAAGGAGGGTTGGGTGATGTATTGCAATTCACTTTCCAAGTCCCTTGCGCCGGGATACCGCATCGGTTGGACCATCCCCGGTCGTTTTACCGAGCAGGTGCTGCTTACAAAACTCATGCATACGGTGACCGGCACGACCCTAACCCAGGATGCCGCCGCCCATTTTTTGGGCATCGGACGCTACGACTATCATCTGAAAAAACTTCGGAAAGCCCTGCACACCCAAAGCCTCCGCTACCTCCAGGGAATCATGACCTGGTTCCCCCCGGATACAAAGGTCTCCCGCCCACAGGGCGGATTCGTGCTTTGGATCGAACTGCCCCGTCAGCTGGATGCCTACCGGCTTTATCAGCAGGCATTCCGCCGCCAGGTCGCCGTCGCACCCGGCCAGCTTTTCTCCGCACGCGGCCAGTTCGGCAATTGTATCCGTCTCAGTTATGCCCGGCCCTGGGACGCGGAAGTTGAAGAAGCCCTTAAAACACTCGGATCCCTCATCAAAGAAGGCGCTCGTACCCGCCGCCCCTCTTGACACGCGCCAAAAAAATCCGTATATTTAAGAGGAAGCGGATTTTCCGCACATTCCTCATGCCTAAAACGATGCCATCATGAATCTTGTACAACGGGTAGAACATTGGGGCGACACCCACCATCCCCAGTGGCTAGATGTGGTTAGAATTCTTCTCGGTGGTTTTCTCTGTTACAAAGGGGTCGATTTCCTGATGAATATGGGCACCATGCTCGACCTCATCAACAACAGGATGTCGTTTGGATCATTCACCGCCATGTTAATGAGCAATTACATCGCCTTTGCCCACATCCTCGGCGGTGTCCTGCTCGTCCTCGGCGTTCTTACCCGCTTTGCCTGTCTCATCCAGATCCCGATCCTCGTGGGAGCGCTGATGTTTGTCCGGACCGACCTCTACAGGCCCTTTTCCGCTGTTGTCCTACCGATCATCGTACTCCTCCTCCTGATCCTTTTCCTGATCGTCGGAAACGGCAAGTGGCAACTGCTGAAATTTAGCGAGAGCGAGAAATGATCCGGTATTGCCCGGCCTTCAGGCATTTAAATATATCCGCTCGATCGCATCATGGAATTTCTCCGTGACGACTTTCCGGCGAAGACTAAGCTTTGGCGTCATCTCGCCGGTTTCCACCGTCCATTCCTGCGGCAAGAGCTCGAACCGCTTGATCTGTTCGGTATGCCCGAAATATTTATTATAGCTGTCCACGATCTCGCGATAGAATGCATGAACTTTTGGCTGCGCGACGATTTGCTCGTTTGAACCATCGGGGATGCCTTGTTGCCTGCTCCATTCCCGCAAATGCGCGAAGTTGGGAATGATCAGCGCGCCGACAAATTTCCGCTCCGGCCCGACGATCATGATCTGTTCAATATAGGGCGACTCTTTCAATTTGCTTTCGATCGCCAGCGGCGCGACATATTTGCCGCCGCTTGTCTTGAACAACTCTTTTTTCCGGTCCGTAATCTTCAGGAAATTCCCCTCCAGGGTTCCGATATCGCCGGTGTGGAACCACCCGTCGACAATCGCTTCGGCTGTCAGATCGGGTCGTTTGTAATAGCCCATCATCACATTCGGCCCCTTACACAGGATCTCGCCATCTTCCGCAAACCGGACCTCGATGCCGGGGATCAGCGGCCC
Organism: Puia sp.; assembly: GCA_035501395.1. Taxonomy (GTDB): domain Bacteria; phylum Bacteroidota; class Bacteroidia; order Chitinophagales; family Chitinophagaceae; genus Puia. Next base: position 8,999 of record DATJWK010000165.1, read on the forward strand.
GACCGTTCCAAAAGCACGGCCATCCACCCCAATGCGGTTAACACTGATGACCGGAGAGGTTTCCGTCAAACCATATCCCTCCATGATCGGGATCTTCGCCGCGGTGAAGATGCGGATCAAACGTACCTGGCAGGCAGCGCCCCCGCTGACAACAGCGATAATATTGTTCCCCAGTGCCTCCCGCCATTTGCTGAATATGAGTTTGTTGGCGATCGACAACTGAAGATCGTACCACATTCCCATCGGCTTGTTGATCTCATACCGGGCCGCCAGATCATGCGCCCAATAAAACAATTTCCTTTTGATCCCTTTCAACTCAGCCCCCTTGTGCATGATCCGGTCGTATACCTTTTCCAGCAGCCGCGGCACGGTCACAAACATCTGTGGCTTTACCTCTTTCAGGTTCTCCCCGATCGTATCCATGCTCTCCGCGTAATAGATCGGACTGTTGTTAAAGAGATAGACATAGCTAAGCATCCGCTCATAGATATGGTTCAAGGGCAGAAAACTCAAAACCCGTTTTACTCCCTGCGGCAGACAGGGAATACAACTTTTCACGTTGCTGAGGATATTATGGTGCGAAAGCATCACTCCCTTGGGCACGCCGGTCGTACCCGAAGTGTAAATGATCGTGGCCAGATCCGTTTCCCGGATAGCCGACCGGATAGCCGCCAATCGGCGGTCTTCCTCTGCTGTCGGCACCGCCAGCAGCTCTTTCCAGTGACGGGCGCCGACCACATGCTCGAACGTATAAATTTCGCGTAGGGAGGCAACGCGGCCTTTTATGCTCAATACCTTATGGAACAGGTCTTCGTCATTGACAAATATGACTTTTACCTGCGCGTCGTTCAGGATGAATTCCAGCTCGCCGATGGCGATGGTCGGATAGATCGGCGTGAGGATCGCCCCCGTTCGCTGCACGGCCCCATCGACGATCAGCCATTCCGGCCTATTTTTGGAGACAATGGCAACCTTGTCCATGCCCTCCTCCGTCCGGTCCTCCCCGGAAATCCCGGATCGCAGCAAACCCGTACTTAATTGGAGGATGGTATCATTTACTTCACGCGAAGAGTGGGTTATCCATTTTCCATTTTCCTTTCCAGCCAGCATATCCGGTAACGGTTCCTTCTCCAGGTGCATCGCCAGGCATTCGAACAATCGTGTGGGTTCGGTCATAGTTCGCTGTATTTATTTCCCCCGTCAAATTAGTCAAAATCCCATGAATCCGCAACCCGCGCGCAGCCCGGCCTTCCCGACCCCACGAACCCGCTCCCGCTGCCTATTTCATCTCCTGATAATATTGTCCGTCCGGTATCTTGAACACCCGACCCTTTTGAAAATCGATAAACCGCGTATATTCATCGCTGTGCGCCGTCGTCCAGGCCTGGAAAGCGGTCAGGTTCTCGGTTGCCCCAAACAACCATTCATTATAGGCATTAAACATCCCCGCTTTCAGCAATTGCCGCTGGTAGTCGAACAAGTGGAATGGATAATTGGTTGGATAGGTGTCGAACCAGTTGATAATGAATTTTGTGCGAAGCACGGTCAGGGACTCCGTCGTGATCCCCTGAGAAATGGTAAAGCTTTGCTTGCCCATTACGTTCAAATACGCCACTACAAAGGGGCTCCTGACATCCTGATTTTTTTGCATGTTCACGTCCGTGAACATTTTTTTGTAACCTTCCAGCAAGAGGTCCTTGATCTCCGCCGTCCTTTTGCTGTAGCTCTCGAGGTTCAAAAAGATCTCCCCGTAAATGAGACCCCACACTTTGTCCTGTGTAAAGAAATAGTACCTCGCCGCATTGTAATAGTTGCCGGAAAAATTCGGATCGATCTTTATCCCCTCCTCCCAATATTTGATAGCGGAATAGTCCTGCTTCGACCATAGCATTTCACCGTATTCGTTGAGCAAGACACCGCTCCGGGGGAATCGTTTTATCCCCGCCTTATACATCTTGTCGCACTCCTTCACCTGTCCGATCGCCTTGTACAACAACGCAAGGATCTGATAGCTGGTCACATCGGCATCTTGTCGATCCACAAGCGCCCTGGCCACGGCGATTCCCTTGTCATATTCTTTTTCCAGATAGTAATTGAAGGCGATATCTTTGCTCAGTTCCAGATTTTGCGGATCTTTTTTCAACGCTTCATTCAGGACGACCAACGCATTCGTATAGTCGCCTTGCCGGGTAAAAGCCCTGGCCGTTTCCTGCGGCGTCTTCGTATCGGTTGCAGGGGTTTGGGCCCCGACGGTCGAACCTGTCAAAAAAATCACCGCGCAAAAAAGCCATTTTCTGTTCATGATCTCTCAATTGGTTCCAAATGATCTAGATAAGATGGGTCAACAAGCCGTCGCGTAGCTTTGGCTCGAACCAGGTGCTCTTCGGCGGCATCACTTCGCCGCTGTCGGCGATGTCGAATAACTGCTGAATACTGACCGGATAGAGACTGAACGCAGCCTTCATTTCCCCGCTGTCGACCCGCCGCTCCAGTTCGGCAAGACCGCGGATGCCGCCGACAAATTCGATACGTTTATCCGTACGCGGGTCTTTGATCGACAATAACCGGTCAAGCACATTCTTTTGAAGGATAGTAACATCCAATACCCCGATCGGGTCGGTGCTATAAGTCCCCTCTTTTGCGACCAGCTTATACCAATTCCCGCCGACATACATTCCGAACTCATGCAGACCCGCCGGCGAAAAGGCCTGGTCCACCCTGCCGACAAAAAAGTACTTCCCCAGCCCGTCCAGCAGCTCCTCCACACTGTGGCCGTTCAGATCGTGTACCAAACGGTTGTAGTCCAGGATGCGCAGTTCAGAAGATGGAAACAGGGTGGTAAGGAAATAGTCAGCCGCCACCGATGCGGCCGAGCCCAGCGCTTTGCGGACCTTTGCGGCCGAAGCCGCGCGGTGATGCCCATCGGCGATATAGGTAAAAGGCACCTCCCCCGCGAAGAGCTCGCTGATGGTACCGATCGTCTTCTCATCATCCACCTTCCAGATGGTATGACCGATACCGTCCGCGGCAACAAAACGATACAGCGGCTCATGGCGTTCCTTCCACTCCCCGATCAGCCTGTCAATAGCGGCGACACTCCTATATGCCAAAAAGACGTTCCCCGTCTGCGCGCGTATCGCCTTCATATGGTCGATCCGGTCCTTCTCCTTCTCCGGCCGGGTCAGCTCATGTTTCCGGATGATCCCCTTTTCATAATCATCCACCGAGCTCGCCGCCACCAGACCCGTCTGGCTTTTTCCGTTCATCACGAGCTGATAAATATAATAGCAGGGCTTGTCTTCTTCGATCAGGATCCCTTTTTCAATAAAGGATCGTAAATTCTCCTTTGCCTTCTCATAAACTTCCGGCGAATGCACATCGATATTAAGCGGCAGATCGATCTCCGATTTTGTGACATGGAGGAAGGAATACGGATTGTCCGCTGCTTCTTCTCTGGCTTCCCTGCTGTCCAGGACATCGTATGGCCGGGAGGCTACCTGGCTCGCTAATTCCGGAACCGGCCGTAAGGCCTGGAAAGGGACAATCGTTGACATCTCGGTTTATGCTTTTGTGTGTGCAAAATCATTCATCATTTCCGTGAAAACCTCCACACCCTGTAACGGCATGGCATTGTAAAGAGATACGCGAAATCCACCCACGCTCCGGTGACCTTTCACCCCTACCATCCCATTGGCTTTGCATGTTGCGAGGAATTCCTTTTCCAGCTCCGGATCGTCCATGACAAAGACCACATTCATTTTGCTTCTATCCTCTTTTGCGACCGTTGGCCGGAAGACAGGCAGGCTGTCCAGCGTATCATATAAAAGGGCGGCTTTCCGGTCGTTCATCTTCTCGATCGCCGGTATCCCCCCCTGCCCCTTTAGCCAGCGCAGCGTGAGCATGCAGACATAAATAGCAAAGACCGGCGGCGTATTCAACAACGACCCTGCCGCGATGTGCTCCCGGTAGTCCATCATCGTCGGTAGCGGCCGGCTGACCCTTCCCAGGATATCCTTACGAACGATCACCAGGTTTACGCCCGCCGCCCCGATATTCTTCTGCGCTCCCGCATAAATCAGCGCGAAGCGATTGAAGTCCATAACCCGGCTGAGAATGTCGCTGCTCATATCCGCGACAATCGGGACTTCGGTCCCGGGAACCGAATGCATTTGTGTACCCTCGATCGTATTGTTGGTTGTATAGTGGAAATAAGCGGCTCCCGCCGGGATTTCATAGCCTTTGGGGATATACGTATAGTTCTTGTCTTTGGAACTGGCTACCACCTCGACGCCGCCGAATAGCCTGGCTTCCCTGATCGCTTTCTTGCCCCAGACGCCGCAATCCAGATAGGCGGCGGCAGCGTTTTCGTTCAAAAGATTCATCGGCACCTGGAAGAATTGCGTCGACGCACCTCCGTGAAGGAAAAGGACCTCATGATCCGAATCCAGCTTCATCAGCTCCCGGACGGTCGCCATCGCCTCGTCCACCACCTCCTGGAATAGCGCCGTACGGTGGCCGATCTCTAATATGGACAGTCCTGTTCCGTTAAAATCCAGGATGGCGCGACTGGATTCTTCAAAAACTTCCTTTGGCAGGATACTCGGACCGGCGTTGAAATTATATACCACTGAATAGGGAATTATATGAACAGCAAATATAAACAATCTATTCATCGATCTCCGTCACTCCCCCCGAGATCGCAAACTTCATCGCATCGGTTGAGCTGATATCCGTCAAAACCTTTACCCGGTCGCGTTTGACAAAATACAGGTGTCCTGCGAACGCGTATGATTGAGGGACATATACCGCAACGTACTCCTGCAGGTGGAATTCATGCAACTCTTCCTGTGTGATAAACCCGACCTGCCAGACATCGTCTGCCATCACGCTCACCAGCACCGCCTTGTTGAATTTGCGCTTGTTGCCCGCAAAAGCCTCGACAAAGTCCTTAACAGTGGAATAAATGAGCTTGATCCCCGGGATCCGTTCCAACATATTATCCGCGATCTCGACGAGCCGGCCGACAAGAAAGGAGGAAGAAATATAACCGACAAATAACGCAATGCCGATGAATACCACAAATCCGATACCGGGTATCCGTTGGGGCAGCCCGAACCGATCGATGTGGACCAGCCCGGGGAAAAGATTGTGAAGTGTGTTTGGCAGGATATCGTCAATCCAGTTAAAGACGGCGACTACCGTCCAGATCGTGAGGGAGATAGGCGCCAGGATGATCACCCCCTGTAAAAATAGCCGGAGCAGCTTTCCGGGGACCTTGCGTATAGCGGACATGAATTGCCATTTAGGGCTTAAAATTACCATTCTTCCCCGGATAGCTTCAGATTATAAAAAAAACCATGGAAACTTTGGTAACATATAAAGTTTCCGTAGTTTTGCCCTTCGATCCGTTCAAAGAGGGATCATGGAAGGTAGAATGGAAGTAAAGGAAAGAATATTAATGAAAGCCGCCGACCTTTTCTGTCGCTACGGCATCCGGACGATCACGATGGACGAGATCGCCTCACAGCTGGGCATCTCCAAAAAGACCATCTATCAGTTCTTCACGGATAAGGACGATATGGTATCCGCGGTTATCGAGCAGGAGATCCAGCGCAACGAAATGGAGTGTGGCTACTTTCGCGACGCTGCCGCCGACGCCGTTCACCAGATCTTTCTCGCGCTGGAATCCCTGGAAGAAATGTTGAAATATACCAATCCGCTGATGCTCTACGACCTCGAGAAGCATCACCCCGCGTCATTCCAGAAGCTGAGGGAATACAAATACCGCTTCCTTTATGAGGTCATTGTAGACAACCTGCAGTGGGGTGTCAGTACCGGTCTCTACCGCGCCGACATCGACAAGGACATTGTGGCCAAAGCGCGAATCGAAGCGGCTTTTCTTGTTTTCAATCCCGACGTATTCCCCCACAGCCGGTACCGCATATCCGAAGTCAACTTTGAGCTGGCCATGCTCTTCCTCCATGGCGTCGCCACGGAGAAAGGAAAACAGCTGATCTCATCATACACCGCTGACCGAATTCAAAAACTATCTCATGAACAAAAAGCTTAGATCCTGCACGGGAGCCCTGCTACTTCTCGCGACCGGTCTGCACGCTCAACAACCTATGGGAGCGGCGGCCGCTCAACAGCCGCAAATCCACGACTTCACGCTCGCTCAGGCAATTGACTATGCGGCCAAAAACAGTGTAAAAGTGAAAAACGCCCTCCTTGACTACCAGATCCAGCAGCAGAGCAATCGCGCGACTACTTCCCAGGCGCTGCCGCAGGTGACGGGGAGCGCAGGGCTGACCGACTATTTCCAGATCCCGGTATCGGTGGTTCCTGGCAGTTTCATTCAGCAGCCGAACCTGAAGCTGGTTCCCTTTGCGTTCGGTACCCAATACTCCGCCAACGCCGGCGTATCCCTCAGACAGGTTTTGTTCGACGGCCAGGTATTCGTGGGTCTTGCGGCAAGGCAGACAGCGCTCGACTATTACAACACGGCCCGCGAACTGACCGAACAACAGTTGCGCCAAAACATTTCCAAAGTTTACTACCAACTGCTCCTCAGCAAGGTGCAGGTTCAACTCATCGATGCCAATATCGCCCGTGCGCAGGAATTGCTGCACAATACGAGCGAGATGTTCAAGAACGGCTTTGCCGAGCATCTGGATGTGGACAAAGCCACGGTCCAGCTGACCAATTTGCAGTCGAACAAGATCCAGGTCCTCTACAATATCGACAATGGTTACCTGGGGTTGAAAGTGCTGATGGGCATGCCGGTCCGCGACTCGCTGGCTCTCGCCGATTCGCTGACCTATGAAATGGTAAGGGAAGGCTCGCTGGCGGATACATACAAATACAGCGACCGTAAGGACTACCAGGTCCTCGAACTGAACCGCAAGCTGAATGAGTTCGATATCAAACGTTACAAGAATCAATATTACCCCACCGCCTCGGTATCCCTCAATTACAACCAGACGGGTTACGGTCTCGACTTCAGCGATATTTACAAAGGGCGGTATTGGTACCCCGCCTCGTATGTAGCGCTTAGCGTCAACGTCCCTATTTTCGACGGCTTCTATAAAGACGCCAATATCCGGCAGGCCCGGTTAAAACTCGCGCAGACAAACAACAACCTCGAAGCGTTGCAGCTATCCATCGACAACGATGTGAAGAACGCCCAGTTGAAATTCGGCGCCGCACTCGCCGACCTGGATTATCAGAAGAAGAATATGGACCTCGCCACGACGGTATATGAACAGACACGAAAGAAATTTGAGCAAGGTCTTGGCTCCAATACGGAGATCACGTCGGCGCAGACCGATCTGATACAGGCCCAAAACAACTATTTCAACGCCCTTTACAATGCCATCTCGGCAAAAGTGGACTACCAATTCGCCATCGGAAAACTTTAACTATAAAAAAGATAAACTCATGTATAAAGTACTAACTGTTGTCATCGGCGCTTCCATTCTGCTGGCATCCTGCGGTAGCAGCACCATTCAGAAGCCGGGCGAAGACCTGAAGGAAAAAAAGGCCCGGCTCGACAGCCTGAAGTCCGTGCAAACCAAACTCGGCAAGAGTATCTCCGACCTCCAGGCAGAGATCGACAAACTCGATACGGCCAACGCGAAAAAGGAAAAGGCAAAACTGGTTGCGCTTACAGCACTCGCGCCGACCTCATTTACGCATTTTATCGACCTGCAGGGTAATGTCGACGCGGTCAATACGTCCTGGATCTCGCCGCGCGGCCAGGGTGGGGTAGTGACGCAGTTATACATCAAACAGGGCGATCATGTACGTCAGGGTCAGCTGTTGCTAAAGCTCGACGATGCCATCCAGCGTCAGCAGCTGGCCAGTGATGAAACACAGCTGGCGTATGCCAAGGACCTTTATCAGCGCCGGAAGAACCTTTGGGATGAGAAGATCGGAACGGAAGTGGACCTTGTCAACGCAAAGAACCAGGTGGACCAGGCCGAGGCCAGGCTGAAGATCGACCAGCAACAGCTCGATTTTACGAGCGTATATGCCGATATCCCCGGTACCGTCAACGTACTGAATATAAAAGTGGGTGAGGCGTTCGGCCAGGGATCGCAGGCCATTCAGATCGTCAATACCGACAATCTCAAGGTTGTCGTTCTGGTCCCCGAGATCTACCAGGAACGGGTCCGGGTAGGCACGCCGGTCAAAATCGCCTTTCCGGGACTTAACAACAAAGAAGTCACCGGAACCGTCACGGTTTCGTCAAAGGTCATCAACGAAAGCAACCGATCATTCCAGGTGGAGATCCATATCCCCAACAGCAGCGATATCCGGGCCAACCAGGTCTCCATCGTCAAGTTGCAGGACTATAGTGCTTCCAATGTCATAACAATTCCGATCAATACGCTTCAAACGGATGAGACCGGCAAATACGTCATGGTGGCCCAGCAAAAGCCTGACGGCACGATCGTCGCCCATAAAAAGTCCATCACTATCGGCCAGGCCTACAGGGATAAGGTTCAGGTCACGGGCGGGCTTGACACCGGGGACCGGTTGATCACCGATGGATTCCAGGGTCTCTACGAAGGACAGCTCATCACAACGCAATAGGCCAGGCCCGTAAACTTGGATTTGTTCATCAACTCGAAAAAATACTTATGAGCGCGTTAGAAAATTTCACAGGCAAATTCAAACACTTCCGGCCGACGACCTGGAGTGTCACCAATAAAACCGCCATCTATCTGCTTATGCTTGTCGTCAGCGGCATTGGCATCTTCCAGTTCCTTACCCTTCCCAAGGAGCAATTCCCGGATATCGTCATACCGACCATTTATGTCTCTACGGTATATACCGGCAATTCGCCCAAGGATATGGAGAATCTCGTGACGCGACCGATCGAAAAGCAGATAAAGGCGATCACCGGGGCAAAGATCAACAAGTTCACCAGTACCTCCCAGCAGGACTACTCAGCCATCGTCGTCGAATTCGAAACCGATGTACAAACGGACGTGGCGCTTCAAAAGGTAAAGGACGCGGTTGATAAGGCGAAACAGGACCTGCCGACCGATCTCACCCAGCAGCCCACCGCGCTTGAAGTGAGTTTTTCCGATCAGCCGATCATGTACGTTAACATCAGCGGCAACTACGACCAGCAGCGGCTCAAGAAGTTTGCCGACGATATGAAGGACCGGCTCGAAGACCTGCCCTCGCTAAACCGCGTCGACATCGTCGGTGCGCCCGAACGCGAATTTCAGATCGATGTCGATAACTATAAGATGCGGGCATCCAATGTCACTTTTAGCGATATCGACCAGGCGGTCAAAGGCGAAAACCTTGATATCTCCGGTGGCCTGCTCGATGTCGGCAACATGAAGCGGAACCTACAGTTAAAGGGGCAGTTCCATACCGCACAGGACATCGCCTCGATCATCGTCCGCAGCCCCCAGGGCGGATATCCCGTATACCTGAAGGATATCGCCACCATCAAAGACACGATCAAGGACCGTGAGAGCTATGCCCGCCTCGATGGGAAGAATGTGGTCACGTTGAATATTATCAAACGCGCCGGTGAAAACCTGATCGAGACTTCCGATACTGTCCGTGGGGTGGTAAGGGAAATGCAGAAAAGTCTGCCACCCGATCTTAACATAGTCGTCACCGGCGACCAGAGCACGCAGACGCGTAACTCTTTCAACGATCTGGTCAACTCGATCGTGATCGGCTTTATCCTGGTCCTGATCATTCTGATGTTCTTCATGGGCGTGGTCAATGCATTCTTCGTAGCCTTGTCCGTTCCCCTAAGTATGTTCGTGGCGTTTTGCTTCCTTCCCGGCGCCGAATTCATGATCGGCGGAGCCGTTACGCTGAATTTTATCGTTCTTTTCGCGTTGCTTTTCGGGTTGGGCATCATCGTCGACGATGCCATCGTGGTTATCGAAAACACCCACCGGATATTCACTCAGGCAAAAGGCAAACTCACCGCAACGACCTCGGCGCAAATGGCGGCCGGTGAAGTTTTTGTCCCCGTCCTTGCCGGTACCCTGACTACCCTGGCACCTTTCTTTCCGTTATTGTTCTGGCCGGGACTGATCGGGAAATTCATGGTATATCTTCCGGCTATGCTGATCTTTACGCTTGCCGCCTCCCTGATCGTGGCCTTTATTATGAACCCGGTGTTCGCAGTCGATTTCATGAACCATCCGGAGGACGGGACAACGAGAAGCCGGTTCGCAATGTTCAAAAAGCCAGGGTTTTGGATTGCCGTGGCCTTCGGCATTTTGCTCGATTTTGCCCATCAGACCTTCCTTGGAAACTTCCTGCTTTTTGTCGTGATCCTTGTCATCCTCAATAAATTCGTCTTTGAAAGGTTAGTACACGCTTTTCAGAACAGAGCCCTCCCCTGGATCATGGGTCATTACGAGAGCCTCCTCCGTTGGGCTCTCAAGGGCTGGCGTCCTGCCTGGTTGTTGTTCAGCACGTTCCTGCTGCTGCTCTTTTCCTTTTTCTTTTTTTATGCCAGAAAGGTCGACGTCGTCTTCTTTCCGAAAGGCGATCCCAATCAGGTTTATGTATATCTTAAGCTGCCGGTAGGCACCAATGTCGACTATACCGACTCCATAACCCGAATCCTGGAGAAGCGGGTATATGGCGTGTTGGGAATGGGTGATGACGGCTCCAAGGCAAATCCGGTGGTCGAAAGCGTAATCAGCAACGTCGCTGTAGGCGCTAACGATCCCACCAGTGGAGATCAAAGCACTCATCCCGAATTAGGACGTATCCAGGTCTCTTTTGTGGAGTACGCCAAACGTCACGGCATTTCGACTTCCAAATATCTCGATTCGATCCGAAGCGTCATGAAGGGTATACCCGGCTCGGAAATCACCGTCGACCAGGAGAATAACGGTCCGCCTACCGATCCACCCGTCAATATCGAAATCGCGAGTGATAATTTTGACGACCTCATCAAGTCCGCCGTATCATTGAAGAATTACCTTGACTCCATCCAGACGCCGGGCGTCGAAGAACTAAAAATGGATATCGATCTCACCAACCCGGAGATCTCCCTGACCGTCGACCGGCAACGTGCCATGATCGAAGGAATTAATTCCTCACAGATCGGTCAGGAACTCCGGACGGCGCTGTTCGGTCTTGAGTCTTCCAAGATAAAAGAGGGCAAGGATGAGTACAAGATCTATATCCGTAACCTGGAGACACAACGTAAGAGCCTGACCGATCTGCTCAATATGAATATAACCTATCGGGATATCGCTGCGGGCGGCGCCATTCGCAACGTTCCGATCAGCTCCCTGGTGCATATTGACTACACGAGCACGCTCGGCAGTGTCAAACGAAAGAACCAGAAACGCACGATCACATTAAAGTCTAACGTGCTCAACGGGTACACGCCTACCGCCGTGAACCAGGAACTGGCCAAATCGATAGCCGATTTCACCAAAAAGCCGGATGACGTGACGATTACGCAGACCGGTGAAGGCCAGCAACAGGCTGAAACCGGCGCCTTCCTGGGTAAGGCGCTTGTCATTGCGCTGGCAATTATCCTGGTCGTCCTTGTCGTGCAATTTGGTTCCGTGGGTAAGTCCGTGATCATTCTGAACGAGATCCTCTTTAGCGTTATCGGCGTCATCCTTGGATTTGCCATTACAAAAATGCAGGTCTCCGTGATCATGACGGGCCTCGGGATCGTCGGCCTGGCCGGTATCGTGGTCAAAAATGGCATTCTGGTGATCGAATTCACGGACGAGCTCCGCGCCAGGGGCATGAAGACACGCGAGGCGGCCATCCAGGCGGGGAAGACCAGAATCATTCCCGTACTATTGACCGCCCTTGCCGCCATCCTGGCGCTCGTCCCGCTGGCGATCGGATTCAATATCAATTTTGTCACCCTGTTCTCAGACCTTGATCCGCATATATATTTTGGCGGCGATAACACCGTATTCTGGAAGCCGCTTTCCTGGACGATCATCTTTGGGCTGGCGTTCGCCTTCTTTATGACGTTGTTCATGGTGCCGAGCATGTATTTGATGGCTGAACGGCTCAAGAGACCGATGCGCCGCCATTGGGGAGGGAAATGGGTTTCCTTCCTCGGCATCCCGCCGTTCACGATCATCTTCCTGCTATTGATGTTTATCAGCCTTATCCGTCACCGCAGTGAGGTCGCAGCACGCCGGAGAAGGGCCCGGTTGAACAACCGTCCGGTTGACGAGACCTGGATCCGAAGCTGGTTTTGATGAACGGCTGTTGTCAAGGCTGCCTGTTGAGTAACTTGGGGAAAATCGAAAATTATGCGTAACAACCACGAAATAGACTATAAGATCTTTGGGGAAGAACTACAGTTCGTCGAAGTCGAGCTGGATCCGGGCGAAACCGTCATCGGCGAGCCGGGAGGCTTTATGATGATGGACGACAACATTCAAATGGAGACCATCTTCGGCGACGGGTCAGCTGCCTCCCAGCAGGGCGGTCTCCTCGGCCGGCTGATGAACGCGGGTAAACGCGTACTCGTCGGCGAGAATCTGTTCATGACCGCATTCACCAATACCGGGAACGGCAAACGTCGGGTGAGCTTTGCCGCACCGTACACCGGCAAGATCATTCCCCTCGACCTGCAGGCACTCGGCGGTACCATCATCGCGCAAAAAGATGCCTTTCTTTGCGCGGCAAAAGGCGTTAGTATCGGGATCGCTTTCCAACGCCGCCTCGGAACCGGGATTTTCGGCGGAGAGGGATTTATTATGGAAAAACTCGACGGCGACGGGATGGCCTTTGTGCATGCGGGCGGTTTTATCGTCGAAAAGGAACTTCAACCTGGTGAGATCCTCAAAGTCGACACCGGCTGCGTCGTCGCTTTCCAGCCAACCATAGATTTCGACATCGAATTTATCCGTGGCATCCGCAACTGGATGTTTGGCGGCGAAGGATTGTTTTTTGCCCTTATGCGCGGACCCGGCAAGGTCTGGCTACAGTCGCTGCCGATCAGTCGCCTGGCCAGCCGCATCATCCAGTACAGTCCGCAATTCGGCAGCCGCCGGGAGGAAGGAAGTATCCTCGGCGGTCTTGGCAATCTGCTGGATGGCGACGGATTTTGAGGAACGACCGAGCTCAAAATAACAGGGTCCCGCAACGCGGGCCCCTTTACTATCTTCAAAGAATGCCTAATTTCTGCTGCTCGCAAAACGGCTCAACAACTTCAGGATCTGAATATACAGCCAGATCATCGTGACCAGCAACCCAAATGCACCGTACCATTCCATGTATTTCGGAGCTCCGGTTGCCGCACCAACCTCAATCTGCTCAAAGTCAAGGATCAAACTCAGCGCCGCGATCCCGATAACAAACAAATTGATGGCGATTCCAAGCGGGCTTGCATCATTCCAGCTCATAAAGCTCATATGGACACCAAAAAATCCCAATATCCAGGTTGCGAGATACAACAAGAGGATACCGACCATCGATGAGACAATGATCGACTTGAATTTCTGCGTCGGTTTGATGATCCGGAAATTGTATAAAAGGAACATCGCAAACGCGACGGCAAACGTGAGTGCAACGGCCTGTAAGACGATATTGGGATATTTGTTTGCCACCTGCGCATTGACGATAGCGGACAATCCGCCAAGCACAAAACCTTCCAGGATCGCATAGGCCGGAGAAAGATATTTCGCGACATTTGGCTTGAAACTTATAACCAAGCCGCTGATCAGTCCGCCAATCAACCCTACAAAGAGTAGGGTCATCATCAGGCTGTTGGATCCGGAATAAGCTAATTTCCAGGTATACGCCGCCCCGGCGAAGACCAAAAGCGAAAGGAAACCAAATTTCTGGATCGATCCCCTTACCGTCATAACGTCCCCGGTAGACTGTTCCAGCGAGCGGTTAAATATCTTTTCCGAAAGAGTTGGATTACTGGAATTGAAAAGTGCCATAGTATTAGAGATTTAAGGTATCAAATTTACTAAAAGTATAACAACCGATCCATGGTGGAGTTCACCCATACCGGCCCATTTAACATTTAACAATTCCCATTACCGCTTCTTCCCGCGATCCTGAGGTGGTGGCGTTTGCGCCGGGCCGCTCCTTCCACGTCCTGACCCCGGTCCCCCCGGGTTTCCCGGTCCCCCGGGCCCGCCTTTCGGCGGCCCCCCGCCTCTTCCCTGATTTCCGTCCCGTCCTCTGCCGCCTTCCCGGCCCTGGCCACCGTCCCGACCGCCGCCTTCTCTGCCGCCTTCCCGGCCCTGGCCACCGTCCCGGCCGCCGCCACCTCCGCCGCCGTCACGACCACCTCCATCCCCGGCGCCATGCTGCGAGCCATGCTTATGATGACCATGCCGCTTCTTCCGATCCGCCTTTTCCAGCGTCTTCAGACTTATCTGGCCCACCAGGTCCACAAATCCCGCCTCTTCCGTCTCTTTTGGCTTGTTGGTACTCACGTCAACCGGGTCCAGCGTGTCCGGGATCGTATTCTGCATATTCATCTGCCGGATCTTCCGCACCCGTTCGATCGTCAAGGGGTATTGTTTGTTGCTATCCGGCAGAACATACCACATCAGGTTCTTGAAAATATCCTTTTTGATCAGCGTAGCCGTCCCCTTTGCCACTTGCAGCGTCTCCGCATTTTCCGGAAAATTCTGAAGCGCATCGAGGTAGGTATCCAGTTCGTAATTCAGGCAACATTTCAACCGCCCGCACTGGCCGCTGAGCTTGCTCTGATTGATCGATAAATTTTGATAACGGGCCGCCGTAGTGTTGACCGACTTGAAATCGCTGAGCCAGGTAGCGCAGCAAAGCTCCCGCCCACAACTCCCTACTCCCCCGACCTTCGCCGCTTCCTGTCGTGCCCCGATCTGCCGCATTTCCACTTTGAGGCGGAATTCGCCGGCATAGATCTTTATCAATTCGCGGAAATCCACGCGATCATCCGCGATATAGAAGAAAGTGGCCTTCCTCCCATCAGCCTGGATCTCTACTTCGCTCATCTTCATATCCAGTTTTAGCTGGCGCGCGATAGCTCTGGAGCGGATGAGGGCATCCCGCTCTCTCGCTTTGTTTTGTTGCATGATCTCCAGGTCCTTATCCGAAGCCCGGCGCATGACCTTCCGGATGTCCGGATTTCGTTCCTCGATCCCCCGCTTTTTTAGCTGCAACCGGACGATCTCCCCTGTCAAGGTCACCTCCCCCACGTCGAAACCGCTTACCCCCTCTACCGACACCATATCACCCTTCTCAAAGATTTGGGTCGTCGCGTTCCGGTAGTAATCCTTCCGGCTCCCCTGGTTAAAACTTACCTCCACTATCCGGCACCCGCTTTCGGGGTCACTAAATGGCAGGTTCGCCAGCCAGTCATAAACATTTAACCGGTTGCAACCACCGGTGCTGCACCCGCCATTGCTCTTGCATCCCGCCGGTTTGCCTCCCTTTGACGTGCCACAGTTGCTACATCCCATATCTCAATAGATTAGGCTTTCATTAATAAAAATGTCACGGGCTCCGCCCGTCATTAAAGAATAAAAAGAAGGGAAAACGCACCATCATCCATACCCATTCACGGGTCAAAAACAAGATCAGTTCCGGCGCAATATATTTGGATGCAAGATAACGTTGTACGAACCGCCAGAGCCTGCCGCACTTCCTTACTCACTTGCCTGGCCCTATCGGATACACTTCTTTTCACTGACCCTTAAGGGGCCATGGCCAAATATACATACAAAAGCACCATTTAGTCCACCCAGACCCGCTTTTTTCCAACCAACGCCAGCAAAGAGACGACGAGCCAGCAACCCTCCAGCACCACAAAAGGCCAATACCGGATCAAGACCGAAGCATAGCAGGACAGCCCGGCACCTATGATATTCAGCAATATATATAATCGCCCCTGGGAAAGGAAGCCGAACAGATGGAGGAAGAAAGCCACCAACAGCACCGTCACCCCGACGGTACCGACTATATTTGAATAACTCATAATCCAAGCCAATCCGCCAGGTTGCACAGCCACGGCTCCCTGAAGCCCGATTCGCGAAATTCCCGTATACCTTCCAGGATCTTGTCGGCCCGCTGAATGAATGGTCCAGTCTCCTCTAACTCCCACCCCTCATGCCCGATCATCCCACGAATGATCTCAACCGTCACCTCGGGATGAAACTGGATTCCCAAAACCCGGTCCCCGATCCGGAATGCCTGATTGACGCAAACATCGGTGGAAGCCAATAGCTCTGCCGACGGCGGGAGGTCAAACGTCTCCCCGTGCCAGTGAAAAAAGATTGTCGAAGTCCCGTCCGGGAGCTTCACCGGCCACCAACCAATTTCCTTCTGACCTGCCGGGTAAACCTTGCTCCCGCATACCTCCGCAATCAGCTGGGCGCCCAGGCAAATCCCCAAAACCTTCTTACCGCCCCCGATCGCCTTCCCGATCAACGCCTTCTCCCCAGCCAGCCACGGAAACTCCGCCTCGTCATGCACGCTCATCGGGCCACCCATTATGATCAAGACGTCAAAATCTGTCACCTCCGGCAACGTCGAGCCATCCCACAGCGCAGTAACCTGCAACGAATGCCCACGCTCCCGGATGAGCTCCCCGAGCAGACCGGCCGTTTCAAATGCCACATGCTGTATAACATGAAATCTCATAGTATGACCGACGTCCTCACTGTATCTTCGCTACTTTCTTTTCCGCGAGGATATGATACAATTTTATAGTCAGCGCGTGGAACAACATCTTCGCATGCGCATTTCGCTCGATATAATACGCCGCATTATCCAATTCCCCGATGATCGCCCGCTGTTGCCCGATGTCCGCCATCTTGTTTAACCGCAACGCAATATCCTTTTCCGCATCCGCGATTGGCAGTTGATCGGCATCCAGATACCGCATCCTGACCGCCTGCTCCAATAAATGATTGAAATACCGAAGGAACTGCTTTTGCCGCTCCCGGCCCGATTTGCTGATCTCCTCTATCCACTTCACCTGCGCAACCGGCCCGCTCTTCAATATTGCATTTAACCATTCCCGCAATACGCCCTGCCAGTCATCATCCGCGTGCCGCACCAACTGTAATGCCTCGTGATAATTACCCTCGCACAAGACGGAGATCTTTCGAGCCTGCTCCGCCCCAAGCGCCGCTCTTTCTACCAACGCCCGTTCGATATCCGCCGTTTCGGGTAAGGGGATCTTCACCAGCTGCATTCTTGACAGTATGGTTGGGAGGATCAGCGATTCATTCTCCGCAACGAGCAGAAACAAGGTATCCGCAGGCGGCTCCTCGATCAGCTTCAACAATTTGTTGCCTTCATTGCCGAGGTACTCGGGCATCCAAAGGACTAAAATCTTATAGCCGCTTTCAAAACTTTTCAGACTCAACTTGTGGATGATCTCGTTGCATTCCTGCGCCGTGATATTGCCCTGCTTGTTCTCCGCACCGATGAATTGCAGCCAGTCAAACGCATTGCCGTATGGGTACTGGCCGATGAACTCCCGCCATTCCGAGCTATAATCCGAGCTCACCGGCTTATCCCCCGCTTTTTTCGGGATCACCGGGTAGGAGAAATGGATGTCCGGATGCATCAGCCGGCCCGCCTTTACACAGGCCGCGCAAGCGCCGCAGGCATCGGTAGAAGTGGAATCCCGCCGTTCGCAAACGACAAATTGAGCAAAGGCCAACGCCAACGGTAACGCCCCGCTTCCTTCATGTCCAAGGAAAAGTAATGCATGACTCAACCGGTTCTGCCGGACCATTTCGACCAGGTTGTCCCACACCGGACGCTGACCAATGACTTGTCCGAATTGCATAGCCGCAAATATACAAAAAGCGCCCTGCTATCGGGCTACCGATCTCCGCGAAACGAAAAGGCCGGCTCAAAAATGGCCGACCCTTTCAACGACTCGCAATTATTAACGATTATTAACGATCTAGTTCAGATATTTCGTGATCTGGTCATCGGTCGGCCTTACTTTGCTCGGGAATACCGCAACCAGCTTTCCGTTTTCGTCAATCAGGAATTTTGTAAAGTTCCAGGCGATAACCGGATCAGCTACCCCCAGCTTATGTGCCTCGTCCGTAAGATATTTGAACAGCGGTGCAATGTTGTCGCCAACTACGTCGACCTTTTCCGCCATCGGGAAGGTAACCCCGTAATTTTTCGTACAGAATTCGGTGATCTCGGCGCTCGTACCCGGCTCCTGATGGCCAAAATTATTTGCCGGGAATCCGATGATCACCAGTTTGCTCTGATATTGGGTGTACAGCTTCTCCAGGTCAGCATATTGCGGAGTAAAACCGCATTTGCTTGCCGTATTGACAATAAGAATTTTCTTACCCTTATACGAGGAAAGATCGATCGTCTTTCCGTCCAGTCCCGGCACCTTGAATTCGTAAACACTGGTCGGTCCCTTAGTAGTCGCAAGCATGAACAGTGAGACAAGAAGTACGCGTACCATAAAGATAGATTTTAGTCTGAAGGTAGTCGAATTGTCAAAATTTACTACACAGTGACAACGCTAATGTTTAAAGGAGTGAAGCTTTTGAATGACAAATGGTCGAAAAAGCTGTTAAATGGTTGGGGTAACCAATCAATGCCGCTGATAGCACCCCAGATCGGGTGACATCGCCGGCCTCATCCCCCCATCCAGATCTATCATTACCCCGGCCGACGCTCCCGCCGCTAACGCGGGAGAATTCGCCCGCAAATGAAAATCATAATAATTGGCCACCGTATTCACACTGTCAAACAGCGGGTCCTGATTGACGATCATATTCGCCATGGTCACTTTCGAAGGCTGATCCTGTATTTTCCACAGACAATTGCCGAATCCGACCGAAAACGAGTTATTCGTCTGCTGGCTGACGACCACCTCATCCGGGACATTCCCATAGTTGCCCCAAAAAATGCAATTGACAAAATTGGCCTGCACCGGCCCTGTAACAACCGTCGTACCATAAAGGATCTCATCGGAGACCGCCAGCACCGGCTGCGTATGCGTAATATAGTTATTGGAGAATGCCGCTGCCGTACACTGGCTGAAATCATAATACCCGCCGCCGCCCAGCAGCAAGTTCTGCCCGCAATTGCTAATCAAACAATTCACCGCCTGCACGCTGCCGCCGATCCCCGCAATTCCCGCATCATAGCTGTTATCGATGATACATTGCCCCAGGACCACCTTTGCCGTCATTCCCGACGGCGCCGCCGAAACCACGATCCCTTCATCCGCATTTTCGATCATTGCATACATCAGTTGATCGTTGTCACTGGTTCCGCGGAAATAGATACCCGGCCAGCTTCCCGGATATCTGTTGTAGGGTGCGTCCAGCCGGTCTCCCGTAAAAAGGACCCTGCCGCTATCGGTACCGGTCACCTGCAGTGAACCATCGACTAGCATCGGCGCGTCATTGTGGAAATAAACCCTGCATCCCGCGGGGATTGTCAGCGTTGCTCCCGTGTCGATCTGAATCCCTCCCTGGATGACGTAGGGCAGGGAAGAAGACCATGTCGTATTTCCTGTCAATACCTGGTTGCGCAGAAAATGCGCATTCTGTCCCCAGGCCTGTAATTGTATATACCGGTGATTTCCGGAAAAGGCCACTTCGATGCTGTCCTGCACGATAAAAGGAAGGCTCGCGGCACTTGGATCGATCCGCACGGCGACGAAAATATAAAGACTGTCGCCGGCTTCGATGTCGACATTGTCCACCTCCGGCCCGGCTGAACCGTCGATATTTATCGCAAAATAAGAGGGGGAACCGCCCATCAGCCGGACATCGGTCAAATGCAGTTTCTGATTGTCGGCGTTTATGATCTTGACCGCCTCCGTAACAGATCCCGTTGCGACAAAGACCGTATCAAAGAATAAGGTATCCGCCGAGAATTCGACCGCCGCATTGCCGTTCGCAATAAGCGAAGTTTTTTTGCACGACCACGACCAAACAACCAGGATAGCCAGCGCAACAAACAATGTCACTTTCATTAACCCTGTCTTTAGAATAAGAATTTATAGACCTCTTCCACCCGGCTGACCGGCACCACCCCGATCCCAGACTTATTAACGGCTAACCCCTTCTGATTGTATTTCGAGACAAAGATCTTTTCGAACCCAAGCTTTTCGGCCTCCGCTACCCGCTGATCTATGCGGTTTACCGCCCGGATCTCGCCGCTTAAACCCACTTCGCCGGAAAAACAAACCCTTGAAGACAGGGGTATGTCCTCATATGAACTTAAGAGGGCGCACAGGACTGCCAGATCGATCGAGGGATCTTCCACTTTCAGCCCGCCGGCGATATTTAAAAAAACATCCTTTACGCCGAAATGAAAGCCGCCCCTCTTTTCCAGCACTGCCAGCAACAACTGCAGGCGCCGCCCGTCAAATCCGCTGACTGTCCGCTGAGGAGTACCATATACCGACTGGGTGACGAGCGCCTGGACTTCTATCAGCAGCGGTCTTAATCCCTCCATAGAAGCGGCAATTGCAATACCGCTCAGTTGTTCCTCCTTCTGTGTGATCAACAGTTCACTGGGATTGATCACTCCCCGCATCCCCTGGCCGGTCATCTCATAGATGCCTAATTCTGCTGTGGAGCCAAAACGATTCTTCAACGTCCGCAAGATTCGGTATGCATAGTGCCGGTCCCCTTCAAACTGCAATACGGTATCCACCATATGCTCCAGCATTTTCGGACCTGCAATGCTCCCGTCCTTTGTAATATGTCCGATGAGAAAGACCGGAACTCCGGAGTCCTTGGCAAATCTTTGGAACTCGGCCGTACATTCGCGGATCTGTGACACACTTCCCGCCGACGACTCGATGTAGGGAGATTGCAGCGTTTGGATCGAGTCGATGATAACCAGACCCGGCCGAAGCTTTTTAATTTCCTGGAAAATGACCTGCGTGGAAGTCTCTGTTAAAAGAAAGAAGTCCTCGTTCTGCACATTCAGCCGGTCCGCCCGCATCTTGATCTGTTGTTCGCTCTCCTCGCCGGAAATATATAGCGTCCTCACTCCACGTAGCCGCAACCCGTTTTGAAGAAATAATGTACTCTTGCCGATCCCGGGCTCTCCGGCTACCAATACTATGCTGCCTCCAACGATCCCGCCGCCGAGGACCCTGTTCAACTCCGCATCTGCTGTGACGATCCGCTTTTCTTCCGCACTCACTACCTCTGTGAGCGATATCGCCCTCGTCTCCTTTTTTTCTGTGCTGAGATTTCTCCATTCGGCCTCCGCCAGCTTGTTGTCTTTGCTGATTACTTCCTCTACGAACGTATTCCATTGATCACAGGATGGACACCTACCAGACCATTTCGCACTTTCATACCCACAATTGCTGCAAAAGAAAGCTGTTTTGATTTTGCTCATCCGGTAAAGTTAACCCTTCACCCTCTTCCCTATTTTGGAAAACCGATGCAAAAGTAAAAGGGCCAGCTAAATCGCCGGCCCCTTACTTACTAACCCATTAAATTCTTGCACTAAATTACAAATTAGCGCCACATAACAAAATAAATTTTTGGCTCTGTGAATAACTTTGAACGCCTCGCTTTTTTTCCTTCATGTTGCTTTTCTGGCCTTATAACGTGTTGTATAACAACATGTTATAATGGTCGACCCAAAATCCTTAATTTCCGAATGCCATGTTTAAAGGGTTGAAAATTAGCCCTCGGCGGACGGCGATAAACGACAAAAAATTTTCCTGAGGACGCTCGATTCCTGACCAGGAAAATGCCGGCTGAAATCCCTGACCAATGGCATATAAATTAAATAGATGTATTTACCGTTTTCAATATGAGGGCCCGAAAGCCGCGCCAGCCAGGGGGGAATAATAATATTTAAATAATATTTAATAGATGGTTTGGAAATATACCATTTCTTTGCAGGGCGCCCGCTTTTTAACAATCCTTTATTAAAAAAATTCAACGAAAATTGAATTTCTTCAAAAAAAATTTAAACCGAATTAATTTTGGATTAAAAATCCGTACTTTATTCACCCAACTATGACGCCTGCCACCGGAGTACCCCTCTCGTCATTCCCTGGGTCGGTCCTTGCCGTTGGAATGAATTTTTGATTCACCAATAACTACTACACATGAGAAAAAATCGTCACTTCTTGACGAGCATCTTACTGCTCGTCACCGTCGGGTTACACGCACAAATTACAGAAATCACGGGGAAAGTAACTGACGCAACAGGCACCCCGATCCCCTCAGCAACCATCAAAGTCAAAGGATCTCCTGGCGGCACCAGCGCCGATGGTTCGGGTGCATTCACCATTAAAGCCAAACAAAATGCCATCCTGATCATCAGCGGCATCGGCTATGAGACCAAGGAAGTCAAGGTAGGAACCACTTCGGTCCTCAACATTACATTGAACACGGATACCAGATCCCTTAATGAAGTGGTGGTCACCGGTGTTGGTACCGCAACAAGCAAGAAAAAATTGGGCTTTGCGGTTGAAGCGGTCAGCGGGGATAAATTACCCCCTGTGCCAATTGCCTCTATCGATCAGGCATTAGTCGGCAAAATTGCCGGGGCGCAGATCTCAACGGTATCCGGTAACCCCGGGGACCAGGTCAACATCGTTTTGAGAGGCATCAACACCGTTCAGGGTGGAACAAGACCTCTCGTCATGATGGACGGCGTAGAAATCCCATTTGCAGATCTGAGCACCCTGGATCTTTCGCAGATATCCAGGGTGGAAGTGGTGCAGGGTGCTGCCTCCGCGGCCTTATATGGAGCACAGGGGGCCAACGGCGTCATCCAGATCTTCAGCAAAAAAGGAACCAGGGGCAGAATGTCGATCAACTTTACCACCAGCGCCGGTTCCAGCTCCTTTATCAATTCAGGAAAATTCAGCAACGCCCATTTTCATCCTTATTTAACGGATGGCAGCGGGAATATTATAGCGTATGACAACGGCGGTGGTTTTACCGCCGGGCAACCTATCGTGATAGACCCAACCGTCGGAGCTGTCCTAGGCGATATGGCTTACCGCAGCGGCTCGGAAAATAATCCAAACCCGGTTTCCGGTGAAGGTTCGAGCAATTCGCGCTATGGTATCCTGGACCCTTTAAATATCGACAACCAGCCGTACAAAGGCGCACTGCACTATTATGACCATTTCAAGCAGGTATTTCAAAGCGCTCCTTCTTTCAACAACACCATATCGCTCAGCGGCGGTACCGAAAAAGCGGACTACAATGTCGCCATGTCGAATAACAGAACCTATTCCGCCCTGTTGAAGAACAATGGCTATATCGACAGGACGAACGTTACCTCAAATCTCGGATTTGAAGTGTTCAAAGGGTTTACGCTACGGTCGATCACCAATCTCGCTTATTCAAAGAATACACTCCACCCGGGGATGGGCGCCCCCGGCGGCGGTGGGTTCGGTTATGGCACCAGCAACGCAAATGTCGGCTCCGTATACGGCTTCCTGAACACGCCTTCCTTCATAAATCTCGAGGACACTATTGCCGGAGGCGTGCCGGCCGCGGAATATTATCAATCGAATATCAATATCGCCGCAAATGCATTTAATCCCTTCTATACCAGACACTACAGTAACGGTGATGGGAAACGATACGACATTATACAAAGCTTTGAGGCCAATTATAAGCTAAACAGGTTTGTTACCTTGAATGGTCGTTATGGGATATCCTATAAGAATGAAAACGATATCTGGACATACTATAATCAAAGCCTCAACGCGAATTCCAATTACTTTGGCGCGTGGTCGGATTGGTACAACGGCAACGACAATACGGGTGAGCTGGATAACTGGCAGTATGACCAGACCAAGCAAAACTTAACCGGAAGCGCCACTGTCAAACTGGATTTTGCAAATGATTTCCATTTAAAGTTGCCGATCCAATCAACGACATTTCTAGGCTATGACTACCGGAAGAATTCGTATAGAGAGTTGGATTTTTATGGTCTTGGCGAACCGTTGGCGCCACCGTTCCTGTTCCCTTCAACTCAGTCACAGGCCCTCGGCAACCAATATAACGAAACGTTTGTCACCTATGGGTATATCGTGGATCAGAAATTTGATATCGGTGAATGGGGCGGCGTTGCCGGCGGCTTCCGGACGGATTACTCATCTGCATTTGGCGAGGGTCACACGCCCTTCACCTTCCCGCACGTAAATGGGTATGTCAACCTGCCGGCATTTAATTTCTGGCAAGGGCTGACCGAGGCGATGCCTAACTTTAAATTGAGAGCTGCGTTCGGCAAGGCGGGTATTCAGCCGGGCGCTTATCAAAGGCAAAGCACATTGGCCGGACAGCCTACGGGAACTCAGGCATCCTATGCCAATCCTACCGAAGCGAATAATCCGGCGCTAGGTGTGGAGGTCTCGGCGGAAACGGAATATGGTACGGATTTTACGATTCAGACAGATCCGAGGGGAAGTTGGCTAAAAGCGCTGAACGTCTCGTTCACCTATTGGAAAAGGCATACGGATAATGCGATCTTCGCAAGGCTGCTCCCGCCATCCACCAGCTCACAAAGCATAGTAGACAATGTGATCGCCCTGTCGTCGAACGGCTGGCAGGTGTCCGTCAATATCCCGGTGATCCAAACGAAAAACTGGGCCTGGGATTTCACGGCTAATGTAGCCCACCAAACGTCGCTGATCAATAGCATCAAAGGAGGCGATATCCCCCTGACTACCGGCGCAGGATCATCCAGCCTGATCCTCAGAGCAGGAACAAAGATCGGCCAGATCTATGGATATGATGCGTTAACCAAAGTGGACCAGCTGCGTGCAGACGGCAAAACACCGTTCATCCCCGTCTCCGACCAGGGCAATTGGTCGGTTGCCAGCAGCGGTTATGTGGTGAACAATAATTCCAAATGGCTTTTTATCTCTGATGAGCCGACCCCGCTTGGCGACCCCAATCCAAAAATCACGACATCCCTTATCAGCTCCCTTACCTACAAAGGATTTATAAACTTTGGGTTCCAGTTTGACGGGATCCTCGGCTCCCATCTCTACAATCAAACAGATGAATGGATGTACCGGGAAGGGATCAGCGGTGACTGGGACAAGCCGGTTACGATCAATGGCCAGACAGGCGCCTGGACGGCTTATTATGGCAGCGCTTATTATGGGCAGGGAACAGTAGCGCATGGTACCGGAAACAATCTTACCAAGAGCTTCTTCTATCATGACGCTTCTTTCTGGAGATTGAGAAATGTTTCACTGGGTGTGGACTTCTCGAAGTTTGTCACGGGAGGCTGGCTGAAGAAATGCCAGATCGTGCTGAGCGGCAGAAACCTGCTGACTTTCACGAAATATCCCGGGGTCGATCCTGAGATCAGTTCCGGCTCCTCCAATTCGGCATTCGACAGAGGGGTTGACCACAGCACGATCCCGAACCTGAAAGCATACCAGGCTACCTTGAATGTCAGTCTCTAACCTTAACTTAAAACGTACAGAACATGCAAAAAGTAATTCAATCCATATACAGACCGTTTTATCCCGCAATTCTTCTTTTGGTCATAATGGGGGCCTCCTGCAAAAAAGACCTGAATCAGATCAATCCGAATGCGCCGACACTTGCCGGAAATGTGACCAACGAACAGGGTATTACGCAATATGCGATGGGCGGTGTCTATTGGAATGGCTTTAATTATGGCGACGGCTGGTTGGGCAACAGCTACTTCTCCCTTCCCTGGGGTTATCATGAGTTGATGGGTGACGTAGCCGGTGGTGGTGCGGGTTCGAACAATCAGACCACTACCATGGGCGTCCCGGAGAGTTTTACTCCCGATCCGGTAGGAGCCCCCGGCACCGTTATTACCAATCCCAGCCCGGAAGTCACTATTATCCGTGACTTCAATAATACCGCTTCCACGGCGGCTGCGAACAATGCTTTGTATTACGAGTGGGCCAATATGTACGCGATGATCGGCGTAATGAATGCCGCGTTGCTTCAGCTACCCAATATATCGAGTTTAAGTGCCGATAAAGCAGCGACGGTCAAAGCCTGGTGCTATTGGTGGAAGGGCTATGCCTATGCACAGATCGGAACCTTGTACATCGCGGGTCTGATCGAAAACGTGCCCAATGTTATCAACCCTGACTATGTGAGCCAGTCGGCGATCATTTCACAGTCCGATTCCTTGCTCAATGCCGCTATGACCGAATTAAGCGGTATTTCGAACCAGGGGGATTATAATACCGTCATTGCCGAGCTGATCCCGCAACAGTGTCAGACAGGTCTTGGTCTTCCTATGAGCTCTGCGCAATGGATCAGAACGATCAATACCATGCTGGCAAGAAATATCCTGCTGAACCGGTTGGAGCCGTTTGTAAATGGCGACCCGAGCGCAACCATCACCGGCGCAAGCATTCCTGCCATTTCAGCCGGTGACTGGCAATCCATCATCACCTACTGTAAAGCAGGGATCCAAAGCGGAGACTATGTTTTTACCGGAAGATCCTCGAGCTCAAATTCGTTTTTTACCGCACCAAGCGGTACGGTATCTTCTCTTTCTGCGGAAAGCAACCAGGTATCGACCTATAAAGTCAGTGAAAGATTGGTACAGGAATTCCAGCCCGGCGATAACCGGCTGGCCAATTTTACCATGGCCAATGGCACATTTACCGGTGATGCGAGCACGAATACGACCAGGTACAGTTTGGTGGACGGAGTTACGGCCGGTTTAAGCGGTATCCCTATTTTGGGATCCAGACAGGTCGGCGGCCTCGAAGTATACATCGGCCCAACCTATGAAGAGAATGCCCTGATGCTGGCGGAAGCATATATTCAAACCGGCCAGATCGATAACGGTCTCGCTTTGGTCGACGCCGTCAGGACCTATCAGGGTGCCGGTGTCGCGGCGACGTCCGGCACCGGGCTGAACCTGTCCCAGGCATTGGGGGTTCTTACCCAGGAACGCCTGGCTGCTTTGGCGTACAGGGGCCTCTCCTTTTACGATCTGAGGAGATGGGGTTGGTCGTATGGCGCTGCAAAAGGCGGCGGCAGATGGGGGAACAATCTGATTTATAATAATGTACTTTATACCAATGCGTACATTAATTATAATTATATGGATTACTGGGACGTTCCGGCAGATGAAATAACAAAGAACGCCCCTTCCGCGTCGAGCGCCCCGGTCGTTAACCCGAATTATTGACGATGGATCCCAGGGTCACATCCAAAAAGGCATCGGTCATTCTTCTTGCAGGCATTTTGTTGCTGCAGACGATCCCGTGCATGGTTCACGGGCAGTCCATGAATGACAACTTTGTACAGGACGACTACGCGCACCGGATAAACCTGTATGATGTCAATGGACGACCGATCGGGATTGACGGAGTCGAAACAAAGGGCTCGCCCTTTTTTACCCCTAAATGGAAACAAGGGTGGTTCCGCCTTGCTGACGGCCGCACCTTTTCCGTCGTAACGCTAAAACTGGATCTGGAAAAACAGGTCGTGCATTACCTGCGTGCCGATGGCACCGATATCGAAGTCGACCGGGGGCAGATAAGGGAATTGGCCATGCTTGACACCATCAACGGTGTTGTAATGGCGTTCCGGTTTCTGAACGGTCTTCAACCAATTGACAACCAGTCGCAGACTAATTTCTATCTGCTGCTCGACAGTGGAAAGGTCAGCTTTCTGGAAAGCATGCGGAAGGAGTTAAAACAGGATAAGGAAGAATTCTCGGGCGAAACGCACCGGGAATATAACCTGTACAGCGATTTCTATGTCTTATCGGCAGGTAAAATGACGCGGATAAAGAAAGATGCCAAATTTTTTCTCGAGCTCACCAATGACAAGCGCGGCCAAATGGAGGACTACCTGCAAAAAAACAAAGTCTCCTTCCGGTCTATAGACGATATCGGGCGATTTATCAGCTATTACAATGGATTGCCCTGAAGAATGTGTGACTCAATGTTGACAGTGAAAGACGGCCCCGGTTTCTACCGGGGCTCTTTTCTTAAGGCCCCGGAGGTACCCGAGCGAAGCGAAGGGTACGACCGAGGAACGCGCCGGTGGCGCGTTACGAAGGTCATAGCGATCCGGAGGATCGCAGACATGTTGCCCCGCGGAGCCCGCGTCAGCGGGCGATGCCGAGAAGAGGGTACCCGCCACGGTCGAGCCGGCGCAGTAATCTACAACTTTATCTCATCCTCCTGCTTGTCAAAAAAATGAAACTCCGTCAGATGGTAGTTCGTATTCTCGCGGATCCTGACCTTTTGTTTATACTTCCAGCGCCATTGCCACTGCTTTGATCCGAACCCCAAAAACCTGCCCTTGGTGAGGTAGGCATGCATGATGGGATGGACTGCGAGGATGAGATCTTTATGTTGATGATTGAGCAGATAACTGAGGTTCTTTTCGATCTCGTCTTCAAGGATCAGTGCGGAAGATATCTTTCCGGTTCCGTTGCAGGTCGGACATACCTCCTGGGTATTAATGGTTACTTCAGGCTTCATCCGCTGCCGGGTGATCTGCATCAAACCGAATTTGGAGATCGGGAGCACAGCATGTTTGGCCCGGTCCGTCCGCATGAAATTCTCCATGGCCTCGATCAGCTTGCGCTTGTTGTCGGGCAGCTTCATATCGATAAAGTCCACCACGATGATCCCGCCAAGATCCCTGAGCCTTAACTGCCGGGCGATCTCCTCGGCGGCCTCCAGGTTGGTCTCCAGCGCATTTTGTTCCTGATTGTTGCTAACGCTCTTATAGCCGCTGTTCACGTCGATGACATGCAGGGCCTCCGTATGTTCGATGATGAGATAAGCACCGCTTGGCAGGTTGACGGTCTTCCCAAAGGCGGCTTTAACCTGTTTGGTCACGCTGAACTGGTCGAAAATGGGCGAGCCGTTGTGGTAATAAGAGACAATATCTATTTTGTCCGGGGCGATCCGTTGAATATAGCTTTTGGTGTCGTTAAAGATATTCCGGTCATTGATGACGATCTTATTAAAATCTTCATTCAGGAGATCCCGGAGCATACTCGTTGTCTTGGTCTGTTCACTGAGTATCTTGGCCGGCGCGACGGCGCCCTTAAGATTGTGCTGGATCGTCTTCCAGGTGGCGACAAGCTCCGTCAGGTCTTCATGCAGCTCGGCGGTATTCTTCCCTTCCGCCGCGGTCCGGACGATCACCCCAAAGTTTTTCGACTTGATCGCTTCTACGATCTTCTGGAGGCGTTTGCGCTCGTCCGAGGAATGGATCTTCCTGGATACCGCGACGATGTCATTGAACGGAGTGATGACCACAAAACGTCCCGGAAGAGAGATCTCGCAACTCAACCTCGGTCCCTTTGCCGCAATAGGCTCTTTCAGGATTTGTACGAGGATGTTCGGCTTCCCGTTCAGGACCTCGTTGATCTTCCCGGTTTTGACGATCTCCGGTTCCACCAGGAAACCGCCGAAGTCGAATCCGTCCGCACTCGTGTCGTTCATCGCCATCTGGGTGAACTTGAGCAGGGAACGCGCGTAGGGACTAAGATCGGTATAGTGAAGGAAGGCATCTTTTTCGAATCCGACATCGACAAATGCCGCATTCAACCCGGGGATCAGCTTCTTTACCTTTCCCAGGTACAAGTCGCCCACCGCAAAGCTGGCATCAGCCTTTTCGTGGTGGAGCTCCACCAGCTTCTTATCCTCTAATAGGGCTATTTCGACACCCTGTGGAGTAGCATTTATAATTAGTTCCTTATTCAAGCGTATCAAGCGTTTTCCATCAACATCAGCCAATTAGGGGTCAGATCGCTACAGATGGTCGAAGGAATCGAATTTCGACAAAAAATGGTGAACCGGGCACACCCGGTTACCCCAACCTATTTGTTCTTCTTCTTATGTCGATTCTTTCTCAGTCGTTTCTTACGCTTATGCGTCGCAATCTTATGACGCTTACGCTTTTTACCACAAGGCATACTCAATTCAATTTTTGGTTATTAATGATTTTTCCCGGGTCCAACGGCCGCGAGCCGCTTTTATGAATATCTGGCAATCTTATAATGTCTTTATTATTATTGTAAACTCTTTATCTGCTGGTCGATAGCCTTTACCATTTCCGGATTGCCAATCAACTTCTTCGCTCCCATATAGGCGTTGATGGCATTGGATCTATCCCCGGTTTGCTGATAGGCCTCCGCCAGCAGCAACATCGCTTCCACATTTCCAGGCTCGTGTCGAATTACCGTTTTGAACCGCTTAATTGCGTTATCGAACTGGCCCGACTCAATCCCTCCCATACCCAGCATGAATTGAGCATACATGTTCGTCGAATCCCGTCGCGCCACCTGGAGGATTTTCTGTATCCCCTGCATCACCTCCGTCGGATCACCTGCCGCAGCGCCGAAAATATAGGAGGCGCCAAGACCAACCTTCGCTGAATCATTCGCATCATCAATCGCTAAGACCCTTTCAAACAACCCCTTAGCCTCTGTAGCCATCCATCTCTTCACGCTTAGATTCTCCTGCAGCTGCAGCCCTTCCAAAATCTGACGGGCTGCAAAGTTGAGACTTTTTTCACTATTTTCCAATTTAGCTGCTTCGCCCATATAATATGTGTAAAGCACAAAACCGTCCGTCACCGAATCCTTCCAGAAACGGGCAAGCTGACGGTCCGCACTAATTTGCTGAGCGATGACATCGCCTCTTACTACCGATTGCTTGAGCCTGTTGACGCGGGACAATTGCGCGGGAGTTAAGTGCGCTTCGAGCTCTCGTAGAATATCTTGTAAACCAATAGATTTTATGGGTGTCGTCGCCGAAGTGCCGCCGGTAGCGGTCTCCTTCGCCTTTCGCGGCGGAATGGTGTTTCCAAAAAAATACAAAGCAAGCAATATGAGCACTCCGGTGCCGGCTACCAGAATCTGCTGTTTCTTCATGCGGGAATATTAGAGCCGCAAGTTACACCTCTTCATCCGGGTTTGGCTGATTCTCCTTGACGGACTGCAATTTTTTTACCTCCGCAACAAACTCTTTAGCGGGCTTGAATGCGGGAATGAAATGCTCGGGAATGTGTACAGCCACATTCTTTTTTATATTGCGCCCGATCTTGGCGGCACGTTTCTTAGTGATGAAGCTCCCAAACCCACGAATATAAATATTTTCTCCCTGGGACAGGGTCTCTTTCACTTCTTTGAACATAGTTTCCAACGTCACCAGGACGTCAACCTTAGGTATTCCTGTTTTTTCAGATATTTGATTGACCAGGTCTGCCTTTCTCATGGGGATTAAGTTTTATAAGTTTCTGATTTTAAATATATAACAAAATTATTAATTCCCAACTTTTGCTGCTAAAAATCCTTGCGGGTTATAAAAATAATGGATTCGGGCAGGATGGTTCAAATCCATTTATCACATTGATTATGAATGATATAGAATGAAAAAAGACCTCGAAAAAAACGATTTTACAAAAACGTTGCTGAAATGGAATTCCAGCCGCAATTTTCGGGAAATGCCCTGGAAAGGGGAAAAAGAACCCTACCGCATTTGGCTTAGTGAGGTAATACTTCAACAGACCCGGGTCGACCAGGGATGGGCTTACTATGAAAAATTTGTCGCCGCTTTCCCAAGGATCCAGGACCTTGCTTCCGCTTCCGAACAACAGGTGTTTAAACTTTGGGAAGGCCTTGGCTATTACAGCCGTTGCCGGAATCTTATCGCAACCGCCAGAAGAATAACCGAAGAATACAATGGGCGCTTTCCCGATACTTACGAGGAGATCCTTTCGCTGAAAGGTGTTGGCCCTTACACCGCGGCGGCCATCGCTTCCTTCGCCTACAACCTCCCCCAT
>DATJWK010000166.1:0-39007 GCA_035501395.1 Puia sp.
TTTTCGATCTCCGCCAGCGACTGATCCAGGATGAACTTCGCCCCATCCTTTCTGACAAGGCAAACCAACTTGTGCGATGCATAAAAGAAGGAGATCTCTTCGACCCGGATCGACACGAACTCCGACCCACGCCGAACCAGAAATTTTCCCTTAACACCTTGTTTCTCCACCAAACCCATATACCGCGCCATAAAATATTCTCTGATCTCATCCAGCTTTCTCAACGCCGCCTCCAACCGCTCCTGCTTCACCGGCTTCAACAAATAGTCGATCCCGTGACACCCAAACGCTTCCTGCCAATACGCATCATAGGCCGTCACAAAGATCACCGGACACCCTATCTTCATCGTCTTCACCAAATCGAGGCTCAGCCCATCACTTAGTTGAATATCCATAAAGATCAGGTCCGGCGCCGGGTTCGCCCGCAGCCACGCCGTCGCTCCGGACAGCGTATCCAATACCGCCAACACCTCGACCCCGGAAGCCGTCGCTGCCAGCATCTTCTGTAACCGCGCCGCCGCCGGCGCCTCGTCTTCGATGATCACTACCTTCATCAGTCAATGGGAAGTATGGGTAAGTAAATCGTAAAGTCCGTTTTCGTCTCGACTACCTCCAGCGGCGATCCGACCGCCAGCTTGCACCGATCGTCCAGGTTGGCCAAACCGACACCGGGCGAAGCGCGGATCGCTTCTTTCTTTGCAAGACGGTTACGCACCACGAGCC
This sequence comes from Puia sp., assembly GCA_035501395.1. Taxonomy (GTDB): domain Bacteria; phylum Bacteroidota; class Bacteroidia; order Chitinophagales; family Chitinophagaceae; genus Puia. Next base: position 724 of record DATJWK010000166.1, read on the forward strand.
GCGGTCGGGCTGCCGTACCGGTCGATTTCTCCGTGCCATCCATCCATATGCGGATCTCGAGCGGCTCCTGCAAGCTAAACTCATTGTGTTTATGCGCATTCTCCACTAGCACCTGCAACGAGATCGGCAGGATCAAATACCGCTCGAACATCGTCTCATCAACCTCCAACACGAGCCTCACCGCTTCACTATAACGGATCCGCAGCAACGAAAAATAATCGTACAGGAATCCCACCTCCTCCCCAAGGATCACCAGCTCGCGCTCGCGATTTTGAAGGATATACCGGTAAACATCCGCCAAATGCTCGTTAAAGACCTTCGCTTTCGGCGGCGCCTCTTCGATTAGCCAGGTCAATGTGTTGAGGCTGTTAAACATAAAATGCGGATCGATCTGCCCCTTCAGGGCCTGCAATTCCGCCTGCGCCTTCAGCCGCTCCAGCTGCGCGTTCCGCAACATCTCGCTCTCCGAATCCTTTACAAGGAAAACGGTTTCATATACATGGGTAATAAAGATCACGCAGATCATGATGATGAGCGTAGCCGTTCGCACCACCTCCCAGTTGACCCGGCCGCCGTTAAAGACCTGATACCATCCCATAAGCAGCACGACACATACCGGGATGGTAAAGAAGGAAACCGCCAGCAAAAGTGCGATGATTTTCCGCACCGGCCGGTTAAACCAATCAAAGTAGCTTCGCAAGGAGAACAGCAGATAACGATTCCCCTGCCAGATCACGGCGGCGATGCCGATCGTGTAGATATAGGCAAGCTTTAACATCCAGTGTGAGAAGGAATGCGGGTCGATCATCCGGGTGACCAACGGAATGGCAATGCCGAAGAAGGGGATCAGGATGAGCCTGAATCCAATATCGTTTATCCGTTCCGTCGCCATTTTTTCCCGTTTCGTCCCCTTTCCCGGGAACCAATGGAAAAATACCTAATATATTCGAAGAACAAAACGACCATCATTCAAAACTAAAAACCCCAATTATGACATCCCCCAATTGGCTAGCCGTACTGGTAGCCGGCATCTCCGCCTTCGTCCTCGGCGGCGCGTGGTACTCGCCCGCCCTGTTCGGAAAAACATGGATGAAAGAAAACAATTTCACGGAGGACCAGATCAAATCCGGCAACAAGGCAAAAATCTTCGGTCTCTCCCTTATCCTCACCCTTGTTATGGCCATCAACCTCGCGATGTTCCTGAATGACCCAAAAATTGATTTCAAGGCGGCCCTCCTCTATGGCTTCCTCACCGGCCTTTGGATCTTCTGCGGTTTCGCCGTGGTCGGCCTTTTCGAGATGAAATCGGGGAAGTATATATTTATAAACGGCGGGTATTGGTTTGTCGCCCTCGGCCTCATGGGCACGATCCTCGGAGCCTGGCGCTAGCCCTTTTTATATTCCTTACCGCGAGCAGCCACACGCATCCAATGATCAAACCCTGTATCAGGAAGATCCTGCCCCACTCGTCACTGACGATCCCCCATATCCACGAAAACCCCAGCACATAGACGATCAGTACCCCCATCGTTATCGCCCACTGGATCAGCGCGACGATCATATGATTTTTGCCGTTGATCAATATCTGCCGCCCCGCCACGCGGCCAAGCAGGAATACCGTGACAAAGACGACCACCACCGCGCTGGTCGCAACGGGGTCCTCCTGAGACAACATGAAGTTTCTGCCTTCATGCATGAAGTCCCCATGCGAGCCGATAAAGAACATCAGCATTTCGAAAAATAGAAGCATCCAAAGACAGGCAAAAAATGCCTTGCCGCCGCCTATCCGTCTTGCATCGCGTAGTGTGGCCATATCCCGCCAAGATACAAAATCCCTTCCTTTGGGCGAAGCGGAAAGACAGATAACGTCCGTTACTCCGCCCGCAGCGCCTTCGTCGGATTCGCGGTCGCGGCCCGCATCGACTCATACCCTACCGTCAACCACGCCACCAACAGCGCCGCTACAGCCGCCACTGGAAAAACAATCCACCCCACCTGGATATGATATGCAAAACTTGCGAGCCACCGGTTGATCGCAAAGATGGACAACGGCACCGCAATCACCACACTCACAAGGATCAGCCGGTAAAACCCGTCGACAACAAATACATGATATTAAATACCGACGCCCCGAGGACCTTGCGCACCCCGATCTCCCGCGTACGCTGCTGCGCCAGATAGGCCGACAACCCATACAACCCGAGACACGAGATCAGCAAAGCCAGCAGCGCAAAAACATTAAAGATGCTCCCCATCTGCCGCTCCCCCTTATACAAATTCGCAAGATCCTGGTCGAGAAAATTGTAAGCAAACGGGAACGACGGATTGAGGCTTCGGCTGATGCCCTCCATCGCCTTGATCGTGGCCTCCGTCTGTCCCGGCGGCGTCCTGACGACCACCGCAGTCCCGGGCCAGTTCAGCAGCATGAGCGCCAGCGGCTCGATCTTTGTCTGGATGGGCTTGAAGTTAAAATCCTGCACCACCCCGATCACTTTGCCCTTTTGCCCTCCCGCCCACTCGAGCGGCGTACCCACGATATTGTCAAGCCGCCGGTTCATCAGCCGCATCATGGTTTCATTGACCACATAATTGCCACTATCCCCTCCATAAGCAGGCGAGAAAAAATGACCCGCCAGCATCTTCATTTTAAATACGTCAATAAAACTTTCCGTTACGCCCATCGACGGGATCACCACATCGCTGTTCAGATCCTTCCCCGGCCATTTCACTCCGAGCGACCCTGCGTCCAGATTGATCGGCAGCTCGCTGACCTGCGTGAAATCCCTCGTCAGCGGATTGGCCTTGAGCTGATTTCGCAACGCTGTCGTCTTCCCAAAAAGCTCACCCGTCATTCGCATATACATCAGGTTGGCCTTTGTATACCCCGGGTTGCGGTGCTGGATGAATTGCAGTTGCCGGTAGATCACCACCGTGCCGATCAGCAACACGATCGACACCACAAACTGCGTTACCACCAGCACATTCCGAAACACCAGATTTCCCCCAACCGACTTCAACGATTCTTTGAGCACCTTCACCGGCTGAAACCCGCTGAGATAAAGCGCCGGGTAACTGCCCGCCAGCAGGCCCGTCACCACCGCGATACCAATCAACCCCAGCCACATTCGGCTGTTCGACCAATCCAACGCCAGCTCTTTTTCCGCCAGCAGGTTGAACCCCGGCAACGCGACCCAAACCAACAACACACCCAATGCCAGGGCGATCAACGCGACCAGCATCGTTTCGCCGAGGAACTGCACCGCCAGCTGCCCGCGTACCGCGCCTACCACCTTGCGTAACCCGACTTCCTTTGCCCGCCGCGCACTCCGCGCCGTCGCGAGATTCATAAAATTGATACACGCCACCAGCAGAATGACGATCGCGACGACAAAAAGGATATTGACGTACTGGATGTTCCCATGCCCGGGCAGGTCGACCTGGAGATTTTCCGAATGCAGATGGATCGACGGGAGTGGCTGGAGATAAAAGTCGACCATGAATGACTTCCGCGGGATGTGTTTTTGGTACAGCCGGGTGATATCGCCTTCAAATTTGGCCAGATGCGCTGGTGTGGGCACAAAGCGGTCGTCCACCTGGATGTACGTGTAATATTCATAGTCGTCCCAGATCTTGTCGCGGAGACTTCGCTCCGTCGCCCGTATCGCTGCCAGCGGCATGATGAAGTCAAACTGAAGACTCGAATTTCCAGGGACATTCGCCAGCACACCCGTCACCGTAACGAGATCGCCATTATCCTTCCGCAATGTCTTCCCAACCACATCCGTCGAGCCGAAATACTTCTTCGCCATATCCGCGGTCAGCAGCACCGCGTCGGGCCGATCCATGGCTGTCTTTCGGTCCCCCGACAACAATGGGTAGTCAAACATCTCCAAAAAGGTACTATCGGCATAGAATACCCGCTTTTCCTGGAACTTCCGAAGCCCCGATCCGGAGCCGGCCGCACCCCCGGCCTCAAAAAGAGCATTGTGCGGGTGCGACACCCGCGCATAGTTGACGACCTGCGGCATCTCCTCCTTCATTGCTTCCGGCAAAGGCGCAGGAGTAACCGCGGCGGCAAACTGATCGTTGGCGGTCGCCCGGATCCGGTACATCTGATCGGCTTTCCGGTTGAACCGGTCATAACTTAACTCATACTGCACCCACAACAGGATCAGGATGCTCGACGCCATCCCGACGGAAAGCCCGAGAATATTGATCGCAGAATACGCCTTGTGGCGGACCAGGTTGCGCAATGCAACCTTCAGATAGTTCTTTAGCATAGACCGGTTTTTTTGACCTCATTTGGACCACACAAAGAGTACCATCTCCCAAGAAAATAAATGTCAATAATTTACACATTACAAATCCCTAGACCTGTTCGTTTCCGATACTGGCCTGTCCGCTTCCTGTTACCAATTCCAACGACTATCTTTGTCCAAACTCCAACCATGACCTTTTCTAAAACATCCCTCAGCCGCACCGGGTTCCTCGCGATCCTCGCCGCAACCTTCCTTACCGCCTGTCACCTTCCCGAAAAGCCCGTCAGCCAGCAGGAGGCCGCCACCTTCGCGCGCCAGATCGAGCGATCCGTTAAAACCCACAACGAGACCTTCCTCAATAATATCTTTGACGAGCGACGCTTCGCCCAGCAGGTTCTTGACGCCGCGCACCAACGATTCAATTTCACCCTGGCCAGGGAAGCAAAAGCTGCCCTCACCGAAGCCCGCTGGGGCCACCAGGTGATAACGGCCACCGGTGGCGGGGGCACCTATACCCTCGTCCATCAGTATGAAAAGGGCGGCCGCCAACACCTGCTGTTCAGAATGTTTGAAGCCAGCGGCGCTATCAACTACCACGACTTTGAGCTGGTAAAAGGGGATGAAGGCGTGAAAGTGCTCGACGTCTATATCTATATGAGCGGCGAAGAATTGAGCAAAACCCTCGCCGAAACCCTTGTCATGATGACCGACAAGCTGTCCGATATGACACCCGACGACCAGCAAAAGATCCTTCATATCCGGAAGATCAACGAATTAATCCAAGGCGGCAACGCGGAGGAAGCTGCCCAGTACTTCGATCAGCTCCCGAAAGACATACAGCAACAAAGACTCTTCCAGCTCATCCACCTCCGGATTGCGATCAAACAATCCGATACGATCTATCTCGCCGCCCTGAAAGAATACAAAGCCACTTTCCCCCATGACCCTAACCTTGGCCTGCTTATGCTCGACGCCTATGTCATGGACAAGGACTACCCCGCTGCCATGAGCGCCGTCAACAACCTCGACTCCGCATTGAACAAAGACCCCTTTCTCGACTATTACCGGGGACTGATCTTTAAGTTGATGCAGGATCCCCAACAATCCCGGACCTGTCTCGAGCGCCTGCACCGCAACATGCCGAAATTCGGCAAGGGTACCGTCGAACTCCTCGCCAACTTCGCCGACAACGGCCACCCGGACTCGGCCGCCATGCTGATCCAGGAGGCCCGGGCCGACAGCAATATCACCGCCGAACAGCTGCAGTCCATCGAAAACGCGTATCCGGGCGTGAAAAAGTATTTAAAATAGTTTAACCATGGGTGTCAACACGACCATCGTTGTCACAAAACCGCTTGGAAATAGAAAGCCGGATATGCTCGACATATTGAAGGCGCTTTCTCTCCCCGTAGTCGTCGACGAGCAAGACCTGGATTTCGACTACGTACTGGGACATGAAGACCTGGTCGCCGCTGTCTTTGAGGACAAGGTCATTTTCATCGACCGCTGCGAAAATATGGATACCGCACGGATACCTGCGTTTACGACAGCCTATCCCGCTGAAGTCTTGCGTGTGGTCAATTCTGACACTACCGATTCCGGTGGGTTTCTCTTTTGGCGAGATGGGAAATTAGTGCGCGAGGTGACATTCGGTGCCGACTGGATGTTAGATGACTTGAAAGCTGCAGGAATTACCGATCCCAAAATATTGGACCTGCATCGGTCAAAGAATACAGGGGACCCGCTGGACTTTGAAAAAGCATCTCACTTCGCTATGGATGTGCTCGCAAATTATGCCCTGGATTTTTATGCTTTTGACCAGTTGCCATGGACATCCTTCCGGGCACCATAGTCATTCCACTTTCAAATTCTTCACCGGATTCATCATCGCCGTCTTCACGGCCTGCACACTGACTGTCGCGAGCGTCACCACTATCACCATGACCCCCGCCGCGACGAATACCCACCACGCCATCTCCGTCCGATATGAAAAATCCTGCAACCACCGATGCATCACCCACGCGGCCAGCGGCATCGCGATCACCATGGCCACCAGCGCCAACCGGACAAATCCTCCCGCCAGCACCATCACCAGCCGCCCCACCGGCGCGCCCAGCACCTTTCGGATGCCGATCTCCTTCACCCGCTGCTTCGCCGAATACGACGACAACCCGAACAACCCGAGACAGGCCAGTACGATCGCGATTCCGGAGAAGAGGTTCATCACCTTGCCCAGTCGCAGCTCCGCGGTGTACAACCGGTCGTAGTTCTCATCGAGGAAATGTACTTCATAGGGGATCGCCGGCGCAATCTCTTTCCACTTCGCCTTCAGATAGTCCAGCGTCTGGGGCAAGTGCTCGCCCGTAATCCGTACCAGCAGCATCCCCGCCCGGATCTCGGGGAAAAGGATCAGCCCCTTGATCGGCGTCCGCAAACTTTGAAAATTGAAGTCCTTCACCACGCCGCGGACAAATCCCGGTCTCGACTCGTCCATGAACATCCGCTTGCCCACTGCCTCCTGCGGCGACCAACCCAGTTCCCGGGCTGCGGTCTCATTCAGGATGAACGCATACTCCGGCTTTGTCACCGTATCCTTCCCGCCGCTCGCCGTAAAGGGATCGGCATTCCGCACATCCTGACGCGTGATCCCCTGTCCCGCCGCCAGCCGCAACCCCGTCGTCGCGATGAAATCCTGATCCACCGGATCGGCAAAGACAGCCAGCTGCTGATTTGCCGGCATCAGGTTGTTCCGCATATTGTACCCGCCGAAGATGCTCACCGGCGAGGACCGGCAGACGCTCGCGTTAAGGATATCCGGATTCCGCCGGAGCTCGGCTTTGATATAATCCATTTTCGCCAGTAACGACTGATCCATCGGGAGCTGAACCGTGTGCTCCTTGTCATACCCGAGATTCCGGTTCCGGATATAGCTTAGCTGCCGTTCCATAATAAAAGTGGCCACGATAAGGAAGACGGAGATAATAAATTGAAAGACGATCAGCGACTGCCGCAATCCTTGCCCGCTCCGCGTATTTTTAAAGGACCCCTTGAGCACTTTTGCCGGTTGGAATCGCGACAGGACGATTGCCGGGTAGCTCCCCGCAAGCAGCCCTACCACGACCGACACGCCAACCGCCAGCGCGATAAATTCCGGCGACATCACCAGGCGCCAGGACAATTCCCGCTCCGTCAGCCGGTCGAACGCCGGCAAAGCGGCGATCACCACCCCAATGCTCAGCACCGCCGCCAGCAGACATAAGAGCAACGACTCGCCGACGAACTGCCAGAACAACTGAGCCTTACCCGCCCCGATCACTTTCCGGACCCCAACCTCCCGCGCGCGGTCTACCGACCGCGCGGTGCTCAGATTGATATAGGTCGACCCCGCGATCACCAGGATCAGCAACGCGACCCCGCCAAGAATATAAATGTAGACAATGGAAGTCCCCGGCTCGAAACCCGTATACTCGGAATACAGGTGGATGCGCATAAAAGGCTCCAGCAGGAAATTGACCGCCGCCCCCTGGCCCTTCATCTCCTTCTGCATGAAGGCCGTGACCTTCCCCTGCAGTGGTTGGATCTGCGACTTGTCCCTAAGCAATAGGAAGGTGGTATAATTCGCATCCCAATAAGTATTATTGTCATTGGCATACAAAGAGGAGAAGCTCGCGAGGAAGTCGAATTTGATCTGGGAGTTTGACGGGCAGTCCGCCATCACCCCCATTACCTCGAAGCTCGTGCTGTCCGTTCCGACCCGCAGCGTTTTCCCGATCGGATCGGCATCCCCGAAATATCTCCGCGCCGTAGTCTGCGTCAGCACCACTTTCCGGGGCCCCGATAACGCCGTCCGTGCATCCCCCCTCAACAGCGGCATCGAGAACAGGTCAAAGAAGCTCGAATCGGCGTAGATAAAATGCCGCTCCTTAAAGAGCTTCTCGCCAAATGACACGATCTCATCGCGATAGTCCGCCATCCTCACCGCGGACTCCACCTCCGGAAAAACCCGCCTGAACGTCGTCGCCACTTTTGTCGACGTGAAATTCCCCCGCTGGACTTCCCCGCCCCCGTCGAACTTGTATTCCATGATCACCCGAACGATCCGGGATCCCTTCGCCTCAAAATCGTCATAGCTTAGCTCGTGGCGGATAAAAAGCGCGATCAGCAGGCAGCTGGACAGCCCGACCGTCAATCCCAACACATTGATCACGGTCGCCAGCCAGTTCTTCCGGAAGCTCCTCAGGGCGGTCAGCAGGTAGTTTGATAGCATAAATGCGGCATTTTACCAAGTAGGACGTGTGGGCCGGGACTTTGTTGCATGCCGCCTGGAAATTTAAACCAAAGACCTTTTACCGAGAAAACACCCCCCTTTACCGCCGCGCCGGCCCCCACCGGCGATCCCCCCTTGCCAGGACCCGCGGAACGAACTAGATTTGAGAAAAATTGTAATTAAATGGACGACGACAAAACATCCCCAAGAAAGTCGGGCCGGATCTGGGCAGGACTTTTCCTGGTCCTCGTCGGCGCGGTTCTTGTGTTGGATCAGATGGGCTTTCCTCTACCCGATTGGCTTTTTAACTGGCATGCTTTCCTCATCGGCCTCGGCCTATTTATAGGTTTCCGCCACAACTTCCGCGGCGGATTCTGGTTGATCCTCATCCTCATCGGCGCCGCCTTTGAGTTCCAGGACCATTACCCCAGGATCGAAATGCATCGATATATCCTGCCCGGCGTTCTCATCCTCATCGGTATCATGTTTGTGTTGAATCCCGGCCAGCATGGCGGTCCCAATCATTGGCACAACAAAGAATGGAAGGCGCAGTGGAAAGCCCAGGTGAAGCGTGACTGGCGTACCCGCAAATGGGGCTACCACGTCGGACCGCACCCCGACCAGTTTGGCCCGAACCCAGGATCTGGCGGAACTCCCGGACCTGGCGGAACTCCCGGACCTGGCGTGAACCCCGGACCTGGCGGAACCCCTGGCCCCGGCGCCTATGGTCCCGGCACCAGCAATCCCGGCCCCGCCGATCCGTCCGGTACAACCGCTACAGGTTCAGCCTACACGGGCTACTCTTCGGAAGACTATATCGATTCCACCACTTTTTTTGGCGGTGTGCATAAAAAGATCGTATCAAAGAACTTTAAAGGCGGCGACCTCGTCACGATCATGGGCGGCACCGAAGTCGATCTGAGCCAGGCCGACTTCACCGGCGTGGTCAGGTTGGACGTCGTCCAGATCATGGGCGCCACAAAGATCATCGTCCCCGCGCATTGGGAAGTCCGCACCGACGTCACCGCCATACTCGCCGGGTTTGAAGACAAACGACAGCAACCTGCCATCAACAACCCGGAGAAGATCCTGGTAATCGACGGCACCTCCCTCATGGGCGGGATCGAACTTAGAAATTTTTAAACCATTTCCATATGCACTGGTATCTCTCCAAGATCATTTTCCGCATCATCTGCGGCGACGGCCACCACACTCCGCAGTTTGACGAACAACTTCGACTGATCGCCGCCCGCGATGAAGAGGAGGCCTTCCAAAAGGCCTTCGACCTCGGAGAGAAAGAGCAGGACCGGTTTTTCAATGAGGACCAAAAGCTTGTGCAATGGAAGTTTATCAACGTGGCGGAACTCTACCGGCTGAGCGGCCTCCTCGACGGCGCGGAGATGTATTCGCGGATCCAGGAGACCGACGACCCGGAGGGATACATCGATCTCGCAAACCGCCGCGCCGACCACATCCGCATCTCGGGTACCCATAAAATGTTACAGCTGCTGTAATTGGGCGAAGCCCAATGCGCAAATAAAAAACGATGGCGAAGTCCCCACTATCCTCGGGTAAGGTTCTGTTAATTTTCGTCTCCTGGTGGGCGATCTGGGCTCTCCTGCAAACTTCCCTGCTGACTAGCTTTGGCCTTTCCACCACCGTCGCGCTCTCCGACAGCTGCTTCTCCAATACCGTCACCGCGCTTTGCTGCGGGTTCGTCAGCAACAACATGCAATATTATCTGCCGAATAAGGAACGATACTGGTATATCTTGCTGATCAGCCTTGGCCTCGGCACGTTGAGCACCGTCATCTGCAAGGCCGCGTTGGTTCCCCTCTTGCACTCGAAAGACGACGCGGTCGATTACGCCCTATTTTTTTCGCGGTCCTGGACGGTGCGGCTCGATGTTGCTTTTTTACAGATCGGCTGTATGAGCATCCTGAGCGTGCTTTGGTATACGGCCGCGGAAGAGCGGGAAAACCGGCAGCGTCGCACCGACGCCGAACGCCTTGCGAAAGAAGCGGAACTGTTCAAGTTGCGGCAGCAGCTCGCGCCGCACTTTTTGTTTAACAGCCTCAATTCGATCAGCGCCCTGATCGGTAGCCGGCCTGAACAGGCGCGGAAGATGATCCAGCAGCTTTCCGACTTCCTCCGCGGTAACCTCCGGAAGGAAGATCAGCAGTGGGTGCAGCTTTCGGAAGAGTTGCAGTACCTTGAACTATACCTGGAGATCGAAAAAGTTCGCTTCGGCCATCGTCTGAGTACCGAGCTGGACTATGCGCCGGAATGCCTGGACCACCGGCTTCCCTCGATGCTACTCCAGCCTATCGTCGAAAATGCGATAAAATTCGGGTTGTATGACACGACGGAGTCCGTGACCATCTCGATCCGCGCCCGCCTCGCGGATGGCTATATCCGGATCGAAGTCATCAATCCCTTCGACCCCGAAACCTCCCGCCCCAAGAAGGGTACCGGTTTTGGCCTCACATCCATCCAGCGCCGCCTATACCTGTTGTTTGCCCGGCCCGACCTCCTCGAAACCCGCGTAGAAGAAAATTTATTTATCACTACCGTTAGGATCCCGGCTTCGACCGCCGGCTTGCCCGCCGGAGCTTCAGCGAAGGAGGGAGCTTCAGCGAAGGAGGGAGCTTCAGCGCAGGAGGGAGATTCGGCGAAAGCGGTCGGACCGACCAACCCGATACAAACACCATAACTATGGCTGAAAATCAAATCAAAGCAGTGATCATCGACGATGAGCCTCTCGCCCGCATGATCGTCAGCGAATACCTGCAGTCATATCCGAATATCACGGTGCTCCAGGAATGTAATGACGGCTTCGAAGGCCTGAAAGCCATCCAGCAATTCCATCCCGACCTTATCTTCCTCGACATCCAGATGCCGAAGATCAACGGTTTCGAAATGCTGGAGCTCGTCGAGGACCCACCCGCAGTCATATTCACTACCGCCTTCGACGAATATGCGATCCGCGCCTTCGAGACGCACGCGGTTGACTATCTGCTGAAACCCTTCTCAAAGGAACGTTTTGACAAAGCGATCCGGAAATGGATGGATCAATTTGAACAGGAATCCATACGCGCCGCCATACCTGACACCCTTCGCTCCCCATCCACGCCTCCTTCTGGCGCCCCCGCCTCCCGATCCACGCCTCCTTCTGGCGCTCCCCTTGCCCCGGGCGCCCAACAATCCCTCCTCGAGACCGCTGCGGAATCCCCCTCCCAACAACAACGCGTTGTCGTCAAAACCGGCGGAAAGATAAAGATCATCCCGATCGAAGACATCCACTACCTCGAGGCCGCCGACGACTATGTAAAGATCCACACCCACAACGGCGCTTTCCTGAAGAACCGCACGATGGGTTTCTTCGAAAAAGTCCTCGACCCGAACCGCTTCGTCCGAACCCACCGTTCCTACATCATCAACATCCAGCAGGTAACCCGAATCGACCCCTACGAGAAAGACGGCCATCTCTGCGTTCTCTCCTCCGGCGCGCAGGTGCCCGTGAGTAAGGCGGGATATGTGAAGTTGCGATCGGTGTTGGGATTGTGAAGGTATAGCTTACTTTCCCAGCATATTCTGCAGAACCCGGGCATCCAGCCGCTCCGTCAACTGCCGGTCAAGCGCCGCCGTCGACGCATTCGACCCGTCATAATGCCATACCACCAGGAACAACTGCGGCTTCTCCTCGCTCAACGCCGGATTGAAATACGCGTCATTCATCCGGATCAGCATGTAGTTCGTCTGCCCATCCTCAAAACCATGGAAATCCGCCGCGGCCACCGAGACCACTGCCGGCTTGGCCAACTCGGCGGCACCGAGGTGCGCCGCGAGACTGTCCATCAGCCGGATCGTCCAACGGAACCCAGCGGTCTCATTGGCAATATTTTCTTTTTGGAACTGTTCGTCCGTCTTGTAGCTGCGCATATATACCCGGACCCGGATGTCGAGGTCCGCACCCGAATACATCGACTTCAGCTGGTCGATAACCGCCTTGCGCTCTGCTTCCTGCGCGGCAGCTGGTCTGACGGGTACTTTCATCTTCCATCCCGCTTCGATGCTCTTCACCATCGCCGTTAGCTCCCCTCTTGCCTCCGTCAGGTATTCCTTCCGGGTGACAGGAGTAAATGGCATATGTCCATTGGCGGTAGTGACAAGCCACATTTTTGTCTGACCCGCCGATGCATCTGCCCCGGCGGCATCCGTATAGCCTAAAACATTCCCTTCGTTGCTGTTGGCGACCCGCATCGTCAGAAAGTGCTTACCGTTTACCATAACCTGGTCGAGCAGCGGCTGCATATCGTTGGCGGTGATGCTGAGGTCGGCGTTTTGGTCCGCAAAATGACAGATCAGCCCAAATTTCAGCTGTGCTCCGGGACTGTTCCTTTCCGAATAATATTCTCCATGCCAGGTGGGATTGTATGCACCGGCGCCGAGACAGGAATCACGGAGGAAATCGACAATCGCGTTTGTCACTGCTTTCATTCTGGCCAGCTTGGCCTTGCTCAGTGAAGCGTCTACCCGGTCTTCCTCTTTCGACCAGTCTGCTTTTACGCCGGGCGTCTCCGTCGCACCGACAGGAATATTCGCCGCAGCAATAGGCTGACTGGTAAGGATAACCGTATTTTGTTGAAAAGAAGTGTGATCGAAAAAAGCGAAATCGTTCGCGGTTGCCAAGACCGGAGAAAGTGCAAACAAAAGCAGCACAGCGTTAGCGAGGCGTTTCATTGATCGTGTCGTTTTATAGGGTCGAAAGAGATTGTCGGTTGTGGACGTTTTCCAGTGCGGATGTGGAAGTGAGGCTTTTTAAGGGGATATCGGACCGGGGAGCTTGGCCCTTACACTATTATTATTGCAATTTGCAGACCAACAACACAATATATTGACGGTCAATCCTTCCGCGGTCCCCGACGCCCGCACGCGCTTCCCAATCCAGGAAAAATTTTCCAAAAACCGGCTCGCTGGTCTTCAATTCCCACGTGCTGACGTTATACCTCCTGGCCGATCCATACCGCGCCACCGATGCTGTCCCGGCTCGCCCCCGTGACCGACGAAAGGACCGTGTTCTCCTCCCGCCACCGTAACACGCCGAGTAACGCCATCACCAACGCCTCCTTGAAATCGACGATCGCCTCCTCCGGCACAACAACTTCCACCCCCAACGTTCCCAGCCGCTCCCGCAACCGCCCGACAAGAAAACTATTATGCGCGCCGCCTCCCGTGGTCAGCATTCGCGCTCGCTCCTGCTCTCCTCCCGGCGACACGCCTTCTCCCGACGACACCTCTCCTCCCGACGACACGTCTCCTCCCGACGACGCGTCTCCGCCAAACCCCAATTTCTCCACCGCTCTCCCGATCTGCTCAACCAGGTGTTCCACATAAGTCCGCAATGCATCTTCCACCTTCATTCCTGCCGCCCGCACAAGCGGAAGGACCTCTTCCGTTCCAAATTCGTTTGCCAGCGACTTCGGATATCCCTTCCCGTAATACGATAGCGCATTTAACCTGCCGAGCAACGCTGCGTCCACCCGTCCGGCCGCCGCCAGCAACCCGTCACGATCATAGGCCAGCCCCACGTCACCCGCCAGCGCATTCATCACCCGGTTCGCCGGCGCCACATCGAACGCCACCCGCTGCACCCCGCCGGAGCCCGCGCCCCCAGCCCCACCCCCGGCCCCACCGGCAGTGCCCACTCCCCCCTGCCTCGTCACATTCGCTATCCCTCCCAAATTCAACAATAAAGGATACTCCCCCCAAAACGCCCCTTCCCCTACCGGAACGATCGGCGCGCCCTGTCCTCCAAGCGCCACATCCATCGCCCGCAGATCGCTCACTACGTTAATCCGCGTCTCCGCCGCAATCGCTGCCCCATCCCCCAACTGCGCCGTCATGCGCTGCGCCGGTGAATGAAAGACCGTATGCCCATGACTCGAAATCAACTGCACCTGGTACTCCAAACCATGCGCGGCAATAAAACGTACCACCTCCTGCCCTATCCACCGCCCATACTCCGCATGCAGCACAACATACTCCCGCGCCGGCAGCGCCGTCGCCCCCGCCAGCCGCACCCGCCACTCCTCGGGATAGGGCACGCATCCCGTATAGATCAGCTGAAAATCCCAACCCCTTGGCGCAGCCGAAGATCCGGCGCCACGCGATGCCGTCGAAACCCGCTCCTGCAAATGGACATAGGCTATATCCAACCCATCCAGCGAGCTGCCGCTCATCAATCCGATTACCCGATAGATCATAGGGCGCAAAAATAGCGAGATTATTGAACCGGCGCTCCGCCCGGTTGCCATGCACAAATTCACGTTTTCCCACCCGACTGCGCCTGACACCTCTTCATTTCACCCTTTCCCGGACGATTTTCAATGCGGGTACGCTGTCCCCATTTAAAAAAATGATGTAGGTTTGCCTAAACCAAGTCCCAATGGTCGTCAATCTCTCCGAACAATACTCTATCCTCTGCGACTGGATCGGTGAAATCCGCGACCAGGAGATCCAGGTGGACCGGATGCGCTTCCGCCGTAACCTCGAACGGATCGGAGAAGTAGCCGCCTATGAGATCAGCAAAACACTTCCCTATATCGAAAAGGAAGTCCAAACCCCGCTAGGCACGGCCACCGCCAAAACCTTGAAGGACCAACCCGTAATCACCACCATCCTTCGCGCCGGACTGCCGCTGCACCAGGGGCTGCTGAGTTTTTTCGACAAGGCCGACAACGGCTTTATTTCCGCATATCGCAAACATCAACGCGATGGAAGCTTCGAGATCCGGCTCGACTATATTTCCTGCCCCGAACTCGAAGACCGCGTCGTCATCGTCTCCGATCCCATGCTCGCGACCGGCGCTTCACTCGTAAAGACCATTCAGTACCTCCGCGAAGAAGGCCATCCGGCCGAAATCCATGTCGTCGTTGCCATCGCCTGCACCGTGGGCATCGAATACGTTCTTCGCGAAGAACCCAATTGCCGCATCTGGTGCGGCGCCATCGATGATGAGCTGACGGCAAAGGGCTATATTGTCCCGGGCCTCGGTGACGCGGGCGACCTCGCCTATGGCATTAAAGTGCAGATGTAAAAAAATTCCCCAACACCAACCCTTAATTCCGCAACCACCCCACAAATCGCCTTTTTCCTGGTTGCATGTCCCATATTTTTAGTATTTTTCAGAACTTATCCCGGCCGAGCCAACGTTTGGACCGGTTTGTACGTCTAGTTCTAGGATATATCCAGCTGTTTATGAAGCAGATCGCAATTCTGTCCCTGATAATCACCTTATTCGTCCTGCCCGCAACGGCCCAGGACCCCGGATTCTCGCAATTCTTCGCCTCGCCGCTTTCCCTGAATCCCGCCCTTACCGGCAAATTCAATGGCATCGTCCGAGTCGCGGGAAATTATCGAAACCAGTGGCCCGCAATCAATAACGCATTTATCACTTCTACCATATCTATCGACGCCCCGATCCTGGTCAACAAGCTGCCCGTCAACGATACCTGGGGAATCGGCTTCCTGGCCATGAACGATAAGACGGCCAGCGGTATCCTCAACAGCAACTATTTCTCGTTTTCCACCGCCTACCATAAAGCCCTCGACGTAGACGGCTACCACTCCATTGGCATCGGATTCCAGGGGACTTATGCCAACCAAAGCCTCGACGGCACCCGCCTCACTTTCGAAGACGGCCTCCAGCTCGACGGGACCTTTCTCCGGTCCCCGACCGAAGCGATCAACTCCGAGTTCGTATCCGTCCACTACTTCGACGCAAATCTGGGGGTCCTCTATAATGCCTCGACAAACGGCAACAACAACTTTTACCTCGGCGCCTCCGCCTACCACCTTAACCGCCCGAAGGCATCCTTTCTTGGCGTTGACACCATCAACGTCCCGACCCGTGTCACCCTCCACGGCGGCGGCTTCTTCCCGGTCACCGGTACCGCCAGCACCATCTATGTCAGCGCGCTGGCCAGCAACCAGGCCGGAGCCCGTCAATATGTTTTCGGCGGCGCATGGGCCATCAGCGCGACCACCGATGAGACCGCACCCGTTAACTTCTATGCCGGCGCATGGGCCCGGTTTACCAACAATACCACTGATGCTCTCATCCCTTATGTCGGTCTCGACTATAACGATTTCAGCCTCGGCGTCACCTACGACGTGAATATTTCTCCGCTGTCCTCCGCGTCGCAAAGCCGCGGCGGTATCGAGATCTCGCTGATCTACATCAAGAAAGCCTCCAACGGCAAACACGGCATTCCCTGCCCGCGATTTTAATTGCATCCCCTGCCCGCGCTGTAACCTTTTCTCCACGCACCCGTCAAAGAGGAAATCCTCCTCCCCATGCTGCGCAACTATCTCAAGGTCGCCCTTCGCAACCTTTGGAAATCCAAAGGCTTCACAGCGATCAACATCATCGGGCTGGCCTCGGGGTTGGCCGTCTGTCTCCTCATCGTCCTGTACGTCGTTGACGAGATTGGCTTCGACCGCTACAATGTCAATGCCGACCGCATCTACCGCCTCGACGCCGATATTTTCTTCAACAACACACACTTCAATTCCGCTACGTCACCAAAGCCACTGCCCGTCGCCCTCGTCAACGAATGCCCGCAGGTCGAAAACATGGCGCGGATCACCTATTTCGGCAACCAAAGTGACGTGCTAATCCGGAAAGGCGGTAGCTGGATCCAGGACCATCATCTGGCCTTTGCGGACTCCACCCTGTTCAAGGTTTTCACGATACCGCTGATCGCAGGCGATCCCGCCACGGCATTAACGGCGCCGGGGTCGATCGTGATCGACGAATCGGCCGCAGTGCGCTATTTCAACAATACAGACGTCGTCGGAAAAACCCTGGAGCTGGGCGACAAAACCCTCTGCAAGATCACCGCCGTCTTCCGCGACCTGCCCCGCCAATCCCATTTTCATTTCAGCTTTTTCCGCCCGCTGCGGGATAGCCATATGGACGACGAAGACAAATGGTTGAACAACTCGGGCGTCAGCTATATTCTCGTAAGACCGGGGACAAACCGGGCCCAGCTGCAACGCAGCATAGATGCCATAGCCGCGAAATACCTGGGCCGGGAACTGGACCAACAGATGCATATAACCGCCCGACAGATGAAGCAACAAGGGAGCTATTTTAGATACCGCCTCATGCCCGTGACGGACATCCATCTGCATTCAAATAAATCGTATGAGTTCGAGCCCGGTGGAAATATCGGCTATGTATACATCTTCTCTTGCATCGCCATCCTGATCCTCGTGATCGCGTGCGTGAATTTCATGAACCTGAGTACCGCCCGCTCCGCCGGCCGCGCAAAAGAAGTAGGGATCCGCAAGGTCGCAGGTTCCACAAAAGGTCACCTCGTCGTCCAGTTCCTCACTGAATCTATCCTCCTCAGCCTCTTTTCACTCGTCCTCGCACTCGGCATCGCCGTCGCCCTCCTTCCGATGTTCAACAGCTTATCGGGCAAGGAACTGCAGCCCGCATCACTTTTCTCCATCCGATTCTCGCTTCTCCTGCTGGGGTTGGCCGTCACCGTGGGTTTTCTGGCCGGGAGCTATCCTGCATTCTATCTTTCATCCTTTCAACCCATAGCGGTCCTCAAGGGAAGGATCGTTGCCGGTTTTCGCGGCGGCTGGCTGCGGAGTAGCCTGGTCGTCTTTCAGTTCTTTATTTCAATCGGGCTGATCATCAGTACGCTGGTGATTTACACCCAGCTAAATTATATCCGTAACCGCTCGGTTGGCTTCGACCGGGATCAGGTACTGATCGTTCACAACGCGTATACCGCCGGCGACAGGATCAAAACCCTCCGTAAGGAAATGACTTCGATTTCCGGCGTTGCCGATGCTTCCCTTTCCGGCGACATGCCGACACAGGGGGGCGGTTACAACGAGCAAGGTTGGTGGCGGAGCCCGACAATAGATGCGACCTCGATCAGCGTTTTTACCACCGTGTATATCGACGACCATTATATTCCCACCCTGGGCATGCAGATAGTAAAAGGGCGAAATTTCTCAGCCGATCATCCAACCGATTCGACAGCCGTCATCCTCAATGAGGCGGCGGTCGCATTGCTGGGCTGGAAAGATCCCCTCCGGGAGCGACTTTGGTCGCTCGGTGACAGTATGAAACCGATACCCCATCCGGTGGTCGGCGTAGTGAAAGATTTTAATTTCAGTTCCATGCATGACAAGATCGGCCCGATGGTCCTGACATGGTCCGACAGCCGCGGAAGCATGGCCATCCGGCTGAGTTCGGGAAATGTCTACTCCCTGGTCAACCAGATCGAGGCCAAATGGAAGAACTTTAGCCCGGGCTTACCGTTCAGTTACACCTTTATGGATGACGACTTCAACAAACTATATCACGCAGAAGAGCAGACAGGTCGCGTCTTTATCACCTTTGCGGTGTTCGCCATTCTCATCGCTTCACTCGGGCTTTTTGGCCTCGTCACCTATGCCGCCGAACAACGCACAAAAGAGATCGGCATCCGCAAGGTGCTTGGCGCCAGGGTCACCGGCATCGTCGGCCTTCTTAGCCGCGATTTTACCCGTCTCGTCCTGATCGCCGCACTGATCGCCTTCCCTGTCGCCTGGTGGGTCATGAACAGATGGTTGCAAAGTTTCGCCTACCGCGTCGGCATCAGCTGGTGGATTTTTGTGGTAGCGGGCGCCGCTGCCTTTTTTATCGCGCTGATCACCGTGAGCTTCCAGACGATCCGCGCCGCCGTTGCTAACCCCGTAAAAAGTCTTCGCTCGGAGTAATGCGCATCTTTCGAAATTATGCGCATGATTTGACCGGAGTCCAAAACACCCCTACACCACGCACCCGGCTTCGCCTGCCCCCACACCGCTCGCCCGGCTTCGCTGCCCACTCACCGCTCGCCCGGTTTCGCCCGCCCGCTCACCGCGCGCCACCCCCATTCGACCCCTGGCCGTCTGTGCTGTCGTTCCCCGAAAGCCACCCGCGCCCCGCGGTGTAACCTTTCCCCCGTCCCATCCGTCTCAGGAGGAAAACCTCCCCTCCATGCTCCGCAACTATCTCAAGGTTGCCTTCCGCAACCTCTGGAAATCCAAGGGCTTCACTGCCATCAACGTCATCGGCCTCGCCGCCGGCCTGGGCGTGTGCCTCCTGATTGTCCTCTATGTCATCGACGAACGGAGCTATGACCGCTACAACGACAAAGCCGACCGCATCTACCGCATCACCGCGGATATCTACTTCAACAATACCGCATTCGCCGCCACACAGACCCCTAAACTCCTTGGCCCCACCCTCGTCACCAACTTTCCGAAGATCCGGCAAATGGTCCGGTTTCGTAACCCCGGCGACGTCCTCATAAAAAAAGGCAACGACCATATCCTCGATCATCATCAAATCTTCGCCGACTCGACGCTCTTCAAGGTGTTTACCTTGCCGATGATTGCCGGCGACCCAAACACCGCCCTCAATAACCCGAATTCGATCGTGATCGACGAAGACGCCGCCATGCGCTACTTCAACAGAACCGACGTCGTCGGCCGTACACTCGAAGTCGGCACCGATAACGTCCTTTGCAAGATCACCGGCGTCATCCGCAACATGCCCCAGCAATCCCATTTCCATTTCAGTTTTATCCGGCCCCTCCGCGATACGTACAATGACGAAGGGTCATGGCTGAGCAATAACTATTATACGTATGTACTCGTCCAGCCGGGAACAACCCCCGCGGAACTCCAGAAGGACGTCAACCTGACCATCAACACCTATGTCGCCCGCGAGCTGCAGCAATTGCTCCACGCATCCCTCGACGACCTCAATAAATCGGGTGGCCATTTCTATTATCCCGTAATGGCCGTTACCGACATCCACCTGCACTCCAACCTCTCCGGCGAGCTCGAAGTCAACAGCAATTACCTGTACGTTTATATCTTCTCCATCATCGCCATCCTTATCCTCCTCATCGCCTGCGTCAACTTTATGAACCTGAGCACTGCACGCTCCGCCAACCGCGCGAAAGAGGTGGGCATCCGCAAGGTCGCCGGTTCCACGCGGGGACACCTGATCACCCAATTCCTCACCGAATCGGTGTTGGTTAGTTTCTTCTCCCTCGTCCTCGCGCTGGGTATCGCCGTGCTGCTGCTCCCCCTGTTCAACCAGCTGACGGGCAAAGAACTCCACGCCGGTATCCTTTTCTCCGCCCGGTTTCTTCCGATCCTCGTCGTACTCGTCCTTTGCGTGGGTTGCCTGGCGGGCAGCTACCCGGCATTCTATCTCTCTTCCTTTCAACCGATCCTGGTGCTAAAGGGCAAAGTGGCGGCGGGATTCAAAAGCAGCTGGCTGCGCAGTACCCTGGTCGTGATCCAATTCGGGATCTCTATCGCGCTGATCGTCTGTACGATCGTTATCTACCGGCAATTAAACTATATCCGCAGCAAAGAGATCGGCTACAACCGCGACCAGGTCCTTGTCCTCCACGAGACCTGGAGCCTTGGCTGGGAAGGCTCAAAAACATTCCGTAAAGACCTTACCACCCTTGCCGGTGTCAGCGATGCCACCGTGACCGGCGACCTGCCGACCGTTGGCGGCGGCCAGTACGATACCGAGGGCTGGTTCCGCGACGCCTCGCTCGACGCCAAAAAAGTCGTCATCATGACAACCCTCAATGTCGATGACCACTATATCCCCACGCTGGGCATGCAGATCCTGCAAGGCCGCAACTTCGATCTGACCCAATTCCCGACCGACTCCACCGGCATCATCCTCAATGAAGCGGCCGTCGCCATGCTCGGTGTAAAAGACCCGCTTAGCCTGATCCTCTGGCGCCCCTGGGATAAATTCCAACCCCACGCCTTTCATGTCGTAGGGGTGGTAAAGGATTTCAACTATAATTCGATGCACGACCGGATCCATCCCCTCGTGCTGACAGTCAACGGCTATGGCGGAAATACAAACTTTGGTACGATCGCCATCCGCTTTCGAACCAACGATCCGTCCAGTCTCGTCCGCCAGGTGGAAACAAAATGGCGGGGTGTTCGCCAAGGTCTCCCCTTTAGTTATACGTTTATGGATAATGATTACGATAAGTTGTACCACGCCGAACAACAGGAAGGTCGGATCTTCATCACCTTCGCCATCTTCGCGATCCTTATCGCCTGTCTCGGCCTCTTCGGCCTTGTCACCTATGCTGCAGAACAACGCATGAAGGAGATCGGCATTCGCAAGGTACTTGGCGCCCGTGTGGGCGGCATCGTCGGTCTGCTGAGCAAAGACTTCACGATCCTCGTGGGCATCGCCGCGCTGATCGCCTTCCCCGCCGCCTGGTATTTTATGCACTCATGGCTGCAGACCTTCGCCTACCGCACCAGCATGGGCTGGTGGATCTTTTTCGCCGCCGGCCTCACCGCCCTGGCGATCGCACTGATCACCGTCAGCATCCAGACGATCCGCGCCGCCGTTGCTAACCCGATCAAAAGCCTGCGTTCAGAATAATTCGACTCAATGATGCGCGCCGGCGCCACCGCCCGAATGACCGCCGCCACCGCCACCACCGGAGCTTCCACCGCTGGTGTGACCGCCACCGGAGCTCCCACCGCCGGTGTGACCGCCACCGCCGGAGAATCCGCTCCCCGAGCGCGATACGCTTCCTCCGCCGGAGGACCCGCGCGAGCTGCTACCGCCCGTACTTCCCCGCGATCCACCGCCTCCCCCCGAAAACCCTCGCGACCCACCGCTAAAGATCGATCCGCTCCCCGAACCCGGGCCACTCCCTGAATATCCGCCGCGTGACGTACTGTTCCCACCCGAATATCCTCTCGCACCATTTCCTGCCGAAGGCAGCCCCCGCAACACATACCCAGACGCAACGCCGCTTCCCCCGTTACCCCCGCTCATCAACTCGCCAGCCACGCCGCGACCCGCCGTCGATCCACCTACTCCATAACCCGTCGCCGATCCACCTGGCCTACGACCCGCCTCCGATCCACGCCACGCGTATCCCGTCGTCAAATACCGGCCCGTTCCACCCGTCCGCTGATTCCAACCTCCCGGCGGATGTGGCAATCCCCGCAACGACCACCCACTCCGGATTCCGCCATTCGACCAGCCGCCGGAACCGCCCCCCGAACCACCGCCCGGATTCCCTCCACCGACACCGCCGCCATTCGCGCCGCCCCCCTTACTCCTTGACCACGGACCATATTCCTTGTGACGCCAGCCAGGCTGCTTGCCGCTATATACCATATATCCATAGTACCGATTCAGCCGGTCGAACCGGTAATACCCATATATCCAATCGCCACCCCAACCAAACACACACCCGAGATCATAACCCCATGCCTGATCGGTCCAATCATTATCATAGGAAGTTGTCAACGCACACCCATCCGCCGGTATATCGTCATAACCCGGCAAATACCCTTCCACGACATACTCCGCCGCCGTTTGATAGACGTACACAAACTTTGCCTTATAGACCCTGTACAACGGCGGGATCAGCTCCAGCCCCGCCGGCCGGTCGTCGCTTACCCGCCAGATGCCCAGCGGACTGCTTGCAATAAACCACACGCCGTTATCGAGCGCATAGTATTGCCCGTGAGCGCGAAAAACAATCCCGCAGGTGTTGGTCGCATACTCGAGATGCGTCCCCAATATAGGCTTGAACCGCGGCGCTCCGTCATAGTCGACCGTTGTCGTCACCCGCCGGTCCACACGGGACGTTTGCGGAACATACTGATCCATCCGCTGTTTCGTGGCCTCCGCCCATCCGTCGGTTTTTGACCCCGAAAGCAATATATCCGCCGGCATATCGACTTTCCGGATCGGCTGCCAATCTGCCCCATCTTTCAGCCAATGCGATCGGTACCAGCTATTCCCCGCTTCCGCATAATAATATGCCGTATTGTTATCATAAAAAATGGCATTGTCCGAATTATCGATCCGGTACAAGGACGTCCGTGGCATTGCTGTTTTCTGCGGCGTCCCGTCCGTCTGAATAAGCACCGCGGGCTCCGTACTCACGATGATCCTGCGCACATCCATATCGATTTCGTCGAGCGGCGCATCGGACTTCCTCGCCGCTTTCAGCAGATCGCGGTTGATTTTCCTCAACTCCCTCGTGACCTTCACACCCTGCGTACCGAAGGGTCCCGTCGCATTTACCGCCACATACCAACGCATGGCATAGTAGAGATAATACAAACTGTCCTTCCCCCTGACGATCACGTTGCGGCTGTTGACCACCGCGTCCACCCCCCAGCGCTCGTTGTGCTCTAATCGCGGCGGGCCGTCAATAAGGACCAGGGCGGTCGGCACGGTAGAGACGTAGACTTTGGGGCCCGGCGCCGTGCTGTCCCGCGAGATCCGTTCTTCCTCCTGCCCGAGCGCCAAAGACGACTGTACCGACGCCTCCGGCACGCTCTTTACCACCCAGGGATAGTAGACTTCCATCGCCGCGGAAATAAAGTCGTTATCGGCCCGGTTCTCGTCCTCCGGGATCCGCACCTTGTCCACATTTACCGATTTGATCTCAAGATTCTGACCCTCCGCATCGCGCATAACCTTTGCCGTGGTCCAGACGACGCCAAAGACGGGATCGTTGTCGGGGTCATCCTGTACGGAAATGACGGACCGCGATTTGACCTGGCCATCCGCATAAGATAATACCTGTGGTTCGTAGAGATTGATGACGGTGCCGCTTGCAGTGATGATCGATTTCGGCCATCCGCCGGCAGGTTGCGCCTGAGCAACGCCAACCATCCCAATGAGCAGCATGGCCGGCATCAAACGGCGCGTTACAACGAGGGGTCTCATAAACGCATTTTTAATAGGTGATAGCAACAGCAATAAGGCCTCGACTAAGGTACATTACCTTTGAACCGATTCCTATATGTGGGCGGATCTTTAATCGGACTTTAAAGGGTATTTAACCGGCGTTTAACCTCTTCGGGCCGCTCACCCAGGGATTCCCCTTTAAAAAGAAACGATACCGCAGCGCGGCATCCTCCCCCGCATACTCTACACCGATCCGCGTCGTCGCTACGATCTCCGAAGGCCGGACCGTGTACCCGTCATCCGCGATCCAGATCTCCTTCCCCAGCAGCGACAGCCCGGTATGCTCCCTCATCAAACCCATTGCCCGCGATAGATTGCCCGGTCCCCGCGTCAGACTGTAGTCCGTTCGCCCGGCGCGTGTCGACGCCTCGTCCAGTCCCCCGGGTACTCGCACCTCGTCCCGTCTCCCGAGTGCTTGCGCCCCAACGCGTCCCATCCGCGCTTCCATAACCGCAATGCCGTCCAGCGGCTGGAGCGCCCTCACCAGCACCGCATGCGGGATGTCCTTCGTATTCGTGACCACATTAAATAAGGAGTGTATCCCGTAGATCAGATAAACATACGCCCGGCCTCCCGCACCGAACATCACCTCCGTCCGCGCCGTTCGTCGCCCCGACCACGCATGACTCGCCCGATCCACTACACCGTTGTACGCTTCCACCTCCACGATCCGCCCCGACGTCCGCGCACCCCCGAAGTCAGTAACCAGCACCTTCCCCAACAGCTCCTTCGCCACCTTTACTACCGAAGGCCGTTCATAAAAGTCGGAACCTAATTTCACCAACTTATTTCTCCGGCCGCTTTTCGTCGCCACCCCCCGCGCCCCTACTTTTTTAATATTCCCCATTTATCCGTACGTTTGAGTCTAATGTCTTCGAACCGGACCGGTCCGCATTCGAATCGACAAAGTAACCAAAAGAAACCCAAGGTGCTAAAAGAAATCATTATTGCCTTCCAGTCCTATACAAAAGCACATCACTTCATTAGGACCCACCGGCTATGGAAATGGATACTCATACCCGGTATCCTCTACTCCATCCTCTTTATCGTTGGGCTGTATTTCTTTTGGGAATCCGCCAGCATCGTCGTATCCTGGCTGGGCAAGCTCGGCATCGACCGCTTTCTGATGCACCAGCGGAGCGCGGTCCTTAGCTACTTCTTCGTCATGGGTGGCCTGATGGTCCACCTCGTGCTGGTCTTCTTTTATTTTTCGCTCTTCAAATACCTCATGCTCATCATCGGCGCGCCGCTTTTCTCCTACCTCAGCGAGCGGACCGACGCCCTCCTCAACGGTAAAGAATACAAAATGCGGTTCGACCGCCGGTTCCGCCAGGATATGTGGAACGGGATTCGCCTGGCCGTCCGCAACACGCTGTGGCAGGCCGTGTATATCGTGTGTATTTTGATCCTTGCCTTCATCCCTCTCGCCGGCTGGATCGCTCCCGTTGTCTGCATCTTCGTCGAATGCTACTATTATGGTTTTTCCATGCTCGACTACAGCTGTCGCCGCCACAACCTGTCGCCCTCCGCCAGCATCGCCTACATCGGCCAGCGGAAAGGGTTCGCCGTCGGCAACGGCATAATGTTTTATGGCATGCACTGCGTCCCCGTCCTCGCTCCCGCCTACGCCATCATCGCCGCAACGATCAGCCTCTATCATCAGAATTTGGAGTAAGCGGTATCTCTCTCCTCCGCTGCGGTGGCGACGCTCCGTTCATCGTCACGAATTCTACTCCGCTCTCAACGCACCCGCAGGATTGGCGATCGCCGCCCGCACCGCCCGATACCCCACCGCCATCCACGCGATCACGACCGCCGCCACAGCCGTCAGCACAAAAAACCGCGGGCCCAACACAATCCTGTACACATAGTTCTCGAGCCACCGCTGCATAAAATACCACGACACCGGCGTCGCCACCACAAAAGCGGTCAGGACCAGGAGCGTGAACTCCCTCGACAGCAACGCAACCACCTGGGACACCGACGCCCCCAGCACCTTCCGGATGCCGATCTCCTTGTTGCGCTGAACCGCCATAAAGGATATCAACCCGTACAGACCCAGACAGGAAATAAAAATGGCGATCCCTGCAAAGACCTCATACAGCGTCCCGAGCTGCTCCTCCTGCGAATAAAGAGCCGCCAGCTTATCTTCGACAAATTGATATTCGAAATATGAATTCGGGAACGCTCCGGTCCAGGCCTTTTGTACCGCGGCAAGCGCCTCTTTGATCCGCGTCGGTTGCAGCTTGATATTGGCTGTTTGATAAATGAGCGGCCAGGGCCACATCACGACTGGCGATATGGAGTCCTTTAAGGACTGTACATTAAAGTCTTTTACTACGCCTACGATCCGCCCGACATGCGCGCGATCCCAGAAATTGATCTCATGTCCCAACGCCTCGTCCGGGCGGTGCAGCCCGAGTCGCTTCGCACAGGTTTCGTTGATCACAAACTCCCGCGTGGTATCACTGGTATATGTATTCGAATAGATTCGTCCCGCCACCAGCTGAAGGTGATAAAGTGAGAAATAGCCGGTGTCCGCAAACTTCAGCGCCGCACCAAAAGGCGTCTTCGCCGCCTGGTGATCATACCGGAAATCACTCCAGGTCCCGGAATTATCTGTTGGGGCTGTAAAACTATAACTGAAGCCCTCCACCCCCGGATTCTTCATCAACTCATCCCGCAACCCCGCATACCTTGACCGGCTGAGACTGTCACCGGGTATCGGCACGTTAATGATGGCGTTTTTTACAAATCCGAGATCCGCATGCCGGAAATAATTCATCTGGCTTACAATCACCAGTACACCGGTTATCAGCACCTGGGCGACGACAAACTGCAGGACGACGAGCGCCCGGCGTAGCGATAGACCACGTGTCGATGAAGCCGCGGTCTTACTCTTTAGCGCCGCCACCGGGTTGAATCCCGACAACACAAACGATGGATATACGCCCGCCAATATCGTTACCGCAACCCAAAGCCCGAGCAGAAAGACGATGACATCCGCCGACGCCAGCGGCGCCGAAGTCAGTTGCGCCCCCAGCAATACATTCACCGGTCCAAGCAACGGGATCGCCAAAAGTATCGACGACGCCAGCGCCAGCCCCGAAAGTATTCCCGTCTCGCCGAGGAATCGCAGGATAAGCTCCCGCCTGCCGCTGCCGAGCACCTTCCGGACGCCTACCTCGCGGGCACGGTTAATCGCCTGAGCCGTCGCCAGGTTGATAAAGTTGATACACGCGATCACCAGCAAGAAGACGCCGATCCACACCAAGGCCCTAACGAGGCTGAGGCTAAAGGTCTTCCCGGAATAAACATCGAGCTTTCCGTCATAGTGCATTTGCGCCAGCGCCTGAAGCCCTACACCATTGTTTTTAGCCTCCTCGGAACGATGGGAGCGAACCATCCGGTCGATTTGCTGCTCCTCCGAAGTCGCGGAAACGCCCGTCCGCAGGACGATATAACAATTGACCGCCGAGCTCAGGTTGACCCAGTCATTGGGGCTAAGATTCTTAATCTTGGCCGCGGTGAGCGTCGAGTGGGAGACCACGATGGTAAAGGGAAAATCGGTATTCGGCGGCGGGTCTTTCAAAATGCCTGCCACTTTGACCAGCACATTGTGATACAGGGTGAGTGTTTTTCCTACCGCCGACCGCCAGTCGCCAAAATAGCGCTCCGCCGTCGACTTCGTTAGCATCACCGTATACGGCGCGTCCAGCAATACGTTAGGATCCCCTTCCAGCGATCCGAAATCAAAAACCTTGAAAAACGAGGGCGCCACGTAAAGGGGATTCTCCTTTAATATCTTCGGCTCACCGCCCTTCCCCTGGTCGATGGTTACCTTAACACCCCAATCCAAATACGTCGGGGCCACCTCCTCGATTTGAGGGAATCCGGACTTGAGCGCCTCGGCCAGCGGGAAGGGCGCTGCAGCATTTCGCCAGTCCCCTTTGGGGTCATGGTTAACGCTGATGACCCGGTAGATCCGGTCGCGCTTGGAATGGAAGGTGTCAAAACTTGTTTCGTAGCGGACGAGCAGGAACAGGAGCAAACAGGCCACCATTCCCACCGTCAACCCGGAAAAATTGATGAGCGTATAGCTTTGGTTGCGGCGAAGACTCCTCATCGCGGTCACCCAATAATTTTTGAACATACCGACCCGCCTCGAAACCTGTGCCACTCTCCAACCGATTCACCCTCAATCGCCAACCCACCTCATTGCCGGTCAACTGTCCTTTTCCGATACACGATCCGACCGCAATCGATACAGGGCGACTCGTTCCACCGTCCCCCGATCTGCGCCCAAATTCATAAATTCGCCCGTGCAACAATCCACCGCCACCGCTTCATCCACCATCTATCTCATCCCTACCTTCCTCGACGAGCAGGCCCTCGCCCCGCTCCCGGCATATATCCTTGACGCCGTCAAAGCCTGCACCGCCTTCTTTGTCGAAAACGAACGCAGCGCCCGCCGGTACCTTAAAATGATTTGGAAAGAAATGATTATCGACGACGTGGAGTGGCACACCATCCACAAATTGGAGGAAGACCCGGCCGCTCTCCATGCCGTCGCTGCGGCCTTCCGCGCCGCGCTGGCGCGCGGCGCGACGATCGGCATCCTTTCCGAAGCCGGTTGCCCCGGCATCGCCGACCCCGGCCAACTCCTCACCGCGATCGCCCACGAAGCCGGCGCGACCGTTCGCCCCCTCGTCGGCCCGAGCTCCATTCTTCTGGCCCTCATGGCCAGCGGCCTGAACGGGCAACAGTTTAAGTTCAATGGGTATCTCCCGGTCGACAACGCGGCGCGATCCCGGGCTATCAGGGATCTCGAAGCCGAATCCGCGCGCCTTCGCTGCACCCAGCTCTTTATCGAGACGCCCTACCGTAACAACCAACTCCTCGCCGCCCTCCTTTCTACCTGTCGCCCCGCTACCCGTCTCTGCATCGCCGTCAACCTTACAGGCCCCGCGGAATACATCCACACCCTTCCGGTCTCGCGGTGGCGCGAAATGTCACCACCCGACCTCAATAAAAAGCCCGCTATCTTCTCCTTCCTGGCCTAAGCACAGCGGCTATTTGACGGGCGCCGCCTGCGGCGGCGCCGCCACCGGGTTCGTGATCATCACAACGCTATCGACGACAAACTTGCTATACCCGCGCCACGGCACCGACCCGACATATTCTTTATAATGCAGTTGCATCTCCCGCCCGCTGTTGAGCATGAGCTTTTGCGCCAACGCCGCATCCGTGATGGAAAAAGTGAACTCATTCGACTGCATCGACGCCGGCGCCTTTGACTGCAGACCGGTCAGGATCATCTCACCTTCATATGTCTTGAAAAGATAACCCTTCTTGACGACATAGTTTAACGTCCCGGCCTTCACCCCCTCGCCAAATACAAAATAGTACCGCATCACAAAAAAGATCACCAGCACCAGCAATATCACCCCAATGATCACTCCGAAAACCCGTTTCATAGTGTTAGTTTGCGTAATTCCAGCCGTACTTGTCGACCAGGTAGATCAGCGCCGCCATATTCACCGTCCCGAGCTCGAGCTCGCGCTTGTTGACATTCTCCAGCACATCCGTCCGCGCATGATGATAATCGAAATACCGCTGCGAATCCGGCCTCAACTCCCCCACCACCGCGCCAACCGCTTCCTGCAGGGGATTCGTATCCGACCCGCCGCCGCCTTTCTCAAGTTCATATACCCCATAGGGCCGCAGCAACTCCACCCATGGCCGGATCAACGCCAGCTTATCATCGGAAAGCGACAACGAAAAACCCCGCGGCGTAAACCCGCCGGCATCACTCTCCAACCCGAGTAAATGATGTTCACCCGCCTCTTTCGCCGCGGCAGCGTACTTGCGCGCGCCGCGTCCGCCATTCTCTTCATTCGCGAAGAGGACAACCCGGATCGTATGTCTTGGCTTGTAGCCGATCGCCCGTAGTGCCCGTAAAACTTCTATCGACTGCACACAACCGGCGCCGTCATCCATCGCACCCTCGGCAGGATCCCACGAATCGAGGTGTCCCCCTACCGTGATATATTGGTCGGGAAGCACGGACCCTCGCAATTCGCCGATCACATTATGCGCCAGCGTATCCGGGAGCATCTGTCCGTGTGTCCATAACGATACGCTCAGATCGGCGTGCCCCTCTAGCAACGCCGCAAGCCGGTCCGCATCCCGGCACCCTACCGCCGCGGCGGGGATCTTCTGCAGGGAATCCGTATAGATCAACGCCCCGGTATGCGGCGCATTGTCGACACCTTCGCTCATCGACCGGACCAGCACACCCACCGCCCCATACTTCGCCGCCCTGCTGGCGCCCGCCCCCCGGTACCGCACCGCATCCCCATAGGCCTGAAACGTCTCCACAAACAGCGGATTGAAGGGGTAATTATAAAAAACGATTTTTCCCCGCACGTCGTCCTTGCGCTGCTCCAGCTCGTCAAAATTATGGATCAGGATGACCTTGGCATCCAGCGGCTTTGCCCCCGTCCCTACTGAATTCCCAAGCGCGATCACATCCAGCCCGCCGGAAATGCCGGCGCCGTAAAAATGCGCCGTGTCCTTCCCGCCCCGCACCCAATGCGGCACCATGCACTCCTGCATCGACACCTTGTCCGCCTGTGCCTCCTCGAGCGCCTGCCAGCCCCAGCGCTCGGCCTTGTAATAGCCGGAACTGCCCGACAGCCGCGCGCCTACCTTTTTCGTCAGTGTCCGGAGATTGTCATAGGCCCGGCCGTCCGTAAAGATCGTGTCCGCCAGCCGCCGGATCATCCCCGAATCCGCTTCCCATTGTACCCGGTCGACACCGGCGCGCGTCGCACCGCCCGCCCCCGCCGTATCCGCCTGGCTATAACCGCTCAAATTGCCAGTCAAAAGAAATATTAACCATCCGCCAGTCAACAATTTCAGGTTCATCAATGTTATTTTCCGCTAAAGGTAAAATATCTTATCTTACTTACCTGACAATAACTGGTTTCTATGCGCATAGGGATTGTTTGTTATCCGACCTTTGGAGGCAGCGGCGTCCTCGCCACCGAACTGGGCAAAGCCCTGGCAGATAAGGGGCATCAGGTACATTTTATTACCTATCAGCAACCCGTCCGCCTCAATGAATTCAACGCGAATATCTTCTATCATGAGGTCCGGGTGACTACCTACCCGCTCTTCGACTACCCTCCGTATGAGACCGCCCTGTCCAGCACCATGGTCGACGTCATTACGAACCACCACCTCGACCTCCTGCACGTCCATTACGCCATCCCGCACGCTTCCGCCGCTTACCTGGCGAAAAAGATCGTCGAAGCCCAGGGCCGCCAGATCCCGGTGATCACTACGCTCCATGGAACGGACATCACCCTCGTCGGCCGGGATCCGACATTCGCTCCCGTCGTCGCATTCTCCATCAACCAGTCCGACGCCATTACCGCCGTTTCCGAGAACCTGCGCGACGAGACCTATCAATACTTCCAGATCGAAAAGGAGATCCAGGTCATATACAACTTTGTCGATACGCGTCGCTTCCATAAAAAACCGATCGATGCCTTCCGCAAGGCCATTGCCCCAAATGGCGAACGCATCCTCCTCCATGCCTCCAACTTCCGGAAAGTCAAACGCGTCCAGGATATTGTGCGAATATTCGAGATCGTTAGAAGGAAAATGCCGGCAAAATTGCTGTTCGTAGGGGATGGCCCCGAACGTTCCGGGGCCGAAAGCCTATGCCGCGAACTCGACATCTGCGACGATGTCCGCTTTGTCGGCAAACAGGAACAAATGGAGGAGATCCTCGCCATCGCCGACCTCTTCCTGCTGACGTCCGAATACGAAAGCTTCGGCCTCGCCGCCCTCGAAGCCATGGCCGCGGGTGTACCCGTCATCTCCACCAACGCCGGCGGCCTGCCCGAGATCGCCATCCAGGGCGAAACCGGATTCCTCGACAACGTCGGCGACATCCACGGGATGAGCGATCACGCCATAAAAATTCTGGAAAACGAGGATACGCTAAAACGCTTTAAGGCAAACGCATACGCCCACGCGAAAAACTTTGACATCCACCGGATCGTCCCCCAATACGAAGCGCTGTACAACCATTTCCTCACCGCCGAACCGGCGTTGCCATAAGCCTTAACGCCGCAACCACTTCTCGGGATCGTAATTGATCCCCTTCTCATCCGACACGATAAACTCAAGTTGGCCGTTTTGATCGACCTGACCCAGTATCTGCCCCATCTGCACCTTTTGTCCCTTCGTCACCGATACCGTACCCAGGTTACTGTACGTCGAAAAATATTTCCCGTGCCGAAGCATCACGGCCTGCCCGTCTCCGATATTGAGCACACTCTCGACCTCGCCGTTGAACACCGCCTTGACGACCGAACCGGGGTGAGCGTCAATCGTCACCCCGATATTGTAGTGTTTGACACCGGGAATGTATTCGTGAAGCCCGAAGGTCATCGAGATAGTTCCCGACACCGGCCACGGTAAGTGGTGCTGGTTCTTTAGAAAATCACCCGACAAATGCAGATCCTCATCGGTCGAGAACACGGACTTGCCGCCCGACTTCACGGTGTTGAGCGTGGCCGGAGCCACAGGCTCGTTCGACCCCGCCGAAGGCGGGGTCTTGGCCGTCGCGTTCGCCGCCGCGGCAGAAGCCGCCGCCGCCCGGTTGGCCTCCTCATTCTTCTTCGAGGCCTCCTTGATGGCCCGCCGGACCGCCGCCTGGATGGCCGCTTCCAGCTTCGCATCCTGCTTCTTCTTATCCGCCATCTCCTTACGCAACTCCTTCTCGTGCGACTGTAATTGCTGCACCGCCAGATCCTTCTCCTTCTTCTCATCCTCGAGCAACGACCGCTCCTTGCTTTGCCTCTTCAAGGCATCGGCTCGCTCTGCCCGCGTCTTTTGCAACCCATCGATCTTCGCCTGCAACAATTGTTGCGTATTGCGGATGTTTTCCGCGCGCTCCTCCCGATAGGCCCGGTATGACTTCAGGTATTCGATCCGCCGCAGCGCATCGTTGAACGTGCTGGCTGAAAAAATAAAGTTGAGAAAGTCGTAGCTGCTGCGATTCTTATAGGCAAAAACGATGCTCTGCGAATACTGGACCTTTAACGTATCCAGCTCGGCCTTGAGCTTTACGATCTCGCGCCATGATTCGTTCATATCGTTTTGGATGACGTCGATCTGGGCATTGATATTCCGGATCGCGGATTCCCGGAGCCGGAGGCGGCGTTGCAGCAGCGCCAGCTGCCCAAGCGTCTGACGCTTGTTCTTGTGCGTCTCATCCAGCGACTGCCGGACGTCGTCGATCTCTTTCTGTATGGCAGCCCGCTCCTTTTCCAGGTCCGCCTTGGATTGCGTCGGAGGCGGCTGGGCCTCCGAACGGATAAAGATCGCTAGGAAAAAGACGCCGGTCAGGATTCGCTTGAGCATGACTACCGTATTTTAAACATTTTCACTATAACGCTCATCTGCGCTTATAATTTTTCGGGATCGAAAAAGGGTAGCTTAAAACTTCGTTAAACTTATAACGCTTGTTGATCCCGATCTCGATATCGACCTTGCCCTTTTCCGCTACAGAGACCTTCCGGTAGGTAGAGAACGGTTCCGGGGCCGGACCGCCGTAGTCATAGTCCCCGTATGTTATATCACAGGTTCGCGCCCGCAGCGGGTCGGTATCGTCGAGCTTGCTGTGGCTGGCCGTGAAGTCGGGGTTGAGGGTGAGAAAATTCGTAAAGATGCGGCCCCCGCTGAACAACGACAACCCCTTCGTCTCCGTCCGGTAATACAATATATTCGCCGTGTCGAGGAAGATCGGGTTGCCGATCAGGATATCCTGGATCGTCCCGAAGTCCACCGGCAGATGCACCTGCTCCTGCAAATAGCTGACGGACCGCAGCCGGGCGACCTTCTTTACCCGGTCAAGGATCTTCACGCTATCCGGCGTGATCAGCGCCTGAAAGGCCTTGATCGTCATCGGGCCCACTTTCGCATAGATCTCGATCCAGATAATACTGTCTCTCTTGATCCGGACGATCGCATTGACCTCATTGTCCTGGCCGTTGCTGCCCTGGTAGTGGATGCGCATCGTCCCGCTGAATGTCTGGAAGTCGATGTGATTATGCGCAATTCCCGAAAGCGCTTTGCTGATGACCGCCATCGAATCCGCATGCAAGTCCCGGACCGAATTCATTGAATCCACCCTTTTGACCGTAACCGTATCCGGGGGCGGCACCGTCTTGGCAATCACTTTCCGCAACGATCTCGTCGACCGGCAAGCCCCGCCCAACAGGATCAAAAGGCATATCACCGCTACCCAGCAACAATTCCCTATTCTACCGAAATTACCCATGTTTCAACTTTTCCCCGTATGCCCGAAACCACCCGCATTCCGTGCCGTTATTCCGATCTCCCCGACTTCTTCCCAATCCACCCGCGCGACCGGCCCCACCACCATCTGCGCGATCCGGTCCCCCGGTCGCAACACCTGTGACTCCGACGATAAATTGATCAGAATAACTTTTAGCTCGCCCCGGTAGTCGGAGTCGACCGTGCCGGGTGAGTTGAGACAGGTGATCCCCTGCTTCGCCGCCAGCCCGCTGCGCGGCCGAACCTGCGCCTCATACCCGGGCGGGAGCTCGATATAGATCCCCGTCGGGATCATTTGACGTTCCAATGGTTGAAGTTCGACCGGGCCCGTAAGATTCGCCCGCAGATCCATACCCGCCGACCCTTCGGTGGCATAGGCGGGCAACGCAAATGGAGATTGATTGATGATCTTTACGTTAATGTGAGTCATTTCGCAAATATAGGTCTTTATATGCGCGCCGCCGATCATCGCTCGAGCAGCACCGTCGCATACGCGACCAACCCTTCACCACGCCCCACAAATCCCATCCTTTCCGTCGTCGTGGCTTTGATCGAGATGTCATCCGCCGAGATCTCCAGCACGCCCGCCATCGTCGTGCGCATGGCCGGCGCATACCTCATGATCTTTGGCGCCTCCAGACAAACCGTACTGTCGATGTTGACGATCCGCCAACCTTTCCCTTTGACCAGCTCATAGGTCCGTTGCAACAGGATCTTGCTGGCGATATTTTTATAGGCCGGATCGGTATCCGGAAAATGCAGCCCGATATCCCCCAGGTTCAACGCCCCAAACAACGCATCGCAGATCGCATGTACCAGCACATCGGCGTCGCTGTGTCCGACCGCGCCTCGGTCATGCGGGATGCGCACTCCGCCTAGCCAAAACTCCCGCCCGCCCGCGAGTGGATGAAAATCGATCCCGAATCCAATTCTGTACGCCATAGAATCTATACTTTCCCAGTCAAAAAAAAACGGCCCCGGATTTTATCCGGGACCGTTCAAAGATATTCAAATTTGCCGATCGGCGCAGGGATTCGCCTCCCCCGCCGAAGACCCGCTATTGCTGCGAGCTCGATGTGTTGTTGTTGTCCGACTTGCTGTCCAGGTAGAAGATCAACCCGAACCGCAGCGTGTTCGACAGCGGATTCCGGTTGGTACCACTGCCCGACGGAACGAGGTAGGAAAAATTCAGCTCCATCACATTGTACCGCAACCCTACACCCGTGCTGAAATATTTCAGATCACCCTTGCTGGGATCCTGATAGTAATATCCTAATCGCAGGAAAAACATATTCTGATACGAATACTCCGCCCCCAGCGAGAACTGCAACGTCTTGAACTGCGGTTCGCCGTCACTGAACGACTTACCCCAGCTTGACACCACGCTCTGGCTGGCATAGTTTGCGCCGTTGATGGA
The DNA here is from genome assembly GCA_035501395.1 of Puia sp. Lineage (GTDB taxonomy): Bacteria > Bacteroidota > Bacteroidia > Chitinophagales > Chitinophagaceae > Puia. Next base: position 36,879 of record DATJWK010000166.1, read on the forward strand.
ATCCTGCGTAGCGCTGTTCGTCGCAGCCGGAGCCACGGGCACCAGCAGCTTGTGCATATCCAGCCCGAACATCACCTTGTTGTCCTCATTAAAGACGGCGGTATAGGAAGCGCCGAGCCCAAGGTCCGCCGGGATGAAGTCTTTGTCGAGCGCGCTGTTCGTATACCCGATCTTGCCGCCAAGGTTCTTCAGTGCAAGACCAAAATTCCAGCCGCCCTTGTCTGTCGTCACGCCATGGTAAAACAAGGAGATGTCGACCGCAAAGGTCTTGCCGGGTTGATATGTTGCTCCGGCGGAGGCGTATCCCGACGCCAGGTTGGAGTAGATATAACGGCCGGTCAGTCCGATACCGAGCTTTTCGCTAAGCTTGCGCGAATACCCGACGTCTAAGGCCATCTCCCGCGGATGCCCGGTGCCGATATTGTTTCCGTTAAAGTCGGTGAATTGAATATTGCCAAGGCTGAAATAGCGGATCGAAGCCGACAGGGCCTGATCCGGGGCAAATTTGTAATAACCCGAGGCCGCCAACAAATAGACATCCTGCAGGCCGAGATCCTTCAGCCAGGGCGTATACGTCAGTCCGAAGCCGACATCCTTTGTGTTGAACGGTGTCTTGGCCAGGTTGTACCAGCTGGCAGAGGCATCCGGGGTGGTCCCCACCCCAAGGTCACCCATCGCCCCGGCCCGCGCGTCCGGGGAAATCAGCAGGAACGGCACCGCCGTCGTCGTCGGGCCCAGCTGTTGGTTTCCGCTGGTTTGACCATATACCCCGTTGATTCCGACAAATGACAAAAGTAAAACAGCAGCTAATCCCTGGTAAGATCGTTTCATGAGTTTGATAAATTTTGCATTTAAGTGAACCACGGCTCCTGAGCACTAAATCACGCGAATTTTTGCGATTTGGTTTCCTCGCCCCGCCGGATTTTTTTAAGTAGATGTCGTGTATAGGCTGCTATGTATTTAATAATTAAGTACTTATTCTGACTCGCCCCCTAAGGCTACCATCCCGCGCCGGTCGGTTGTGCAAACATCGAACCAGCTTCCCACTCCAACGGCCTGACAAATATTTTATTGCCCGCAGCAGGTCATGTTTTTACCGGCTGTTCACGGCCCGAAATTTGCCTGAAATACCGGCACAGACCGGCTCCGATCCAACCCGGCTATTTCAGCGCCACGCGCCGCCCGGCAAGGGTAGGAAATTCCCGGTCCGGGAATCGTTCCCCGGTTTGCAAAAATAAGGCAACTGTGGATAAGTAACTCTCGTATTTTTGTACAATAACTGACGGCAATCGTCGTTTTTCCTGTTTACGAGCGTTCTATCCAGCGTTCAATTTAAAGCGTCAATCAAATGAAACTGAAAAACCTAGCTATCCTGGCAATCTCCGTATCCCTCTTCGGTGCCTGTAAGAAAAAGCCGGATCAATCTGCCGTAACTGGTTGGAATTACAACGATTCCAAAATGGGCGGATTCCAGGTTTCCAAGGAAAGGGAACAACGCACCGGGCCGGGCCTCGTTTTCATCCAGGGTGGTACGTTCACCATGGGCGCTACCCAGGAAGACGTGATGCGGGACTGGAATAACGTTCCGCGCCGCGTGACGGTGAACTCATTTTACATCGATCAGACCGAGGTCGCAAATATCCACTACCGGGAATACCTGTACTGGGTAGACCAGGTTTTTGACGCCGACGAATACAAGGCCGTCCGCGACGGGGCCCTCCCCGATACCCTCTGCTGGAGAAGCGAGCTGGCGTACAACGAACCGATGGTCGAATATTATTTCCGCCATCCTTCCTACAACTACTATCCGGTGGTTGGGGTGACCTGGAGACAAGCCCATGACTTCTGCCTGTGGCGCTCCGACCGGGTTAACGAACTGGCCCTTATCCAACGCGGCTATATCAATGCCAACTCCGTCAAGAATCTGCAAGGTCTTGGCCAGGAGAACTTTAATACAAAAGCATATCTCATGGGCGAATATCAGGCTACCCCTGATAAAAAGGCCCGGTCAAAGAGCAACCCTCTCAAGAATCCCAATGGTACCCCGCGTACCACGGTCACCTTCGAAGACGGGATCCTGCTCCCCAACTACCGCCTCCCGACAGAAGCCGAATGGGAATACGCTGCGC
>DATJWK010000167.1:0-15995 GCA_035501395.1 Puia sp.
TGGATGGGGTCGGCCTGGCGATCATGAGCGGAAAGCCATCGGTTGACCGTCCCGTGTTGTCGGACCGGATCAGCAAGCTGCGGGCGACGCTGGCCGCGACGGATGTGGAGGGGGTAGCGGACCTCAGCAACATCCTGGACAGCATCCAGGATATCAATGACCGGCTGCATGTGCTGCAGCAATTCACCACCTATGACCGGACGTTAAGCGGGAAGTTCAGGGAGGACCTCGACGTTGAGCAATTCGTCGCGCGGCAGGATATGGACCGAAAGCTGATCCTCGACAATCTGACGATGGAATCCAATTATTTCCGGCATGCGCTTCGGGTCAGTATAGCGACCATCGCCGGATATATCATTTCCCGGTTCCTTCCGTTTGGTCACGGCTACTGGATATTACTGACTATAATCGTTATTCTGAAGCCCATGTACAGCCTGACAAAAAAGCGGAATTTCGAACGGCTGATGGGGACGCTTGGCGGTGCGCTCGTGGGTTTTCTGCTGATCTGGTTTATCCGCGACCGGGCTGTATTGTTTGTCCTGATGATCCTTTTTATGATCGGGACCTATGTGTTCCTGCGGCGCAACTACCTGATCTGCGTGACGCTGATGACGCCCTATGTGTTGTTGTTGTTCCATCTGCTCTACCCGGTCAATTTCAAGTCCATTATCAGCGACCGGGTCGTCGATACGTTGATCGGGTCAGGCATTTCTTTTCTCAGCAGCATCTTTATCATCCCCAGTTGGGAGCATCAGCGCATGATCGACAATATGGTCGCCGCGCTGAACACGAATATTGCCTATTTCCGGGATGTGGCGGGCGCCTTTTTCGGCCGGTCTCCAACCGTTCAGCAATATAAGCTTTCGCGGAAGCATGCCTTCGTCGCGCTCGCCAATCTCTCCGATGCCTTCAGCCGCACCTTGCAGGAGCCGCGGCGGCAACAAAAGCAGATCGAGGAGATGCATCAATTCGTGGTGGCGAACCAGATGCTGACCTCCTATATCGCGACGCTGGCATATTACGAAAAGCCGTTGGCGGCCCGATATGCGGATCCGGCGTATCAACCGGTTGTGGATGCGATCGCGCGGTGTCTTGACCGGGCGGCGGATATTCTGCAGGGCGGCGCGGCGGGGCCGGGCGGAGGATCGCTGGCCGAAGGTCCGGCGGGGCCGGGCGGAGGATCGACGTCCGAAGGTTCGGCGGGACAGTTCAAGGTGCCGGTGCCGGTGAAGGCGGGTGAACCGACGATGATGAAGGCGATCGAGGATCAATTCGGGTTTATCGGAAAGGTGGCAGGCGATATTCTCCGGCTCAGCCCGGTATTGCACGAGGCATTGGTTCCGGAGGAGCGGTGAACGGCCTGAAGCCGGGCGGCGGGTCTTTTGACAGGCGGGCTCAGTTGTTCGACCCGAGCATTTCCCGGATCTTCATCACGAGTTCCGTCCGGGTAATCGGTATTCCCATGACCTTGTTGTAGCCGATCGCGTTGACGAGGAACTGATCCCGGATGATCCGGATAAGCTGACCGTTGTTGATCTCGGGGATCAATACCTGCCGGAAACCGCGGATGATCTCACCGAGGTTGGAAGGGAACGGACGGAGATGGCGAAGGTGGGCATGCGAAATGGTATAGCCTTCTTTTTGCAGTTCGGCGACCGCGCTTTTTATTGCGCCGTAGGTGCTGCCCCAGCCAAGGACGAGCAACTCGCCTTTTTCGGGTCCGCTGTCCAGGCGCTGGGGTGGGATATGGTCGGCGATACGGGCTACTTTCTCTTCGCGGATGCGTACCATCAGCTGGTGATTCTCGGGGTCGTAGCTCACGTTGCCGGTGATATTTTGTTTCTCGAGGCCGCCGATGCGGTGTTCCAGTCCCGGGGTACCCGGAATGGCCCATGGTCGCACGAGCTTTTCGTCCCGGAGGTATGGTTGGAAGCTGGTCTCTTCCGGTCCAAGTCCGGTCTTGAATTTTACTTCGATGGGGGCGAGGTCGGCGCTCTTCGGGAATCTCCAGGGCTCGGCGCCGTTGGCAATATATCCGTCGGAAAGGAAGATAACGGGTGTCATGTGCTGTACGGCGATACGGACGGCCTCATACACGGCGTCGAAGCAATCGCTCGGGGTGGAGGCGGAGATCACCGGCATGGGGCATTCGCCGTTTCGGCCATAATAGGCCTGGAGAAGATCGCTTTGTTCGGTTTTCGTGGGAAGGCCGGTGGATGGTCCGCCGCGTTGGATATCGCAGATCAGCAGCGGAATTTCCAGCATCACGGCAAGGCCCATGGCCTCGGCTTTTAGCGCCATTCCGGGGCCGGAGGTTGTGGTGACACCGAGGGCGCCGCCGTAGGCGGCGCCAATGGCCGACGTGATCCCGGCGATCTCGTCTTCCGCCTGGAAGGTTCGCACGCCAAAGGCTTTATGGCGGCTCAACTCATGCAGGATGTCGGATGCCGGGGTGATCGGGTAGGACCCCAGGAATAGCGGCAGGCCGCTCTTCCGCGAGGCGGCGACCAGGCCGTAGGCCAGCGCCTGGTTGCCCATGATCGAGCGATAGACGCCGGGCGCCATTTTTGCCTTTTCCACCCGATAGGTGGTCGTAAACGTCTCGGTGGTATCGCCGAAATGATAGCCGGCCTGGAGCACTTTCACGTTGCTTTCGAAGATCTCGGGTTTTTTGCCGAATTTATCTTTAAGGAACTTGAGGGTGCTGTCCATATCCCGGTTGTACATCCAATAGAGAAATCCCAGCACGAACATATTCTTGGCCCGATCTTTTTCCTTGGTACCCATGGTAAAATCCTTGAGCGCTTCGCGGGTCATTTTGGTCACGTCGATCTTGATGACGGTATAGTTGGCCAGGCTATCGTCCTCCAGGGGGTGTACGCCTTCGGGATAGTTTGCCAGCCGCAGGTTCTTTGCATCGAACCCTTCCGAATTGGCGATGATCGTACCGCCCTTTTTAAGGCCCTTCAGATTTGACTTCAACGCCGCCGCGTTCATGGCAACAAGGACGTCGCACTCGTCACCGGGTGTAAAGACCTGGTCGCTGGAGAACCGAAGCTGGTAGCCGCTGACACCCGGCAGGGTGCCCTGCGGGGCGCGGATCTCCGCCGGAAAATCGGGGAAGGTTGCCAGATCGATGCCCAATAGCGCGGTATTGTTGGTGAATTGGCTGCCGGTTAGCTGCATCCCGTCGCCCGAGTCGCCGGCGAATTTGATAACGACGTCCTGAAGGACCTCTTCTTTTCTGTTCATGCGATAGAATTCTGTAGTTCGATTGACGAATTTACGATAAAATATGACGCGAAGGAGGCCGGGGCTTACTCGTAGCGAAGGGCTTCGATGGGGTCCAGCCGGGAGGCCGCCTGCGCGGGATAATAGCCGAAAAAGACCCCGGTAATAAAACAAACCAGGAAAGACAGGACGATCGAGGACTCGGTCACCAGCGTCGGCCATGACAGGAAGTAGGTGACAAGCCGGGCGGACGTGATGCCCAGCAACACCCCGATGATCCCGCCGGTAATGCTGATCAGGACCGCCTCGGTCAGGAACTGCAGCAGGATATCCACGCCGCGGGCGCCGATAGACATCCGCAGGCCGATCTCCTTTGTCCGTTCGGTAACGGAAACGTACATGATGTTCATGATCCCGATGCCGCCGACGAGCAATGAAATGCCGGAAATAACGGCCAGCAGGACGGTGAGAAGAGAGCTTGTCGAGCTAAAGGTATTGATGAGCTCCTGCATGGTGCGCACGGCGAAGTCGTCATCGTCCGTGGGTTTGAGCCGATGCGAGGCCCGCATGATCTCGGACACTTCGTTGGAGGCGGCGGTGGTGGACGCCTCATCCACGGCGGAGGCGTAGATGTTTTGCAGATAGATCGTGGAAAGGATCCTTTCCTGTACCGTGGTGTAGGGCGCAATGATCACGTCGTCCTGATCCTGACCAAAGGCGCTTTCCCCTTTTGCCGTCAGTGTCCCGATGACCAGCAGCGGGACCTTGCCGAACCGGATATATTTTCCGACCGGGTTGTCGCCGTTTGGAAAGAGGTTTGAGATCACGGTCTGGCCGAGGATACAGACTTTCGCGGCGCCCTGCACATCCCGGTCGGTGAATTGGATCCCATCCTGGAGGGGCCATTGCCGGATAATATCGAGGTACTGGGTGTTGACGCCGGTGATGGTAGTGGACCAGTTGTTATTACCGTAGATGGCCTGGCCCTTTGTCGTCATCACGGGCGTCACGGCGCTAAGGTGCGTCCCTCCGCGCTGAAGGGCTTTTACGTCATCCATTGTGAGGGTCTGGACGCTGGAAGCGTCGAGGCGGGCGCCTGCCGAAACATTGCTGTTCGGCCGGATGATGATCATATTGGAGCCCATGCCGGACAACTGTCGCTGGATGCTTTGTTTGGACCCCTGGCCGATAGCCACCATAGAGATGACCGAAGCCACGCCGATAATGATGCCCAGCATGGTCAGGAATGCCCGGAGCTTATTTCGTTGCAAGGCCTTGAGGGCGATGCGTAAAAGATTTAATAAGGACATCGTTTACACTTTTTGGTAATCTTCTTCCGCCGGCAGGGCCGCCAGTACGTCCCTGGCCGACCGCCTGTTCTCATTCCGGCTGTCTTTTACCACTTTACCGTCCCGCAGCATGACCGTCCGGCTGCTGAACGAGGCGATATCGGGTTCATGGGTCACGAATACGATGGTCTTGCCCTGCGCATTGAGGTCCTGGAGGAGCGCCATAATGCTAAAGCTAGTCCGGGAGTCAAGGTTGCCCGTCGCTTCGTCCGCGAGGATCATCACCGGCTCATTGACAAGCGCCCGCGCGATGGCTACCCGTTGTTGCTGGCCGCCGGAAAGCTGATTGGGCAAATGATCCAGGCGGTCGCCGAGGTTGACGGCCTGCAGGGAGCGGATGGCCCGTTCCTTTCTGTCTTTTGCGCTGATCCGGGGATTATAGAGCAGCGGCAGTTCGACGTTTTCGAGGGCGGAAGTCCGGGCCAGGAGGTTGTATGCCTGGAAGACAAAACCGATCTTTTGATTGCGAAGTCTTGCGAGGTCGTTTCGACTCAGGTTCCGGACGTCGACGCCATCCAGCAGATAGGTGCCGCCGGTAGGTTTGTCCAGGCAACCCAGTGTATTGAGCAGGGTAGTTTTTCCGGAACCGCTGCTACCCATGATCGTTAGAAATTCCCCTGGCGAGACATCAAACGAAACGCCTTTCAGGGCGCGGACGATTTCCGATCCCATCCGGAATTCGCGCCGGATATCTTTCAACTCCAATATCTTGTTGTCGCTCATGATCTTCGATGTTTAGCTTCCGCCTTACCGGCCGCCACCTCCTCCACCGCCGGCGGGTCTGCTGCTGTTACTCGGCCGGCGGGCGGGCATAAAGGGACTTCGGGCGGCGCCGGAAGTTTTGGCAGCTGCCGGGGCGACCTCCGTTCCGTTGACGATCTGGTCGCCGGTGCTCAGGCCGGAAAGGATCTGGACCTGTGTATCGTTGTTCAGGCCCGTCATGACCAGTCTTTCGATCAGGCTGTCGCCGGATTTTATCCAGACAAAGGCCGGAGTTCCGACGGCTGCCGCCGTATCAACCTGCCGGCCGGTCGTATCGTGATGATGGCGGGGTGGCGCCAGCGGATTGTTGTTGGCGGCTTTGCGGGCAGCCCGTTGCACTTTACGCTCCCCGACGCTGTCGGGGATGATCCTGAATTGTTTTTCCATCGTCGCGTCCGGTTTGAACTTCAGGGACTTGGCGGAGATCAGCAGTGCGCTGTCGACTTCTTTTGTGAAAATGAAGATGTTGGCCGTCATTCCGGGTTTCAGCTTGAGGTCCAGGTTTGGCGCGCTGATAATTGTCGTGTAGGTGACTACGTTAGCCGACACGGCTGGTTCGAGGCGGATCTGATTGACCGTTCCCGCGAAAGAGATATCCGGATAGGCATCCACGGTGAACGTAACGCGGAGACCGGGCCGGACATCCCCGATATCCGCTTCGGAGACGGCGGCCTGTACCTGCATTTTGGTAATATCCTTTGCGATAATGAACAATGTAGGGGTGCTAAAGCTGGCGGCGACCGTTTGGCCGACGCTCACGTTGCGGGTCATCACGACTCCGTCCACGGGCGAGTATATGCTGGTATAACCGAGGTTTTTGGTTGCGGCATCCAGCTGGGCCTGAACGCTGGCGACCGTAGCTTTTGCGCCTTCGTATTGATTCTCAAAATTATCATAGTCCGCTTTACTGATGGCGCCGGCTTTAAAGAGCGTGCTTTCCCGGTCGAAGTTATTTTGCGCGTAGGTAAGGGATGCTTTGGCGACCTGGAGGTTGGCTTTATACTGGTTGACGGCGGCTTCGAAGAGGGATTTATCCAGGGTGGCGATCAGTTGGTGTTTGGTCACTTTGGCGTTGTAATCGGTAAAGATGCCGTTGATGGTCCCCGACACCTGGCAGCCCACATTGACGGTGTCGACCGGCTCGATGGTCCCCGTTGCCGTGACACTTTTGGAGATATATCCATATTGCGGTTCTTCCGTCGCCAGGATCACGGGTTTGTCTTCCTTCCGGAAATAGAAATACCATACGCCGCATCCGGCTAGCAGTAGTATAACAATAATGATGATTGCTTTCTTCATGTCGAAAGACGTTTATAGTTTAACTGCGATTCCCATGTAAAAATCATAGATCTCAATACTGAGCGCCGAGTTGTATTTAGCCTGCACGTAATTCTGAAAAGCCTGTGTATACAAGGTCTTTTGTTGCAGGTAGGCCACGAGATTGGAAGCGCCCACTTTCAATTCTTCGGCGGCGACCCGGAACGCTTCCTGGTTCGCGTTCAGCTCTTCAACGGCGGCATCATACTGGCCCTGGGCATTCAGCACGTTGATATAGGCCTGTTCGATGGTCTGTGACAGGGCGGTTTGGTTGCCCAACAGGGTAAGTTTGGACTGTTCGATCTGGATCTTTGCATTCTCGACGTTGGTTTTGACCTGCCGTCTATTGAAGATCGGGATGGACAGGTTTAGTCCAACCTGTTGAAAAAAGTTGTTATCCAGCTGTTGGATGTAGCTGTTTTGACCGTTGTTGGAGTAGCCGGTTGACAGGGTAGCCGATGCGGTGAGCAGCGGAAGGTAACCTGCTTTGGCGATGGCAAGGTCATAGCGCGAGATGTCGATGCCCAGCTGGCCCAACTTGATCTCCGGGCGGTTTTGCAACGCATAGGCCTCTACCGAATCAAGGTTGGGGACGGCCTGTGTGGCGATCACCGTATCCGGGGTAACGACGTCGAATGTATCGCGGAGAGGCAGCTGGAGCAGTTGTTTTAGCATCAGTTTGTTTTGCCGGACGGCGTTCTGTGCCGTCACGAGGGTGTATTTATCCGCGGCCAGCTGAGCCTCCAATTCGATATAGGCATTCCGGGCGATCGTTCCGACCTCATATTCCTTCTTACCTTGTTCGACCTGGGCGGTAGTCGATTTGACCAGGTCTTCGACGTACACGACATTTTCCTTTGCCAGCAGGATATTAAGGTAGTCCTGGACGATCTGCAAGGTGATATCCAATTCATTTTCGACCACGGTCTGATTGGCAGACTGGATCTGCAGGTTGGCCATCTTTATATTGTTGTTGATGGCGTCCCCGTTGTAGAGGGTAACCCCTGACGATACCGCGTAATTGTTGGTGAAGGAGGACTGGGTCTGAAAGCCCCCGATGACGGAGTTTGTGTTTTTGCTGTGGGTATAGGTGGCGGAAACGTTCCCGGCCAGGTTCGGTTGCCGGGCCGCCCGCGCCAGCAGGAGGTTTTGTTCCGCCGTTCGGACATTCAGGCGAAGGCTGTTGAGGGTAATGTTGAATTTTTTCGCGTAGTCGATGCAGGCTTGCAAACTCCAATTGGCCGGCAAACGGCCTCCGGTGGTGTCCTGAGCAAGAAGGTGGTTCGTCACTGATCCCAGGCCGAGAAATGCGAGCATAGCTAATCGTAAGAGCATAGGCTTCCTGGTTTAGGTTTCTTTGATAACCAATCTTACAAAGGGCAGGCCATATCCGGTCGAATTCGCCCGTCTATATAAAAATATGATTTTATTCCTGTTGTCCGCAAAAGAATGGCCGCCGGTCGTCGGGGCGATGGTATCGTTTTTGAGGCGATTTCCCGGTGACGGGTATTTGTACATTCAAAAACACAAGCTATGGCAACACTTACAGGAAAGAAGATCGCTATCCTGACCGAAAGCGGATTTGAGGAAGCGGAGCTGACCAGCCCAAAGAAGGCGCTGGAAGCGGCGGGCGCGGAAGTGCGGATCGTATCGCCGCAAAAGGACAAAGTCCGCGCCTGGGATACGGATCACTGGTCGATAGAGCTGCCGGTGGATGAAGTGCTGGACAGCGCTAACCCCGAAGATTTCGATGCGCTGGTGCTTCCGGGAGGTGTGCTCAATCCGGACAAGCTACGCCAGAATAAGAAGGCTGTGGAATTTGCTCAACAATTCCTGGAGACGGGAAAGCCGGTGGCGGCGATATGTCATGGGCCCCAGCTGTTGATCGAGACGGGGATGATCGAAGGACGCAATATGACGTCTTATCCATCTTTAAGGACGGACCTCGAAAATGCGGGAGTGATCTGGGTGGATAAGGAGGTCGTGACGGATAACGGGCTGGTTACCAGCCGGACGCCGGGAGATCTGGAGGCGTTTAACAAAAAGGCGATCGAAGAGATAAAAGAAGGACAGCATGCCCCGACCGCGTATACGCCGCCGCCCAGGCATTAGGTGATCTACCGTCCCCAGCGTTCTCGGGGGTATTTTGCGGAAAATACGCTAAGTTTGTTAGCAAAAGAGGGCTGATGAATCGTTCGGGGTCCGCGGACCTTCCGCTGCATAATGGTTATGTTCCGGCGTGGGTGGCGGAGCCCATGGCGCGGTTAGGGCTTGCCGTTACTGAAATTTTGCCGGCTGAATTCAGGAAAGTCTTATTCTAATGCTTCACCCGGTTCTCCCGGGCCGTCCCGGGCTTGCAGCGCGGATTCATCGAAATCACGACATCGGCTTTTTGTTTGATATCCTTGGAGGCACGCCACATTCTAAGGAGCTTTTTCAATACTTTTTGTCTTTCGCTTTGTGGTTTGGAATATTCGGTCATAGCTTGGGATTGCTGATAGAGGTATGGCTTAAAGGTATGACCGTGTTTGACATCCTGCGCAGGCGAGCCGGAAAATTTAAGAAAGCTAATGGTTTCCCTCAGGTCCGGGTCCAGGATTTGCACGATGTCGGATAAAGAAATATGCCCGAGGGTCCGTCCATTCTTATTCTGAAAGAGCAGGTACAACATTTTGCATACCAAGCGCGTCTGTCCGCGTTGTCATATTCCTTTGATCAAAGTTCCGCGGCTTGGCAAGACCGGCCGGAGGGCATTTTATTGCGGGAGTTGCCAGATCCTGTACAGATAAGGTTTACATATTAAAGGCGCCATAGCAGGCGGCTCCCTGTAAAGCCATCTTGTCGTCGAGGACGACGTGGACCGGGATGCGGTCGGAGAGCTCGTGCATGCGGCCGTTATTGTCGAAGTTCTTTGTCCAGCTGTCGCCTTGCAGGAGGGGAAGGATTTTTGGGGGGATGCCTCCGGCGAGATAAAGGCCGCCGGTGGCCATCAGCTTCAGGACGAGGCTGGAGGCCTCGGTCGCCATATACCGCACGAAAACCTCCATGGTCTGCGCGCAAACCAGGTCTTCGTGCCGGAGGGCGGATTGGCTGATCACGGCTGCGGCATCATTGTCCTTTATTCGTTCAGACAGCCATTCGGGGATCTGCTCTTTGCGGACTTCCGTGAAGAAATGAAAAATATTTTTTATACCCATGCCGGATACGACCCGTTCCCAGCTGACGTGGCCGAATTGTTTTTGAAGGTAGTAGAAGATCTCCACATCCAGCGGGGTACGCGGGGCGAAGTCGCTATGGCCGCCTTCGGTGGCGAAGGGATGATATTTGCTGCCATCCCAGTAGAGACCTGCTTCGCCAAGTCCCGTACCCGGAGCGAGGATGGCGATGTTGCCTTTTGCGGTTGGGTCCCCGGCCGCAAGGGTAGCGCGCTGATCTTCTTTCAGCCCGGCGAGCCCGTAGGCCGTCGCTTCGAGGTCGTTGATAAATGCAACGGGGATTTTCATTTCGCGGCTCATGGCCGTGCTATCCAATACCCAGGGCAGGTTGGTCAGTTTGCTTTTGCCGCCGATGACAGGGCCGGCGACGGCTGCGGCGATCCGGTCGGGGAATGTTTTACCGCAAAAATCATGGATAATGGCGTCGAGGGAGGGATAGTCGGCGGAGACATATCGTTGTTCACGAAGCGGCTTTAGCCCGGTGGCGCCGTTCTCATAGAGTGCGACGTTTGTTTTTGTGCCGCCGATATCGGCCGCGAGGATGGTGACGGACTGCTGTCCGGGCGTTGTCTCGTGGCGAAAAGCAATGGGGATCATGACGTCAAATTTACATGTTGCGTCGATACTGGCCGCCTACCGCATATAAAGCATTGGTTATTTCGCCGAGGCTGCAGTATTTCACCGTGGTCATGAGCTCTTCAAACAGGTTACTGCCGGTGACGGCGGCCTCTTGAAGGCGGCGCAGCATCTCCGTGCTACGCGTCTTGTTCCGTTGGCGGAATGCGTGGAGATTGGCGATCTGTTGGTCTTTTTCTTCGGTCGTGCTGCGGATGACTTCACCGGGAAGGATCGTGGGGGAGCCTTCTTTTCCCAGGAATGTGTTGACACCGACGATCGGAAGTTCGCCGCTATGTTTGAGGCTTTCGTAATAAAGGCTCTCTTCCTGGATCTTATTGCGCTGGTACATTCGTTCCATAGCCCCCAGAACGCCCCCGCGCTCGGTAAGCCGGTCGAATTCCAGCATCACGGCTTCCTCGACGAGATCGGTCAGCTCTTCCACCGCGAAGCTACCCTGGATGAAATTTTCTGTTTTTGCGCTACCCAGCTCGCGGTTGATGATCAGCTGGATCGCCATCGCGCGGCGGACGCTCTCTTCCGTGGGGGTGGTGATCGCCTCGTCGTAGGCGTTGGTGTGGAGGGAATTGCAATTGTCATAGATCGCATACAGCGCCTGCAGGGTGGTCCGGATGTCGTTGAAGTCGATCTCCTGGGCATGAAGGCTCCGCCCGCTGGTCTGGATATGGTATTTTAATTTTTGAGAGCGGCTGTTGCCGTTATAGAAGTGTTTGATGGCCTTGGCCCAGACGCGTCTGGCTACTCTGCCGATCACGGAATACTCCGGGTCCATTCCGTTGCTGAAGAAGAAGGACAGATTGGGTGCGAATTCATCGAGGGCCATGCCCCGGCTGAGGTAGTATTCCACATAGGTAAATCCGTTTGCAAGCGTAAAGGCAAGCTGGGTGATCGGGTTCGCTCCGGCTTCGGCGATATGATAGCCGCTGATGGACACGCTATAGAAATTCCGGATCTTCTTTTCGATAAAGTACGCCTGAACGTCGCCCATGAGCCGCAGGGCGAATTCGGTGCTGAAGATGCAGGTGTTCTGAGCCTGATCTTCTTTCAGGATGTCGGCCTGGACGGTACCCCGGACCTGGGAAAGCGTTTCCGCCAATATTTTTTGATATTGGTCCGCGGGGAGAACTTCGTCGCCGCTCATGCCCAGCAGGCCGAGACCGAGACCGTCGTTGCCGTCGGGCAGATCACCCGAGTAGCGGGGGCGATCCGCGGTTTGCGGGATAGGCATACCGTTGGCGGCCAGGTATTTCTCACATTGCTGGTCGATTGCCGCATTCATGAAGAAGGCGAGGATTATGGGAGCGGGTCCGTTGATCGTCATGCTGACCGAGGTTCGGGGATCGCAAAGGTCGAATCCGCTATAGAGTTTCTTGGCGTCGTCTACGGTGGCGATGCTGACGCCGGCGTTGCCGATCTTGCCATAGATATCGGGCCGATGGTCCGGATCTTCGCCATAGAGCGTGACCGAGTCAAAGGCCGTGCTCAGCCGGATAGCCGGTTGACCCGAGCTAACGTAGTGAAAGCGTTTGTTCGTCCGTTCGGGACCGCCTTCGCCGGCGAACATCCGGGTGGGATCTTCTTCCGATCGTTTGAGCGGGAAGGTACCGGCGGTGTACGGGAATTTTCCCGGGAAATTCTCCTGTACCCTCCAGCGCAGGATGTCTCCCCAGTCGGAGAAGCGGGGGACTGCGATGCGCGGGATCTTGAGATGCGAAAGCGACTCGGTGTATAGGGGCTGCCGGATGCCGCGCCCGCGGACCTCATATTCAAAATATTCGCGCCGATAACGATCCCTGGTTGCGTCCCATTCTTCGATCAGTTTGCGGCAGACCGGGAAAATCTCTTTTTCCAGTTTTTCGATCTGTTGTTCCAGCGGCGGCCGGGCGGGTGAGTCCGGCGGGAGTTCTCTCAGCGCACCGGTAAGCCGGTACAATCGCGACGCGATTGCCGCCTGTTCGATCGTTTTTTGATTGTAATCGCGGATGGCCGCGGTGATCTCCGACAGGTACCGGACCCGGGCCGGCGGGATGATCATCGACTGGGTGCTGGTATCTTTCAGATGATGGCGGTGGTGAGCGGGACCAAATTCGGCGCCAGTCTTTTTTTCCAGCGTTTCCATCAGCAGGTCAAATAATTCGTTGATGCCGGCGTCGTTGAATTGCGCCGCGATGGTGCCGATAACCGGCAGGTCTTCGTCTTTTGCCGTCCAGAGGCCGTTGTTCCGTTTGTATTGTTTTCTTACATCATGGAGGGCGTCCAAGGCGCCGGCTTTGTCGAATTTATTCAGAACGACCAGGTCGGCGTAGTCGAGCATGTTGATCTTCTCCAGTTGGGAGGCCGCGCCGTATTCCGGGGTCATCACGTAGATACTCAGGTTGACATAGTCGAGGATGGAAACGTCGCTTTGTCCGACGCCCGCCGATTCGAGGATGATGAGGTCGTAACCGGCGCCTTTGCAAATGTCGATCGCATCTTTGACGTGTACGCTCAACGCGCGGTCGCTGTCCCGCGTGGCGAGGCTACGCATGTAAACGCGCGGCCCCGAGATGGCATTCATCCGGATGCGGTCACCCAGCAGTGCGCCGCCCGTTTTTTTCTTCGATGGGTCGACGGAGATCACGGCCAGGGTTTTGCCGGCAAAATGATAAAGGTATCGGCGCACCAGTTCGTCGGTTACGCTGGATTTGCCGGCGCCGCCGGTGCCGGTGATGCCGATGACGGGGATGGGATGGTGGGCGGCAGAACCGTTGCCATTTGCGCCGATACCGTTTTCGGCATTGGTGATCGCGCGGGCGATCTTGCGGATGTCTTTTGCTTCCCCGAGTTGCAGTGCGCCGGCAAACTGGGCCGGGTTGCCGTTCAGCGGAAAATCGCATTGCCGGACGACGTCTTCGATCATGCCTTCGAGGCCCATCCGGCGGCCGTCGTCGGGAGAATATATGCGGGTAATGCCATGGCGGTGGAGCTCGTCGATCTCGCGGGGAAGGATCGTTCCACCGCCGCCGCCAAATATCTTGATATGGCCGCAGCCGTTCTGGTCCAGCAGTTCCCGGATATATTTGAAAAACTCGAGGTGGCCTCCCTGGTAGGATGTGATGGCGATACCCTGGACGTCCTCTTCTATGGCGCATTCAACGATCTCGGCTGCCGCGCGGTTATGGCCGAGGTGGATGACCTCCGCGCCTTTTGATTGCAACAGCCGCCGCATGATATTGATCGCGGCATCATGTCCGTCGAAAAGGGCGGCGGCGGTTACGATGCGGACCTTATTGACAGGGGTATAGCTCATCTTGTAAGGATTTGGCGGACAGGCAAATTTACGCCAAAAAACTAATGAGTGTTAGTTTGCGGGAAGACGAGGATATCATTCACCTTTCGGATCGGACTTTTTGTTCTTCTTCAGTATATCGTCCAGTAGTTCCTGCCGGCGCTGGTTCATATACTCGCGCCGGTTTTCGCGCCGGGCTTTGTTTGCCCGGTTATACTCTTTAAACAGGTAGAGGCTGATAAAGATGGCGATCAAGCCCCATGGGACGATCACGTTTACTTGGCGATGACCGGAGGCGGAATTGGCTAACCAGACAAAGCGCGTTACCAGGACAAGAAACACGACGATGAATATTCCAAGGATTATCCGTTCGGGGAGGTTGGATTTCGCCATGATCTAAAAGTAAGAACAAATTTTCGCAGCGGGAATCAAATGGATCCGGTGTGAGGTGAAGCGCAATTTGGCGATCTCCCGACTCTTTGCTACATTGTCTCACTTTAATACAATAACATGCTTGCCAAAACAATGCTTCTTGCTGCCGGCGTGAGCGCGGCGTTGACCCTGGTCTTTTCCTGCCAGAATCCCAGCTCGAATACCGGAATCATTAAAACCGTCGACGGCTATACGTTCCGCGATCTGAACAAGAACGGAAAACTGGACGTATATGAAGATGCCCGGCAGCCGGTCGGCGCGCGGGTCAGCGACCTGCTGAGCCAGATGAACCTGGAAGAAAAGGCGGGGATGCTGTTTATCAACGGTGCAAAGGTTAACGATGACGGTTCGCTTGGGGATCAGCCGGGCAAGGGAATGTTCGCCTTCGTGCCCAACGGGCTCAAGCTGATCAACGAGAAGAAAATGAACCATTTCAATCTTTGGGCGGTCCCATCGCCGGCGTCGCTGGCGAAATGGTACAATGGGATGCAGCGCTATGTGCAGGACTCGACGCGGCTGGGCATCCCGCTAACGATCGCCTCCGATCCGCGGAACCATTTCAGCGGCAATATTTTTGCCATGACCGCCAACACGTTCTCGCAGTGGTGCGAGCCGCTCGGCCTCGGAGCGATCGGCAGCGACAGCATTACAAGGGAATTTGCGGATATCTCCCGCCGCGAATATCTTGCCGTCGGCATCCGGGAGGCGTTGCATCCGCAAATCGACCTGGCCACGGAGCCCCGCTGGCCGCGGATCAGCGGCACCTTTGGCGAGGACGCCGAATTGACGGCGAGGATGGCGAAAGCGTATATCCTGGGCTACCAGGGCGACAAGCTGGACTCCAACAGCGTGGCGACGATGACCAAGCATTTCCCCGGCGGCGGCCCGCAGAAGGAGGGGCTCGATCCGCATTTTCCCTTCCAAAAGGGACAGGTCTATCCGGGCAATAATTTTAAATATCACCTGATCCCTTTTGAAGCGGCCATTGCCGCGCACACGGCGGCGATCATGCCTTACTACGGGGTGCCGATGGGTCAGACGAGCGAAAACGTCGGCATGTCATACAACAAAGACATCATTACCGGCCTGTTGCGCAATACGTATCACTTTGACGGCGTGGTTTGCACGGACTGGGGTCTCGTCAACGACGCGCATATGGGCAATTTCGTCTGGCCCGCGCGGGCCTGGGGCGTGGAAAGCCTGACGCCTGTGGAGCGCGTGAAGAAGATACTCGATGCCGGTGTCGATCAGTTCGGGGGTGAGAGCTGCCCTGAATTGGTCCTACAACTCGTAAAGGAGGGCAAATTGTCCGAGGCGCGCATCGACAGCAGTGTCCGGCGGCTGCTGACGCAGAAGTTCGAGCTTGGGCTGTTTGACAACCCGTTTATCGACGAGAGCAAGGTCGGCCAGGTATTGGGTAACCCCACATCGATGGCCGCCGGAGAAGCCTCGCAACGGATGGCGATGACCCTGCTAAAGAACGATCACAACGTGCTCCCGCTCGCCCCCGGGAAACGGAAGATCTATGTCAAAAACGTCGATTCGGCGGTTGCCGCAAAATATGGGACGGTTGTCGACAAGCCTGAAAAGGCGGATATCGCGATCGTACGGCTCAAGACTCCCTTTGTGCCCGTCAATTCCCCCATCACCATGGCAAGAATGTTCCATCACGGCGATCTGGATTTCAAAGGCAAGGAAAAGGACAGCATCCTTGACATCCTGAGAAAAGTGCCGACGATCGTAGACATCTATCTCGACCGGCCGGCCGTCATACCCGAGATCAGC
>DATJWK010000168.1:0-26999 GCA_035501395.1 Puia sp.
GGAACCTATTGAAGCAATAATTTTAAATGCAGGTGGAGTAATTGGGAAAACGGCTGCGAAAATTACGCCTTCCGGTATGAATGACTTAGCGGCTACCAATGTTTTAGGTCATGTGATTTTAGTCGATGAATTAATAAAACATGATAAGTTAAAAAAAGCGGTACTATCAGTCAGTGCAGAAGCTGTGCCGGGAGTAAAGCTGCTTGGAATGAAACCAGTTACAATGAAGACCTCTTCTGTAGATGAGTTTGCTGCTGTTCTTGACGGATCATATTTTGGCAGCAAATTTGATCCAATGCAAGCGTACGGATATGTCAAATATGTTTTAACCATGTGGACGCTATCCATGGCAAGAAAATACCCTCATCTCAAATTTGTCGTTGTGAGTCCAGGGAACACTAGGGGAACTCTGGCACCGGATAATTTGCCCCCGGCAATGAGGTTTATGTTGAAGTATTTTATGATGCCTATTGTATTCCCATTGATGGGAGGAATGGTGCATAAGCTCGAAGTAGGTGCAAAACGCTTTGTAGATGGTATTTCGGATGACCTATATAAAAGTGGCGTTTTTTATGCAAGTAAGGAGGGTAAGTTATCAGGTGATATGGTTGACCAGAGCACTTTTTTCACTGTTTTGAAAAATACTTCATTTCAAGATAGCGCGGACGAAGCAATCCACCGTTTCACAGAATAGGTTTGAAATGCTCTTTGTGATGTCACAATTTTAAGTTAGAGATCTCCGCGACTACTAGTGATTTGTGGAATCTTGCTGAACCGGTCCGGCAGGTACATAAGGTACACCGGAAGTCCCTGTATATCTGGCCAGTTCCGCCTGTTCATTGGCGATCTTGCTCTGCAGGTCTGCAATGTCTTTATTGACCTTGTCCAACTGGCGGGCGGCCTTCCTGGCCTTCCTGGCGTTCGTCCGGGCGTCGCCTGCCGCGTTATCTGCCTGCCGCGCATCTTTCTTGTTCTGCGGGTCATTGCTCAGCCGAGTGGCGGCTATTGAGTTCTTATCCGCGGATTGCTGCGCGGCCAGCGAATCGTCCTGTTTGTTAAAGGTCTTTTGAGCAATTGTATTTTTCAGCTGACCCAATTTCAACTGATCTTCGTCGATCTTCGATATTAACTTTAAGGAATCCGTGTTCACCTTCTGGGCAGATGAACTCAAGCAAACACACGCCACCCCGATAGTGGTCAAAAGAATTACTTTTAACATAATACTATTTTTAAAATGATGTCAGGAAAAATGAAGTGAAGATTGCAAAAGTTATAGCCAGACAACGACCGTAAGATGATGAAACGATTTCACCGGAGCTTGTAATCCTTATTCACTGAATACCAAAACGAAGGTATGTCTTTTAGACGACAATAAACAAAAAAGCCCCGGACGACCGGAGCTTCTTATTCAATTCAGACAGATACTAATATCTGTTCTTGTTGTAGCTGTTGCCGTTGTTGTAATTGCGGCCGCCATCATTGCGGGCCGGTCTTTCCTCTTTCGGCCGGGCTTCATTTACCTTAATGGTGCGGTTCTCTACCATTGCCCCATCCAGTTCAGCGATCGCCTTCCTGGATGCGGCTTCATCAGGCATTTCTACGAAACCGAATCCGCGGGATTGGTTCGTTATTCTGTCCATGATGACTTTCGCCGAGTTTACTTCGCCATAGGGAGCAAAAAATTCTTTTAAGTCTTCATCCTGTACGTTGAAGCTTAAATTGGAAACATAAATGTTCATACTTAAGTTTAAAATAATAAATAGAATGAGAAAAGCAAACAGTGTAGAGGAAAAGAGATCCAGATCCTAAGACGGGATAAATTAACAAATACAGATGCAAAACTCAAATTAACAGAATGAAGATACAACTTATCTCGAACTCAACCAAATAAAGTTTCCCGTCACATGGGACGGGAAGGTTCGCAAGACACTGCGCATTGACTCAGTTAAGAAGATTCCCGAGCGGGATCGCATCCAAATAAGGCGTCAATGCATCGACGTTATCAAACATCCTGTATTCTTCGATCGCCTTATTCACAGGGTTGCAATACGCTTCGACATAATAGCTTCCCAATTGAAACAGAAAAACCATGGAACCCGGGTTACTTCTCTTGGCAAGCAAGACTCCCTGGTGCAAAACAGTAGATTTTTTTTCGACCTCATTCAGTAAGATAAACTCGGAAAGTCTCATAGTTAAAATTTTAAACAGTGACCGTTTCAAATTATTTACTAAAAACCTTTCGTTAACCTTTGCATGATGCTGGCAGTGCCAACCGAAAAACTGTATGTACTGGAACCGCATAGAAGCGGCTGAAAAAGGCGGAGAAAAATGCCTGTGCCGGCTGATGTGACCCAAATATAGGAATAAATCCTTAATCTGTTTGTATCAAAACCGTACACGTTTGTATCGCCGGCAACCCCATTGCTAACGATGGGGCTTCGTTACCGTTATGACAGCGCCGGCAGGCGTATATAGAAAGTCGTCCCTGCACCCGGTTCGCTGCTGACGCTGATCTCCCCTCCATGATTTTGCATTATCTTTTTGCAGATGGCAAGGCCGATCCCCGTCCCCATGTTTCTTGAATTATCAAGGCGTTGGAACAGCTCAAATATTTTTTCCGCGTGAATCTGGCTGAATCCTAAGCCGTTATCCGAGAAGGTAATTTCATGACGGTCGCTATTCCCGGGGCCGGAGCCAATCGCCAGGGAATAGCCGACGGTAATCTTTAACGGGCGCCCTGGTGTGGCGTATTTAACGGAATTGGAGACGAGGTTGGCGAACAACTGCTGCATTTGAAGCCGCACAGCCAACAGCACCGGCAACGGCGCCACCGTCGTTTCGGCCTGTCGTTCTTCCAGGCCTTCGGAGAAATCACTGAGCACTTCCTGCAACACGGCGTTGAGATCGGTCATTTCCATTGTTGCCTTAAAATCATCCAGCCGGGTATAATTCAAAAGTCCCTCGATCAGTGCCTGCATCTTTGTGCTGAATTCCTGAATCTTATTCAAGCCGGAAACCAACTGTTCCGGTGTCGGATCCATCGAAAACAGGCGGCTGCAGGCCAGCTTAATTTTCCGCAACGGCTCCTGCAGGTCATGGCTGGCAACGTAGGCAAACGATTCGAGTTCGTTATTCTTCGCCGCAAGCTGCCTGTTCTTCTCTTCCAGTTGCCGCGTATAAGACTCGAGAATTTCCTCCGAACGATGTTGTGCGGTTACATCCTGGAGCGTACCAAACATCCGTTCTACTAAGGCGGCGTCATTTAACAGCACATCTCCCCGGGCATGCAGATACTTTTCGTTGCCCGACGGGAGAATGACGCGATAGTAGAAGTCGTGCGGCTGCGCAGTTTCCCGGGAAATCCGCATTCGTTCGCTCACCATTTCTTTATCCTCCGGATGATTGTACCTGGCGATATCAAAGGTTACGTGCTCGGTCGGTTCCAGTTCGTAGATGCGAAACAGTTCTTTGGACCACGTAATCCGGTTCGTGGGAAGGTCCCATAGCCAGGTTCCCAGGTGGGCGATCTCCTGGCTCCGTTCATGTAGTTCCTGCTGGATGTCAAAAAGGGTCTTGAAAAGCACCCTGTCCGTAAATGAAAGAAATTCATCCGTTTCATCGAGCATCCCGATCAACGTTTCAGGGCGCTGTGTATAGGTGACGGAAAATTCCCCGAATATTTTTCGCCGGATAAGGCTCAGCAGTGATATATCCTCGGACAGCAATTGGTTCCGCGAGAACTCGGGGATCTGGTTGTTGACCCACGCCGTGACCGATGAGCGAATGTAGTTGACCATGTCTTTGTCGCGCATTGCCGTCAGCAACCGGCGGATATCCTCTTTTCCGAGGTCAATGAGCTGGTCCTCGGAAAGATGGCTGAAATAGCGAAGCACGGGCAGCTTTAATTCTTTGGACAAGGTATATTGGCGGGACGCCATCTCCCCGACTTTGTAATTCAACAGGTATTCGGCGTAGTCCGGTAGCAGCTGAAAAGAAACTTGGTGATCTTCACCAATGGTGGCATTCGTGTCGGTGATCTCCTTAAATAGATTCATACGGGTGATCTTCGTCGCTAGCATTAAATGGATTAGTAATATACTTAATATTGGCAAATACCCCAAAAGACGGCCAGACAGCCACGTGATACCCAACGATTTTGGTTTTTGTAAAAGCTACCTCAGTTATTGTGTGGGCGCCCGTCAGCATGTCAAAATTAATGGGTAGGTTTAATCCGCAAAGTCGAATAAACGAATTACAAAAAATGGATCGTTCATGCCCGGGTATAGGTACGTTTCGCATATAGACATCCAATTTCAAAGGTTTTTAGTGACTATTGCTATTCTCAATATTTTTGGGTGCTGGCGGCCGGAGGCTTCCACTGGTGAGGTGTTGCCGGGGCATTTTAAGGTGGAGGTTCCATTTATGCTGGACAAACGGGGCATTATAGTTAACACCTACTGGGGAAAGCAGCGGACGCACCATGTACTTTGCCTGGACAATCTTTCTCCTTCATGGGTAGATACTTCTGTAAGCAACCATGACCATTCGTTGGTGAGATCCTCAAACCTGAAGTTTGAAACTCTTACCGCAGATGGTACAAGGGTACATGGCGATGTAGAATATTGCGATAGCCTTTTTTTTGAAGGCGTTGAATTTAGAGCGGTTCCTTTTTACGTGATGCCAAATAACTTTGGGCATTTAAATTCCGATGACGGTGTATTTGGCGGTGATTTGATGTCCAGGGGTATTTGGGAAATCGATTTTAGACGAAGGATCTTAACTTTTACTTCAGAATTAGATTCGCTGCGGGATATCGCAAATTCTGAAATTTTGCCGGCGGTCTTTAATAAGGACAACATTAAGATTGATGTTGAATTGGGGAAAGGTGTCGTTAAGACAGCGGCGATTGATCTGGGTTATCATGGTGATATAATCTTACCGATGGAAGACTTTTTAGCTATCCGGACTGCTAACAAAAAATTTTCGAGGCCGTCGGAATTCATGACACCGGCAAGCGCGAGTGTCGTCAATGATCTATATTTCTTTGACACGATAAAGTTAAACAACAATTGGTTTCATGTTATGGTATCGTCCAATGAAAAGGTCAAAGAGCGGCTAGTCGGAGTTGAATTCTTTGACAGATTTGATTTCGTTGTCTTTGATTTCAAGAATAGTAAAATACACATCTCAAAAAAAGTATGGTGAGCTTAGACGACTTTTCGGTAGGCCAGACACCTCGTATGAACCGTCGCGTATATTGGATAGTCAACGGGATTACCCTCTATCGTATCGTGGCAGCGGTCGCAATGGTGTTAATGATAGTCTGGAGCCGTTGGGGGGTCTTTAAATGGCTGCTGCCGGTAAGTTTTCTGACTGATGCCCTTGACGGGTACCTTGCCAGAAGATACCGGGTCGTCAGTGTCGCGGGCTCCGCCCTCGACTCGATTGGCGACGATCTCACCGTACTGGTCGCGCTTATCGGCCTTTTCATTTATGTCCCCGGTTTCTTCCGAAAGGAAATCATCCCCGTGATGATACTCGGTGCGCTATATCTAACGCAAACCGTGGCGGCGCTGGTCCGTTATCGGAAACTATCGAGCTTCCATACTTACCTTGCAAAAATTGCCGCCATTTCCCAGGGCGTCTTCCTGATTCTCACGTTCTTCTTACCTAGTGTGCCGACCGTATTGTTCTGGGTCGCTGTGATCCTTACCGGGCTGGATCTCGCTGAAGAGATCATCATGGTCTTCCTGCTGCCTGCCTGGCAACCTGACGTAAAAGGCCTATTCACCATCCTGAATGGCGGACACGACAAAACCTGACCTTCATCAACCGATCACCAACCGATCACCACTGGAGGAATGCCTGGGACAGATTTTCCCCGATCGCGCCAGGCAAACAGCAAGGGGACCGGTTATTTCTTACTGGTCTTCTTTCTGCCGGACTTGCTGGAAGCACTCTTTTTCTTGGGAACTTTAGCCCCTTCTTTTCGGGCTTCCGAGAGGCCAATGGCAATGGCCTGCTTCCGGCTGGTCACCTTTTTTCCGCTTCGGCCGCTTTTAAGGGTGCCGGATTTTTTTTCTTTCATTGCGCGTTCGACCTTGTCTCCGGCGCCTTTGGAATACTTAGCCATAATTTGATGGGTTTTATGAGGTATCTATCAATCCTTATGCCGCATGGAAGCGGCGGGTCGGAGATGCCTGCCCCGGACGGGGCATATTGAGTACAAAATTTGCATAGATGACCTTGCACTGTAAATCCTAAAAAGTTCACTATGCCACGCATGTTTGCTCTCTTTTTCGCTTGTGGGGTGATGGCCTCGTGCGGACCCACAACGCATATCGTTGACAGTTGGCGGGACCCTGACGTTACGGTAGATACCGCCAATGTCCATAAATTTGTTATCGCCGCGCTGCTCAAAAACGAATCTGTGCGCCGAAAAGTGGAGGATGATATGGCGGCCTTGTTTCCGGGGAAGGCCGTGCCATCGTACCAGGAATTCGGAGATAGTTTGAAAGAACCGGACGACGCGCTCAATGCGCGGTTAAAAAAAGAGGGCTTCGACGGGGTCGTCGTCATGCGGCTTGTAAATGTCAATCGCTCCACGCGGTATGTGCCGGGCTCCTACCCGCTGTATTACGGCTCCTGGCGCCGGTATTGGGCGTATTCCTGGGGCGGATTCTACGACCCCGGCTATTACACTACGGACAGGCAATACAATGTCGAAGTGACCGTATTTTCGCTTAGACGAGACAAGCTTATCTGGACAGCCAACACGTCCACGATCGATCCGCCCAACCGGGCAGAGCTTTTCGATCATGTCAGCAGGGTCGTATTAAAACGGATGAAAAAGGAGGGCTTCTTACGGTAGGAAGTATTTAACTCCGGGGGATATCTGAATTATTGCCCCGGTTAATCAACGGTTTAAATCATCGATCATGAAAAAGCAAAATGGAGAAAAGCCAAAGGACGTGAAAGAAGACAAGCCGACAAGGGCCGATTTTCATCATGGGTCAACGACACAGGGTGGTTCCAATTTCGGTCAGGGCTCGGCGGATATCGGGAATGACGATTCGGGCCAGGGGGAGGAGACTTCCGACGGATCGAATTATGGGAACGAGCGGGGCTGGAATAACGAAGCGCTGAGACGCGAAGACATAGATGTCTCAAAAAAAGATCGCCCGGAGAGATCCTGACCGCATGCGGTTTCTTCGGCAGGGTCTAAAGCAGAATACCATTCTCCGCGGCGTGCGGGAATGAATGTGAAACGCGCTTCCCGGCGCAAACATATTCGTTCGGATGCTCTGGCAATAGGGTTTATTTTGGCGGGTGGGCCGGATTTCCTTATTTTTCGTTCATGAATGGTGGCTATGCAACAACGTTTTTTTAGCAATACGGCAATCCGTATCACCGTCTTTTGCATCCTCTCGCTGAGCCTGGTCAGCTGGGACAAGGTCTCGAAAGACCTGGCGAAAACACATCTGCGGGATAAGGGCGTGCAGTCCTACCTCGATGATACGATCCGGTTGATCTATGTCGAGAACACAGGCGCGGCCATGAGCTTCGCCGACAACCTGAACCCGACGGCAAGCTTCTGGCTGTTGGGGATATTACCGCTGGCGATTCTCATGGGGTTATTCGTGTATGTGGTCCGGCATATCCGCGGGATGAGAACCATCCGACTGGTTGGATTCAGTCTGATCTTTGCCGGCGGCCTCGGCAACATCCTTGACCGGCTGATTTTCGACCGCCATGTGACCGACTTCATGAACATCGGGATCATGAATTTCCGGACCGGGATCTTCAATTTCGCCGACCTCTGGATCACGACCGGAGTGATCTGTCTGCTGTTTTGGAGGCGGCAACATGGGCAACCAACTATTTCATAACAAGGTTGCGATCGTCACTGGCGCCGGTCGCGGGATCGGGTTCGAGATCGCGCGGCAGTTGACAGCCGGGGGGGCGAGTATTGTCCTGAACGATATCGATGGCGTCCAGGCGGAAAAGGCGGCCGCACAGATCACCATGGAAGGCGGCTCCTGCAGCGCGATAGCCGGCGACAGCGCGGAGATGTCGACGATCGAACGGATGGTGGGTGAGGCAGCCGCCCGGTTTGGAAAACTGGACATCGTCATTGCCAATGCGGGGATCACCTTATTCGGGGAATTCCTGACCTATCCGCTGGCCTCATTCGAGGCCGTTCTCCGCGTCAACCTGACGGGAACCTTCTTTCTGGCGCAGGCGGCCGCCCGGAAGATGAAAGGGCAGGGAACCGGCGGAGCGTTACTCTTCATGTCTTCCGTAACCGGCCATCAGGCGCATAAGAACCTCGCGGCATACGGGATGACAAAGGCAGCGCTGGAAATGCTGGCAAAGAGCCTCGTGATCGAGCTTTCATCCTATCGGATCACCGTAAATACGATCGCGCCGGGTGCCACGCTCACCGAAAGAACGACAGGTGATGCGGAATATGAGAAAACCTGGTCTGCGATAACGCCGATGGGGCGTCCGGCGAGTACGCGCGATATTGCGGATGCGGCGCTCTTCCTGGTGTCGGATGGCGCCCGTCACATCACGGGCCAGAACCTGGTGATAGATGGAGGCTGGACGGCGGTCAGCCCTTCTCCTTTTTAGGCAAAAGTGAGGCCCCGCGCGAAGCGCGGGGCCTCACAAGTATTCCAAAAAGATCTTATTTCTCCAAAAACAGGCTATCCGAAAACCGCTGGTTGAAATGTTTGACGGGATCGCCGTTAATATCATGGTAAACGGCACTGACGAAAATGACCCGTGTGGCACTGACAATCACCGTGAGGGCGAAGAACCCGAGGGCAAACAACGCAACGCCCGCAATCGGGTTGATCAGGAAATAAACGGCCATCCCCAGGAGGCCCAACAGGAATAACCCAAGCAATTGAATGATCCCGAAACTGAACGTCGCACCGATGCTCTCGCCCCACTTTTCCTTCATCATGCTGGCAGAACGACGAAAAGCACCGATCGGTCCCAGGTTCTCATAAGCAATGACGGGGACAACGAAAAACGTCGCGATGCTCCACGCCGCGCCGAGAAGCCCGGTAATGATCTTACCCAAAAACCCGACCCGGTCCTGGATGATCCGAAGGATCGTACCCACCGTCGCCGCGAAGACTGCCCAGGCGAATATGGCGCCGATACGACCGATCGCAAACCGGATACCGTCTCCTACCGTCGGCCGCTCACCCTGGAAGTACAAATGGGTGCAATGGATGAGCGCGGTATTGAAAAAGACGATAATGAAATAGTTGACGATGTAGTATCCGAAGAGGATCATATATCTCGTCACCGTCCCCTGGTTTGCCAGGTCGTCGATGGCCAGGATGTCCCAGCCGGAGGCTGCAAAAAGGATTATAAAAAACGAGGAGACGACCAGCAGCATCGAGAGCCCGGAAAGGATCGGAAAAAGGATCAGCTGGCGGTTCTCTTTCAGGACACCGAAGCTGTTCATGGACAGGTTCCATCCATTGGAAAGGCGCGTAAAAAAGTTCATACGAAGATATTTGGGTGTCCTACAAAATAAAACAATAACCGGAATTGTCCTAACTTTGTTAACACCAGCCTAAAACGAACCCCTTGAGGCAACACCTTGCCGTCTTTTACCGTAGCATTTAATAATTCTTTAACAAAAATAAAATAAACCGGGGAACGTTCTTTTATTCGAACTCACCCGAAATCAGCTGAAATCAATCGAAATCATTAGATTATGAAAGTACTCTTACCTTCCGCGGTGATCCTTACCTCTCTCCTGGTCTTTTCGTGCAGCAAGAAAAGTACGCCTCCCAACCCAGGCAGCGGGCCAAACTCGCTCTTTCCATTAACCCAGAGCAGCACCTGGTATTACGTGGATTCAGCCTTTAGCGACTCTGTCGTAACAGCGGCCTACCTCGATACGATGACGGTCACCAAGAACGGTTACCAGGATAACACCGGGTTGATCTACCTGGAATTGAACGATACCTACGGCTGGTTCTTTGGCAGCTATATCTCGGTAGACCCCTCGAATACCGCAATCTACGAAGTCGATAGCCCTTATTTTCAGCCCTATACCTTCTTTGCCGTCCCGCAGAGTGACGGCCAGGTCATCGGGACCGGACAGGACAACACAAACCCGGCATGCCCGTTGTACACCACACAATGGGGGTGGATAACCCCGGTGACCATCGGGAACTGGTCCTGCCTCGAGAATGTAGAATACACGGCGGATTGCAACGGCAATCCGAAGGAAGAGATCGATTCTTATGTGGCAAAAGGGGTTGGCGTGGTGCGAATCGTACACGCCCTGCCGGATTCCGCCTCCGGCAAACTGCATGAAGACTATTCGCAGACCTTGCAGAATTACGTAAAATAGGCGAATAGGAGGATCAGAATACTTCACCCAAATTGGCGAATATCCCTTGCGAACCGTGCAAGCCAAAGCCGTAATCCAGGCAAATATTGGTTCGCGGAAATTTATTCAATTTTATCCGTAGGCCTGCCCCCCAGCCGGGTGCGACGGCTTCAAAACGATTCGTGACGGGTTCCGTGTAGGATTGGGCGTTTACAAACACCACCCCGCCGAGGAACCCGTTGCTCGTTATCCCATACCGGTATTCCGCTTCCAGGTAAACCAGGTCGTTCCCCCTGAACCGGCCCCCGATATAACCCCTGCCCATATTCAGATAGGTGTCGGATGCTGTCGACGGAAGGAGAAGGTACGGCGTGGCGCTGTTGAAATTGAAGACGTCGTAGTTCCAGAAGGCGAGCGTATTTTGTGACCGGCTCGGGAAATGCATATAGTGACGCGCATCGATCTCCAGCGAATGCCAGTTGTCATCGCTTCCCAAAAAGGTCAGGTTGGTCCGGTAAATGACATTGGCATACCAGCCGGGCTGCGGATTGATCTCGTTGCGGCGGCCGTCATAGAGAATATTGAAGGTGGGGCCCGACGATACGGATCTTCCCGGCACCCCATAGGTCTGGAATACGGTTGGATGCCCGGAAGTGGAATGGGACAGATCCTTTACGTTGTAGAAATAGTCGACGTTAAAGCCCAGACCGAGATAAAAATCCTTCGCGACCGTGCGGAGCAGGGTGGAGTAGAAACGGAGATATCTGAAATCGATGGAGTCGGCATTGGCCCCGGTCGTCAGCGTCCCCAGCCCATAGGTGTTTTGCGGGAAGATCTCAAACCGCCAGTCGGTGACGATATTATATTTATTTCCCTTTGTCCAGATATTCCCCTGTAATGGCATCAGAATCTGTCGCTTCAGTGTAAAGACGGAGGCCAGGTAAATATTGGAGATATTCTGGTCGCGGCCGTCGCCGGTATAAAAGGCAAGGCTGCCGGTCAGGTCGACGGCAAGGCCGGTCAGGAGCGTATATTCTGCGGATGGTAACAGGGCGGGATAGAGCTTGCCGGGTGTTTTTTTGCCGGTCGTGTCCTTCCGGATCCCCGGATGTCTGAGCAGGATCGAACGGACGATATCGATGAGATCGACTTGCTCGTTACCGGAGAACCATTGGAGATGATGAGGAATAGTCGTATCGCCGGGATGAAGAGCGGTCGCATCACCTTGAGACATCCCGGAAAGAGCAACCAATAGAAGGAAAAATACGTTACATGTGCGGAGGGACAAGGGCGCTTATTTTTCGCTTAAAAATAGGTTGTTATACCTATCCCGAACACATCGTAAGATAAATTAGATGTAAGCGAGATGTTAATGCTGAAAACAGCGGTTGAGATCCGGATCAGACGTACTAAATCAAAAGAAGATTCGTTATCCGTTATTGAAATTGTTTGATATGACCCATAGATTACCCTTTGTAGTTATCGCCGCTTGTCTCCTTTTTTCTGCTGCCTGCAAGAAAAGCAACAATAATGGGAATGCGGGGCCGAATCCCTTGACAGGGACCTCCTGGAATGTGGAGGGCGAAACGACCAGCGCCGATGTGACTTCCACGGCAACTTTTGGTCCGCTATCGGTTACGGTTATCAACCTGATCGATTTTCATACTATCGATAATACGGGTACCATATCCTTCACCTCGGATTCATTGAATGCGACGGGTGTAGGTTATAGCATCGACACGTCCTATACCTCCATTACGCAGACCCCCGTCAGTTCGGATACGATCATATCTCCGCTGGCGACTACCGTGCCCCCGGGCAATGCATCGTTCTCCTACAAATTGATCGGGCAGGACTCCATCTATTTCCCTAACGGGTCACCGATCGCTCTCAACGTGGACAGCATCCAACCTCCGATCGAGGCCAAGGGTGCGCATTTTACCATCAATGGCACCACGCTGACGATTACATCAACGATCAATCAGTCGGGAAATGAAACGGTTAACGGCATTACTGCGCCGACCACCGGTACGATCAGAAGCGTGATCACGCTGTCAAAACAGTAGTGCGTTCCCTTTTTTTTTGTACTTTCAGGGTATGAGCAACCGAAGAACATTTATTCATCAAAGCTCGGCCCTTGCAGCAGGAACTTTTTTGTTGCCCCGTAAATCGCTGTCTCCGTCAGACCGGATCAATATCGGCGCCGTCGGGATCAACGGAATGGGATGGGCCGACCTCTCTTCTGCCTTAAAGATCCCCGGCGTCAACGTTGTCGCACTTTGTGACGTCGATCAAAACGTCCTGGACAAGCGGCTGAAAGATCTGGCCGGGATGAAAATAGACACGAGCCGGATCAAGCTCTACAACGACTATCGGAAACTGCTGCAGCAAAAAGATATCGATGTAGTGATTATCGGAACGCCGGATCACTGGCACGCGCTGATTATGATCGCTGCTTGCCAGGCGGGGAAGGACGTGTATGTGGAAAAACCCTGCGGCAATTCTATCGGTGAGTGCCGGGCCATGGTGGCGGCACAAAAAAAATACGGCCGGATCGTCCAGGTGGGTCAGTGGCAACGTAGCCAGCAGCATTTTAAGGACGCGGTCGACTTCGTGCAGTCGGGCCGGTTGGGTAGTATCCGGACTGTCAAGGTCTGGTGTTACCAGGGATGGATGAAACCCGCTCCCCGGGTTGCCGACTCGGCACCGCCGGCCGGTGTCGACTATACGATGTGGCTGGGACCGGCGCCCACCCGGCCGTTCAACGCCAGCCGCTTTCACTTCAATTTTCGCTGGTTCTGGGACTATGCGGGCGGACTGATGACCGACTGGGGAGTTCATTTGCTCGATTATGGACTGTTGGGGATGAAGGCGGGAGAACCATATTCCATCGCGGCCCTCGGCGGGAAATTTGCCTACGCGGGCCTGGCGGAGGAGACCCCGGACACACTAACGACCTTGTATGAATTCGACGGTTTCAATATGGTCTGGGACCATGCGATGGGCATCGACAACGGCTCCTACGGCAGAGATCACGGGATCGCTTACATCGGCGATAATGGAACGCTGGTGTTAAATCGGAACGGTTGGGAAGTGCTGGAGGAAAAAGGAAGTAAGAACAAGGTCGCAAAACCACTGGCGGGCGTTTCGGATAACGGTCTTGACAAACATTGGGAGAATTTCATCGCGGCGGTGCGGTCCCGGAAACCGGAGACGCTCCATTGCCCGATCGACGCGGCGGCCCATGTGGCCACGGTGGCGCAAATGGGAAATATATCCTTCCGAAGCCGCCAGCGCCTGGACTGGAACGCCAGGGCCGGCAAATTTGCAGATGAGAAGATCAACCAGGCATACCTGACAAAACAATACCATAACGGCTACGAACTCCCGATCATCTGAAATCTCCGACTTCTTTGGCACGCAAAATGCCAAAGTGCTATTATGCGTTACCTGTACAGGCTTTCTGTGTCAATTCTGTTGCTAGTCCCTTTATTGTCGTCTGCCCAGGTGAAGGACACCCTGACAAAAAAACTGGATAGCCTGGCCAAAAACCCGGACAGCACCGGCGCCAAACAGAAAAATGTCGTCGCGCCTTCCTACTACAATGAGAATACGAGGATTACGCCGCATGTCTACCTCGTGCTGACCGTGGACGATATCAAACAGCAATGGACTGCCCCGTTCAGAGCCACGGGTAGCGACTGGTTGAAAGCAGGGGGATTTGCGGCGGCGACGACGGCGGCCGTTCTTTGGGCCGACAGACCCGTCAATAAATTTACCGTCACGCAAATCCGGACGAACAAATCGGTGGTCTCGGCTACCAACTATGTCACCGATTTCGGCGGCATGTATGAGGTTTACACCCTTGCTGCCCTGGGCACCTATGGTCTCCTGTTCAAAAAAGAAAAGGAAAAAACGACCACCCTCCTGGCTACCCAGGCATACATAACGGCAGCGGCGATCGAGACGGCGATCAAATATCTGACCAGCCGGCAACGCCCAAATTATTATGACGCCATTACAGGCAAGAACAGCCATGTATTCCATGGCCCCTTCTATCATTTCCTGAAAAAAGACAACGCTTCCTTTGAATCCTTTCCGTCCGGCCACACGACGGTTGCCTTTGCCGCGGCTACCGTATTTGCCATGGAATACCGCGAATACCGCGTTGTTCCGATCATTGCCTATTCGGCCGCCACGGCGATCGGGTTAAGCAGAATAGTCGAAAATGCGCACTGGATCTCGGATGTCATGGTTGGCGCCGCGCTCGGCTTTCTCTGTGGAAGACAGGTCGTCAACAACTATCACCGCTATTCAAAACTCCAGCTCGAAAAAGCAAAAAAGAAGAATACGGTCAGTTTCAATTTGAGTTACTCCAACGGAACGTTGATGCCCGGATTCATCTATACGTTCCGGTAGGCGGCAAATGCGTCCTTCCAACTGGTCTTACAGATAATAATTTCCCCGCCGTTGTGCATCCTGCCAATTGAACAGGATGAATAGTCGCTGTTCGGTCTGCGTATAGTGCAGCGGCGCATAGGGGGCCTGGTAATGATCGTTCCAATATATGATATCTTCCACCCCGACACTCATCGCCTTATACACATGCACGGCAAGCCGGGGTCTCAGCACGCTGATCAGGTTGTTGCCCAGCGTATTTATGGGTGATTCATCTTTGCCGGTATTGTTAAAGGCATGGATAAAATAGTAGTAATACCAAAGGCTCAGCGTTCCATACTTGCTAATATTGACGGCGGTTTCCACTTTTCCTTCCCATCCGTAGGCAAAACGATAGTCGCGGTAGAACGAAGTGTCGGTGACCGGGCCAACGCTGCTTCCCGCAAAAGGCACAAATGCCAGGTGGAGATTGAGATCGAGGTTGGAGAATTTCCCCAATGGCAACCGGTTGATCAGCCCCGGTCCAAATGCGATCGTCGATAGTTCGAACGCCTTGGCGTCATAATAATCGTAGTGCTGAAAGCCGCCCAGCAGCATGTTCAGCTTGCCAAACCGGAGGCCTTTGCCAAGCAGCACTCCATATCCGGTAATATTATCGACAACTTTTCTTCCTACCCCGAAATTCAACTCGGCTCTGAACTTAAAAAAATCAAATGGCTTTATCCGGCGCTGCTCGAAGGGATTGCCATAATTGAGCTGGATATTCACCATTTCGTCATAATGCCCGGAGAGCAGCTCATTCGCGCTGTTGTTGATGGAATGGGCGCCGGCAAACAAGGCGATGTTGACCGGCTCTTTCTGATAGATTTCTTTGTTGACGTGCCGTTTGAACTTCCCGTCAAATAACCGGTTAACTCCTCTTACCGGGTCGACAAGCCCCGCGAAGATCTCCCGGAAGACCCGCTCGGCTCCCCACGCCCGGTCGTCCAGGATGTTTGAACTCAGCCGGTATTCAACCTCTCCCAGCAGTTCCCCGTCTACGGTCGTGTTGATCAGATCTTCCCGTTCAGGTTTCCCGTTCTCGCCAAAGATCTTCCACATATAGCTGCCCGCAAACACGATCGGGAACGACTCCCAGAAATTATATCCGTTTGTGCGGGCTGCACTATAGTAAAAGCTGCCCATCATCGGATGCGACAGGAAATTGTTCCCGAATCTGTCCTGATCCCACTCCCATCCCGAGCTCCACGGCCATCCCGCATGGAGGGTCCGGTTCCAGGTAGTCGCATCCGTTTTTGCGAACTGCAGCTTGAGCACCGTTCTGTCCACGATGTTCAGAATGGTGTTTTCTACGACGACCTGGGCGGCAGGCCGCCAAATCTTGCTTTTTCTGGTGTATTCCGGGTCATCATTCAGCAAATCCCCGTAGCGGCTGTATTTAGTGGTATCCAGACCCGGCAGTTTTCGGGGTTCGATACCCGCGGAGTCCCTGTTCCATACGATCTTTCGTTGCCTGATCTCTTTTAACTGGCCTTCTATATCTCCTTTCGCCGGAACGATTGTGTCTGTCGCCGGGTTTTGCGCCACGGCGATGGTAGAGGAAAATATCGATAAGAACAAGCAAAAAAGTATGTACTTCACGGTCTAACAATACCAAAACACGGACCATGGACAAAGCAACCCGCTGTCACGGTTTGTGGGCAAAACATTCCACACTTTATTGTTTTTTTCCCATCGCGTATTGGATACCCGCCAGCAGATGATGCAGGAAGAGGGTATCGGACCAGGTCTGGTCGGTATGACCGAGTGCCGTATAAAAGGAACGGCCGCCCTCGAAATCGTGATACCACGAAAATGGATGGTTGTCGCCGTTGGCCCCGCCGGTATAGGAGGTCTCATCGATCCTGATGAGAACATGAATATCGGGGTTCAGGTACTTGAAATTGTACAGCTCGTCAAAATGGGTCCATGGATCCGGGAACCCCTGGGTTGCGGGATTTGTTTTGTCGACAATGAAGAATTTTGCCTCCTGCTGTTTGGGGTGCGACTTGAAATAGGCCCCGACGAGATCTCCATACCACTGCCAGTTATATTCGCAATCGGTGGCCGCATGGATTCCGACAAAACCGCCGCCGGCACGGATGTAACCCTGCAAGGCTTTTTCTTCCTTCGGGCCAAAAACTTTCCCCGTCGGACTTAGGAAGATGAGTGCAGCATATCGATGCAGGATCTTTTTACGGAACCACGTGGAATCGACGGTAGTGTCCACCGCAAATCCGTTTTGTTCACCCAGTTGCCGGATAGCCGCGATACCTGTCGTGATGCTGGCGTGATGGTAGCCGTTCGTTTTACAAAATATCAGCACTTTCGGCTGATAGAAGATTTCCAACTGCGGACGCGGGGCGGCGCCGGTAAGCATCAGGCAGCCGGTAAGGACCGCCATGGGAATAAATGATTTGAGCATGTCAGCTTTTCTTCAGCGAAAGAATATATTCGACCATTGTTTTGATGTCTTCATCCTTGACGGCGGGGTGGGGTGTCATCACGTTGGAACCCCAAACGCCGTTGCCCCCGTCCTTGATCTTTTTGATAAGGCGGGCGACGGTGGTATCGGCGGCAGGACTGTATTTGGCGGCGACGTCTTCATAAGCGGGACCGGTGTTGGGGCCCTGCCCTTTGCGGATACTGTGGCAGGCGGTACAGTCATTCGATCCGATCAGCTCAAGACCTTTGTCGGAGGCAGCGCCGGCAGCCGGTGTGCCGGTGGAAGCCGCCGTATCTTTTTTGTCGGCGGGCTTTGCTTCGCCGGAGTTGCCGCCGCAGGCGACCATGAAAAAGGCAGTGGAAAAAAGGAGCAATAAGTTGTTTCGCATAGTCATTTGTTTGGGTCCTCAAAACTTGGCGGGGCCAAGTTCCGAAATTTTAAGGAATGTCAGCAAAAAATGGCGGGTTATTACAGGCCCAGCACGGAGCGATTGAATTTTTCGTCTTTCCCGGTGCCAGCAAAGTCGTCGAAGGCCTTGTCGGTGACGTGGATGATATGATCTTTGATAAAAGGCGCGCCTTCGCGGGCCCCGTCCTCCGGATGTTTGAGACAGCACTCCCACTCCAGGACAGCCCACCCCTTGAAATCGTATTGGGTGAGTTTGCTGAATATCGATTTGAAGTCGACCTGGCCATCGCCCAGCGAGCGGAAGCGGCCTGCGCGGTCGATCCAGCCCTGGTATCCGCCGTAGACGCCCTGCCTTCCGGTGGGATTGAATTCGGCGTCCTTGACATGGAACATCCGGATCCGGTCGTGGTAGAGGTCGATGTATTCCAGGTAGTCGAGACATTGCAGCACAAAGTGAGATGGATCATAAAGCAGGCAGGCCCTTGGATGGTCCTTCACGTAGGAGAGGAACGTCTCGTAGGTGATGCCATCGTGCAGGTCTTCTCCCGGATGGATCTCGTAGCACAGATCGACACCCTGTTGGTCGAATTCATTCAGGATGGGCAGCCAGCGCGCCGCGAGCTCTTTAAACCCCGTCTCAACCAGCCCGGCGGGGCGCTGCGGCCAGGGATAGACGGTCGGCCACAGCAGGGCGCCGCTAAAGGTCGCGTGGGCATCCAGCCCGAGGTTACGGGAGGCTTTGGCCGCGTATTTCAGTTGTTGTACCGCCCATTGCTGCCGGGCGGCAGGGTTGTTGCGCACGGCCTCCGGCGCAAAACCATCAAAGAGCGTGTCATAGGCCGGGTGCACCGCAACCAGCTGCCCCTGCAGATGGGTGGACAGTTCGGTGATCTGTAGACCGGCCTCTTTCACGACACCTTTTATCTCGTCGGCGTAAGTCTTGCTCTCCGCGGCCTTTTGCAGATCGATGACGCGGCCGTCCCAACTGGGTAACTGAACCCCGACATAACCATGTCCTGCAGCCCATTTGCAAATGTCGCGAAGCGAGTTGAACGGTGGCTTGTCGCCCATAAATTGGGCCAGGAATATGGCGGGTCCCTTTATCGTACGCATATGATCCAGTTATTTAGATGAAGGAATGTCGAATGAGGTCCATTTTTCGGTGCTCCCGTTACTACGGATGAGATTGTCGATAAAAGCCATGCCGCGCACCCCCTCCTCTGCGCCGGGAAAATCCAACGCTTCTTTTGGGGGAGTGGTTCCGTCAAGCCGGGAAGACAAGGTCAGCGCAAAGTTCCGGTACAGGTTGGCAAACGCCTCCAGATAGCCTTCGGGATGCCCCGAAGGGGTGCGGGTATTGAATTTCGCGATCGGCGATAGCCACGGTGTGCCGGCGCGATAGACCTGTATGGGCTGGTCGAGCCATCGCACGATCAGGGTATTCGGCTCCTGTTGCGCCCATTCGAGGCCCCCTTTTTCGCCATAGACACGGATCTTTAGCGCATTCTCCTCTCCTGCGGCAACCTGGGAAGCGTACAGCACACCGGTGGCGCCGTTGTCGAAGCGAAGCAGCACGTTGCCGTCATCGTCTAGCGCCCGGCCTTCCACCATGATACTGAGATCGGCGCAAAGCTGCTTGATCCGGAGACCGCTGATGTATTCCGCCAGATGGGCGGCGTGGGTACCGATATCCCCCATGGCGCCGCTCTTGCCGGAGCGGGCGGGATCGGTGCGCCACTCGGCTTGTTTACTGCCGTCTTTTTCAGACAGGCGGCTAAGCCAGCCCTGCGGATATTCGACGTAAACCTTGCGGATCTTACCAAATTCGCCATCTTTCACCATCTGGCGCGCCTGCTTGACCATCGGATAACCGGCATACGTATGAGTGAGACAGAAGGGGAGGCCGGTTTCGCGGACTTTCGCCTGCAATGTTAAGGCCTGATCCAGCGTAAAGGTCATCGGTTTGTCGAGCACGACGGGGAATCCTTTTTCGAGGGCCAGCATCGCAGGGGCGAAATGGAGGTGGTTGGGCGTGACAATCGCCACAAAATCCATCCGTACGCCTTCGGGGAGCCGGCTTTCCTTCTCCAGCATGTCTTCATAATTGAGATATGTCCGGTCGTCGGGGAGAAAAAGCATCCGGCCCGACTCGCGGGCATTGTCGGGATGGCTGCTGAATGCGCCGCAAACGAGTTCGATCAATCCATCCATATTGGCGGCGATGCGGTGGACGGCGCCGATAAAGGCGTTCTTTCCCCCGCCGATCATTCCCATTCTGAGTTTCCTGTTCATGGGGTAATTTCATTTGTGAGGCGCAATATACCGCTAATCCGTTTTAATGTACACCCGCGGCAAAAAAATGCGGTTCCATGTTTTTAATGTATCAGTTTAATCAAATAATCCGTAATTTCCAACTTTCTATCGCCCGCTGCCCTCAATGCAAGGAAATATGTATAATCAATCCTCACGACGCGCTGCCATTAAACAAATGGTGGCGGGGACCGCTGCGCTGGGGACGGCTGCTTTAATGTCGTCTTTCCGATCCGGCGTCACGGAATCCAAAGATGATCAAATCAACAGCCCCGAACGCACCATGGCAAATTCAAATCTTAAAGGCGCCATCCATCATTCCGTTTGCCGGTGGATATACAGTGACATGTCGCTTGACGCGATGTGCGAGGCGGTAAAAAAGATCGGCTTCAACGCGATCGATCTGCTTGGCCCGAAGGAGTGGCCGACGATAAAGAAACACGGCGTCTGGTGCCCGATGTGCAACGGCGCCGAGATCAGTCTCACGGAGGGATGGAACCATACGGAAAATCACCCCAAATTGATCGACAACTATACAGAACATATCGATCTCGTGGCGAAGGCGGGGTATCAGAACCTGATCTGCTTCAGCGGCAACCGGAAAGGGATGGACGACGAGACGGGGATGCGCAACTGCATCGACGGCCTGAAGAAGATCCTCGGGCAGGCGGAGAAGAAAAAGGTCGTCATTGTCATGGAACTGCTCAATAGTAAGGTCGATCACAAAGATCAGATGTGCGACAACACAAAATGGGGAGTCGAGCTGGCCAAACGGATCGGATCGGAGAATTTCAAATTGTTGTATGATATCTATCACATGCAGATCGACGAAGGCGACGTGATCCGGACGATCACGGACCATCATCAGTACTTTGCACACTATCACACCGGCGGTGTCCCGGGGCGACACGAGATCGACGATACGCAGGAGCTCCACTATCCGGCTATTATGCGGGCGATCCTGGCGACCGGTTATAACGGTTATGTGGCGCAGGAGTTCATTCCGACCATCCCGGACAAGCTTGCGTCGCTCGACAGGTGTATCCGCATCTGCGATGTGTAGTAACCGAAACCCGATTATCAACTAAAAAAAAATAGCTAACGATTATGGCCGACAACACTTATGACGCGATCGTGATCGGTTCCGGGATCAGCGGAGGCTGGGCCGCAAAGGAACTGACCGAAAAAGGGCTTACGGTGCTTATGCTGGAGCGGGGACAACATATCGAACACATCAAAGATTACCCGAGCGCCAACAAGGAAGCCTGGGATTTTCCACATCGCGGCCGGGCCACGGAAGAAATGAAAAAAGAGTACCCGGTCCTGAAGCGGGATTATCCGTTAAACGAATGGAATCTCGACTGGTGGGTAAAAGACAGCGAAAGCCCATACACGGAGGTCAAGCGGTTCGACTGGTTCAGAGGTTATCATACCGGCGGCCGTTCGCTCATGTGGGGGCGGCAGAGTTACCGGTGGAGCGATATGGATTTTGCAGCGAATGCAAAGGATGGGATCGGTACGGACTGGCCGGTGCGTTACAAAGAGATTGAACCCTGGTATACCTATGTGGAGAAATTCGCGGGGATCAGTGGATCGATCGAGAACATCCCGGTTCTGCCCGACGGTCATTTCCTGCCGCCTTATGATATGACCTGCGTGGAAAAGGATGTGGCGGCACGGATCAAAGACCATTATAAAGGCCGACGACACATGATCATCGGCCGGACGGCCAATCTAACGGTCCCGCATGAGGGCAGGGTTGGCTGCCAGTTTCGCAACAAGTGTTGGCTGGGTTGTCCCTTTGGCGGGTATTTCAGCACGCAGTCATCTACGCTCCCCGCGGCGCGTGCGACAGGCCGGCTGACCCTGCGGCCCTGGTCGATCGTCACAAAGATCATTTATGACAAGGATAAGAAACGGGCGACCGGTGTGGAAGTGCTCGACGCGGAGACCAACAAGACCTATGAATATAAATCCAAGATCGTCTTCCTGAACGCAAGCACGCTCAACAGCGCGTGGGTATTGATGAATTCCGCGACGGATGTCTGGCCGGACGGACTGGGCAGCAGCAGCGGCGAACTGGGACATAATTTAATGGATCATCACCTGGGGGTAGGCGCCGGCGGCACGGTCGAGGGATACGAGGACAAGTATTATTTTGGCCGTCGGGCGAACGGGATATACATACCCCGTTTCCGGAATTTGAACGGCGAAAAGCGCGATTATATCCGCGGTTTTGGTTATCAGGGCGCAGGCAATCGCGAAGGGTATATGCATGCAGTGGCGGAGTATTCGATCGGCAAGGAATACAAAGAGGCGCTCACCGAGCCGGGGCCGTGGCAGATGGGTATCGGGGGTTTCGGCGAAACCCTGCCGTATCATGAGAACAAGGTCACCCTGGATAAGACAAAGAAGGACAAGTGGGGGCTCAACGTGCTGGCGATCGATTGCGAGCTAAAGGACAACGAATTGAAGATGCGAAAAGACATGGAGGCCGACGCGGTGGAAATGCTCGAGATCGCCGGGGTGAAAGATGTAAAAAGCCACAGCAGCAATCCTTACCTTGGCCGGGGCATTCACGAAATGGGTACGGCCAGGATGGGTAAGGACCCGAAGTCTTCGGTGCTCAACAAGTGGAACCAGGTTTGGGACGCTCCGAACGTGTATGTCACCGACGGGTCTTTCATGGCTTCGGCAAATTGCTGTAATCCTTCACTGACGTATATGGCCTTTACTGCCAGAGCGGCCGATCATGCGGTCAGCGAATTAAAAAAACAAAATCTCTAACAGCCAAATCTTAATACTTATAGCTTAGTACTTATTAGATAAGTACTAAAGAAATAGGAAATATACAATCAAAATTAATAACCATGAACAGAAGAGATGCGATAGCCCGGGTTAGCTTGCTCCTGGGGGGAACGATCATCGGAGCGGAAGCCTTCCTGTCGGGCTGTACCAACCCGCCTGAACAGAAGCTGGGCGGAATGGGAACCAATTTTTCCAATGCCGACATCGCATTCCTGGATGAGGTAGCGGAGACGATCCTGCCGAAGACCGATACACCCGGCGCAAAGGACGCGCAGGTCGGCGCGTTCATGACCCGGATCGTAAAGGACTGCTATACGGAGGCCGACCAGAAAACGTTCCTCGACGGGATGCAAAAGCTGGACGACGCCAGCAAAAAGAAGAACGGCAAGTCATTTATGGAGTCCACCGCCGATCAGCGGCATGATCTTTTGGTCGACCTCGACAAGGAGGCAAAGGCCTATGCGTCGACAAAAAAGAAAGATGATCCGAATCATTATTTTCGGCTGATGAAGGAACTCACCCTGTGGGGTTATTTCACCTCTGAGCCCGGCGCAACCAAGGCGCTCCGTTATGTGCCGGTACCCGGGAAATATCAGGGCTGCATCGACTATAAGAAAGGGGATAAAGCCTGGGCTACGTCGTAACGGCGTCCCAACTACATCCCGGAAATCTCCTGCTAGTTACTGCAGATCCTTTTGGCATCGGCAATTGGTCCCCGCGTGGGGATCAGTATTTTCTATGAACCACGGTGAAATCTTTGGAAACAGTACCCCCCATCATGCCGATGGTATCGATCCCCCTGGCAGGCTCCTGCATGCGAACCTTGAACTCGCAAATATAGAGGGCGGTATCCGCGAAAAAATAAACATCCTTCACTTCAAACCGGACCTTCGTCGTATCGATCTTCGGTTGTCGCTTGAGGTAAGAAAGCCACGCCGTCTTCAATTCTTCCTGGACATTGACGGGGCGTGTTCTTCTTGCGCAAGCGGACGCCAAAATCATCATGCAACCGATTGCAGTGGCGCCCTTAAGCCACCATCGTGTCATACGTACACTACTTCTCGTATTTGATGAAACAATCATGAAGTCGAAATGAGGTGTGAAAATAGTTAACGAATAGTCACTTAGTCAAAAAAAAGTTAAAAAACTTTTCAGCATTTAAATTATTCTATATATTTTTATCCGTCAGTCGATTCTCACCATTCAAAACAAAAAC
This sequence comes from Puia sp., assembly GCA_035501395.1. Taxonomy (GTDB): domain Bacteria; phylum Bacteroidota; class Bacteroidia; order Chitinophagales; family Chitinophagaceae; genus Puia. Next base: position 23,989 of record DATJWK010000168.1, read on the forward strand.
TGCGCTATGCCATTCAAAACTAGCGGCTTAACGAGATTGTCTCTTGTTTTGTCCCTTCTGCTACTATCATCCAGCCTATTCGCTCAAACAACTGTCACAGGTAAAGTCATCGGAAGCACGGATAAAAATCCGGTTCCGTTTGCTACCGTGCAGGTGAAGGGCGAAAGAGGCGCTACCCAGACTGCTACTGACGGAACGTTCTCCATCCGGATTGCAAAAAGCTCGGGTACCCTGGTGATCTCCGCTGTAGGATTTGAAACCCTGCAGGTTCCCGTAAACGGCAATGCCGCGCTGGGTATCCTCACGCTCAACGCTTCGACTTCCACACTGAACGACATCGTTGTTACCGGTTACACCGCCCAGAAGAAAAAGGATATCACGGGCTCTGTTTCCGTTGTGGATATCAAGGCTATGGAAAATGTGCCGGGAACAAGCACAGAAGCTTTGCTGCAAGGCCAGGCTGCCGGGGTAACGGTTATCAACTCCGGTCAACCGGGTGCAGGGAGCAATATCCACATCCGGGGCGTCAACTCTATCGCCAACGTCGACCCGCTTGTGATCATCGACGGAGTGCAGGGGAGCATGCACGATCTTAACATGAACGACATCGAGTCCATCCAGATCCTGAAAGATGCCGGCGCTGTCGCCATCTACGGTATCCAGGGTGGCAACGGGGTGGTGATCGTCACTACCAAAAGAGGAAAAGGAAAGAATTCGATCAGCTACGATGGATTTTACGGCACCCAACAACCGGTAAAAGGATTTGACCTCGCGAATAGTCAAACCTACGCCAACGTTGTATGGTTGCAATATTACAATGCCGGGATCATCCCCGGTAACCTCTGGTTCGGACAAGGAGGTGCTACCTATGCTCCGCCGACGCTTCCGGATTATCTCGGGCCCACTCCTTACATTGATAGCAAGGGCACGCCGAACCCCAATTATGTAAATGATCAGAATCCCGCAACTTACAGCCTTGATACGAACCAGATCGTAAAGACAAATAAAGGCAAGAACGACTGGTTCAAGGATATTTTTAAATCGGCGGTTTGGCAGCAGCATACGATCGCCGCCAGCGGCGGAAGCGACAAGAGCTCTTATTATATGTCGTTTAGCTATCTGGACCAGCAGGGCACGCTGATCGATACCTATCTGAAAAGATATGCCGTTCGCGCCAACACCACCTTTAATGTAAAGGATCACGTCCGGCTTGGGGAGAACGCCTATATCTTCTTCAAGAGCAACCCCCAGGTCACCAACCAGAACGAAGGTAACCCGATCTCCAATTCTTACCGGATGCCGCCACTCATCCCCACGTATGATATTATGGGTAATTATGCCGGTACGCACTCCTTCACGATCAACAACACGTCAAACCCCGTGGCCGATCAGCAGAATACGGCAAATAACAAGGGGAATGACTGGGAGATCAACGGAAATGTGTTCGCCGATGTCGACTTTCTCCAGCACTTCACCGCACACACCAGCGTAGGCGGAAACGTGGATAACTATTACTATTGGTATTTCAACTACACGCCATATTATAACGCGGAAGGCAGCACCGCCGCCAACAATTTTACAGAAGGAAGCGGATACAGCAGCACGCTGTTATGGACGAATACCCTGGCCTACAACCAGCAATTCGGCGATCACTCGATCAAGGCGTTGGTCGGTTCAGAGGCAAAGAGATACTATGGCCGGGGTCAATATGCCTCCCGGGCGAACTATTTCTTTACGACCACCGACTATTGGACCTTGAACAACGGTTCTGCTGCGAGCCAGGCCAACAGCAATGCCTCCGGTACTCCATACCAGGGCGCACTTTGGTCGCTGTTTGGTCGGGTGGACTATGCGTATAAAGACAAATACCTCCTCAGCGGTACCCTCCGCCGGGATGCCTCCTCCGACTTTGCCGTGGGACATCAGTATGTCAACTTCCCGTCGGTATCGCTCGGATGGCGCATTTCGAAAGAGGATTTCATGAAGGATGTGACCTGGCTGCAGGACCTCAAACTCCGCGGAAGCTGGGGCAAGTCCGGTAACCTGAACAACGTTCCCACGACAAATCCGTACACCTTGTTCGCCTCCAACCCGAACTCCAGCAACTATGACCTGAACGGGACTTCTACCAGTTCCCAGACGGGTTTCTATAACAGCCAGCTCGGGAACCCCGGTACGACCTGGGAGCAGGACATTCTGACCGATGTCGGCGTGGATGCAACCCTTGGCCGGTTTGATGTTACGGTGGACTGGTTCAAGAAGACGACCAGCGGACTGCTATACCAGGCCCAGCTTCCGAACACGGTCGGCGGTGCTGCCGCTCCATATGTGAATTTTGGGAACCTCCAGAACCAGGGCATCGATGGAATAATCGCCTACCACCAGACGATCAACAAGGACATGAAGTTTAACATCGCCGCTACGTTCACCCATTACACCAACAAGGTGGCCAGCCTGCCTCCCGGGATCACCTACTATGACAACTTCACCAACGCCGGTTCTAACCGGATCGGGGCCTTCACCCGCGTCCAGCCCGGACATGCCGTCGGCGAATTCTTCGGGTATAAGGTCATCGGCTATTTCCGGGATTCTTCGGACGTAGCAAAATCTCCGGTCCAATCGGGCGCTGCTCCCGGGGCCTTTAAATATGCCGACGTAGACAAGAGCGGTACGGTCGATGCAAATGACCGGACCTGGATCGGCAATCCGAACCCGAAGCTGACCTATGGGCTGAACCTGGGTTTCAACTACCAGAACTGGGATTTTAGCGCCTTTTTCTATGGCGTTTATGGCAACGACATCTTCAACTATGTAAAATACTGGACTGTTTTCCCGCAGGTTTTCGAAGGCAACGTTCAGGCGGACCTGATCACGAATTCCTGGTCTCCGACCAATCTCAACCCGAAATATCCGCAGATCACAAACGTCGGTTCGTTCTCGAATTCCGGTGTGGTCAATTCCTGGTACGTGGAAAAAGGATCTTACCTCCGGTTGAAATCATTGAATATCGG
>DATJWK010000169.1:0-10195 GCA_035501395.1 Puia sp.
TGAAGACGGCAATGGGTAATCCGGTGGAACATCTAAGGACGGAATAGCTTTTCTCCAGATTCGCGTGGTAGATTGGTGTAGAAAAACATCATTTTATGAAAAGGTTAATCCTATCGGCCGTTGCTTTCGGTTGCCTGTTGAGCATTCCCTCGGCGGCACAGCGGGTCAAGTCCACGGATGTACCGGCGGCGGTGAAGGCCGCGCTGCAAAAAAAATATCCTTCCGCTTCGGGCGTGACCTGGGAGAAGGAGAAAGGGAATTTCGAGGCCAATTGGGGCGGAGCGTCGAAGGAGGACCTTTCGGTTCTGTTTACTCCGGCAGGGGTCTTTGTAGAGCAGGTAGCGGCAATGCCGGTGGCAAAGCTGCCGGCGGCTGTAACGGCATATGTGCATACGCATTATGCGGGGGCGAAGATCACGGAAGCGGGGAAAGTGACGGATGCGGAAGGGCATACCCGGTATGAGGCGGAAGTGAAGGGAAAGGACCTGGTCTTCGATGAGAAGGGGAATTTTATAAAAGTCGATTGACCAGGTTGCAGCGATGGCAAATCCTGTCAGGAACCTCGGAGCGGAGCGGGGGTAAGGCCCCCGCCGATTCTTCAGGAAGGTTTATAAACATATACCGTGAACGTCCCCGGAACTATTTTCCTCGTCCCCGGCTCGAATTGGGGTGCACTCAAATAGATTTTTTTCGTTTTCATATCCATTGCCATCGTTTTTGCCCTCGGCTGTGTCGCCAGCGTCTGGATTACACGATACTGGTCGGCGCCATCCTGCCGGATGATCGTCGTCGTCGCGTCGCCGTTGCTGGCAAAGATCAGCCGGTCTGCCGCATCATAAACGACGGCATCCACGCCCGCACCGATCGGTAATGTCGTGATCACTTTTCCGGAGACCGCGTCGACAACGCTCAGTCCCTTGTTGCCGCGGCAGCCGGTGAACAACCGTTGATGGCCCGCGTCGTATGCCAGTCCGGTCGGACCGCCGCAAGGCGCCAACGGCCAGGTGGCCTTTACCGTCAACGTCTTTGTATCGATTACCTTCAGGCTATTCAAATCCTCAATATTGTTATACACCAGCCCTTTTCCGTCGGATGCGGCAAACTCCGGGCCGCCGCCCAGGTCGATCGTCTTGACCAGGTTCATGGAAACCGGATCGATCACGCAAACGCTTTTGCTGTCGCCACAGAAACAGAATACTTTCCCGGAATAAGGATCGTAGATGATCCCGTCCTCATCCTCCGCCGGCAGGTCGATCGTCTTGACTTTTTGGAAGCTCTTCAGGTCGATCACCACTACCGCCTTGCCTCTGCCATCGCTGATAAAACCCCGATCCACCGCATTCACGATCGCGATGCCATGTACCCCCTTCATGCCTTCGATTAGCCCAACGGGTTGGTCCGTTGCCAGGTCCACGACATTGAATGCCGTGCCGTGGGAGACGAATAAATGATTGTTCACCGAATCGATCGCGAGATAATCATAACCGGCGTCGCCGGGCAGCGCGATCTTCTTGTCAAAAACATACTGTTGCGCCGTTGCCCGCGCAGTCACCAGTAAAAGGACGACGAGGCAAAAAAGATTCAGGCATTTTTTCATGTCGATGAATTTAGAGTCCGAAGCTCGAAAGAGAAACTGGAGCAAACCTGTGTTTACCGTTTGGCCTTATGAGAATTGTCATCCAATCCTATGTAAAATCTGTGAAAATCTTGTGACTTGCGAAGTTACATCTCATTTGTTACCCAGGCATTATGAAATTAAGAACTTATGGAGAACAAATGATCACCTAATTATTAAATCAGTCGCTTCGCATATCACGTACCCGTGACCGACAATACTTTCGCTCAAAATTGACTGCATGAAAGTCCGTCTTCTCCTTTTTTTCATTTTCCTGAGTCAATTGGCCTTTTCCCAATCATCCGGCATTAAGGGAAGGATCACCGGTAGAAATAAGGAGCCCCTCGCCGGCGCATTCATCTCCCTGACCAACACTTCCATAAAGACCACTACCGACAGCAATGGATACTTCATCCTGCCGCATGTGCCGCCCGGTGAATATACGATCACCGTCGACTATGTCGGGTATGCCACGACCAGCAGACATTTTAACCTAAAGACCGGGGAAGGACAACAACTAAACCTCGCGCTGGACACGAAAGACGCGATACTCACGGAGATCAACGTGTTTGGAAAGATCAGCCAGGAAGAAGACGCCGGAGCCAGACAACGGGAAAAAAGAGCAAACAATATCCTCAACGTCATCTCGGCGAAAGCCATGGAACGCAGCCCCGATATCAATGCGGCCAATGTCCTCCAACGCATGAGCGGGCTGACTATCCAGCGAAACGGCGGCTCGGACGAAGCATACCCTGTCATCCGCGGCCTGGATCCGCGATACAATAACACGTTGATCAACGGCATCAAGATCACCAGCCCGGACGATAAATCCCGCTATGTTCCGTTGAACATCGTTCCCTCCGATCTGCTTGGCAGCATCGAAGTACATAAATCGCTGCTTCCGGAAATGGAAGGCGACGCTATCGGCGGCTCGGTGAACATGGTGATGAAGGATGCCCCTGAAAAAGAAGTATTCAAGGTCCTGGGATCGCTGGGGTACAGCAAGATCTTTATCGACCGTAAATTCCAGGGCTTTTCCAAAGCCGATATCCAGCAACACACGCTGACCGAAAGATTCGGCCCCAATTACATTGCACAGCCCTCCGACTTCAGCCGGTCCAATCTGGACTTCAACTACACCCGCCCCCTGCCCAACGCAGTGGCGACGATCACCTGGGGTCGTCGGTTTGTCGATAGCAAACTTGGCCTACTGGTGGCCGAATCCTTCCAAAACCAATATTATGGAAGCAACTCCGTCTTCAACCAGGCCGCGCCAAATGTACACGCCAATGGAGCACCGGGCCTGTCGGACTACGCCAATCGCTATTTTTCCACCCAGCAGATGAACAACGGGCTGACCGTTCACCTTGACTATAATCTGAATAATCGCAACAAGATCACACTTACCAATATTGTACTCAATACCTATATCGCCCAGGCGAGGACCATCATCGACACTGCCATTCTGGGGGCAACGGCGGACGCACTGTACCCGGGACGGGACCGGTCAGCACGGATTATACTTCGATCACGAGCCACCAGTACCTTGAAAACCTGAAATTGGATGGCAAACATATCCTCTCCAAACATTTCCTGGTCGATTGGATCGGCGTTTATTCCTATGCGTCAAAAAGAGTACCGGACATGGCCGATCTCTCGCTGAACTCGAAGATCGACACAGTGCATACCACGGACGATATCCACGGCCCCTATATATTCACCGTTACACCCAATTATTTCGACCAGATCAGCCGGATCTGGCAACACAACGAAGACCAGGATTTCGATGGATCGGCCAATCTGACCTATAGGACCGCGCTGCCGAAGAATGGCTCGCTGGAACTGAAGGCTGGGGGGCTTTACCGCCATAAGACCCGATCCAATAACCAGGATGAGTATGACCTGCAGCCGACGACCAATGCAGGTGGGATAAAGCAGGCCTTCGTAAATATCAATACCGCGCAGTGGGTAGTGTATGACGTGGGCGGAACGCCGGATTACAATATAAACAGGTACCACTTGTACGAGAATATTACGGCAGGATATGGAGAACTCAAATTGACATTTCCTTCCGTTGACATCTTTGGCGGTGCGCGGTTGGAACACACAAAGCAGGGATATTCCCTCAATACCTTTCTGCCTACGGGGGTCAATGCGATCGAGAAAGACTATACCGATCTGTTGCCCAGTATCATGGCAAAGATTAAGTTGAATGATCGGACCAACCTGCGTCTTTCCTACTTCAAAGGCATCTCCCGGCCTAATTACTACGACCTCGTACCCGCAACGCAGTTCAGCACCACCTCGGCTACGGCTACGAAAGGGAATCCATTATTAAATCATACCGTAGCGGATAATTACGATCTTCGGTACGAATGGTATCCCCGCGAAGAAGAAGAGATCTTTGCCGGTGTATTCTATAAGAAACTCACCAACCCGATAGAGATCGGTTACCTGTCTCCGGACGTCTATCAACCCTATAACCCGCCTTCTTCCGCCACAGATTATGGGGCCGAGCTTGCCTTCACCCGGTACTTCGGCCGTATTGGGGTGACTGGCAACTATACCTACCTGCACTCCGCGGTCTCTTCCTTCAAGTCTTACTATAACCTGGCGACCGGCTACAGCAACCCGGATACCCTACAGAAAAGGGCCCTGCAGGGACAAACCGACCACACCCTTAATCTTTCCCTTTTGTACCGGGATACCAAAAAGAGCCTCTTTGCCGAGCTGGCTTTCCAATATATCGGTAATTCCATTTCCGTCGTCTACCCGATCTACGGATACGACTACTTCCAAAGGCCGCAGTCGAACCTGGCTTTTTCCGCGGAAAAAGGGCTGCAGAACCGTCATTTCACCGTGTTCACAAAATGGAATAACCTGCTGAATACGCCGAACAAAGCAGAGATCAATACCCTCCTGGTACAAAGGGAAATCACCAAATTCAATTTCAGCTTTGGCATCCGTTATGAATAATAACGGGCAATGCCGTCACCAAACAAAATAGATCTTTTCATAAAAACAATAATCAGTATGAAATCGACATTCGCTTACTTATCCGTAGCTGCCCTGGTCCTCGGGCTGGCCTCTTGCTCCAAGAGCGGCAACGACACAACGAAGATCATTACCCCGACGGTGCCTTCATCAAATCCTATCGCACCTGGCAATATCTCAGGCTTCGTAAAGGGTACGTTCACCACCGGTAATACCTACACGATCACCGGCGATCTGACCATAAAGGCGGGAGATACTTTAGCTTCGCAGCAGGGAGTAACTGTGGTTGTTATGAATAATGCCCAGATCACCGTCTTGGGCGTTCTCAACCTGGTGGGTACACAGGCTTCGCCCATTGAATTCAATTCCAGCTCCAACCTGCCGGGCAGCTGGGGTGGCTTCGATGCCGACAGCGCCCAGGCCGTCACGATCAAATGGACGCATATCGACAACACCGGCGGCCCTGATCCTTCCGGCAGTCCCCGCAAATCGGTATCCGTGGTTACACCGATCAACGTAGACATCGAGGATTCCTGGTTCACCAACGGCCAGGACGACTTGCTGCGCATGGAGGGAGGCGCCAGGATCACTATAGTTCGCAATACTATCCTTTGCTCGGGAAGCACGGATGGAGAAGCGATCAACATTAAAAAAGGAGTCACCGGGACTATCGCGTACAACGTCATCTACAGCCAGGCCGGCACTGCGGTAAAACTGGAGACCGACGATGTAGTCCCCATTCCCCAAACCGTCGTGGACGTTTACAACAATACCATGGTCAGCAATGGCTGGAGAAGAGGCGCAGCCGAGCCTGGCAGAGGTGTATCCATCGACCTCAACGCCAGGGCGAATATTTACAACAATATCATGGTCAATAACTACCAGGGGCTGGAGATTTTCACCGGCGCAGATACGATCAACACAAAATACGGGAACAATCTCTTCTACGCGTCAGCCGACACCTATTCCGATACCACGGTGACCCCGAATATCTCCGTAAACATCCGATCGAATTTCTATCCTGGCGACGGGGTAGGCAAACCTCAGACTTCCGACCTGATCTCCACGGCGGTCGGCGACAAGGATCCAATGTTCAAATCCTATGACGGAAAGATCGCTACCCCCAACGGCGCGAAAACAAGCAACGACTTCCACCTGAACGCGGGCTCACCGGCTATTGGCAAAGGGAATTCCACCTACAATGCCGACATCGGAGCCTATACCTCGGATGGAAAGGGTAACCAACATTGATTTCCTCTTTGATACCCCTAAAAAAGACGGCATGCAGATTATGCCGTCTTTTTTTTCTCCTTCTCCTGGTTCTGACGGTTTTCTCTTGACCGCGATCCAATGCCGGCGGTCGCGAATATATCCAGTCTGTATACGGAATGGGTTAGAAATTCGTGACATAGGATGTCACGAGCCGATCACCCGTCGGATCACCGGAAGTTTCCAGCGCTTATAGGGATAGTACTTCAGTGGGAACTCGAACCGTGCGGGTCTTTGCAGGACGCTTTTGTAGTGGGTGAAGTTTCTGAACCCGGCCTCGCCATGATAGCTCCCCATGCCGCTGGCGCCCACGCCGCCGAAGGGCAATTCGTCGTTGGCAAATTGCATGAGCACGTCGTTGACTGCTGCATTGCCGAAAGATAGTTGGGTCAGCACCTTTTCGCGGGTAGCGCGGCTTTCGGTAAAAATATAAAAGGCAAGCGGTTTTGGCCGGGACCTGATCCAGGCCAGGGTGGCATCGAGATCGTCATAGGTAAGTACCGGCAGGATCGGGCCGAATATCTCTTCGTCCATCACCTTATCATTTATGGAGACATTGGTCATCACGGTCGGTTGAAGGAAGCGGGTAGGCCTGTCGAACGATCCGCCGAGAAATAATCGCTCAGGATCGATCAGGCCGATGAGCCGTTCGAGGTGCTTGTCACTGATAATTTGTGCATAATTGGTGTTTTCGAGCGAGAATTGAGCGCGGTCGATCTCGGCTTTCAGCCCTTGCAAGAATTTTTCTTCGATGCTTTTATGGACCACGACATAGTCCGGAGCTATACAAGTCTGGCCGGCGTTTACAAATTTGCCCCAAACCAGTCGCCGGATGCAAATCTTCAATCGGGCGTCCGGAGCGACGATCAGCGGGCTTTTGCCGCCGAGCTCGAGTGTTATGGGAGTTAAGCGGGTGGCCGCCGCCTGGGCAACGATCCTTCCGACCGCTATGCTGCCGGTAAAAAATATCTTATCGAATGGTTGGGAAAGAAGCATAGTGGTCTCCGGTACCCCACCTTCGATAACGGCAAAGTATCCGGGATCAAAATTTGTGCGGATCATTTTTGCAAGGGCTGCGCTGGTTTGGGATGCCAGTTCGCTCGGTTTGAGGATGACGGTATTGCCTGCGGCGATGGCTGCGATGGCCGGTCCGAGGCAAAGGTTGACGGGGTAGTTCCATGCCCCGATGACCAGGCAAACCCCCAGAGGTTCGGGGATAATGTAGCTCCGGCCGGGGAAATTGAGCAGATTGGTCCTTACTTTCTGCACCGCAGCCCAGGACCGGAGATTGCGGACGGCGACGTTCAATTCATTGTATAGGCCGGTGAATTCGGTGAGAAAGGTATTGAAGCCCCCTTTCCCGAAGTCCTTATAGATGGCATCGGCCAGTTCCTGTTCGTGCCGGCGAAGAGCGGATCTGAGCCGCTTCAATTGATCGATGCGGAATGCAGCGGGGCGGGTCGTATTGGCGAGGAAAAAAGATCGTTGTTGGGCAACAAGATCGTTCATAGCTCATAATTCGGGTTTGAATTCCTTGAAATTGCAGGGGAAAGCTACGTATTTCACCATTATACCCGAAGGGATTTCTTTGATGGCGCTATTTATTGATAAAATCACCCCCGGATGACCTTTTCTTGTGTTCGTGTTTTTCGGCCTCTTTGGGCTGCTGGTCGTTATTGTCCGCACCTTCCCTGGTTTTTTGCATCAGCGAAGAGATGGGACCTTTCATATGTTCCTGCGGATCGGTGGTGCCCAGGGTCTCGGGGTCGGGTTCGGTTGCCTTATTTTTGTTGCCCGGGTTGCGATTTTGTTCGGAGTGGTTCTTGGATTGTTCCATAACAATGGTTTGCAATTAGTGTATACAATTGTAATACCATGCATGGGGGATCTGCGATCAGGAAAATGGATCGCTGACCGTTCGGTCGTTTACCGGATTACGTTGCCCAACTAATCGATTAAGGGTTAGTAGATTTTGGACCGCGGAGCCGAGGGTATTGTTGAAATAACAATAAACGGTTTTCCCTTGATCGACCCAATCCTGGATTCTGCGCGCGAATTCGATGAGATAATCATCTGTGTAACTGCCGCGATAACCGGCTTCAAGACCGTGAAACCGGATATACACATGATTGCGGGCTGTAACTGCCATGGGTGTTTCCGAGCCACGCATGTCATGCAAGACCAAGGCCGTATCGCTGCCCGACAGCAGGTCAAAGACAGCATGGGTATACCAATCAGGGTGTCGAAATTCTATCGCAACCGGCCAGTCATATTTCTTTAATTCAAGCAGCAACCCTTTCAACTGGACCAGATCCGGTCTGAATGTTGGTGGTAACTGGACAAGCAAACATCCCGGCTTGGGCATGGCGGTGATAACCGCCATAAAATCACGTGCTTCAGCCAGGTTAAATAGCTGTTTCTGCGCATGGGTTACCGCTCTGCTTAGCTTCATGGAGAATCTAAAACTATCCGGCACCTCCATAGACCATTTGACCATTGTGGCCGGCCTTGGTCTGCGATAAAAGCTGGCGTTGATCTCCACAGAATTGAACAGGGAAGCATAGTAACTAAGACGCGTCCCGGTCCGAAACTCCGGGGGAAAAAAACTCTTATTTTTTACAGGCAAAACGATATTGCTCGTGCCGGAGAAGAAATGCTCCCGGATGGCCGGCATGCTTCCTAAGCCAATCATAAACCGGCGCCGCCGGACCGGTTCTCATCGTTCATTTCCGGATCGCCTGCATGACGGCCGGCACCCAATCTGTCGTTTCTTTGCTGAAGAGCATTATATGCGGCGTCTCCGGCAGATTTATTCTCTTGCTTTTTTGCTTTACTACCCGCTTTCGGCGAATCGGCAGGTTTTTGCCCTTTATTTTGTCGTGGCTTTTTTTGAGTTTCCATACCAGATGAGTTTTCCGGATTAAATGCAAAAGGTGCGCCCGCGGGTGCACCTTTTTTTTGAACATTCACATGAAGGCTAGCGTTGGCCACCCTTATTGCCCGGGTTGTTCCCGGATTTTTGTTGGCCCTGGATATTGCCCTTGTCCTGACCTGGAGTACCTGACCGTTGGGCCGTGCCGGACTGGCTTTCCATGTCATCGCTGTTGGCCTTCTCCTCGTCGGTATCCATTCCAGGTTGGTTGCGCTGAGCGGTTACCGGGCCCTGTTCGCGTCCCTGTTGGCGATTTTCGTCTCGTCCTTCTTCGTTATGCTGGGACCCATAAGCTGAGCCGGACGAACCGTAAGCCTTTTCCTTTGAAGAAGGCTGTTGTTCCTGTGAACCGGCATAATGATTTTGGGACGCCCCTTGTTGATTCTGCGGGTTGGCCTGTTGATTTTGATTGGCATTCTCCGGCTTTTTCGTTTGCTGGGTTTCGGAGGGCTGCGCGCCCTGTTTGTTCTGTTCCATAGTCAAGTAATCTTTAAATGTTTTAGAATGAAAGAAGCTATGCAAAGGCCCGGCCAGCCGGCGCAGTGTCCGCTATATCCCGCTTCGGGCAACTATGTCCGGCGCAGATTTGGCGGCATCGGATTTTTGTCAACGGTCGGGATTCGATATTGGCTTGCTTGTAAAGAGTTTCTCACCGTATCCACAGTCAAATGCGCCAAGGAGTATGCGTGGCCTCAAATAGATCTTTGGGCCAGGTGTACTCTTTGTTCGACTACCTTCTTCTGAAAATCAGGTACAGGATAATAATCAGGACAACAGTGCCAAGGCCTATATACATATCTTTATGTTTAAACTATTGTAGTTATAAAAGTGTGCCAAAGATTTCGTTAGCTAGTCAGCTCGTTTTGAGAGCGCGACAAGGGCGATGCCACCGATTACCAGGATGGCGCCGGCGTAAGGCGGCCAATTGACCGAGTGCTCCTTGTCAGCCGAAATATGAACCGGCCCGGCATCGACGACTTTCTCCCGTCTGGTGTAGGAAAATCCCGTCCAAATGAACATCGCTACACCCAGAATGATCAATAAAATTCCGATAGTTCGCCCCATCGCATGTTTTGAACCCTGGTACAATATCCGTGCCCCGGCGGTTCGGCTATTCAATTTTTGGCGGGATCCTTTCCATCTTCATTTTGCAGGATCGCTTCCATTTTCGCTTTGTCCAGCGGTTTTATCAGGAATCCTTTTGTGACCGGGTAGGCCAATGCGCGGGCAATGTCATCGGATGAAATGGTTGAGGAAAGGATATATAAACTGATATTTTTGTCCAATTTGTCCCAAATGGCTGAGTAGGCTTCCAAAAACCCCCAACCATCAAGCACCGGCATGTTGAGGTCCAGGAATATAAATTCCGGCAGGGCATCCGGATC
>DATJWK010000170.1:0-31414 GCA_035501395.1 Puia sp.
CCTCATCCAACTCGCCCCCAACCTTACCTCCCGTCTCGGCGGCGGCATGGGCTATAAGACACCCACTATCTTTACCGAAGAGACCGAACGCATCCAGTTCCAGAACGTCCTGCCCATCAGCCCCGACAGCAATCGCCTCGAACGATCCTACGGCCTCAACCTCGACTTCAACTATCGCTTCCGGTTATCCGAAAAATTCCGTGTCAGCATCAACCAGCTCTTTTTCTATACCCACATCAACCACCCGCTGGAACTCCAAAACACCAGCCCCACCTTCTACCACCTGGTCAACGTCCCCGGCTACATCGACAGCAAGGGATGGGAAACCAACGTCAAACTCAGCTACGACGACCTCGCGTGGTACATCGGCTACACTTTCACCGACGCCCACCTCAAAGAAACAGCCGCCGTCATGGAAAACCCGCTGACCGTCCGCAACCGGCTCAACAATATCCTGGTATATGAGATCGAAGACAAGCTGAAGATCGGCTTTGAAGCATACTACTACAGCTGGCAGACCCTCACCGACGGCACCCAGGGCAAACCCTATTGGACCTTCGGCCTGATGGGTGAAAAAATATGGAAGCACTTCTCCCTGTTCATCAACTTCGAGAACTTCACCGATACCCGGCAGACCCGCTTCGACAGCATCTACAGCGGCACCATTACCCACCCCGTGTTCCGAGACATCTACGCCCCTCTCGACGGCTTCGTCATCAACGGAGGAATAAAAATTAAATTATGACCACAAAAGCATCACGAATCAGAATTGAGAGACCTCGAATAAATTTCAAATAGGCTCTTTATATTAATAAGTTCGCAGTCAAAATGTAAGTGAAACGTGAGAAATTCGTTTTTTGGTCCAGCTTAGCGGCTGGATGCAATAGCGTCTGGATGGGTGCGCAGATCCGGGGAATGAATTTCGATTACCTGTGCATATTAGGAAGGGTTGGTTAGAAGATAGCCAACCCTTTTTATTTTCCCGGAGCGGAAAGCAAGTGACTGACAATTAGTGACTCAGTTAGTATTCAAACCTAAAACTTTTGATCCGTAGTTCATTATTTCAATTCGATAAGGTCCACATCTTCGAATAAACACTACGTCTCCCACCCCTTATATGCAAATCTTTTCCCTCCCGCCGGTGCGCTCCCGCCATAGCTGTTTTGCATGTTGGCCCTCCTATTTCCGTCGATCACAGCCTCGAATCGCTGAAAGCTGCTCGTTCCGGCTTTGAACTTGCACACTGCCTGAAGGCTACCATTGCACTTGCCTTCGTAATCGGTCGGTGTTGGCGGCGTGATCGTAATGGGTACCCATGGCCGCCGCGTTCACGGTCGAGTTCTATCGGGCTCGGTTGCAGATCATGGCATTCACTATGCTGGAGTGCCCGTACTCGTTATGCCATCTAAAATGGAATAACCCATGCAAACAAATTTTATTTTTACCGCCCATTGGCGTAATTTTCAACTCGAAAGGGGGATGGCGTTCCCCCGCAACAACCGCCTTTGAGAAGGCCGATGACGCCTACATGTAAATTAGTTTGATTATTAATTTATTCAGTAGGTATGTCTTTTAACTTAGCGCGTCAATGGGCCCTTCCAGCCGAACCTTCACCTGGCAAAGGCCACAGCTTGCATTGCCGAATATCTCGGCCTCGGTTTCCTGCCCTCATCAGCGAATGCGCCCTCTATCCTAACAGCCTTCCAAAACAGGCCTATCGATTCTTTCGGCTGGCTCCGGAAGCTCTTCCTGTCCCTGATGATACAGGCTGCGGGATTTCGGGGCGGCGAAATCGTCCCCCTTCTTTTTATAGCTACCAGCCTCGCCCATGTCGAAGCTCCGGTTGCCTGCATTTTCCTCGGCGTAGAGATCTTCGGAAGCAGGCTATCGTCTATTTCGCCTTGGGCTGTTTAATCGCCTATTTCTTCAGTCCGCCTGCGAAAACATCTTATCGGATTGTCATCCGGGGAATACCGAAACTCATGCTCAGACACGCCTATCCTGAAATTGAACCGAACCAATAACCTTCATAAACAATCATACCACCATGATCATCGAAAAAGTACACGCCCGCGAAGTATTGGACTCCAGAGGAAATCCCACCGTTGAAGCAGAAGTCACACTCCGGGACTCGAAATCATCCAACCGCGAACCTGTCACCGGCATCGCCATCGTGCCTTCCGGCGCCAGCACCGGCGAGAAAGAGGCCGTCGAGCTTCGTGACGGAGATCCCCGACGTTACCAGGGAAAGGGCGTGAGCAAGGCCGTTGCCAACGTCAACAGGACCATCGCGGAGTCGCTTTGTAACCTAAACATCATTTCCCAACAGCACCTTGACGAAGAGTTGATCCGCCTCGACGGTACTTCCAATAAATCCAAATTAGGCGCCAACGCGATCCTGTCGGTATCCATGGCCTTTGCCCGTGCCCTCGCCCTCGCGGAGCGCACACCACTGTACCGCACCTTTTTTCCGGGCGGCCCGCTGTCCTTACCCGTCCCCTGCATGAATGTGATCAACGGCGGCCGCCACGCAGACAACAATGTCGATTTCCAGGAGTTCATGATCGCACCGCACAGCGCTCCCAGTTTCAAAGAGGCTATCCGCATGGGTGAAGAAACCTTCCACGTCCTTAGAAGTATTCTGAAAACCAAAGGTTATTTCACCGGTGTAGGCGATGAAGGTGGCTTTGCCCCCAATCTCCGCAGTAACGAAGAAGCCGTGGAAGTAATCCTTGAGGCTATCACCAAGGCCGGCTATCAGCCAGGAAAAGATATTTCGCTTTGCCTTGACCCCGCCACCAGTGAAATGTGGGAAAACGGCCATTACGTATTATTCAAATCCACCAAGGAGAAGATCAGTTCCGACCAGTTGCTCGCTCTTTGGACCGACTGGGTTCGCCAGTATCCCATCGTTCTGCTGGAAGACGGCATGGCCGAAAACGACTGGACCGGCTGGAAAGCGCTTACCACACAGTTGGGCGGCAATATCGAACTCGTCGGCGATGACATCTTCTGCACCAACCCGGCTATTCTCAAAAAAGGCATTGAAGAACGCGTCGCCAATTCCATCCTCATCAAGCTCAACCAGATCGGTACCGTCAGTGAAACCCTGGAAACTATTCGCCTTGCCTACAAGAACAACTATAACTGTTTCATCTCCCACCGCAGTGGAGAGACCGAGGACACCACTATCGCCGATCTTGTCGTGGGCACTAACGCCGGCCATATCAAGACAGGTAGCGGCTGCCGTAGCGAACGCATTGCGAAGTTCAACCGGCTTCTACGCATCGAAGAAGAATTGGGATCCCAAGCAGTCTTCATAGGCATCAAAGCATTTAAAAATAAATAGGATGACCATGCTTACCACCTTGCACCCCTGGCATATACCCATCGGCAATCAAGCCCCTGCCATCGTCCGCACCGTTATCGAGATATCCAAGGGAGCCCGCACTAAATACGAGCTGGACAAGCCCACCGGCCTCCTGCGGCTTGACAGGGTGCTCTACAGCGCCATGTTCTATCCCATGAACTATGGACTGGTGCCGCAGACCTATTTTGCTGACGGAGACCCGCTGGACATCCTGGTCATGTGCTCCCAGGACATCGAGCCGCTTTGCGTCGTTGAGGTCCAGGTCGTCGGTATCATGCACATGGAGGACGAGAACGGTGCAGACGACAAGATCATCTCTGTCGCCGCGCGCGACCCGGCGTTCGGCCATATCCACGACCTGCCCGATATTCCTAAACACCACATGACAGAGCTCCAGAACTTCTTCGAAAGCTATAAGACGCTGGAAAAAAAGAGGGTCACTGTCGGGAATATGTATGGCCGTGAAAAGGCCCAATCGTGCATCCGGGAAAGCATGGCCGCGTATCGGGAAAAGTTCAAAACCAAGCCATGAAACTCGCCTTCATCAGTGACATCCATGCCAACCTGCCGGCCCTCGAAGCTACCCTGGCCGGCCTGGATTCCCAGCGGCCCGATGCTATCTATTGCCTCGGCGACCTGGTCAATCTGAACGTCTGGAACAATGAAGTCGTCGAGATCATCCGGCAGCGCAGTATTGCCACCGTGCGGGGAAATCACGATGAAGGTATCGGGAACGGCAAAAGCCACTTCCGCTTTTCCTATACTTTTCCGGAAGCCCGGCAGTGGGGGCTCGAAGCCATTGCTTATACGCTTGCCACCATCAAACCCGAAAACCGTTCTTTCCTTGCCGGTCTGCCCTTTTCGCTGCGCCTGAGTATCCGCCACCTTGGTGAAAGCCCTTTTACCCTACTGCTTGTCCACGGCAGCCCCAGGAGCATGGACGACACCCTGTTTCGACATCTTCCTGCCGGTGAACACCGCCAGTATCTCGACGCTGCCGGAAGCGATGTGCTGATATGCGGTCAGGCCCATGCACCCTATCATTATTGGTTTGCCGATGAAGATAAGCAGCCGGTGGCCTTTCGTCATGTCCTATGTCCCGGTTCGGTCGGCAAACCGAAGGATGGCGATTGGCGCGCTTCCTATCTTATTCTCACGTTGGATGCAAGTAAGAATCTCCGCACCGACCCTACCGCGCTGCAAGCCGATTTTTTCCGCATAACCTATGATCTCGAAAAAGCCGTAAAAGCTATCAAAAAAAGCAAATTATCAACCTGGTACGGAAGCTGCCTGATTACAGGATAAGATATCACAAAACAAACGACGCTCATGGAAATAAAATCGACCGAAGTCAGCGTCCAGAATCCGGCCAGAAAAAAGGCCATCCGTTTTATCATCTTTCTAGGCTGTACCAGCCTCTTTGCCGACATGACCTATGAAGGCGCCCGAAGCATCAACGGCCCTTTTCTGCAAACCCTGGGCGCCAGTGGAACCGTCGTCGGTATCGTCGCCGGATTTGGCGAGTTGGTGGGTTATGGGTTGCGCCTATTCTCCGGCTACCTCAGTGACCGGTCGCACAAATACTGGACCATCCTTTTGACTGGTTATATCTTCAACTTGCTTTCTGTGCCACTGCTGGCCTGGGCGGGATACTGGCAGGTGGCTGTGTTGCTTATGATTTCCGAACGGGCAGGCAAAGCCATCCGCAATCCCACCCGCGACGCGATGCTGTCTCACGCTTCCAAAGAAACCGGGAGAGGCTGGGGTTTTGGTTTGCATGAATTTATGGACCAGCTCGGCGCCACCGTTGGTCCCTTGTTGGTCAGTGCCGTATTGTTTTACCGGCACGACAACTACCGGAATGCCTATCTGTTGCTATTGATCCCGGCGCTTTGCGCTCTGTCGGTACTTCTGGCGGCCAAAAAATTGTACCCCCGCCCACAGGATCTCGAGATCAAAACTGTTCACCTGGAGCAGGCAGAAACCTTCACCAGCACGGGCTTTATCTTATACACTATCGCCGCCATGTGCCTCGCCACCGGCTATGCGGATTATCCGCTGATCGCTTACCATTTCAAGCAGCAAGCTCTGGTCAAGGACGTATGGATACCTGTACTCTATGCCGCCGCCATGCTTAGCGAAGCCTTTTCCGCCCTGTTGATCGGCCGGCTGTACGACCGGATAGGCGCATTCACGTTGCTCGGCGCTACAGTACTGAGTATGTTCTTCGCCCCCCTCGTTTTTTTAGCCAACGCTCAATGGGCGATCGCAGGCATGATCCTGTGGGGCCTCGGCATGGGCGCCCAGGGCTCCATCCTGAAAGCCATCGTCGCCGGCATGGTAGCGCCGGAAAAAAGAGCCACTGCCTTCGGCCTGTTCGACACCTTCTACGGCGTAGCCTGGTTTGCCGGCAGCGCCTACATGGGCTATCTCTATGATCATTCCCTTACCGGCCTTGTCGTGTTTTCCATGAACATGCAGCTGCTCTCCATCGTCGTCCTTGGAATATATATCCGGAAAAATAAAATAACCCGAAAGCTAACGTGATCCCATGAATATTGCATTTATCAGCGATATACACGCCAACCTTCCAGCCCTGCAAGCCGTGCTGGCGGACATCGCCATGCAAGAACCCGACGACATCTATTGTCTCGGCGATCTCGTGAATTTTGCCGGCTGGGACAACGAGGTGATCGAGCTGATACGAACCCGTGGCATTACTACCGTGCAAGGCAATCACGATGAAGGGATCGGGTACCAATTGACCCAGTTTCCGTATTCATACACCACCAAGGAACAAAAAATATTTGGTGAGCAGTCCATCAGGCAGGTTGAAGCACGGATCACTGCCGGAAACCGTTCTTTCCTGCGGAACCTGCCTTTTTCTGTTCGCATGGAATACCGTTTTCCGTTCCATTCCTTTTATGTGTGTCTCTTGCATGGCAGTCCTGTCGGAAACGATGATTATATCCGTCCCGATGTGCCGGACGACCACCTGCGAGAGCAATTCGAGGCCGCAGATGCCGACATCCTGCTCATGGGCCATACGCACCAACCTTTTCACCGACCAGTCTATTGTGAACAGCAGAACCGAAAGTTTTACCGGCATGCGATCAATGTCGGGTCGGTGGGAAAACCGAAACATGGAAATCCCTCCGCCTGCTATGTCCTTCTCGAATTCGGGAAGAATTTGCAATTGGAGGACCCAGGCAGCATCCGGGTGACCTTCCGATACGTTCCCTATGACGTGGAGGCTGTTCTGGCGCAAATCCACCGGCTAGGCCTGGGTAACGCCTATGACGAAGGGTTGAGAAAAGGTCAATAATCTACCATCCGCATGCAGACACAAGTTCTGATATTATCCGATCTCTGCTTCCAATTGGACCGGTTGCAACAAACGGCCGGATCATTGGCCGACCGGGATTTTTATCGGGAGCTTGACGAACTTCGGGTAAAAGTCACGGAACAAAAACTTAACCTCGTGGTCGTCGGTCTCTTCAAACGGGGCAAATCCTCCCTGGTTAACGCACTCATCGGCAAAGAGCTCGCGCCTGTAGCCGTGACTCCCCTTACCAGCGTCATTACCAGCTTCGAATACGATCCCGGGCGATCTTATGCCCGCATCTGCTTTCAGGGCGGTGAGATACAAGAAGCGCCGACGGAGACCGCTGCACAATACATTAGCGAAGAAGATAACCCGGCCAATACCAAAAGAATAGAAACGGTGCGGCTGTTCGATCCCGCACCCTTGCTCCAAAAGGTCACCCTCATCGATACTCCGGGGCTGGGTTCCGCCTATATCCACAACACCGAGAGTACCCGCGAGTTCATTCCGAAAATAGATGCGGCGGTATTCGTTCTCAGTGCAGACCTGCCGGTATCACAGGCCGACCTCGAATTTCTCCATGAGCTTAAAGCCGTAGTCCCACGCATTATTTTTGTGCTGAACAAGATGGATCTCCTGTCCTCCGGCGACCTGGACCGCCTTCTGGCACACGACAAAAAAGTCCTGCTCGAAAGAAAGCTGCTCGATCCGCAAGATCCGATCTTGCCGGTGTCGGCGAAAGACTGGCTCACCGCCCACAGGCCGGAGAGCGGCATCCAAAACGTCCTGGATATTCTCGATCGCCTGATCACGGGCGAAGGCAAAAGTCTATTGGGAAATATCTTTGCCCAGCGGTATCGCTGGCTGTGCCTCCGGCTTCTGGCCCAACTGCGTCTAAAGCACGACGCCCTCCTGATGCCGATGAAAGCGCTGGAATTACAGCAATCGAGGCTCCGGGAGGTGATCATCCTGCTGGATTCGCAAAAGCAGGAATTCGAGAACAGCATACGCGGTGAAACACGTCTCATGCAGGAGCACATACTACGCACCCTTCAACAGGAAGCCGATTTCCTCCGCAGCGAATTTCGCCAAAGTACCGAGATGGCGTTAGCCAGGCCGTCGGACACCGCCGTCCTCCAGGATCATATAGCTCAATGGAACCAGCAGCTTTTAGATCGCTTCGAACGACGCCGCCACCAGCTTGAAAGCAGCCTGAAAGATAAATTTATAGAAATACTAACCCAATACAGCCGGCGATCCCAAAGTTTCCTGAACGAGCTCATTGAACATCTGTCTTCGGTAATGGGAATCGATTTCGACATCATCGCCGGCCGGTTCGATCTGGAAGTGTATGCTCCGTTTTATCTGTCCGCAGACCCGGGAACATTTTTTTCATCCCAGCCTTCACTGTTCGAAAGGCTGATACCCGCCGTCAGCAGAAGAAAACGCCTGCTCAAGCAACTCACCGCGCATTTTGACACACTGGTGGTCCAAAACTCTGCTGCTGTCATTTATGATCTTCAATATCGTGTCCAGGAATCGTTCCGGCAATTCAGCTATGAGCTCGACCGGCGCCTGCACGACCTGGTAGACAATCTGGATAAACTCATTGCCGACGCGATAAGCACAAAATCACAAAAACAACAGGACGTAACTGTTGAAACCGAAGATCTCCGGCATCGAATCGAAATAATTGAACAACTGATCCCATCATCATGAAACTACTCATCATAGAAGACGAACCGGCCTTACAGCAGAACATCGCCGAATATTTCAACCGCAGGAATAGCCAGTGCGTGGCGGCCGCCGACCTCGACGACGCCAGGGAAAAATTACTTTTCCGCACTTTCGATTGTATCATTCTGGACATATCCCTCCCTGGTGGCAATGGCCTTGATCTGCTCCGGGAAATACGCGAGCAGGACAGGAAAGAAGGCGTCATCATCTTAACGGCCCGGGATTCTATGGAAGACAAGATCGTAGGGCTGGATCTTGGAGCCGATGACTACCTTACCAAGCCCTTTCACCTCCCGGAACTGAACGCTCGCATTAATTCGGTCATGCGTCGCAGGCAATTCGACGGCAGCAAACACCTCATCCTTAACGAGCTGAAATTGGATGTTGACGACCGACAGGTGTACGTGCATCACCGCCCCATCCTGCTAAGCCGCAAAGAGACGGCCTTGCTGCTCCTGCTCGTCTCCAACCAGCGCCGGATCGTCTCCAAAGCAGCCATTGCGGACCATCTTTCAGGCGACGACAGCGGATACGCAGGAAATAACGACCTCGTCTACTCCCATATGAAAAACCTGAAAAAGAAGCTGGCCGAAGCCGGGTGCCGGGACTATATCAAAAACATTCATGGCCTCGGCTATAAATTCGACTGCCATGAAGCTCCTTAATAAAAGTATCCGTCAGCTGGCGCAATATGCCCTGCTCATATTCCTCATTTGTGTACCCCTATTCTACTTTATCATCGAGCAGCTGTACATCCAGGATGTCGATGATGCCCTTTTCCTGAAAAGGGACGAACTACGCGTACGTGCCTCCCATCTGCATACCCAGCAGGATATCGATCTTTGGCTGGCCATGGACGACGATGTCCGGATTACCCCCTTATCCCGAACTGCCGCCGGCGACAGCATCTATTTCACCCAATACCCGCTGCCCCATGAGATCGAGCCCTACCGGGAGCTGGTCAGCAACATCGCGATCGAAAACCGGCCTTACCGGCTCATCGTAAGAGCTTCGCTGCTCGAAAGCCGGGACCTTATCATCGGCATCGCCGAGGCCCAGGCGGTCCTTTTGCTTCTCTTGCTCGCCGGCTGGGTCCTGATCATCCGCTTCCGTTCCAGGAAGACCTGGCGGCCGTTCTACAGTACCATTGCGAAGCTTCGGCAATACGAGCTCGACGGGGGGCATCTGCCGAATTTCGAGCCATCTGCCATCCGGGAGTTCGACGATCTTAACAAGGCGATCACCGAGCTCGTGAGCCGCAACCATCGCGTATACCTGAGCCAGAAAGCGTTCATTGAAAACGCCTCCCATGAAATGCAGACACCTCTGGCCATTTTCCGGTCGAAATTGGACAATATGATCGAAGGCCGTTCGCTCACCACAAGGGAATCCGAAGACTTCGAAGTGCTCTATGAGGCCGTCCAACGGTTGCATCAACTCAATAAAGGGCTATTGCTATTAAGCAGGATCGGCAACAACCAGTTCCCTGAGTCCAGTGATCTGTCCGTGGCCATGCTGCTGCACAATTCAGTATCCTTTCTCCAGGACATGATCGAAAGCAAAGGCATCCGCCTCCAACTCGAACCGGCGCAGGATGTCCGCATGCAAGGCAGCGAGACCCTCGTTCAAATGATGATCACCAACCTGCTGACCAACGCAATCCAGCACAACCATCCGAATGGCACCGTCTCTATCCATCTCGCAGATGCTAGGTTGACCATCGTCAACACCGGCCATCCGCTGTCGTTCCCCAGTGAATATCTTTTTACCCGCTTCAAAAAACACGCATCTCCGCAAAAAGGTCTGGGCCTTGGTCTGGCCATCGTCAAAGAGATCGCGGACAAATACGCCCTTCCCCTTCGCTATGAATATTCCGATCCCTTGCATTCCTTCAGTATCCATTTTCAATCCTCAAAAGCAATAGTATGACGAGAGTTTTAGCAGCGGGCGGCCTGGTATTTAACGAAAACAACGAACTCTTGCTCATTTTCCGCTATGGTAAGTGGGACCTTCCCAAAGGGCATTTCGAACCGCCGGAGACTCTGGACACCTGCGCACTCCGCGAGGTCCGGGAGGAGACTGGCATAAAGGAGCTTACTATCATCTCCTTCGTCGGTATAACGGAACATGGCTATTTCGACAACAAGCTGAACATCGACGCCTTAAAAGAGACCCACTGGTTTTCGATGCGGGCAAGCCGCCGGGACGAATTGTTTCCGCAACTGCAAGAAGGTATCGAATGGTTACGCTGGGTAACCGTTGGAGAGTTACCGCAATACCTGCGCAACTCCTATGAGAATATCCGGCAAATCGTCGAAAAATGCCTATTGCAGCGGAAAATTTCGTAACTTCAAGGTATCACGGCGATGGAGTTCGCCTTTAAACGTCTCGCCCGCCGCGGACTAATGACTCCTGCTCATAGTTTACCCAAAAACGCCAAAACTATGTTCAGGATATGATCAACCCAAGAGAAACAATACCACCCACCAGAATCTCCTTCAAGAGCATCTTATTCACAAATAGAACTGCTCCGAGCCAGGAGGCACCTGCATTCTTTACCGACCTGAACCTGGTGCAGGTGGTAGCTTCGGTCACTTACGGCAAAGAGGAATATCACCTGGAGCCATTCTTTCATACGCCTCTCCACGACGAAGCGGAAATCGTCTACCGGCAAGAGGTCATGAAGGACCTGGAAAATGCCAACCTGCTCAATTGTGTCGTGAGATTCTCGGAAGCAATGTGGGCCACGCGCCGGCAAATGCCCGATCCGAAAGCAGGTAACTACAAGCAACAGGATGAGCGGTTCTTTTTGGAGGCAGTCAATATCTATTGCACCGGCATCCGGGCTTTGTTTCAGGCGCTGAAGCCCATAACCCTGGCTTCCGCCGGCCTGCTGGCCTTTCGGGAATACCTGTCCGGCTACCTGCAATCCCAGGCCTTTCTGGCACTTGTCACCGATACAACCCGGCTACTCACAGACCTGGCTTCCATAGAATATTGCGTACTTGTCAACGGCCTCAAAGTGCAGGTGCTCCCTTACCGGGAAGAAACAGACTACAGCGCCGAAGTAGATAGGACATTCGAAAAGTTCAGGCGCGACCCGGTGAAAGACTACCGTGCGCAATTTACGCCTACCCTGCAAATGAACCATGTGGAGGCCTCCATTCTTGCAGGCGTCGCCACCCTGTATCCACAGGTATTCACCGCTCTCGACGACTATTGTGCAAGGAATGCGGGCTACGTGGATGAAACGATCCGGCAATTCGACCGGGAAATCCAATTCTATGTGTCCTGGCTGGACTACATTTCCAAAATGAAACAGGCTGGTCTGCCCTTCTGTTACCCCAAAATTTCCGGCGACACCAGGGATATTTACGATTATGAAAGCTTCGACCTGGCGCTGGCTTCCCAACTGGTGAAGAAAGGTCTTTCCGTGGTAAGAAATGACTTCTATCTGAAAGACGGTGAGCGCGTCTTTGTTGTCAGCGGACCCAATCAGGGTGGCAAGACCACCTTTGCCCGGACCTTCGGCCAGCTGCATTACCTTGCCGCACTCGGTTGTCCCATTCCTGGCCAGGAAGCCAAACTTTATTTGTTCGACAGGCTTTTTACCCATTTTGAAAAAATGGAGCATATCGGGAATCTAAGAAGCAAACTGGAGGATGACCTGTTCCGCTTGCACAATATACTACAGGAAGCCACCCCAAACAGCATCATCATCCTTAATGAGATACTGTCCTCTACCACCTTGCAGGACGCGATCCTGCTAAGCAAGAAGATAATGGAGCGGATCGTCCGGCTGGACGCGATATGCGTTTGGGTAAGCTTTATCGAGGAATTACTGGCCTTTAGCGAGAAGACGGTGAGCATGGTCAGTACCGTTGTACCCGGGAACCCCAGTCTTCGCACATTCAAGATCGAAAGAAAGCCTGCGGACGGCCTGGCTTATGCGTTGTCAATAGCGGAGAAATACCAGGTCACTTATAATGACCTGCAACACCGGATCAATACATGAAAGCGTTATTACTATACAAGGAGCAGGATTTCGACCTGAAAAAGCCCATGCCATGGAATGAAAGAGACCTGGTGCAGGATCTGGAATTGCCTGTTTTGCTCAGCGCCATGGCAGGCAACGACGAACTGGTATTGGAAGTGGCGATGAAAACCATACTGGGTGCGGTAACGAACAGCCTGGACACCATCCATTACCGGCAAGATATTTTAAAGGACTGTTTGCAGTATCCTGCCGTTGTCAGGTTGCTCTATGATATCACCGAGGGAGCGCTGGACGTAAAAAGAACCGGCTGGTTCGGCGTCTTTTCAAAATACCCCTCCGCCATTCTATCGGATGGCCTCCGGCTCATGGAATATTTCACAGACATGCTGAAGCAGCTCCGGAAGGTTGCCGACGACAATGCCGGCAATTTCCATTCTGAAGGTTTCAGCCGGCTCTTTAGGATGCTCCAAAATGAACTAAAGGACGCCTATTTTGAGGAAATTCAAAATCACCTGGATTCCCTCCGGTTCAAGGATGGAATTTTGATCAGCTATAAATTAGGAAAGGGGAACAAAGGAATCCTGCCCAGGTTGCACCAATACCAGGGGAAACGACGAAACTGGCTGCAGCGGCTTTTTGCGAAAAAAGACCGGGTTTACACCTTTAGTATCCATCCCCGGGATGAAGGCGGTGCGAGGGCGTTATCCGCTATTACCAACGAGGGCATCAACCGGGTGGCAAATTCGCTGGCCCAATCCAATGAACATATCCTAGGTTTTTTTAAGATGCTCCGGGCCGAGTTGGCTTTCTACGTCGGCTGTCTCAACTTATATGAGCGGCTTACCGGGATGGAAGCGCCGGTATGCATTCCCCAACCCGTGCCGGCGGAAGAATACCGGCATTCCTTCAGCGGCCTTTATGATCCCTGCCTGGCTTTGAAAATGAATCGAAAAATCGTAGGTAACGAAATGGAAGCGGAAAAGAAAAGCCTGGTCCTTATCACCGGGGCTAACCAGGGCGGTAAATCAACCTTTCTTCGAAGCATCGGCGTAGCCCAGCTGATGATGCAAAGCGGCCTGTTCGTTCCCGGCCAGAATTTTTCCGCTAACCTATGCACCAACCTGTTCACCCATTTCAAGAGAGAGGAAGACTTCAGCATGACAAGCGGCAAGCTGGATGAGGAATTGAGCAGGATGAGCGCTATTGCGGATCATGTAACTTCGCATTCGCTGTTTTTGTTCAATGAATCCTTCGCCGCCACTAATGAACGAGAGGGATCGGAAATAGCGCGACAGATTGCAACAGCTTTGCTGGAAAAGAATTTGAAACTATTCTTCGTTACCCATTTGTACGAATTTGCTCATGAATATTATAACAACAACAAAGACGGCAAGGCTATTTTTCTCAGGGCGGAGAGAGAACCCGATGCAGAAAGAACATTTAAATTGGCTGTGGCTGCGCCATTGCAGACAAGTTACGGTTTAGATATATACAACAAAATTTTTGGGCAAGGCTAATCAGGCGCCGGATTCGCGATTTCAGACTTTCTACAGAACCCGGAGCGACGTTTGCCGCATGAAATGGGCTCTCCTGGCGTTTGCCTTGCTCGCGTTTATCGGTTGTTGTATGCTTTCGGGCAGCTATTCCGATATGGCGCTGATACGCTATATCCATTCCCATCGCGCCTCCGGCTGGGACGGATTGTTCCAACTGATCAGCAATACCACCGCCTATATCAGCTTTGGCTTTGTCGCCCCCTACCTGATCCGTGCCGCCATAGCAAAAAAGCCGTACGCATTTCTTTCCGGTAAAATGGGCGACCGCAGGCTCCTGTTCGCCGAAGGCTTGCTCCTGTTATGTTCCCTGCTCGTCGCCACGGTCGTAGTCCAGGTACTCAAACCGCTGGTACATCGAATGCGCCCCTATGAGGTCTATCCCTTCATCCACAAACTCTCGGATGCCGGCGGTGGATCTTTCCCATCCGGCCATACTGCGGATGCTTTTACGGTGCTGGCCTTTTTCATGTTGGGCAGGTATTCCCGGGTGCTTGTATTTCCGGTCCTGGCCTGGGCCCTGGCCGTAGGCTATTCCAGGATCTGTCTCGGCGTGCATTACGGCAGCGATGTAATGGGCGCTATGGTGCTGGGCATCCTTTCGGCCTGGACGGGGCACTTACTGTTCCGCAGCGCCGGCATCGGCCGGAAAATCCAGTGCCCTTTGAAAAAAAATAATGCCGGCTAAGGCATGTGTGGTTTGGTATTTCAGCAATTTTTCAGAACCTGCCCGGATATTTACCGGCTATGCTAAAAAGCAGTTATTCTCAGTCCATATATTAACCTAACCTTATATGAATAAATTTTCAAAATCGTGCCGTATCCTGTTCATTCTTGCTGTCCTGGGAGCCTGTCACTCACCTGGCAATGATAACGCTTCGAACAGCACTCCCAGGCTTATCCAAAAGACAAGCATAGCTCTTCCGGCGGTAAAAGGAGGTTTCGACCTGATGGCCCTCGATAGGGGGAAGAGACGGCTCTTCGTGTCGGCAGAAGACAACCGTACGCTGGAGGTCCTCGACCTGGAGAAACAACGCCCGGTCCATAGTATCCCTGGCCTCGAAGAGCCAAAATGGGTCGTTTATCGGCCTGAAAAAAAGGCACTGTATGTCGCCACCGGCGGCGATGGAAAGGTCACGGAATTCGACGACAGCAATTTCAGCATCCTCCACCGCTTCACCTTCAAGGAAAAATGCAATAACCTCCGCTTCGACGAGACCACGGGGCAGCTATGGGTGGGTGTGGGCGATAGCTTCGGCGCCCTCGGCATCATCGATACCCGCCAGGATACCATCGTCGGCCAGATACCACTCTCTGACTATCCCAAGCAATTCGAGCTGGACGGCAACCGCATTTATGTCAACATACCGCGTAAGAATATGATCGAGGTGGCCAATCGCGTCACCCGAAAAGTCATCGCCACCTGGCCGGTAAAGGAAGCACCTGAAAACGTCCCCATGGCCCTGGACCGAACGCACCAGCGTCTCTTTGTAGGTTGCGAACCGGGCAAGTTCGTTGTTTTTTCGACTGCTACCGGAACTTCCGTTGCCAGCCTCGACATCGACAAGGATGCAGACGGCATCTATTACGATGAACACAGGCGCCGGTTGTATATTTCCTGCGGCGAAGGATTTCTCGACGTAATAAGTCAAAACGACCCGGATCATTATCAACTGTTGGAAAAGATCCCTACGGCCCAGGGTGCCGGCACTTCGCTTTATTCCGCGGAGCTGGACGAGATCTTCCTGGCCGTCCCCCAGGCCAATGGCCGGCAAGCAGCCATCCGCATTTATCAACCCGCCGACTAAAACCCGCTTATGCATCTACCGCCTTTGCTCACGCTTCTACTGTTTGGCACCGTGCTACAGACTGCGCATGCGCAGAATACCCTGCCCGACTATATCCGCATCGCCCAGGCCAACAGCCCGCTTATCAAAGACAACCAAAACCAAAGCGCAGCGGCCAAAGTGGAAATCCAACGCATAAAAGCTGTCTTTACCCAACCCCGGATAGGACTGGACGGCAACTACCAGCTCGCTCCTGTTCTCTCGCAGGGCAACAATAAGACCCAACTCGAGCTCAATCCGGCCAATGCGCCCGGCAAATACGTAGGCTACAATTATTCGCTCACCAACGGCGGGCTTTACCAGGGCCTCATCGGTATCAAGCAACCGTTGTTCAGCGATGCCAAATACAAGACGGCCGCCAGGGAAGCAGAGATCAGCGCCCAGATGAATGACAACAACATCCGCCTTGCCGTTCATGACATCGGCAAATGGGTGACCGACCAGTATATCCTATGCCTCCAGGCCTATAATCAGATCACTTACCAGGAAAAGATCATCGACCTGCTCCGGCAACAAAAAGACCTCATCACCCGACTGATCAACACCGGAAGCTATAAGCTCTCCGATCTGACCCTGCTCGACATTGAGATACAAACGCAAAATATTGCCCTCAATCAATACCAGTCCGACTATCGCAATGATCTCCTTGATTTGAACATTCTCTGCGGCGTGGACGACACATCCTACCATACGCTGCCCGAACCCGATCTTAGGTTAAATGAAGCCCCAGCCAGCTCCGCATTCACCGAAAAATATCATCTCGACAGCCTCTCCCTGCTAGCCCGGCAGCAGGTATTCGAATTGCAATATAAGCCACAGGTCAGCGCCTTCGCCA
This sequence comes from Puia sp., assembly GCA_035501395.1. Classification (GTDB taxonomy): domain Bacteria; phylum Bacteroidota; class Bacteroidia; order Chitinophagales; family Chitinophagaceae; genus Puia. The sequence goes on from DATJWK010000170.1 coordinate 16,665, forward strand.
ATGCGGGACTCAATGCGGTAAACTTACCCACTCTACCCAGGCGCTTCGGTATCGGCGCTGGCGTCAGCTTTACCATGAACCTTTACGATGGGCACCAAAGACGGCTGAACCAGCAAAAGACAGATATCCTCCTGCGTACAGCCAGCGACTACCAGCAGCAATTCCTCATCCGGAACGCCGTCAGGAAGGCCAAGTTGCTTTCTGCCCTTCAATCGCTCCGGGAACGGATGGCTCTGACTACGGCACAACTTGGCGAATACGACAAGCTATTGACGTATTATAAAGAAGAATTGGCCAAAGGGCAGCTATCCGTCATCAATTATATCACCACCATCAAAAGCCTGATTTCGCTTAAAAATGATTATACGAGCATGGAAAGAGACCAACAGCTTTTGATCAACACGTACAATTATTGGAATTGGTAAAACAAAAAGGATGAAAAAAAGAAACCTCGTAATCCTGGCCGCCTGTTTTTCTATCGCCGCTTGTCACAGTACCGGCGAAAATCCCGAGCCGGTTATCCGTTCCATCGCTCGTGTTAGGGAGGTCCCGCCTCAATTTAAGGACATGGCTGCCCGTGTACCTCTCACTGCCACTTCCGTCTATCTTCGGCGGAGCCAGGTGAACACCCCGGTTGCCGGCTATATCACAAAGGTACAGGTCAAGTATGGCGACGCTGTTCGGCAAGGCCAGACGCTCTATGAGATAGAGACGAAGGAAAGAAATGCGCTGGGCAGCACTTCACTCACCGGAGATACCATTCTCAAAAACTTTGGTATGCTTGTTATCAAGGCCCCTGCCAATGGCGTGATCACCACCATCGACCGCCAGCAAAGCGGAGAATATGTCATGGAAGGCAACCCGCTGTGCACGATTACGCAGAGTGACGACCTGGCCTTCCAGCTAAACGTGCCATTCGAATACCGTTCGCTGGTGCGTCCCGGAAATAGATGTCGGATCGTCCTCCCTGACCAATCGGCAATAGAAGGCCGAATCGTGAAACCCCTCAGCGCCCTAAACCCCCAAACGCAAACACAGACCTACCTGGTGCAGCCGGCCAGCAATCTCTTTCTTCCCGAAGGCCTGGTAGCCTCGGTGTTGCTGACTACACAATTCAAGAGAGCTGCCCAGGTCGTCCCCAAAAGCTGCGTCCTCAGCGACGAACTCATGAAGAGCTTCTGGATCATGCGCCTGGTCAACGACAGCACGGCGGTAAAGGTCAACGTTCAACCTGGCATCCGGGACAACACCGAAGTAGAGATCCTATCACCCCGGCTAAATCCCGACGATCGTATCCTTTCCGAAGGGAATTACGGTCTGGCTGATACCGCGCAAGTAAAGCTCATTCCTTAACGCATTCTATTCCTCTGCTATGCCGTCAAAGAATTATTACCAGCTCTTCTCCCGGCCGATACTCTTTGTTGCCATCGTGCTCGTCGCCGCCGGCACCTTCTCCTATACCCGCATGCAGACGGCCCTGTTCCCGGAAGTGACCTTCCCGAAGATCACCCTCATCGCCAACAATGGCCAGCAGCCTATCGACCGCATGATGATCACCGTTACCAAACCACTCGAAAGCGCAGTCAAACGGGTAAAGGGCGTCACCACGGTCAGGAGCAGCACCAGCCGCGGCAACTGTAACATCGACGTGTATTTCAACTGGGACCAGGACATCTATACGGCCAAGACCCAGATCGAAAGCCGCATCAACGAGATAAAGAGCCTCCTGCCGCCGGGCGTCATTATTTCGATGGAAGCTATGAACCAATCGCTCTTCCCGGTCTTCGGCTTTACCCTCGAAAGCAAGACCCGGGGCCTGATTGCCCTAAAGGACAACGCCAACCTCCTCGTCCGGCCCCTTTTCTCCCAGGTCTCCGGCATCTCCAACGTCATCGTGCGCGGCGGGAAATCCAAAGAATATGTCGTAATCCCCGATCCCGTCAAAATGTCGTCGCTCGGTATTACTCCTAACACCCTGATCACCGTCTTCAACAACACCAATTTCGTTGAATCCAACGGCGAACTCGCCGATTTCCGCCGCCTCTATCTGACCCTTACAGAAGCGCGGGTCAACGATGTGGAAGGTCTAAAAAATATTGTCATCAGGAACGACGGCACCCGTATCATCCACCTGAGGGACATCGCCGCCATCGACCTGCAAGAGCAGCAGGAATTCGTCATCCTCAACGCCAACGGCAACAACGCGGTTCAGGTCGACCTGGTCAAGCAACAGGGCGTCAACCTGATCGATTTTGCGCGCGATGTCCGTGTGAAGGCCGAACAGATCAAAAAGGTCCTGCCACCCGGTATCGAACTAAAGCCATACTACGACCAATCTGCTTTCGTCGGCGACAGCATCAACAGCGTCTCGAAAACCATCTATGAAGGTCTCCTGCTCGCCATCTTCGTGATGATCGCCTTTCTGCGTTCCTGGCGAGCCAGCCTTGTCGTGCTGCTCACCATCCCCCTCACCATCGCCTTTTCCATCACATTCCTTTACCTGGCGGGGATCACCATCAATATCATGTCGCTCGGCGGCATCGCGGCAGCCATCGGCCTGATCATCGACGATGCCATCGTCATCATCGAACAGATCTACAGGGTTCATGAAGAATACCCGGAAAAAGACCGGTTCACCGTCGTCAAAGAGGCCATCCATGACCTCTTTCCTGCCATGGTCGGCTCATCCCTCTCGACCATCGTCATTTTCATTCCCTTCCGCATGATGAGCGGCCTGGCCGGCAGCTTCTTTAAGGAGCTGTCCAATACCATGCAGATCGTCCTGGTTTGCTCCTTCCTCAGCACCTGGTTTGTGCTACCCGTCCTGCACCTGCTGATCGGCTTTAAACCCTCCAGGAAGCATCATAAACCGGCGTCGCGGGGAACCAACAAACTGCGGTGGCTCACCTGGTTCTTCAACAAGCCCGTCTTCGCGCTGGTTTTAGTCGCGGCGCTTGCCGGCGCAGCGTTCTATGTTGCCGACAAGCTCGAGACCGGCTTCCTGCCCGACCTGGATGAAGGCAGCATCGTGCTCGACTATCGTTCTCCCAGCGGCACTTCGCTCGATGAGACGGACCATATGCTTCGGCAGGTTGAACAGATCCTGCTGCACCACCCGGAGGTCGAAACTTACTCTCGCCGTACGGGCACGCACATGGGTTTTACGGCCATACCGCAGAACTTCGGGGATTACTCTATCCAATTAAGGAAATCCCGGAAACACAAAACCGTCGATGTCATCGGCGACTTGCGTCGGCAGATCGAGGCCACCCTGCCGGCGCTGCATATCTCGTTCGGTCAGCGGATCTCCGACCTGCTGGGAGACCTCATGAGCACGCCCAGCCCTATCGAAATAAAGATATTCGGGGACGACCAGAAAACCCTCGAAGCCCTTGCCCGGCAAGCAGAAACCATTCTCACCGACGTTAAGGGAGTCGCCGACATCGATAACGGTCTGGTTCTTGCGGGCCCTTCTATGGTCTTTATTCCCGATGTTCAAAAGCTGGCCCAGTTCAATATCACCCTTACCGATTTTCAAACACAACTTGCGGCCTATACCGGCGGTGTCCCCCTTGGCATCAACGCCAATACACCCACCCTGGACCCCGCCCAGATCATCATGGCGGGCGGCGTACAGGTAGGCAGCATCCAGGACGGCGAGCAGATGCGCCGCATACTGCTGCGATTCACCAATTTCTCCGATAACAACCTCGAAAAGATCCGGCACCAGTTGCTCTTCCTTCCCGACGGCACTACGAAACCGATATCCTTCTTTTGTGACGTAAGAATTATCAGCGGCGAAACCGATCTGAAACGCGAGAACCTGAAATCGGACATTGTGCTGACTGCCCGGCTCGACAATCGCGACCTGGGTGGAGCCATCAGGGAGATCCAACAGAAATTCCAGGCCGGTCTCCCTTTGCCACCGGGCTATACGATTGCCTTCGGCGGAGCCTACTCCGAGCAGCAGCAGTCCTTCGACGAGCTCTCGTTGATCCTCGCCACGGCCTGTATCCTTGTTTTTGCCGTGCTCCTGTTCCTGTTCCGGTCATGGACGATCTCTTTTCTCATCCTGTTCCTATCCATCCTGGGAATCGCAGGCTGTATCCTCGCCCTGTACGTGGTAGGCATTCCACTCAATGTCAGCAGTTATACCGGCATCATTATGATCGTAGGCATTATCGCGGAGAATGCCATATTCACTATCAACCAGTTTTTCGCTAATCTCAAAGCCGGCGGCAGCGTGGATGAATCCATTCAATATGCTATCGCCTTGCGCATCCGGCCCAAACTCATGACGGCGATCGGCGCCATTCTCGCCCTCATGCCCCTGGCCCTGGGTATCGGCCTGGGCGCCCAAATGCAGCAGCCGCTGGCTGTTGCCGTCATCGGCGGCTTCGTGGCCGGAATACCCCTGCTGCTCTTTGTATTCCCAAGCCTGCTGCGCCTGCTATACCGTCGAACCAAAACTGCCGCTGCATGAACCTTAGAACGATACTGCTCCTCGGCCTGATTGCCGGTACGGTCGCTGGCGTCATGGCCTATCTCATTACCTATAATGAGTACCAGCATCATTTCAAGGGCCGGCGTGTGGTCATCGAGTCGCTCAAAAGCGCCGCCGTGGCCTTTTTGTTCTTTCTGGCCCTTACCATTGTACTTTGTTTGCTGCTAGACGGGACACCTGCCCGCCCGGCAGCCGCTGTTTCACTAGCTTTACCAAACAAAAGTTTAATATTTCTTAACTCGCCGGTCAGATCCAATCAGCATTCTCCGGTTATATTTATCGAATGAAACATACCCTGCTACTATGCCTGGCCGTCGTGGTAATGCTCACCGCCGGGCTTGGCGCCTCCGCCCAGCAAACCCTGCCTGCAAAAAATCTCGTCATCTTCGTCATGGATGGATATCGATGGCAAGAGCTCTTCCAGGGTGCCGATTCGGCACTGATCTTCAACGGGAAGTGCAACCACAGCGATTCCGCATGGACGGTCGGGAAATATTGGGCGCCTACCGCAGAAGAACGTCGCCGGAAACTCATGCCGTTTACCTGGGGAACTATCGCCCGGGAAGGCGAGCTCATTGGCAACCGCAACTTTGGCAATAATGTCAACGTCGTCAACAAATACTGGTTCTCCTATCCCGGCCGTAGCGAGATCTTTATCGGATATTTTGACAGCGCCGTCAACTCCAACGACTATCCCGACAACCCGAATACCAACGTCCTCGAATACATCAACGGTCAGGCTGCTTTCCATGGCAAAATAGCGGTCTTTTCTTCATGGGATGCCGTCGCCCGCATCATCAATCGCAATCGAAGTGGAATATTCGTCAACATTTACGGCGAGGATGTGCGGGGCGCCCACCTGACAGCGCTGCAAAAAGAAGCCAACACCTTCCAGCACCTGCTACCCGATGTCTTCGGCAAGGGCGAACGCCTGGATGCGGGAACATACCCGCTGGCAAAGTCCTATCTCCTGGCCAACCATCCCCGCATTCTTTATATCGACCTGGGAGATAATGACGATTTCGCTCATGCGGCGGAATATGGCAACTATCTGGACGCCGCTCACTATGCCGATTTCATGTTCAAAGATATCTGGTCTGCCCTTCAATCCGACCCCTTCTACAAGGGCAAGACCGACCTGCTCATTTTCCCGGATCACGGCCGCGGCATCGGCGAAGAATGGACCAGTCATGGCGCTCGCATCGCCCACTCCGACGAGACCTATTTTATCGCTATGGGGCCTGGCATTCCCTCCAAAGGCGAGGTTAAAACCCCCGGGCAAGTATACCAGCAGCAATACGCTCAAACCATAGCCCGACTGCTGGGCCTACACTTCACGGCTAACCATCCCATTGCTAACCCCATCCAACCCTAAATGTCAACCGGATTCATTTATAAGACTCTGGCAATCCAGAGCTTTTTTTGGCTTTCCTGCTAATCCTTTGTAACTTTAATCCATAGGTGATGGTGTTCCACCTTATCAACCGCCCGTCCGGCCAGCGGTAGCCGCCTTCCGGGCACGGACAATGTTCGAGGGGCTGATGACGCCTGCAATAATTAGATCAAATGATTTAAATTGGCGGGTATGCGATCAATGCAAATTCCCTTCGAACATTATTTGTGCAGTCACAACCCAGTTTGTCCGGATTTGTTCGCGGTAGTTGCCAACGCGTCCATTTCTCGTTATACATCCCCGAAAAAAAAGAATCAATGAAAGTGGCATTGCTCATCGCGCTCGGAGGCGCCCTTGGCAGTTTATCGCGCTACGGCGCGCAGACCTATGTGTATAAACTCTATCCCTTCGTCTTTCCGTTGGGCACCTTCCTGGTTAATGTAACAGGATGTTTCCTTATTGGTCTTTTTTATGGCCTATCCGAAAAAGGTAACTTGCTTCCGCCTGATTGGCGGCTCTTCCTCACGACAGGCTTTTGCGGTGGCTTCACCACCTTCTCGACCTTTGCCTATGAAAACGCCAACCTGATCCGCGGCTCCGATTTTCTATACGTAGGGCTTTACACCATTGCCAGTGTCGTCCTGGGCGTTGCCGCCGTATTCCTGGGTATTTTCCTTGTCAGAGTATTATAAAAATTATCATATGGAACTAAATGGGGACTCGAAACTACTGCGAATATTCATCGGTGAGAACGACAAGATCGGCCACCAATGCCTGTATGAAGCCATCCTCATGGCAGCTAAACAACGGGAACTTGCCGGCTGCACGGTCATCAGGGGCATCATGTCCTACGGTGCTTCTTCCCGGGTACATGCCGCCCGGCTCATCGAAATATCACAGGACCTCCCTATTATAGTCGAGATCGTCGATAAGGAGGAAAAGATAAATTCCTTTATAGATGTCGCCGGGGGGCTCCTGGAAAAAGCAGGCTGCGGTGGCCTCATCACCATCGAGAAAGCCGGTGTGCTCTATTACAAGCCAGGTCCAAAAAAGACCCGCCCTAAAAGCAATAACCCGTGACGGGTATACTGAGCAATATCTGGTTTGTTGCCGCACTTTGGATGGGACTTGCCCTTATCGCCAGCATCGTTTCCATCCGGTTGAAAATTTCCGTGGCGCTGATCGAGATCCTCGTCGGCGTCCTTGCCGGCAACTTTCTCGGCGTCCACCAAACCACCGACTGGATCAACTTCCTGGCCATGCTCGGCAGTGGAGTGATCACCTTCCTGGCGGGCGCTGAAATAGATCCCGTATCCCTCAAAGCCAACCTCCGCCCGAGCCTGGTCATCGGCATCCTGTCTTTCCTGCTTCCGTTTGCTCTTGTCTGGGCATTCGCGCAATTCATTCTCGGCTGGTCGCTCCACCAGGCGCAGATCGCGGGCATCGCCCTGTCCACCACCTCGGTCGCCGTCGTGTACGCCGTCATGATCGAGACGGGCCACAGTACCACCGCACTTGGTAAGATGATCCTCGCTGCCTGCTTTATCACGGATTTCGGCACTGTACTCGCCCTCGGCGTCCTCTTCGCCAGTTTCAACTGGTGGATGCTGCTCTTCGTTGGCGTGTTATGTATCATGCTTTGGTACATGCCCCGCTGGACCAATTTCATTATATCCCGCATGGGAGCCTCCCACCAGATCAGCGAACCCGAGGTTAAATTCCTCTTACTCGTCCTTTTCTTCCTGGGCGGCCTCTCCACTACCGCCAAAAGTGAAGCGGTCCTGCCGGCCTATCTCGTCGGCCTGGTTGTGGCCGGCGTCTTCATGCGCGATAAGACGCTTGTTCACCGCATGCGCAGCATTGCTTTTGCCGTCTTCACCCCTTTCTACTTCCTGAAGGCAGGGCTTTACGTCTCCTTGCCTGCGGTCTGGTCCGCTCTGGGCGTCATATCCTTCCTTTTCCTGTTGAAGCTCGGATCTAAATACATCGGTGTATTCCCTTTCGCCCGTGTTTTCAGCATGCGGAGCAAGGAGAGCCACTATACCACGCTGCTGATGGGCACCGGCCTTACTTTCGGCACGATCGCCTCTCTTTACGGCCTTAACAATCATATAATCAATCAAAAACAATATACTATCCTGGTTACCGTCGTCATCTTAAGCGCGGTATTACCTACGCTGCTTGCACAGAAATTCTTCAAACCCAAGCCTACAACGATGGAGGCTTGGGGCAGGCTGCATAAGAGAAGGAGGGCCCCCCGGCTTAGCGAACCTCTCAAAAAGGCAGCCGCCGATGCCCGGAGCAAATAACTTTTGGATGGCGCCCAATCCTGCCACATTCGCATCCTTTAATCTAACTATCTTTGAAAAAGGAAAACTCCTGAGAGCCATATGGGCAATTTTCAAGATTGCAAAAAAAGGGTTTGTTATGTCCTATCAGAAAATCCTCATTGCTGTTGACGGCAGTGCCGGTGCCCTCGCCGCAGCCAGGGCGGGCTTCGAGTTAGCCCAGAATCTTCACGCCGCTATCGGACTCGTTTTCGTCGTCGACCGAACCAAAGAGGTAATCAATGCAGACATAGGCATCACTCCCGAGGAAAGCCAAACTGTTCTCTTGAAACAGGCGCAGGAAACGCTTACCCAACTTGTTCAAATGCATGCGAGTTCGCAAAATATATTTCGTTTCACGCCGGAAGGGTTTCCCAAGAAGGAGATACTCCAAACCGCAAAAGAGTGGGATGCTGATCTGATCATTATAGGCGCTCGCTGTCAAACACCCCTTGGTCGAATACTAAATGGAGACCTGGTTCGGTATGTGATCAAGCACTCTGTAAAACCCGTCATGGTGGTCAATTGAAGATTTTTAGTTGACCACCGTTCCCGTGATATTGACCACCCGACGGGGGTTCTTTGTGTACTAAATGACCTCTCTTCAATCTCGTAGACAAGGCTGCAAATGCTAGCGATACAACTCGGGATTCAATAGATCATCGATTTTGCGAACCTGAGCTTCCAACTCAAAAAGGTCAACTGGGGATTTGAAAAAATGCTTGATGCCTAGCATTCTGTATTCCTCTGTCTCTTTTTTTTCCAAGGTCGAGGTCCAAACAAATTTTGGAATATGGAGATAGCGGTGGTCAATTAATAGCTCTCGCAAGATGTCCGGTGCATTCATATCGGGCAGCTGATAATTAAGAATAATTAAGGAGGGTAGATCATCCCAACCGCGTTCAGACAGAAATGCTAGAAAAGACTGACCATCATCCATGGTAAAAATCGTGGCATATGCAACCTGATTCTCAAAAACCTTAACAAAAGTATTTTTGCGGGCGAGATCGGAATCGACTAGAAGTACATATGGAAGTTTCAAGTGAGATAAGATTTTCGAAATACTCCTTAAGATACGAATTGTAACGAGATAAACGCGCATCATGGTGCAGGGCTAGGGATGAAAGAGCGGTTTATCCTGTAGGTCCTTGATGATTTGCAATAATCAAGATTTGACCATACATCATTCAGGCTAAAGACTAAAAGATGATCTTACAAAACTGATTCAAAGACGACGTCAATTTTTTTTGAACAACCGAGCGGAATTTAGTATGAAGAACATCTCCGAGCTCACATGGATCAGGGCTGCAGCCATAGGAGTCAGATATCCCAGGAGAGCCAGTAAAATGCCTACACTATCTACGGCGATGGTACCCCAGAAATTAAACCGGATAACCCCCATGCATTGCCTGCTGATGGCAATGGCCGTCCCCACTTTTCGAAGGTCGTTCGTGGTGAGAATCATATCGGCACTTTCAAAGGCAACGTCCGTGCCGGCACCCATGGCTATTCCCACATTGGCTTCTATCAGAGCAGGGGCATCGTTGATGCCATCGCCTACCATCACTACCTTTCTACCTTCGGACTTTAATTTCCGTACATACTCCAATTTGTCCGTGGGCAGGAGGTCTCCGATCGCCTGATCTACGGCCAGCGCCTCTCCCGTTGCCTGCACTACGCTTGCATGGTCACCTGATAACAGGACAATGTTAATATGGTAATCCCGCATTTCCGACACGGCTTCCCTGGCCTCCGGCCGGATCACATCAGCGATGCCGACTCCACCGAGCAACTGATGACTTGAACTCAGCACAATCATTGTATTGCCCTTTCCTTTCTGCTCGCAGATCCAAGGCAGCGCCGCTGAATAGCCAATGCCCTTTTCATCGAGGAGGGATAGGTTGCCGATCAGGTAATCTTCATCGTTGATGCGGCACCGTAAACCCCTGCCGGGCAGGTACTCGATGGTCTCATATGGTCCGGGGTCGACGGCCTCTTTTTTCGCCTGTTGCAGGATGGCCGAAGCCAATGGATGTTCTGCGTGTTGCTCGGCCGTGACGAGAAGCTGCAGGACTGTTGTCCGGGAAATGCCATTGAAACAACGTATATCCGTCACAACGGGCTGCCCCAGCGTCAACGTCCCAGTTTTGTCCAACACTACCGTATCCGCCGACGCCAGTTGCTCCAGGTAGACCCCTCCTTTCACAATGATACCCTCCCGTGCGGTACGGCCAATACCTGCGAGAATGGCAAGCGGCGTGCCTGCCGCCACGCCGCAAGCCCCGGCTACAATCAGCGCCGATATCGTGGCGGTCATATTATGCGTGATGAAGAAAGTCGCCAGGGCTCCCGCAAAGGCAAAGTACACCAGGCGGGCCGCCAGCCGGTCCGCTGTTTTCTCAATAGGCGCCTGGGTCTGTTGAGCCGCCTCGATGACGTCTATGATCCTCCCAAAAGTGCTGTCTCTCCCGATACCGGTGGCATTAATCTCCAATACCCCGGCCTGATTCACCGTTCCGGCCAGCACCTCCATGCCCGGTATCTTTTCTACCGGTATGGATTCTCCGGTAATGGCAGACTGGTCCACAAAACTGTTCCCCTTCGTCACTTTGCCATCTACCGGGATCCGACCGCCCGGTTTCACGATGATATTGTCACCAGGTTGCAGCTCATGCACAAGAACTGGAAATTCCTTTCCATCGCGCCGGACAATAGCCGACTGCGGCAGCAGTTCCGCCAGCTTTCTCAGAACACCCCGCCCCCTGTCCACTGTCAGGTGCTCCAACAACTCCGCTACCAGTACAAACAGGGTGATGACCAACCCGGTCATATATTGGCCGACAACCAGGGTGGCAAGGACAGCAATGGACATAGAAAGCTCCATAGTCATCCTGCGCTTCCTGATCGCTTCAAATGCTTCCTTAAACATGGGAAAGCCCCCGATGAGCGTAGCCGCAATTGCCACTACATCCACGGAAGTAAGCGTCTTCCATTTTCCGGAAAGGCTGACAAGTAAAGCGAGCGCCGTCCCGCCTATTCGGATCAGGTCCGCCTTATGATGTAAATAAAAATGCCTCATAATTGTGCGATAATCAATTCAGTGCAAACTTACCGTGAGAAAGCCGGGGAAAACAGGTAAAAAACAGGCATTTATCCGTACTTTTCCGCTCATGTCCAACACCGGATTTCAAACGGACTTTCAATTGTCCATTAAAGAATATTTTGCGGACAGCCATCCCCAGCACCGACACAATTGTTTTGAACTGATCCACGTGCTGGAAGGCAGAGGTATACATGTCATCAATGAGAATCAGTTCGCCTACGGTAAAGGCGACCTATTTCTTCTCACGCCGACAGACAAGCACACCTTTAAAGCCCATGCGCAGTCTACCTTCTGCATCATTGACTTCACAGCATCATTTTTTGAAAGGAACTCGGCTACCGGACAGGACAAACCAGAACTTGGCCACTTTTTCAAGCAACTGGAATACATATTCCAGCATGCCGGTCACTATAATGGTTTTATCGCGTTGGACGAGGAAGACCGGACTTTCTCCGGTTTATTGATCAAGCGACTGATTGCGGAGTGGGAGCGAAAAGGATTTTTCCGTGAGATTGTCCTGCAAAATCTCGCTTTTTTACTTCTTAACATCATTGCCCGGTACGGAAGGGCGCCCCGGTTCGCGTCCCAAGATCATGCTGCCAATACCGCCTATGAAATCATCCTCTACCTACAGCATCATATTTACGACAATGACCTCACCACTCTTGACCAGGTTGCCGGACACTTCCACCTTTCCAAAGATTATGTTGGCGTCTATTTCCGTAAACATACCGGCAAGACGATCAAACAATTTATCTTGGATTATAAGGTGGAGCTGGCCAAAACGCGGCTGCTCCACAATAGGCGTACTATTTCAGAAATTGCAGCGGAACTGGGCTTTACCGATGAAAGCCATCTGAATAAGGTATTTCGGAAACTGACCGGGCTGACAGCCAAACAATACCGTATAAAGCAAATTAATAACGCTGCATTGTCAGATTAAGTGGAATCGCATGACTCTAAAGATGCAAGGTCAAATAGTATTTATTACATCTAAACATTGCCATCAAAGGACACATCAAGAGCCTTCCATTCCTTTAATGCTATCCCACACTGCACCTGATTTGATTTGCTTGATCCGATCTCTAAATTCATTTGAAATATTGGAGTCGGCAATAATTTCCTGCAAAAGATCACTCACCTCTTTTGACTCGTAGTTTCTGACCACAGGCTGAGCCTTTGAAAAATTTGGCGAAACCGACCAAGCCAAAATATTTTCAGATAACTTGTGGTCATCAAACAAGTCCTTGCAGGACTTTACGATTTGAAGGTAATTTGACAACGATGCCCTTTGCATAGAACATATACAGGTCTTCTTTTTATGATCATTATAACTCGAATCAGCCAAAAAGCGCTTCGCATCACTGACACACGAATCGCTATGTTCATAAATATAGATAAAGGGTTTAATTTTAAATAAGGCATCCCAACTTTCTACGTTCTCGACTTGACTACTAATTTCAATAATAACGGCGTCGAAATTGTTTTTTTGATTGAGGTTGGCCGTTCCTCTTTGCACGTTGCTATCAATTTTCGTCAATTCAGCGGCTTGGTTATTGCATGCCAATGCGCAAAATAACACAACATTTGAAAAAACAGCTCTAATTGTCATAAACTAAAATCTAAAATTATTGACTGTTCGGCAGCGGTAGACTCGACGGGGATTTCCCAGCTGGGGATGTAATAGCTAGGATCCGCCCATTGACCTGCAGTAGGCGGGAAAGCATCTTTACCCAACCACCTGGCCGGAAGAAAAGAGCATTTGCTAGCCGGGGAAATGCAGTCCCTTGAGTAATCCCAGCCCCCAAATTTAGCCGTCCGATCAATTAATTCTTTGTAAATTAGCATGGTGAACCTTATAATTTTGTTATAGCAACTTCTAATCCATGCGAACATTAACCGTCCAAATAACCAATAATAGCGCTTTAAAAGCTTTGCACGCTCTTGAAGAGAAAAATTACATAAAAATTGTCAAATCTTCTGCGCTTGCATCTCCCTCCCTTCCGGGAAAAGCAATGGATCTTCCGGCTTTCGAGGCTTGGATTTCCGATGCCGAAAATGCCCCAAGTCTTAGCCTAAAAGAAGCCAAATCTAAATGGGCCTCCAAGAAAAAGCAGCTTCAAAAAATTACGAAGTAAGGGTCTCAGCCAATGCGCTTCAGAATATCGAAGAAATAACCGGCTACATAGCATTCGTAAACCAACAACCCTTGAATGCAGCGAAAGTCGGGGATGCCCTTTTTGCCACCATTGACCGTATTACTCTCAATCCTTTTGCATTTCGGGAATGCGAAGAAATTCCTACAAAAGACAAAATATATCGGAGGGCAACATGCCTTTCCTGGTATATAATCTATAGGGTTAACGATGGAGAAATATTGGTACTTGGAGTGATCCACTGCTCACGGCGACCATCCCGGATTAGGTCGCTGCGGAAAATAAAGTAACAAAATCTCGGTTGCCCTTTTATTCAAAAACGGGACGCAGTGCGTCCCGAATTGCAAAGTACCTTTTCGCGCGTATTCATCCCCTCCCCTACTTCCTGACCATGAATATCCAATTTTCGAATCCACGACGCCACAATTATTTACTTTCTTTTCAGCGGCTTCGACGAATTAGTTATCTTTATTCCGAATTGAATCCGAACGCAAGTTCTGATCCTTTCATCAGTTCTTTAACGTCAATCGGTGCTGTGAGTGATTAGGTGAGTGAAAAAATCCGATGACTTCAACAGATTGAAATACAATGCCATTCCGTTTAACGGTGCGTTCAGTCGTCCCGACCATATTGAGAGTCAAACAGGACAAAGAGCTCGTTAATCGATTGGTTATCGGGCTCTTTTCTTTTTTTCCGGGCCAATTCGATCGGGCTGAAATCATCTGGTTTGCCGATTGCCGGCTATTGCTTTGCCAGGTAAGCAGCCGGGTTCTTCTCAAACTCCTCCTTACATTCCTTACTGCAAAAGCCATACAGCTTACCTTTATAATTTGCTGTGTCGCCGACGCCGGCTGTTAGCGGCATTCCGCAGTACAAATCCTTTGTATTGTCAAATTTCAAATTTCGAAACGCGATTTCCGGATGCAATACCTTTTCCATTCCCTCATCGTACATTGACCGCATCACGTCTACAATTGCGGCATCGGTGTTTTTGTCGCTTCCGCCTTTGACGGGTGGTTGCGGGTCATACTCCAGATCAAGCATAGCTGCTTTCGTGTATTTCTCCCCCCTGATCTCATCGATCAAAGCCAGGCTCATATCAATACCGGCCGTAATCCCCGCGCTTGTGCAAACGCCGATGAAATTGACCACCTCGCGCCGATTTAAACTGACCAGGCTGCGCCGATCCAAATTGACCACCCTCGGCCGACCCAAATTGACCACCTGAAGTGAGGGTATTTTAGTTCATGCTGTCGGGTCCATTTAT